>CAXXWA010000021.1:0-7234 GCA_963662815.2 uncultured Amylibacter sp.
GGCGCTGGTTCGAGCGCTACAGCCGCACCGCGCCCGGCAATGCCAACCATGTCCTCCAGCGTCTCAGGCAGATCCTGAACTTCGCCCTCGCCTGCGGCCATGTCGAACGCAATCCGGCCGCCGGCATCGCATACAACCGGCGGGCGAAGCTCACCCGGTTCCTGTCACGCGAGGAGGTCGCCCGCCTCCACCGGGTCCTCGACGCGCAGACCCGCGAGGGCGACCGCCGGCAGGCCGACATCCTCCGCCTGCTGCTGCTCACCGGATGCCGCAGGGGCGAGATCGTCACGCTGAGATGGTCGGAGGTGCAGGACGGGCACCTGACGCTCGCCGACGCCAAGACGGGGCCGAGGACGGTGCCGCTCGGCAGCCGGGCCCGCGCCATCCTCGACCGCCAGCCGCGCGGCGAAAGCCCGTATGTGTTCCCCTCGCCGCTCGACCCCGCCCGCCCGCGCGGCCCCCACCTGTCGCTCTGGGACCGGGTGCGCCGCGAGGCCGGGATCGGGGACTGCCGCCTTCATGACCTGCGTCACACCTACGCGCGCACCGGTGGGTGCTAACTATCTGATATAGTGTCGTTTTTTCTCCCGAAAATGTAGCGGTCGGGACACGAGTTTGCAACTCCCGGTTCCCTGGCTGCCACCGGAGCCGGGAGAAATCGCATGCTTGGAACCATTCTCACCGACGCCCGCGTCAGGGCGTTCAAGCCCCACAAGGCAGTTCGCGATATCCGCGACGGCAAGCTCAGGGGATTCGGCGTCCGGGTGTCGCCGTCGGGCCGCAAGCAATTCTTCATCCAATGCCAGCATCGGGGCGAGCGCGTCTGGAAGATCATCGGCGATGCCGGGTCAATGAGTGTCGCGGAAGCGCGGACTTCGGCTGTGGCAATGCTTGCGGCGATCCGCCGGGGCGAGGAAGCGCCCGTCTCTCGCGGCGACACTCTCTTCGAAGCCGTCGTCGAGAGCACCTTCCGGCGTTACGAGCGGGTTTGGAAACCCGGCACGCTTCACGTCAACCGGGGCTATCTGCGCAAGCAGCTGCTGCCGTATTTCGCCGGGCGGCCGATTGCCGAGATCGACCGACAGGAGGTGCGGAACTGGTTCGCCCGCCTGCGCGCGACGCCGGTTGCCGCCGACAGGTCCATGCCCATCCTGTCCGTCATCATGAGGGAGGCGGAGCGGATAGGCCTGCGCCCGGAGGGCTCCAACCCCTGCCGGGGGATCAGGCGGTACCGGCGCAAGGGCCGCGAGCGGTTTCTCTCCGACGATGAAATCCGTCACTTGTCCATGAGGCTCGGCGCGCACGAGACCCGGTTTCCGCAGCAGGTCGCCATCATCCGTCTGCTTCTGCTGACCGGCTGCCGCAGGGGCGAAATCCTCACCCTTCGGTGGTCGGACTACCGTGAGGGGAACCTGTTCCTGCGCGACTCCAAGACGGGACCGAGAACGGTCTGGCTGTCGGAACCGGCGAGGGCTGTTCTCGACGGTCTTGAGCGGAAAGGCCGCTGGGTGTTCCCGGCTTCGCGGGGCAACCGGCCCCGAAGCGCGGGCTGGCTGGACTACTTCTGGCGCAGGGTCCGCGCGGAGGCGGCTCTTGAGGATGTGCATCTTCACGACCTGCGTCATACCGTGGCAAGCCTCGCTCTCAGGCAGGGAGAGACCGTATTGGCGATCGGCCGTCTGCTCGGCCACCGCAGGGCGGAGACGACGCTGAAATACATCCACCTTGCGGACACGATGGTGCAGGAGGCCGCTGAAACGGTCGGCGCCGCGCTGGAGAGTTGAGCATGGCTGGCAGGGAACGGATGAAACTCACCGACGCGGCCATCGCCCGTCTCCGGCCTCGCGAGCGGGAATATACCGTGTGGGACACACGCGTCGCCGGTCTCGGCGTCCGGGTCAGGCCCTCGGGAGGGCGGAGCTGGGTGCTGTTGCTTGACGCAGACGGGTGCACGAAACGCGTCTCGCTCGGCTCTGTCGACCTGAAGCGCGTCGAGGAGGCTCGCCGGGAATGCCATGCGCGCCGGGCAAGGGAAGAACCCGGGAGCGGGATCGGCCCGGTTCCTCCGGCCCCCCTGTTCCGGGACTTCGTTGCGGGCCCGTGGAAACAGACCCATTTCGACGGCTACAAGTCCTCGACGAAGAGGGGCGTCCGGCATCACCTGACGGCGCAGCTTCTGCCCGCCTTCGGCGCGAAGCCGCTCGACCGCATCGGGGAAGCAGGCATCCAGCGCTGGTTCGACCGCTACAGCCGGACCGCGCCCGGCAACGCCAATCTGGCCCTTGCCCGGCTGCGGCAGATCCTGAATTTCGCCATCGCCTGCGGCCATATCGAGCGCAATCCCGCAGCCGGCATCATGTTCAACCGGCGCCCGGCGCTCACACGCTTCCTGTCGCGAGAGGAACTTGCCCGTCTGCATGCTGCACTTGACCGGCATGCCCGCCGGAAGCCCGGCAGACAGCAGGCCGACATCGTCCGCCTGCTGTTATTCACCGGCTGCCGCAAGGGCGAGATTGCCGGCCTGCGCTGGTCCGAAGTGCAGGACAACAGGCTCGTCCTTGCGGATAGCAAGACGGGATCGAGAGCAGTGCCGCTCAGCAGCCAGGCCCGTGCCGTCCTTGATCGGCAGCCGCGCGGCGAAAGTCCCTTCGTGTTCCCTTCTCCACTCGACTCCACCCGTCCGCGCGACCCCAGCCTCCCGCTCTGGTATTGCATCAGACGCGAAGCCGGGATCGAGGACGTGCGCCTTCACGACCTGCGCCATACCATGGCGAGCCATGCCGTCATGAACGGCGTGCCCGTGCCGGTGGTCTCCCGGCTGCTCGGGCATTCCAATGTTCGGATGACGCTCCGGTACGCGCACCTTGCGGACCGAGACATCGAAGCCGCAGCCGAACGAGTCGGGCGGACAATGACCGCCATAATGGAGAACTGACGCCCCGACCGCCGTTAGCTGTAGCCCGGCGCTTAACCACACGTGGTCAGGCACGCCCGCCAATGTCCGGGAGTGTAACTCAATTTCCAGCGCAGCTCCTCGCAGGCCGTCCCCATTTGCCCCCGGGATCGCGGGCCGGCATGGCGCGCACGGTCCCGCATGCCGGGCGGAAGAAGATTGCCTTGTTCAAGTCATGCAGGGTATAGGGTGGCGCTGCCCAGGCATGCGCCCGCGCGTCATGCATGAACTGAGACCATAGCAGAGCTTCAACATGCGACTGTCCGATCCGATCGAGAAACCCGGGTTCTTCTGGCTTCCCGGCGATCCCGAACAGCAATACCCCGGAAATCTCCATGTCTCCGAAGCGGGCGAAGTTACGCTGAAAATCGTTCACCGCCCCTCGGCGGCCGGGCTCCGCGCGCTCCACAGCACGACCCCCTTCGGCGAACATCCTCCACGTATCCTGGGCATAGTGGACAACAATGCGGTGACCTTGCAGAGGTGCGCTGCGGTAGAGGACCCCTTCTATTGGTTGCGCATCATGGAAGGGTATGTGGCCGTATCGCGATTCAGCATTGGAGCCGCATTCATTGGGGCTCCGTTTCCCGACGACACCCAAATATCCTTCACAAGGGTCGACTGTTCGTTCGAGAGCCTCGGCGAGTGGTTCTCCATCTCCGGTTTTCGCCCGGAAATCAAATCGGATTCCGAACCTGCGGACTGGTCCCTGCATTACGCTCAACCGGACAACATTTCTGTGACCCTGTCAGATGGCATTCGGCTGGGCTTCGTATTCCATCCGTCCTTTTCCTTTCCCGACTACAAGGTGTCTCAACTGTCTTCTGGTATCTCTCAGCAGATACATATGTCCTTGACTTCGGAACACCCACTGCCCTTTGTTGATTTCTTCAACATCTTGCACCTGGTACAGACATTCCTGTGCCTGGCAATGAACAGGGTTCCCTCGCTTGAATGGATCAGGGGCTATTCCAAAGACAGGCTGGATAAGTTGAAGCGGGAAATTCCCACCGATATCTTCTACCACGATCAATTGCAAGAAAATCGGAGAGAAACACATGGGTCCATGGTGTACAAGTACAGAGACATATCCGAAGACTTCGAAGCTGCGATCCTGAAGTGGTTCGAGAATTATAAGAAGATACAGCCTGCATTCAGTCTGTATCTGTCTTCAAGAATCGGTGCCCACAAATTTTTGAACGGTATCTTCCTGTCGCTCGTTCAAAGCCTGGAGACGCTCCATAGAAGAACATTCAACGAAACTGCTATGGCAGCTGATGAGTTCGACAAGCTGCGCACCATCGTTATCGACGCGACACCGGATGAACAAAAAAAATTCATGAGCGACAAGTTACGGCATGCTAATGAAATTTCGTTGCGCAAGAGGCTGAAACAACTGATTTGCCCGTTTCAAGATCTGTTCGGCACTTCATCCGAAAGAAGCTTATTTGTAGGAAATGTCGTCGATGTAAGGAATTATCTGACACACTACGATGAGGCAGGAGAGCAGAAAGCAAGACGGATTATGGATCGCGACCTGTACGGCATTAGTCTGAAGATGGATGCACTGTTACAGCTGCAGTTCATGAAATTCACGGGAATGGATGTCGATCGAATCAAGTCGATGGCGCGCGCGAGTCGGGTGCTGCAACATCGGCTGGCGCTCGATGAGCCGGACACATAGGGGTTCCCAGCCTGGTCGTTGCCTTGGGTGCATTTGGCGGTCGGCGCCATAAGCGATTGATCGCATTCGGTCATGAAGGTTCAGAGCCCGGTGCTTAACCAAACTTACGGTGCCGGTCGGTGAAGCGACTGCAGGCGGGTGGAAAACACGGCGCCAGAAACGGACGCGATATTTCCCATAACCGCAATTCCGCGATTAAGAAGCCGCAGCCGGCGACGCTGCTCAAGGCGAAACACATCGCTGCACGCCTCCTGCCCTTAGGACCCGCGCGAACTCAGCCAGGAGATACTCCGAAAGACTCAGCGTGGTTCTTCCCCAGTGCGTCCGCCGGGAACCTGCGTTATGCCCGTAACGGACCGGACCACATAGGTCAGCTTCTCACCGAGCCGCGAGCGCTGCTTGTCGAGCCACACGCCGAAGCGAAGCACCACGAGAAGTGAGTGGATCCGGTAGTCCGCGAAGGTCTCGTTGATGCGGACCGGGATCTCTCTCCGGGCGCCGTCCTCCCGGTACCGTACGATGGCGATGTCGCCGGCATCGGTCCGGATTTCTCCCGCATCGGTATAGCGGTAGCTCGGGTCAAGGCGGATGCTGGGGCTGTCCGCTACCGCAACCCCGGCGGTCAGCATCCAGGTGAAGTTCCGCCCGCTTCCGCCGGGCAGGGCGGTGAAGGGGACCTCGCCGCTCGGACCCCGGCGCAGCGAGCCCTGCGGATCGTCCGGTCCGGGGAAGCGCTGGACGTAGCCGCTCAGGCGGTAGTCCGTGATCCCGATTCCGGCGCCGAGAAGGGCCGCGCCCGGCGACCCGGGGCGATCTCCCATCCCGGGAAATCGTGGAACCCGGCGAGGAGGGCCTGCCGCATGCCCGGCTTTGCCTCCGACGGCTGGTGCCCGCCCGCAGGCCGGTAGTTCGTGTTGCCCCGCCAGTCGAGGCCATCCGCAAGGCCCAACTCAAGTTGAGCGCGCCATCCATGCAGCAACTGAACGCCTGCCGCCAACCGAACCTGCAGGCCGCCGTGGAACACTCCGGCATCGAAGCGTTCCCCGCTTCCGTAGAGCGCGGCTTGGCCGGCGTCCGTTCCATCGACGAAGCGGCTGCCTTCGGAGCGGATCAGGCCCATTCCCAGGCTCAGATAAGGAACGGTCCCGACGGCGCTGGCCGCGGGGAGGAGCGGATCCCGGGGACCTGTCCGAAGCCGCTGCAGCGTAACTGTGGACCGCCAGCGCCCACACGAGCACCAAGACAGGCAGGACCGCGGATCGAAACCTTGCGCTACGAACCCGATGCGTGGCGGCCTGCTCCCTGTCAGCGGCTCGGCAACTGCCGCCGCGATGACTGATCGGCCCTTCCATCGGCGCAGATCGACATCGTACCGCGGAACGTCCGCCAAATTACCCGAACCCTCAACGCACGGAGTAGGCCGTAGTCCACCACGACAAACGTGTCGGCTTCGAGATACTCGATGACGTCGGTCTGATCGGCGCACTGTCCGTCGCCGGCCTCGCAGAGCGCGATGCGGGAAAGCCTTACGCCCGGATCGGGAAGGGAGAAAGCTGGACGGCTGAACTGCTCGACCACCGCTCCTCGGTCCGACTGCCGTCGAACGCGCCGACGCGTCTCTGCAGCGCCGGACCGCGCTTGACCCCCCTCGACCGCCACCGCATCATCCGGTTCATCCATGTCGCATGAACGATGCAGGCCGGGGGGACGCTGTGCGCGCGGAACGGGCCAATTTCCACGAAGACCGCAATGCGGCTGGCGTCGAACGGCTCGATCTTCCACGGATAGGGCGACGGGCCCGCGGATGATGCGCATTCTGGCATTGCGGGTTTGGCAATGCATCGCCCTGGCGCTGGTCGGCTTCAGCCTCTACACCGCGGCCGTCGGACAGTTCGTCGACCCCGTCCAGCGCAGCACCCACCTGGCGCTGGCCCTTGCTCTCGCTTTCACATTGGGCATCAAGTCAGGGAACTGGTTCGACTCGAAGAGGCGGGTGCTGACCGATGTCATCCTCGCCGTTTCGGGGTTCGCGCTCGTCGGCTACATCACCGGCAACAATGAGGGCCTGACGGAACGCATGCGCGAGTCGCTCGAGTTCGAGATCTGGCTCGGCATCGGCGCCACCGTTCTTGCCATCGAAGCTACGCGGCGCGTCATCGGCTGGCCCATGGTCATCCTGGCTCTGGCCGCAATCGGTTATGCATTCGCCGGCCCTTACCTGCCCGAGCCGCTCGACCACCGCGGCTACTCGCTCGAGCGTATCGTCTCGCATCTGTATCTGGGCGATGACGGCATCTTCGGCATTCCGTTGGGCGTCAGCGCCACCTATGTGGCTCTCATCGTCACATTCGGCGCCCTGCTCGAAAGCTCCGGCGCCGGGCGCGTCCTGATGGACGTGGCGACGGCGATGACGGGGCGCAGCCGGGGCGGTCCGGCGAAAGCCGCCGTGGTCGGCAGCAGCCTCATGGGAACGATATCGGGGACCGCGGTCGCCAATGTGCTGACCACGGGGACCGTCAGCATCCCGTTGATGCGCCGCACCGGCTATCGCCCGAAGGTCGCGGCCGCCATCGAGGCGGTCGCTTCCACCGGCGGCC
>CAXXWA010000022.1:0-16689 GCA_963662815.2 uncultured Amylibacter sp.
TCGTAATTCTCGACGATGTTGATCGTTTGCCGGTCACCGAAACCCGCGAGGTTTTCAAGCTGGTGCGTTTGACCGCCTGCTTTCCGAATCTCATTTATGTAGTTGCGTGCGACAGGATTCGTGTCGAGGCGGCACTTGAAGAGGAGGGGATCAGCACGAGAGGCAACTATCTGGAGAAGATTTTTCAATGGTCCATCAACGTTCCCACCGCGTCACGCGAACGGCTGCGAAAAGAGTTTCTTGATGGCACCAGAAAGGCTCTCGGCCGGTTCGATCCACCCTTCGGTCACGAGGATTGGCCGGAAATTGAAGCGGAAATCATCCACCCGCTTATACGAAACATGAGAGATGTTCGTCGCTACGCCTTGGCCATTCTAGGAACGGTGGACGATCTCGACGCGACGGTCGCGCTCGTCGACGTCCTGGCGCTTGAAGCTATTCGTCTCTTCTTGCCCGTCCTGTTTTCGAAATTGCCGCTGCTGGTCACTGATCTCACTATGCAGCCGGTCTGGGAAAGAAGACGGCAGCGGTCGGAGGACATCCTATGGCAGCAGACGGCGGATAGGGATAATTCCCGCGAGGCCAGTCGCACGCGATTGGACGAACTTTTGGAGACCATCGACCGCGAACATCGAACGGTCGCACGCGCCATGATTCATCGCCTGTTTCGCGGCGGACGAAGTGAGCATGAGGCGCACGACCGAGACTGGCCTGCAGTCCGACTCACAGGTGACCGGGTCGTCCATGGAAGCATTCTAAGGTACTATTTGACACGCGTCACAGACAGTGACCTAGCGGCATCCAGCACTGCAAGGCGTGCGTTCGAGTGCTTGCACGACAAGGATGCACTCCGCGATGCCATGCGATCACTGGACCCGGCCGTATGGCCAAACTGCATTCTTTCCTTGTTGGGCATGTTTCACAGTGATTTCTCCAGCGAACACGCGGAGCCGGGCCTCGTCATATTCTGGAATTTGCTTCCTGAAATGCCAAGAGGCACATCCATGTTTGCCGACGAACCGTTGGCAGTCATACGCGATATTTCTGGATCGCTCCTAGCGCCGCTCGCCGACGCTGAAGACCTCGTCCAATTGTTAAAGGAAATACTGAATCAAGTCCAATCACTGTCCTCAAAGGTCGCGCTCGTCTCGCAAATCAAGAACTCAACCTTATTTTCAGACGCAGATTTGGATATGCTCGAGGTGTTGACAAACAATGAGATATTGTCGGTCGATTCAGACTTGCTCGCTAAAGAACGACATCCCGCACAGATCCTGATGTTCTCATCCAACCGCGCAAATCCTCCAGGAACTCCTCTTGTTGTCCATGATTCGCCAAAGCTGACGTTTGCGCTGCTATGGGACTGCCAAACACGGAGCGTCTCAACGGAGCTTGGAAGTCGGGCAGCAGAAACAAGCCGCGGCATACATGCAGACACACTGATCTCGATCCATGGAGAGGTGGAAATGCTGATGGTGAGAGTGAACAGTCTGCTTCAGAACTTTCAGTCCGTCTCGCCATGGATCGAGTCTGAGTTTGGAATCTCCTCATCGGAAGCCCTATCCTTTGTCAAGTTGGCCCAATCGGAACTCTGAAGTTGCGGGCGAATTCCGCTTCTCAAACACGCAATGAGTGTCAGGGACGCACCGATTTAGCCTTGAAATGATCAAGCATCCATTGCCTGGCGGCGACTTGAACAGGCACTTCAATGAATGTCGCCGTGCGGGCACTGAGGACAGAGACCCGTCATGGCGTTCGGCGGGCGATTCGAAGTGTCATCTGGAAAGGGGACGGCCTCTGAATTTCGCGGCAAACGCCTTAGCGCTCAAATGGATTCACGTTCCGTGGGACGATGCCATTGAGAGGATACCGCTTGTCCTAGAAGGCATGGACTCGACCCGAGCCGACAAAGACCAAAGCCTCTGTCCTCTCTTCGCGTGAGTAAATTTGCCGCGTTTCAGTCCTCGGCGCGCCAAGCATCGCCTGCAGTTTCGCCGGAAGTCCCGGAAGCCGGTCGGCACGCAGCGTTGCGACAATCGCCACAAAGCCGGGAACGTCGCAACACGGCCCGCGCCGGAGCGCAAGGTGCGAAGTGGGTCGCCGCCAACACCGAGACCGTCCTGAGTGAAGCAAACGTCCTGTTTCCATTTGACGGAGGCCATTCTGAGGGAATGCGAAATTGCTCGCGGATGGAACTGCCCGAGCAATTGGCACCTTTGCTTGGGTTTCAACATGGTCTGCCGTCTCACCTCCACGTGAACGGCGAACTGCCTTCCATTCTATGCGGGAGCCTACCTTGTGGCATCAACTGCGTTTTCAGTGCCCTATTTGGCACGCTTCGTGAACAGTTCTTCAAGTTCCTTGACACCATCAGGTAGTCCAGGATGCGAAAGAACGTTGGGTGACAGCTCGCGGAAACGTGAGGCGGCAGATCTGTCGGGATCGAAGACGTGAATTGCCGTCTCATGACTGGCCGCGCCCTGAAGCAGGGACCGGACCGCCTGGTCATAGTCAGGGAGGCTGTAGCCAACCACAATCCACGTTCCAGCCCCAGACAGTTGTTCTCTTGCAGCCGCCCATGTCGGTTTAAGGTACTCGGGCACGGTCTTTTCGACAATCGGCGCCACAATTGCCGCATCGCCGCGAATTGCTGGCCGACAGTCGTGATATCTTTCGAGTACATTATCGCGTGCCGACCAAGAAATCGAGCCGTGAAGCTTCAGCAACGGAACTTGCCCCATGGTACTGATCTTTTGGATGTGCGCGTAAGATGGATACCCGCCGCCTTTCAAAGGCTCATGTCCGAATCCGTAGTGAAACCCCGGTCGCTTAGCTCTGGGTCTAGGTTCATGTCTCAGGCCCCGCTCTGCGAGAATGTCGAAATTCGTTGTAATGACGGATACATCCGTTCGGGCGCCAAAGAGGGCATCCCAGAACCTCTCGAGGCTCGGATCGCTTCTACGATCCAAATTGTGCTTGGTGATCGTAGACTTGAGGCCCACCTTCTGCAGTTGGCCCATCTTGAGAGCGATTGTGAGTCCAACGAATCGCGATGCGTCTTGGAATTCCCTGACATTGCTTTCCGCGAGATCTGCAAGGTATTCTTCTGCCGCACCTTCGTACTTGGACCGCCAAGCATCCCATCTTGAGATCACCCGATCAACGAGTTTCCGGCGGGTCACTCCATCCACCTCCGGCCGGTTCGCAAAGAGCTGATTCGCGAGAGGCACATCGGCTACCGCAGAGAACCCTGCTCCAAGGAAAACAGCAACAGGCCTCGTTTCATCAATTTTCGTGGTCTTGCCGCATCCGCTTGGAACTGCGACCAACGCGCGCCCTCATAGATCTCGGGTCCACGCATGTGGTCGCACCATTCGTGGCAACATCCAATGTGACGAGCGGTTGTCAAGCCGACGCAATGCGCTTTGCGCGGGGGCAATTCTCGAGAGGTGCGCTTTGTGTATCCCTGACGTTTCGCCTGCGAATGACGCAGCGAGCGCGTCCAGCGCCGCCAGGCCACTCTCATTGGCGGGTTGCGGGACTCCTTGCCGTCGCTGCGGCTCAGGCGCGGAACCAGTGTAGTCCATGCCCGGCCGAATCGCCTGGACTTGAGAAGCGAGCTGAAGGTCATGACGCCTTGGCCGCCATCGCGTCCCCAACTCCGACCTGATTGCTTCAGCCGGGGTGTCACGAGTACCTTTCCCCGGACTTGATCGGCACCGCAGTGCCCGAGACTGGCACGGGCCTTTGTCGCTCAGACGCTCCGCAACGATCAGGTTCCCGTCACCTGACTTTTGGGCGTCGTCACGCATGTTTGCAGTGCCTTGGCCGCACAATTGATGGTCCTTGGCCTGCAGGAAACTGCATTCGAAACCATCCCCCCTTGCCACTCTGAAGTGCAACACCAGAAGTGGTGGCGACCTGCGTCCTTCGGCGCAGGATGTTGCGAATCGGCCAGATGGCGGCGACAGTTCTTGTGACAAAGCAAGGAGACTGTCATGCCGAGCGGCTACCACCACCTGACCTATGGCGAACGATGCCGGACATGCGCGCTGAGGAAAAGCGGACTGTCCGATCCGGCCATTGCCCGGCAGCTCTGCCGGGACCGGACGACTGTCTGTCGCGAGATCCGGCGCAACGGCGGCGGGCGCGAATACAGGCACGGTCCGGCGAGAGACATGGGGCGTCTGCGGCCCGCCGACCTCGGTCGGGCTGCGCGCTCGCTGCGGAAATGGCCGGTGTTGCACTTCGGAGTGGAAGTGGGGGGTGAAAGGCGGAGGACCGCGCTACCTCCAGATCGAGAGTGCGGTGCGGTATGCGCGCGTGGACCTGCTGGAGTGGGTGTTGACGGTGCGCCGGGACGGGATACCCGAGGAGTCGGCCGGTGCCGCAGCACCTTGCCCGAGCTGGCAACATAGGAGTTAACGTGGGGGTCTATTCGGCCGCTTCTAGGTAGCTTATCCGCCACCGGCATAAACACCATCGATCTCGGCCGGGGCACTCGGCGTCGAACGGACTGGCTGGCCGGTCCTGACTACCGCCTCGGCGCCATTCGGCGGCCTCCAGGGCCGAAAGGCCGGGTTTGGCCCCGCCTGGGATCGTGCGCCGACTGGCACAAGATCCCACGCAAATGCCATATTCATGTTGACATTTCCGCATATAAAGCGGAAATTCCAGCATGTTTCACGATCAGCGATCCGCCCTATCAGGTTATGTAAGCGGTCTGCTTTCCACCGGCCGGGCGGTCTTCACTGCCGACGAGGCCGAGCAAGCGCTCGGCGTCGGGCACGGCGCGTTCCTGGATGCTGCGGAACGGTTGCAGCGTCGCAAGGCGTTGCTCAACCCGCGGCAGGGCTTCTATGTCGTCGTCCCGCCGCAATATGCGTCCTGGGGGGTGCCGCCGCCGGCCTGGTACATCGACGCGCTCATGCGCCGCGAGGGTCAGGCCTACTACGTGGGACTACTCAAGGCGGCCGAGCTGCACGGCGCGACGCACCAGGCGGTCATGGAGTTTCAGGTCGTCGCGGCGAAGCGCCTGCCCAGGATTCGTGCCGGCCGCAGTATGATCGTCTTCTACTTCCGCAAGGACATGGAAGCGGTGACAGCGGGGATCGAGGACCGCAAGACCGATACCGGCACGATGAAGGTCTCGTCTGCCGCGCTGACAGCCCTCGACTTGCTTCGCTATCCGCAGGCGTCTGGCGGCATGGACAGTGTCGCCACGGTCCTCTCTGATCTCGGACGCAGGATCGACCGGGAGCAGCTCGCCGCGTTGTCAGCGGTCGTGGAGCGGCCTGTCGTACAGCGTCTCGGGTATCTTCTGGACCATCTCGGCCATGACGAACTGACAGGACCCATGCAGGAGTCCCTGAGGGCGCGAGGGTCGCTGCCCTGGACCGAGCTCGACCGGAAGGAGGCGCGGCACCCGGACTTCACGTCCGAACCGATCCAACGCGAGGTCCGGTGGCGGATCATCGCGCGCCGTCTTCCCTAGGTCGATGCATGATCCCGGCGCAGAACATCGTAGCCTGGGGCGCTGTCGTTCCCTGGCCCGATCAGCGACAGGTCGAGCAGGACCTCATCATCGGTCTTGCCCTGGTTGAGATCTTCTCCGACGAAGTGTTGTGCGATGCAGTGCGCGTTCGTGGCGGGACAGCGCTCAACAAGCTGCACTTCCCGAAGCCGATGCGCTATTCCGAGGACATCGACCTGGTCCGGACTTCCGGCGGGCCAATCGATCCCATCCTCGATCGACTGCGTGTCGTTCTGGAACCGTGGCTGGGGCGAGCGCGGTTCGATCAGAGTCCTGTCGCACCGAAGTTTCGCTTCCGGGTCGATGCCGAAGACCGCAGCGGCGTGCCGATTCGGCTGAAGGTCGAGATCAACACCCGCGAGACCCAGGCTTTCGACGGACCGGCGTCGTTGCAGTTGAGGATCAACAATCCCTGGTTCTCAGGCGAAGCGGCCATTTCCACATTCACGTGCGAAGAGATGCTGGCGACCAAGCTGCGTGCCTTGTTGCAGCGTGACCAAGGGCGCGATCTCTACGACCTCGCGCACGCGTTGGAAGTCTTCGAGAACCTCGATATCGCCGGTATGGTCGAGATATTCGGGTGGTATCATGACCTTTCCGGCCAGACGATTTCCCGGGCTCAGGCCCAGGAGCGGATGTTCGCCAAGCTGGCCAACCCGCGCTTCCTGCTCGACCTGCGCCCCCTGCTGCCGGCTGCTCAGGCGGAAGCTCTGACGGAAGGGACAACAGCGGATTCCTTTCGCCGCGTGTTCACGATGCTCATCGATCGGCTGCCCGGCGAGCCTTGGGGGAGGACGCAGGCCATGAAGGAACGCTTCGGAATCTCATGGTGACACGAGCGCGGTTAGCCATAGTCTTCCGTTCGGGTTGGTCATGACGCGTCAATTGCATTCCGGGCTTTACGAAGACCTGCTGACTTCCGCGCTGGAGGCGGAAATCAATGCCCGAACGGCGGAGGGCTGGCGGGTTGACGTGGCCGCGGCGGACTCAACTGTTCGTCCCGAGCTCCTGGCGCGTCATGTTTATCGCCTCCTTCGACGTGCGCTCGAAGGTATTCCCGAAGAAAATGGCGCTCAGCCGGCCAACCAGGTCGCCTTGGCAAATCGACTGGTGGAGGTGCTCGTCGAATTTGGTGCGTTGGCTGACGACCGGGTCGCAGACGCCGCACGCCTGCTTCTGGAAGCGGTCGAACGCCGGGCATTGGGCGGGACACGATCGGCAGTCCCGCGCCCGACACTCTCGCTTCGTCAGACCGGTCTGCTCGTCAATGGACGGCGCGACGTCCAGATCGCGAGCGAGATTGCGCGGGAGATCCCGAGCGCCGATCGGATCGATCTCCTGTGTGCATTCGTGCGTCACTCGGGGTTGAGGCTGTTCCGCTCCGAGCTTGAAGAACGGGTGCGCGAGGGCGCACAGGTGCGCGTGATCGCAAGCGTCTATACCGGATCGACCGAACGCCGTGCTCTGGATGCGCTTGTCAATCTTGGCGCGCAAGTGAAGGTTTCCTACGAAGTCGCGCGGACCCGGCTTCATGCCAAGGCGTGGCTGTTCCACCGCCACAGCGGTCTGCACACCGCCTATATCGGTTCGTCAAATCTCACCCACACGGCACAGGTCGATGGGCTGGAATGGAACGTGCGCGTAAGCGCGGCCGAGAATCCCGAGGTGATCGAGCGCTTCGCAGCGACCTTCGAACAGTACTGGCAAGAACCCGAGTTCGAGGACTATACGCCCCAGCGTGACAGCGAGCGGCTCGACCACGCGCTCTCGAGACAGCGCGGCGACACCGGCAAAGACGACGGGCTTCTGCTGTCTCTGCTGGTCGACGTCGCACCGAAACCTCACCAGGCTGTCGCACTGGAGGCCCTCGAAGCTGAGCGCCTGCGCGGATACCACCGCAACCTCGTGGTCGCGGCGACCGGCACCGGCAAAACCTGGATTGCGGCATTCGATTTCAAGCGGCTGCGCGACCAGGGCGTATGTCATTCCCTGCTCTTCGTCGCGCACCGTGACGAGATCCTCCGTCAAAGCCAACAGATCTTTCAGCTTGTGCTCAGGGAGCCGGGGTTTGGCGAGCGGTTGGTCGGCGGCGAGCGTCCACGCGCGGGTCACCACGTCTTTGCCTCGGTGCAGTCCCTTGCCAACCGCATCGACGAGATCGATCCAGACGATTTCGACGTGGTCATCGTCGACGAGTTTCATCACGCGGCAGCTGCGAGCTACGAGCGCCTGCTGTCACGTCTGCAGCCGAAGGTTCTCCTCGGACTCACGGCTACGCCCGAGCGCGCCGACGGCCAGTCGGTGCTGCAGTGGTTCGACGGGCGGATCGCCTCGGAGTCCCGGCTCTGGGATGCCCTCGATCAGGGACTGCTCTGCCCGTTTCACTACTTCGGAGTGAACGACGCGACCGATCTCTCGGCGGTCCGTTTCGAGCGTGGACGATATGTGCCTGGCGAGCTCGACAACGTACTTACGGGCGATCACGTTCGAGCGGTTCGGATCCGCCAGGCTGTCGAAGAATTCGTGACCGACCCGCACCAGATGCGGGCGCTGGGATTCTGCGCAGGCATCGGTCACGCCCATTTCATGGCGCGGCAGTTCACCGGTTTCGGCTACCCGGCCGTGGCGCTCGATGCCAGCACCCCCTGGGACGATCGTCGTGCAGCGCTCGCGAGACTGCGGCGCGGAGAACTTCGAGCCATCTTTGCAGTAGATCTCTTCAACGAGGGCGTCGACCTTCCTGAAGTCGACACCGTGCTCATGCTGCGGCCGACCGAAAGCGCCACGGTGTTTCTCCAGCAGCTGGGGAGAGGGCTGCGCTGGGCCGAGGGGAAACGGGTCCTAACCGTCCTCGACTTCGTGGGCCAGGTGCGGCGTGAGTACCGCTACGACGTGCGCTATCGGGCTCTGATTGGGGGCACCCGTCATCAGGTCGAGCGCGCCATCGAGGCGGACTTTCCGCTGTTCCCACCGGGATGTGCGCTCAAACTGGACCGCATCGCCAAGGAGACGGTGCTGCGAAACCTGAGTGCAGCGGTGCGCAATGCCCGTGTGCGTCTCGCCGATGACTTGCTTGCTATTGGCCCCGAAACACGGCTCCGCGGCTTCATGGAGGACGCGGGCGTCGAACTCGAAGAAATCTACGCACGGCCCGGTTCGGGACACTGCTTTACCGATCTCCGTCGGCGGGCAGGCTTCGCGCCGAGCGCTGTTGAAGACTCTCTCCTCAAGGCTATCGGCAGACTCCTTCACGTAGACGATCACGAACGGATCGAAGCGTGGCGTGACCTCCTGTTAGGGGATCGTTCCAGCAAGATCGCGGGACTCCAGGGCCGCAAGCATCGCCTGGGCCTCATGTTGTTCTCGCTTCTGGGCAGCCGTCGTCAGGCGACCGACGAGGCCGATCAGGTCTTGGAAAGGGTCCGTGGGTCTTCGGAACTGCGTCGCGAAATCGGCGACCTTCTGGAAATTCTCGCGGACCGGATTCGCACGGTCTCTCGGCCGCTTGATCCTGCCAGTGAAGCTCCCCTGGCAAGCCACGCCACCTATACCCTCGGGGAGATCGTTGCGGCGCATGGACTCACCGATAAACGTGGTGCGCTGGTCTTTCCGCAGGGTGGAGTGCTTTGGAACAAGGCGACACAGACGGATCTGCTGTTCGTCACGCTGGAGAAATCGGACAAGGACTACTCTCCCACCACGCGCTATGCCGACTACCCTATCTCGCCGACCTTGTTTCACTGGGAGTCGCAGAACACGGCGTCACCGGACACGCCCACGGGACGCCGCTACATCGAGCAACCGGACCGGGGCACAAACGTCGTCCTGTTCGTGCGTGAACGCAAAAGGGATGGCCGAGGCGAAACCCTGCCGTACCACTGCCTCGGCCGTGCGCGTTACCGTAACCATGAATCGGAGCGGCCCATGAAGATATTGTGGGAGCTGGATCGGCCCATGCCCGGGTGGCTCTACCAGGTGGGGAAAGTGGTCGGAGGTTAAGGCATTCATGAGCGGTTATCGACCGAGAGCCGGTCAAGACCGAGATGGAAGAGGTTGAACCCGTACCGCCCTTGAGGACGAGTAGGTCCGTCAGAGCCCAGTCTCGCGCAATCTCCTGCAATCGATCCGGAAGCCGCAGAACCGCCCCGAGCAAACCGGGCTCCGGTCGTCCCGGTGGATCGCCAGTCTTCCAACAGATTGCTTTATCTTGCGTTGGGATTCCACAGTGCAACCGCGACGAGGGATGCCGTCATGCCTCAGGTCAATATCCACACGTCGAAGGAACGCCAGGCCATCATCGACCGCGCGGCGGCGATCCGGGCTGTGTCCCGGATCGAGTTCATGCTCCGGTCCAGTGAGGCAGCGGCGATCGAGGCCCTGAACGAACGTCCCGTCATTGCCCTCGATGACGAGGCCTGGGACGACTTCGCCTCCGCGCTCGATGCTCGGGTGAGGCTGGATCCCGCCGTCAAGGCGCGCTACGCACGCTGGACCCAACGGGATCGCTAAGGCCACTACGGCCCCTCGCGTGCTGCCAGGATGTCCCGCGACTCTCCTCGGGCGTTCCCCACCGTCGACACCTGGTTTCAGGCCGAGGTGCGGCTGAACCAGACGAAGGGCGGCGCCCGATCAGCGACAAATCTGCGTGTCGATCAAAGGCCCCGGCGCGTTCACGGATGCCTCAGAGCGGTCACGGCGTTGCAAGACGTTGCTCAACTTGCGGCAAGGTTTCCATGTCGTCGGACGGAGGAGGCGGTCCCTGGAGTCGTGAGAGTCGCGTGCGTCACCGGGAGCCAGGCTCTCGCCAATGCTCCCATCGACAGGCACATTCCGGACACGATCACACGCGGGTGAACCCGTGTCGCGGGGGACTTCAGTCCAAGCAAGTGTCGATCAGCATAGCACCGAGCGGCTGTTTTTTCGGGTCCGAATTTTGTGCCGGCCACTTTGCCGGAAATCTGCCAGTCGGGTTTCATGGCGCTTTCCGGAGTTTCCGTTTCGGTTCCCTACACTCCGCCAGCCCTTTCTGCGGAGGACTGGAAACGCCTGTGCCGGCAGGAGCGCGCGCGTGCCGAGGCGGCCGAAAACAGGGTCGCGCAACCGGAACGCGCGCTCGGGGAATCGGAGGCCCGCGCCGAGGAGCGGAGGCGGGAGGCGGTCGCGGTGCGGGCGGAGCTGAACGAGCCACGCCGGAGCCGGAGCGCGAAGAACGTTCGCAGGCTGGAGAGGGAGGCGACGCGGCTGGAGGGGCTCCTGAACGCCGTAGGCATCGACGGCGGCCTGAGCCCGGTCGCGGGCCTGCTCAGGAAGATCGCCCGGCTGAAGGCCGGGACTGCGAAGCCGGCAGGGGAACCGGGGAGCTTGGGGCGGAGAACGAGAGGCTCCGCTCGACGCGCGAGACCCATGCGAAGGCGCGACATGCCGACAACTGTTGAGTGGGATTCGCACCCACAAGGAAGACGCGCCTTTCCACGGCGCACTGGGAATTCAGGCTAGGGGCCGTGAGCATTATGGCGGCAGTGTTCGCGGGCTTTCTCGGACCGTTCACGATCGCGGTCGGACCCGTGCTGCTCAGTCTGCCAACCTGGGTCGCGTGGTGGTGGCCCGCGCGTCACGGCTGACCGCGGAGGTCGGCGGGCCGGCAGCGCAGCAGGGCAGCGCTCAAACCGGCGACGGCGATACGGATAGCGGGGCCGGTCAGATCGCCGTCTCGTGCCGTCGCAACAGGGAGACCGTGCCACTTAGCCCTAGGCGTTCGAGGGCGGCCAGATGGTCGCGCGCCGACCGTGGCGGATGGCGCAGCGCTGCCCGGTGGCCGCGAACTGCGGCGAGGACGGCACCGGGGTCGGTTTCGAACAGGCCGGCGATGAAGGCATCGGGATTCTGCGCCGCCAGCCCGTGGGGCGCCAGCCGGTCGGCAGGAAAATCCCGCAGATTGAGGGTCACGATCACGTCTGCGCCGCCGTGCATGGCCGCCGCCAGAACATGGCGGTCGCCGGGGTCCGGCAGGTCGAGCCCGGCGGCGATGGCCTCGTAGCCCGTCACGACGGCATCGGATAAATGTTCGTCCATGACCGCGCGGGTCCTGTCCAGCACGGCGGCGTCGATATCGGGACGGTCGGCCAGGAGGTTGCGCATCCACTCGGCAAGGATGTCGACGCTCCAGAGCGGGGCAAGGAGATAGCGGTCGGCGAGGCGCAGCAGCGGGTCGCGAAGACCGGCCGGATAAAGCACGTTGGCATCAAGCAACGCCGTCGGGCCGGCCATCTCCTACTGCAGGCCGAGCTTCTGGTCGTGTGCGGTCAGTCCGTCGAGCGACTCGCGGCGGCGCAGCTCGGTCTCTCGGCGCCAGGCGAGAATGTCCTCGGCGCGGACTCGGCGGTGCGAGCCGACCTTGCGGCAGGGGATCCGGCCCGCGTCGAGAAGCTGGACCAAATGTGTGCGTGACACTTGCAAAAGCTCGGCCGCCTGCCGCGTCGTGAGCTCGGCGTGGAGTGGCGTGAGGGCGACGCCCTTGCCGTGCGCCATGCGATCGAGGATCTCCCGGAGCAGCCGCAGCGCCGGCGCCGGGATATCCACGGTTTCGTTTCCGAACCGTGCCGACACCGGCCGGGTCCCTTCGACCAGAGGCTCCAGCGCCCGGCCCGCCCGATCCGCGAGAGTCGCATCGCGTTCGCTCGGAATGCCGAGCGGCATCCCTGCCGCAATTCTCGTTGCCATGGTGGCGTCTCCTTCGTGCGGAGGAATATGGACCCTGAACGCCGCAAGTGCAACAAGTAACGTAAGTGCCACTCCGCATCAGTGCCAGGCGCCGCCCTCCGGATTCCCGTCCCAGGCTTGCATGGAGGCGACTGCCACCTGTTGGACAGGCTCCTGTTCATGTCGCGCACCGATGGTGAATGTTCACAGCATTACGCCGCCACCTGAGCACCGCGCACTTTTCGAAGAGTTTCCTTCACAGCCAGAACGCTGCTCCCGCTCCGTCCATTTCCCGCAGGTCGCGCAGGCTCTTCAACCCGCAGGTGCCAGGCCCGGTCGATCGGCCGGTGGAAGGCGATCACACGGAACACCGCCATCTCCGTCTCCTGGAGATCCGGGAACTGCGCATCCGGGTCCGCCAACACCCTGACGGCGTCGGCGAAGCCCGGCCGCGTTCGGAGAAGCCGTCCGCACGCAACCTCCGCCATTTCCGGAACCAAGCGGATGCAAATTTCGCAGCCCGAATGCCCTTTCAGAACAGGCGGGAAAGCGGAAGGCGACATAGTTGGCTCGCAAGTCCGATCAGGGACCATGAGGCTTCATCCCTTGCAGACAGAGCAAAGGAACGGCCGAGGTCCGCAAGCGCAGTTGATACGGTCCATAGCGACCCCCAGTCGCCAAAACCGGGGCCGGAGTCTCCCATGACAGTAGGAGCGGTCTTCGAGGACGCGTTTGACGCGCCGTGCCAATTGCCCGAAATCCGAAGCATCGACACGCCAGAATGGGTGGCGAATCCGGCGCTTTCCTGCAGTGCCCTTTACCGCGGCAAGGCCGGGCGTTTCCGGTTTTCGTGATCGCCCGCCCATCTTGCGCGCAGCGATTTCCGGGCTATGCTTCCAGCGTCAACATTGTGCCTCCAGCGCTAGACCGGGCTGTCCTCGGAATGCTCTGAGACCCCGATGGCGTCAACTCGATTGGGTATCGCGGCGTCGCGGCGTGAATGGCGTTTGGGTGGGTTCGACTCCGAGAATGCTGTCGAGCAAATGGCGGTGCGGCTGGCCGTTGTCCGCGCGTACGGCATGGCGGTGCTCCTTGCCCGTGGAAGCGGGAACGGCGGCCGACGCGCCGGCGGTACGGACCCCGGCGCGCCGGCAAAAGTGCCGTAGCCCGCAGCAACCATGCGATGCTGCCGGCGATGGCCTGCGCGGCGGGAGATCATCGCCATCCGGCTCGACGACATCGACTGACAGGCCGGCGAGATCCTGATCCGCGACAAGCGCGGGCAACAGGCGGCGATGCCGCTTCCGGTCGACGCGGGCGAGGCCATGGCGGAAAGGATCCGGCACGGACGGCGGGGGAACTCGCGGCATCCCCTTGTCAGCGCAAAGCTTGCATTTCGATCACCCTTCAACCGAAGAACACAGCCACTCCGCCTCGGCGAGGGTGATCTTCGGTGTCGGTGTCCGGGGAATAGCCTGGCAACCGCAAATGTACTGCCTTGCAGCATCAAAAAACTGTTGACTCAAACGTGGATGCCCGGATGCATTGACTTGGGCGGCAAATCCAATTGCCGGGACCGTGACAGATTGTCGGAGCTTCCCGCTATGGGGGTATCGGTTGCACATGTCGGTACCGGAATGATCCGCTCTGGCGCAGCTCTTGAAGCGAACTCTTCGCCTTCAGCACCAATCTCGAGCACATTGGCGACATCGTTGACCACAACTGACTGCTCTCGGCGAAGCGTCGGTCAGGGTGCGAAGCCATGAGATCCCGATCCGGACATTTCGGCCTCTTGCCCGGCGGTCGCTTGGAGTGCGTCGGGTCATCCAATCTACACCTCCAAATGTCAGGTGATCCGAGGCGAATCAGTTCGCATCATTCGGCCGCGGCCCGTCCGGCACTGGAGCATCGCGGGGGCGGGACATGATGCGGGGTTGCACGAATGACGGACACCGTGAGAGTCTCTGCACAGGACCGTTTTCTTCGCACCTTTACGGGCTCGCCGGATTTCTCGAACAGGGCGCCGAGGACGCTGCCAGGCGCCTCGCCGAGTTGTTCGCCGCATGCGATGCCGGGCTTCTGGACGATCTTCTCGTCGATCCGGCGCCGCCGAAGACAACATGCCTGAAGACGTCGTGTCACCTTCTGGCCATGTCCTTGCGGCATCGGCTTGAAGGCCTTTCCGCTGCACGCTTCTACAAGGGAGATCCGGATCGCTATGTGCGTTCGAACCTTCTGGTTCAGCGGATTCTGGGCATTCGGCGCCCGACCCTTGGCTGGCCGGTGTATGCGTTTGGAGCGGAAGCGCTCGGCCAGCAAATGTTCTATCCTCCCGACCAGGCGCCAGGGTCCGATCCCGGGCTGCCGGCATTGAGCCTGGAGCATCCCGAGGACATCCCTTATTTCGACCCCGGCTGCGAAATCGCGAAGCTCGTGCGCGAGATGCTGCTGGGGATGGCCGACCTTGGCCGGATCGAGCCGGTGGCGCACTTGCCGGCGCCGTATTCGCTGGCAGCCGAAGTTGTAGGACAGCAGAATCTGATCCTGGCGCTTTCACAGGCGCCGGCTGCGGTCCGCCGTTTCCTCTCTGCGCTCGTCGACCGTTTCCTGGCGCCCTGGTGCGCGGATCTGCATCGATCGGTGCCGAGCGTCTGGCTTGAACTGTCCGATGCCAGTGGATCGCCGATGTTCATCGGCCCAAGGAACTTCCTGGACGTCTCGGTTGCACCGGTACTCGGTCTGCGGAGCAACCCTGAATGGGGTGAGCGGGTCTTCGTCGCAAACTACCGCGGGGACACGTCCCGCGCGCGAAGGAGCGGAGGGGCACGGCGTTCGACCGGTTCGGCGCCTGCGGTTGCCAGCGTTGGAGAACTCATGGACGCAAAGCGCGTCTGTTGCCCGTGGTTCGTCACCCGTCTCGAGGCGGATTCAATCGACATCGAAACCTACGTCGAGTTCTGCAAACTGAACGGCATGCGCTTGTATGCCGGAATAGGAGCGACCCGGACGGATCGAAACTCGATTGTCGACCCGGACACACACATTCCGGCACTGCTGGCCGATGTCGAGGTCCGCGCAAGTGCCGTAAGGGAGGTTGGCGCTGCCGTGAAAAACGAGCTAAGCGACATTTGGCCGGGAGACGTCTACCTCGAAGACACCAATGCAGAAAGCGACTTGAAGCTCGTCGCCAAGATTGCAGATACAGTAGGCCGGTACACTGCAGTCCCGCCAGTTCAATTCTGACGCGAACCAATTCATTGCCTTGATTGCGATCATTCGCGGTGTTCGACATTCCAGACTTGAGCGCCACGACATCTGACGGCACCGTCTGCCCGTTCCATTCATTCGGAACGGCAGGACGAGATGTACTGAGGGAAGCTAGAATTCTCCCAGGTCGCAGAATCTTCTTCCTTGGGACAGGCGCCGTGCCGCCGCAGCCTTCACTCTGGTTGCTCCGGCCGTCGCTGCGGCAGTTCAGATTGCCAGGCGTTTGTGATCGGCCGAACCGCCTGTCAGTTCGGAGGGCGGCAGAATTCGATTCCACATGCATCCGGCCAACTGCCTCTTCCACCGCGCCGGCAAGGGCGGAAGCGGGGGCGGTTTCACTTTTTTTGCTGGAAAATCCTTCAAAATAATCTACTATGGAGATCAATCAAGAACGTCTCAGGCCAGAGGAGGGTATAATGAAAAAACTTGGTCATTTGCTTGCTGCCGCACTGATTGCAGCGGGTTGTTTTAGTGCTGGACCGGTGTTTTCCGAAGATGTCACCGTCAAGTTGTGGTCGCGTGCCGACCGCTCGGGACCGCTGCGCGCGGGCAACATTGTCGCCGCAGCCGACCAGTACAACCGCATTCTCGAGGCGGCCGGGTCCGATGTTCGCGTGGTCGTCGAACTCATCGAAACCAATGCCCGCGGCTTTGACGCGGACGCGCTTGACGTTCTCAAGGCACATTCGGTTGGCGACACTCCAGACATTCTCGTTGCGGCACATGAATGGATCGGTTCATTCGTGGAAGCCGGGCTGGCGGCAAACCTGGAAGAGCACATTGCTGCCAACGAACCCTTGTACGCGGACATGATTCCGCAACTCTGGGAGTCGGTGAAGTACAAGGGCGAGCGCTACGGCATCCCGCAGGACTCCGAAATTCGGATGTTCTTCCTGAACAACGACATCCTGCGGGCCGCCGGAAAGTCCGAGGAGTTCATCGCCGGACTGCCGGCCGCGGTCGAGGCAGGCGAGTTCACGATGTATGACTTCTGCGATCTTGCAGCCGAGGCTGTCAATTCCGGAGCGGCCAAGGTTGGCTGGGTACACCGGCCGAACGTCGGACCGGATTTCCAGATGGCAATGGCTTCATTCGGAATCGACATCTACAACGAGGAGGAAGCCAAGCTGCAGATCACCAGGCAAGGTCTGGTTGCATACTTCAGCTGGCTGCAATACTGCGTTGAAAAT
>CAXXWA010000023.1:0-89133 GCA_963662815.2 uncultured Amylibacter sp.
GCCGCTTCAACACGGGCAACTGCGGGAATTGCGGAATTTTCCCTCGTTCCAGCCCCGATTGCCCTCCTCGGCGACGATTCCGGCCACGCCTGGATCGAATTCTTCGCCTCGCACATCCGCAACCCCAACACGCGTGCCTCCTACGCCCGGGCGGCGCACGCCCAGTTCCGCTGGCTTGGCGATCGCGGCATCGAGGACGTCCGCGACTTCCGAGGAGTCCGCATCTCGGCCTGGATCGAGGACCGCCACACGTAGCGGCATGGCGAAGGCGACCGTGAAACTGGAACTCGCGGCCGTCCGGCAACTGGTTGCCTGGCTGGCTCTCCACCGGATCATTCCTGAATCCCCGGCCGTGGCGGTCCGCATGCCGAAGCACGAGGTGCGTGTCGGCCTGACACCAGTGCTGACGACGGCCGAGGCCCGGCGGTTCATGCGCTGGCTCCCGTCCGGGACGATCACGGAACTTCGCGAACGGCCTTCATCGCGACCCTGACGTACAGCTTCGCCCGAATCTCGGCGGCAGTGGTGATGAACGTGGTGGATGTCTCGATCCGAGACGGGCGCTGGCACGTCCCGTTGCACGAGAAAGCTGGCAAGGTCCTGAACATCCCCTGCCACCACCGCTTGGAACAGCACCTCCGGGATTACATGGCGGCCGGAGGGCTCTTGGAGCGCGAACCGCGCCACGCCACTGTTTCGCGCGGTGGATCGCCGCAAAGGCTCCGTCACGCTGTCGAACCGCAGGTGGAGCCGCCACCGGGCACGGGAGGCGGTCGAGCGTCGAGCCATTCGTGCGGGTGGCGGGGGCGTCATCAGTTCAGGTTACATCAGCTGTCACAGTCTCCGGGCAACCGGGATCACGGTATACCTGGAACATCCCGATGCACGCGTCGAGGTTGCGCAGTACCTTGCAGGACATGCCCGCACGGAGACGACGCGTCTTTGCGACCGCCGCGAGGAGCAGGTTTCGCTTGATGAAGCTGAGTAGATCGGCATTTAACTTGGCAAGGGAAGAAAGTGGGAACATGACGGTGCCGGCCAAACGCGAGGAGACCCGCCGGGCAACCTATCAGGACGTGCTTGACGCGCCGCCCCACAAGGTTGCCCAGGTGATCGCCGGCACTCTCCACACACATCCGAGGCCGGCCATGCGGCATGCGCGGGCGAGTTCGGGGATCGGGGCCAAGATCGCTCCGCCTTTTGATTTCGGTGATGGCGGCCCCGGCGGCTGGTGGATCATTTTCGAGCCTGAACTGCACCCGGGTGAAGACATCGTTGTGCCGAATTTCGCCGGTTGGCGACGCGAGACGATGCCCGAATATCCGGATGCGGCCTATTGCACGATCGCGCCAGACTGGGTCTGCGAGGTGCTCTCGCCGTCTACGCGGCGGCTGGATCAGACTGAAAAGCGGGATCTCTAAGCCCGCGAAGGCGTCGGCCATCTCTGGTTCGTCGATCCCGACGCACGAACGCTTGAGGTCTTCGCGTTGCGCGAGGGACAGTGGCTGCTGCTGGCCACGCTCGCCGATGACGCGCCGGTCTCGCTTCCTCCCTTCGATGCCATCACCTTCCCGCTCGACGCCCTCTGGCCCGAAGTGATCGCAGGTGCGGGAAAGGCGGAATAACAGGATTCTCCGAGTCAAACGCCCTGCGACTGGAAATCCGAGGCCCGGCGTTTCCGGAATGCAGGGCAGCAGGGCTCAATCTCCTTCCGTCCACAATCACCTCCGGACACGGATCAATTCGGATGCGCAGTGCAGGAACGCGAACTGGCCGGCCTTGCCATGGCACGGGGATTTTCTCAGACAAATCTCACAGTCTGAACTCGACTCTGTGCGTTTTACTCCGGTTCGTGTTCAGAAGATTTCGGTGTTTGCGATTGCGTCAAGGACCTCGTCAAACGGGAGCACGAAGCCGCTCATGTCACCGACATTTTTCCATCGGCTTTGCCGGGACCAACAAAAAACACGCGTGGTGTCACCTGAGTGTGGCGTGTGTCAACGGTGTAAACTCAAAGAGGGTCCCGCATTCATGCCATGCCACACCACCGGAACTGTGGTGAACTCCGGGATCTGGTAGAGGCACTCCACGTCGATCCAGCAAAAGTACTCTATCTCATCGAGATTGCCATTTTCGTTCGGCCAGAGAACCTGAATTCCGTGCGTCATGATGGGCAACCTCTTGTTTCGTTCCTATCCCTATCCCGGCGTCGGAGTTTTCCCGAGCAAATGTTCGCAAGCGCCGGATTGCTATCCCTTGACCGCACCCGCGGTCAGTCCAGCCACGATCTGCCTCTGAAACACGAGCACGAGGAAAAACAGCGGCGCCGTGATGGACACCGCCGCGGCAATCGCCTGGACCTCGTCCGAAGCCGTGGTTTCGCGATTGAACATGTTCGCAATGGCGGGGACCATCGTCATGTTCTGTGCGTCCAGAAGCAGCGATGTCACCAGGAAGTCGTTGTATGCCAGGAGAAAGCTGAACAGCCCCGTGGTGATCACGCCCGGCCACATGACCGGCACGATGACCCGTCGAAACGCGCCGAGATGCGAACAGCCGTCCACCCGCGCCGCCTCGTCGAGCTCGCGCGGAATGTTCAGAAAGAAGGATCTCAGCATCCATATCGTGAAGGGCTGGTTGATCGCGACAAGCACGGCGATGATTGCCCAAGGCTTGCCGTAGAGCGTCGGGGCCGCCTTGCCAAAGACCGGCGCTAGCCACTCCGCGGAGGTGATGAAGTAGGGCAGATAGCCCGAAACAAGCACCGAATGCGGGAGCGCGCGAAACACCAGCGCGGCGACAAGCAGCCAGAACGCGATCAGCGAATCGGAACGCGCGAGCCCGTACCCGGCCAGCGTGCCGACCGTGAGCGACACGGTGACCACGCCGGTCGTGACGATCATGGAGTTCGCGAAATTGCGGGTGAACCCGCGATCGATCCAGACGGCTTCGTAGTGCTCCGTCGTCAGGCCGACGATGTTTGCTCCGAGCGGGCCGATGACCGGGTTGATCACGCTCAGCGCGGCCGGAAGCGCCACGACGAAAATCAGGAGCGTTCCGAGCGCATAAACGCTGCCGCCGATCAGCCAGCCAAGGGTTGCATTCCCGGAAGGCGAATGCTCTTCGACCTTCCCGGGAAGCCAGCGAATGGCCTGGCGGACCAGGAACCAGGCGACGGCCACGCCGATGACGATGTCGGCGAACGACAGTCCGCCGATTGTCTCCCGCGTGTGCGGGCCGAGGATCACGCGGAACGGATTTGAGTCGAAGGCGTCAAACGGCGTCTTGAAACTCATGAATCCGATCCAGAGGATCGGGAAGGCCGCGACGAAGCACCAGAAGCCCAAGAATCCGTTCGACAGGATCTTGAGGCCAACCGGCTGGCGAAGTGCCGGATTAGACAAGCGTTCCCCCTCTGCCCTGCTCGCGCCAGACGCGACGAAGCGGCGGACCGAGCAGGACCGCGATTCCGATCATCGTCAGGATCGCGCTTGCGGACGCCCGGCTGATCGCGCGCGCGCCCGTTCCGTCCTGGAGCAGGAACTCGTAGGTGAGCCACTGGAGCGAAATGACATGGGCCGACGCCGAAAATCCGACGATTTCCTCGAAGACCCGGTAGGCATCCATCAGGTGGATCAGCGTCAGGAAGATGACGAGCGGCATCAGGTGCGGGACGATCACGTAACGCAGCCTTTGCCAGCGCGTCGCCCCGTCAATGATTGCCGCCTCGACGGCATCCTTGTTGACGGTCTGCAAGCCCGCATAGAATACCACGAAGGCAAACGGAGCCACGTGCCAGACCCGGTAGATGTAAATCATCAGTTCGATCGTCCAGGCCTGGGCGAACATTGCGATGTCTTTTTGAAGCCACCACTCCAGCCCGGCTGTCAGAATGCCGTCTCCGATGAAGAGCCAGCGGATCGAAAGGGCGCCGATCACCGGCGTGATGATGAACGGCAGCAACGACACGAAAATCACCGGACCCTTGATCCTCTGCAGCGTGTTGTTCACCGCAAGCGCGATCAGAAATCCGGTTCCCAGCACCAGCGGCAAGGTCAGGACGGTGAAGACGAGCGTGAACCGCAAAGCCGACCAGAACCTGATGTTCATGATCTCGTGCCAGCTGCCCGCCTTCAGTGCCGCACGCAGCTTCTCGGGCTCCAGCACGTTCCGATAGCTCTGGAATCCGACGAACGCGGTCTCGGTCAGGATTTTCCCGGACTCGTCCAGGATCGGGCGGGTCTTCAGGCTGGTCTCGCAAACGGAACCGAGAAGGCCGGGCGTGCAGGTCTCGACCTCAACCCTTTCGTATACCGGCTGAGTGACGTGGAAACTCTGCCAGAGCACGGACAGAAGCGGAGCCGCAATGAACAGAACCATCATGAAGACCGATGGCCCGACGAACAGCAAGAAGGTCTTTCTTTTCATTCGCGCCGCCCCGAAAGCGTGCGCGGGCGCCCCGGATCAGTCAGAGCGCCCGTCATCGTGGGAAAAGGGCCCTTACAACAGGCCCTTTTCCTTGGCGTCGGAAACATAGGCCGCCTCGATGTCGGCAAGGGTGGTCGCAGCATCCTTGTCGCCGGTCATGAAGGCGGCAAGCCCGCTTCCCAGGGCGCCGTGCATCGACCCGATGTACTTGTTCATGGGATAGGGCGGCGCGTCGCCGGCAGCAGTCGCGAACGCGCCCTTGGCTGCATCGCCCGGAACGAACCCGGGCGCGAGCCAGATGGCGTCGTCGTTGTTTTCCATGACGATTTCCTCGGTCATCGACGCAACGATCAGCTTGAAGGCGGCTTCGGCCTCTTCGTCGCTGATGTTCTTGGCGACGGCCCAGCCGTCCCACCAGATCGTCGAGGCGATCCGCTCGGATCCTCGCAAGCCGGCAGCCATCACGACCTTGCCGGAAACCGACGACTCGTCGGGATCGTTGACCGCGCCTGCACGGCTCGCCCAGAGGTTCGCCATCGCGATCTTGCCCTGCTGCATCTGCTTGGTGACGAAGGTCGTGTCGGATACCAGATATTCGGGATCCATCAGCGTGGCGAGCTTCGCCATCCGCTCCAGCACCGCAAGCCCCTTTTCGTTGTTGATCGACGGAGTCCAGTCCGCGTTGAAGAACTCGCCGCCTTCGCCGAGGTAGTGGTTGACAAAGACGAACGCGAGATTCCAGCCATCCTTGGTGTAATGGCCGATCGGGTAGTCGACCACGCCGGCCGCCTGAATCTGTTCCCCCGCCGCGATGTACTCGTCCCACGTGGCGGGAACCGCGATTCCGAGATCGTTCAGGATGTCCTCGCGATACATCAGGTGCTGGGTGTTCGCGAAGGCAGCAATCGCCATGATCTTTCCGTCGATCCTGATGAACTGGTTCTTGTTCAAGCCTCCGCCGTGCGCCGCGACAAGGTCATCCAGCGGGCGAAGCAGATCGGCGTCGATCATCGGAACGGACGTCGAGTTCGTCAGCGAAGTCATCGTATAAAGCGACGGATTCGCCGAGAACGCGTCGACGATCTTCAGGCGGTGATCCTTGTCCAACTCGCTTTCGACGTTGCCGCAAGCCTGCATCGCGGCCGTCATGATCTCGTAGGCCGGGAAGGCGTTCGAGATTGTCTTGACGGGGACGTCGTTGTGGCAATGCGCCGCCGCGAAATTCGCGGTGGCGGCCAGAACGCCCGACAACAATATGGATTTCATTCGCATGGTGGATCTCCCCTTTTCCGACTTGCCCCGCGGGGCATCACTTGATCATTGCGATCACATCGTCCGTTGTCCGGACGTCTCCAAAACTCTGATAGAATGACGTCAATCCCGCAAGGTGGTCGTCGTCGTAGCGAGCCGCATTCGCGTCCTCTACCATCACCACCTTGTAGTCCAGCATCATCGCATCCCTTGCCGTGCTCTCGCTGCACATGTTCGTCGCGGTCCCGGCAACGATCAGGTTCTCGATTCCCAGCACTTGCAGGACGTCGTGCAGGTCGGATGCGCCGATGATGAACGGCGAAAACCGTTTCTTCGTCACGATCCGGTCCTCGTCCCTCACGTCAAGATCAGGGTAGAGGTCGTAACCCGCGTTGCCGGGGGACAGTCTGGTCAGATGATTCTTCGCCTTGGCCTCGGTGAAGAAGTGGCTGTGGTAGAGCTGCCACTGGCTTGGCGCGCCCTCTTCGTCGGCGCAACGCATGATCACCCAGATGACCGGCGCGCCCCTTTCCCGGCATGCCGCGGCAATCCGGTTGATATTGGGCACGATCGAAATCGCGGTGTCCACTTCGGCGACATAGAAATTCTGCATGTCGATGACCAGAAACGCGGTCTTTGCGGCCTCGAACTCGTCAAAGACTTCCAGCTTGCCGCGCTTGGCCATGATCCGCTCGATCACGTAGTCCGGTATTTTCACGTTATGCGGCATCTTTTCTCCGACTCGCGATTATCCTGCCCACTATTATCCCACTAGAGCCGCAAATCAACAGCTTTCGCGTCATCCGCGGCCCCAGCGCATGTCGCTCAGGATCTCGCGCGCCGCATTGTGACCGGGCACGGCCGAGACGGCTCCGCCCGGATGGGTCGATGCGCCGCATTGGTAGAGCCCCCGGATCGGCGACCGGTAGTCCGCGTAGCGCGGAACCGGCCGCATGAAGAACAACTGGTCCAGCGTCAGCTCTCCGTGCTGGCTGTTTCCGCCAGGGAGGTTGATGTCCGCCTCTATATCCCTCGGCGTAATCAGGCGATGGTCGATGACGCTTTCGGAAAACCCCGGCGCAAACCGGTCCATGACGGAAAACGCGTTCTTGACCAGCTGCGACCCCTCGCGGTCCCAGTCGGAGTTGCGCAGCTCGCGGGGCGTCACCCCGCCCTGGAAGACAACCACGTGCTTTCCTTCCGGCGCCAGGGTCGGGTCCGTATAGCTCGGCACGTTCGGACTCAGGAACGGTTCGGTGGAATACCACCCGAACTTCGCATCGTGAAACGCCCGCTCGAGAAACTCCGGCGTCGGACAGATATGCGCGTAGGCCGGGTACTCAACGCCCGTCCTTTCCTTCGAAAACCCCCTGTACCGCGGCAGGCGGTCGACGGCGCAAAGCAGCTTGAAGCTCATGCCGCGCGATCGGAAGCCCCTGATGTCATCCACGAATTCTTCAGGCAGGTGCCTGGAATCGACCATGTCGAGGAAAGTGCGCCTGGCATTCGCGTTGGAGACGACCCGCGACGCCGCAAGCTCCTCGCCGGACCTCAGGCGCACGCCCTTCGCCCGGCCTCCCTCGACCAGCACTTCGTCCACCCACGAGTTGCAGCGAACCTCCATGCCGTACGCCTCGCCGCTCGCCTTCAGCGCGTCCGCGATCGCGCCCATGCCGCCCTTGCAGAAGCTCATTCCCGTCTGGCCGATCAGATGCGTGACCAAGTAGAATGCGGTGCCCGGACTATAAGGCCCGACGTTGCCGCCGATCGTCGCCCAGAACATGAACTTGGCCTTGACCAGGTCGTTTTCGAACCACTGTCCCACGTAGTCGTGCGCGCTCATCGAAAGCGCGTGCAGCAGGTTGTAGGTCTCCCTCTCGGCGTTTCGATAGCGCCACGCGAAGCGTGCCGTCTTCCAGAGTCCTGCCGGATCCTTCCTGAACGGATCGACGGGAGTCTCCAGCTGCAGCTTTCGCAGGATCTCGATGGTCGACTGCAGCCTTTCGAAGAACTTCGGATAATTTTCGGCGTCCGACCGCGAGAACCGCGCGATCTGTTCGCGCGTCTTCACCGGGTCCTTCGAAAAGATGATCCCGTCATCCTCGGTCGGGTTGAAGACATTCGGCTGCGGATAGTACTCCAGCCCGAATTTCTTCAGTTCCAGCTCCGCCATCACTTTCGGGTGCAGATGCCCCAGAATGAACGAATAGGTCGAGGCCCGGAATCCCGGCGAAAACTCCTCCGTGACGCTTGCCCCGCCCACGCAGGATTTCTGTTCCAGCACCAGGACCCGTTTCCCGGCGCGCGCCAGATAGGCCCCGCACGCGAGGCCGTTGTGGCCGCCGCCGATGATGATGGCGTCATGGCTCATTCGCCCCTGAACTCCGGACTGCGCCTTTCGAGAAAGGCCCTGAGGCCCTCCCTGCGGTCTTCGGAAAACATCAGCAGCGCGGACAGGTCGCCGCCTTCGCTCAGTGCCTGGTCGAAAGTCTGATGACCCGCGCGGTTGATCGCCTGCTTGACCGCCATCACCGCCAGCGGCGCGGACCCGGCGATTTCGTCCGCGATTTCAACAGCCTTCCCGACAGCGGAGCCGGCGGGCGTCACGTGGTTCAGCAGTCCGAGCGCGAGGGCCTCGTCCGCGCCGATCCGGCGCCCCGTGTAGGCAAGTTCGCGCGCCTTTCGTTCGCCAACGGCGCGCGCAAGCGACCATGCGCCTCCGAGGATTGGAAAAAGCCCGAGCCTTGCCTCGGTCAATCCCAGCCTGGCGGTTTCTGATCCGACGACGAAGTCGCAGCGAAGCGCTATCTCCAGGCCGCCGCCGAGAGCGTGACCCTCGACCGCCGCAATAACCGGCTTCGTATAGCGCGCAAGGAACCGCATGAATTCGTGCCAGACCGACTGGTTGTGGCGAAAGCGGTACTTGTCGAATGCGGCCATGCCGGACGATGCGCTCCCCTTCACGTCCCCGCCGGCGCAAAATGCCGTCTCGTCGCCGGTCAGCACCACGGCTGCGACGGACCGGTCGAGTTCCCAGCCCTCCATTTCCGCCCGCGTCTCCGAAAGCATCCGGTCGGTCAGCGCATTGCGCGCGTCGGGCCGGTTGAACCGGATCACCCCGGCGGCCCCGTCGACATAGCTTTGCGTCTCAGCCATCCCCGCCCCCGTGAAGGATCACGGGCTTGCCGCCGACCGCGTAGTCGCCGTCCCCGACCTCGTTGATGAAGACCCGCACCTGCCGCGGTTCGGCGTCCAGCACGTCCGCGACCACATCCGTCAGCCGCGCCATCAACTCGCGTTTGACCGCCGGTTCCCGACCTTCGATGATGGTCACGCTCACGATTGCCATGTCTGCCCCCCTAGTGGATCACGCCGCCGCCATCGACACCAAGCGACTGGCCGCTCACGAAACCCGCGTGATCGCTCAGGAAGAAGGCGCAGGGCCCCACCAGGTCCGCCGGTTGCTGATCGCGCGAAATGGACCGCGCCGCCGCGATCGCCGGCGCCCGGTCGGCAATTCCCTCCCGCGCCAGCACCCCCTCGCTCATCGTCAGCCCCGGCGCTACCGTGTTCACGCGGATGTTTTTCGGCCCAAGCTCCCGAATCAGGGACCGGGTCATCGCCAGGACAGCGCCCTTCGAGGCGTCATAGTGCAGCATTCCGGGAAATCCGTGGAAAATCCGGTTCGTCGAAATCATGACGATCGAACCGCCTCCCGTCCGCGCCATCGCGGGAACGGCGGCGCGCGTGCAGAGCCACGGGCCCTTGACATTGACCGCCATGACCCGGTCCCAAAGATCCGGCTCGATCTCGTCATGCATCGCGATCGGCAGGACCGCGAACAGTGCCGCATTGTTGACAAGGCCGTCCAGACCGCCGAACGCGTCCTCGGCTTCCGCAACCATCGCTTCGCAGTCCTCCAGCCGGGTCACGTCAACCCGGGCGGCCCTCGCTTCCCCGCCCGATTCCCTGATCTTCGCCGCCGCGGGGCCGGGGTCGTCGATGTCGGCAAGCACGACCCTGGCGCCCATCGCCGCGAAACCCTCGGAGAGAACCGCTCCGATGCCTTGGGCCGCGCCGGTCACGATTATCCGCTTGCCTTCAAGCATCTCGGCCATGGGCGATCACGATCGTCTTGGTTTCCGTGTAGTTGGACCAGGAATGGACGCCGCCCTCCCTGCCCACACCCGAGGACTTGTAGCCCCCGAACGGCGCGTTGAGTTCGCGCTGAAATATCGAATTCACCATCATGGTGCCTGTCCGGACCCCCTTGGCGACACGCATCGCCCGGCCGATGTCCCTGGTCCAGACGTATCCGGCCAGTCCGTGATCGCTGTCGTTGGCCAACGCGATCGCCTCGGCCTCGTCCGAGAATGTCGTGATCGCGGCGACGGGGCCGAAGACCTCTTCCCGCCAGAGCGGGCAGTCGGTTGACGCGACCTCGATGGCGCCCGGACTTATGAAGTAGCCGACTCCGAAGCGGTCTCCGCCGAAAAGGGTTCGGCCGTTTTCCGGGTTGTAGAACGACGCCACCCGATCCCGGTGCAGCCCGGATATCACCGGGCCGACGGCAACGCCATCGTCGCGCGGGTCGCCGACCTTCAATCCCAGCGCGGCCCGGGAGAACGCCTCCCGGAACTGATCCGCGACGCCTTCCTGCAAGAGTATGCGCGTGCCGTTGAGGCAGGCTTCGCCGTTGTTGCCGTAGGCCGACATCACCGCGCCGCGAACCGCTTCCTGCATGTCGGCATCGTCGAAGACGATCGTCGCCGACTTGCCGCCGAGTTCCGTCACGCACGGCAGATGCCGGCGCGCGGCGGCTTCGGCAACGGCGCCGCCGCCAAGGTGCCCCCCGGTGTAGGAAATCATGTCGATCCCGCCGGCTTCCGTCAGCGCCGCGCCCGTCGTGGCGCCGCGCCCGTTGACGATGTTCAGAACGCCCCTGGGCAGCCCGGCTCCCTGGATCAGCTCCGCCAGCCGGCGGGTAACCAAGGGGGTCGCCTCCGAGGGCTTCCACACGACCGAATTGCCCGCTGCCAGCGCCGGCGCGAGCTTTACGGTAGACAGCGCGACGGGCACGTTCCACGGAGTGAACATTGCGCAGACCCCGATCGGTTCCTGCTCCACGATGGTCGTCGAACCGGGGGTTTGCCCGTGCACCTGCCCCGCCGCGGTCGTCAGGAAATCGGCGAAATAGTCGAACCAGGCCGCCCCGATCGCCAGCTGGCCGCGCACGGCCGCGGGGACGATTCCGGCTTCAGCGACCTGCAGGCCGACAATCTCGTCCCGGGCGCCGCGTATGGCCGACGCCGCGCGCCTGAGCACGGACTGCCTCTCGGGGATCGGCGCCCGCGACCATTCGCCGGCTTCGAAGGCGCGTCTGGCGGCATCGACGGCCTCCCCGACCCGGGATGCGGACGCTTCGCGAAACGCCGCAATCGGCGCACCCGTCGAAGGATCGATGTCCTCGATCGAATCCCCGTCGCCCTCGACATCCCGTCCGTCGACAATGTTCAGGATCTCCATCATTCCGTCTCTTCCGCAATGACCAGATCGACGCCGAATGCGCCGTCCTTCGCCACGATCAGGGGGTTGATTTCCAGCGACGGCATCCAGGGTGCGGCCGATGCGAGGCCTTCGACCGCCTTCAGGAGCGCGGGCCTGTCGGACGGGGCCGCGCCGCGCCAGCCGTCGAGCGTCCTCGACATTCGGACCGAGCCGAGCATCTGCTCCGCATCGCATCCCGAAATCGGCGTCTTGCGATAGGTCAAGTCGTCAAGGAGTTCGGACATCGTTCCACCGGAGCCGAGCAGGACCAGCGGGCCAAAGTTCGGATCGCGCCGGACACCGAGCAGGAACTCGACCCCGTGGACCATCCTCTGGGCGATGACGGAGAGTCCGGGAAACCGGGGCGCGTGTTCGGCAACCCTGGCGGACAGTTCCTCGTGCGCCCGGCGGACGTCCGCCTCCGACCTGAGCCCTAGCCGCACCCCGTCCAGTTCCGTTCGATGCTTCAAGCCGGGCGCGGTCAGCTTGAGCACGATCTCCGCATGCTCGTCCAGCATTTCCAGGGCATCCGCCTCGCCCGAAACCGAATGGGCTTCGATCATGGCGACGCCGGCGCGCTCCAGCGCCTTCCCGACGTCCGGCACCGCAGGAGCAGGCGCCTCCGGCAACCTGCGCGCGGTCGCAAAGGCCTTTCCAGCGCGTACCAGCTTTGCCACTGACCTGGTCGCCGCGGTCGGATCGTCGAAAACCGCGAGGCCCGCCCGGATCAAGTCTCGCCGGTCTTCCTCGTGGAAGTTCCCCGCAATCGCGATCAACTGGCCGGGATTGCCGGCCGGCAGGTCCATGAGCCGAGGCAGAATGCCCGTACGCGTGCGCGGGACAAGCGGCACGTGGCTGATGTACCCGATCATCGTCGGATGTCCGCGGTCGGTCCCCCACTTCAGATGGCCGCCCGTTATCGCCATGTTGCTCATCGAAGGTGCAGAGATGTCGATCGGATTGCGGTCGTTGACGAAGGGGTTGGCGTCCTTCAGTTCCTCGAGGTCGCCGGGCGCGTATTCCGGCAGTTCCAGTCCGCCCGAGACCGCGGCGTCCGATATCATGACCGCACCGCCGCCCGACACCGACACTGCAGCGACTTCGTTCGACGCGGGCATCACCCCGGCGTTGCAGGCCGCAGCGAGGTCGATCAGCTCGTTGATCGATCCAGCGCGCAGCACGCCGTACTGGGAAAGGAGATCGCCAACCAGGCGGTCTTCAACGTACATCGCCGCCGTGTGCCCGGCAGCCGCGATGCCGCCCAGCGGCGTCGTTCCCACCTTCAGGATCACCACGGGCTTGCGCGCGGACCGCGCCAGTTCCAGCGCCTGCAACAGCTTCAGGCCGCGGCCGGCGTCCTCCATGTAGACGGCGATGGTCCTTGTGGCGTCGTCGGTCGCGAAATAGGCGATCGCATCGGCGACATCGATATCCGCCTGGTTCCCGGTCGATATCCAGTTCGCGAGCCCGAGGCCGCGGTCCCGCAGCTGCGCAAACATCTGTATGCCCACCGCCCCGGACTGGCTTGCCACGGACAGCGACCCGGCGTCGGGCCAGCCCTTGCCGTCATGATGTTCGGGAGCCGAGGAAAAGCTCGCGACGAATCCGGAGGCCAGCGACATGACGCCCATGCAGTTGGGACCGATCATCCGCATCCCGCTGGACCTGGCGATGTTCAGGAGCTCCTCCTGGCGCGCGGCGCCGTCCTCGCCGGCTTCGGCGAACCGGGCGCCGTAGACGATGGCGATCTTCGCGCCCCTTTCCCCCGCCGCGATCAGGTTTTCCCTGACCTGAGTCGCGGGCACCGCGATGACCGCGACATCCGGCGCCTCCGGCAAGTCACCGACCGACCGGAAGGCCTTCACGCCCTGAACTATGTCGTTCCTGGCGTTCACGGGATAGAGCCGGCCCCGGTATCCCCGCTCCAGGCAGAATTTCAGCGCCCTGCCGCCGAACTTCATTGGATCGGCGGACGCGCCGATGATCGCGGCGCTGGACGGCGCAAAGCACATTGCGAGCTTCGCGGCTTCGGACCGGTCCAGTTCGATCATGCGCATTTCCTCGTCACCGAGAATGCCTCGTTCACGAACCAGAGCCCGCCGTTCTCCCGCAGCACCTGTTCGGTGAACTCAAGATACCGGCGGCCCTCGTGAATAGCTTCCTGGATCAGGTCTTCGCGCACCTGCGCGAAATAGACCGCGTTGTTGAATGCGGTCGACAGCGACTGCGTGCCGAGATTGTGGCCTTCCAGGACGGGCAGGGTGTGCATGTCGAAGCGGAAGAGAGCCCGGGTGTCCGTCAGCCCGGACACGGTGAATCGCCGGCCCGCCAACGCCTTGCGCAATTCGCGGATGATGTCGTACCGGCTGATAACCGGGAGCGCCTGCTCGGGCCAAATGCGGCCGACGATTTCATGCGCCGGGTCCTTCGCGTAGCCCTGGATGACGGTCATGCGCCCGCCGTCCGCCAGACGGTCGAATACGGGCCCGAGCACGTAGTTCAGACGAAACGTCATCGTGTGGCTGTGCAGGTAGGGATGGTTCAGGAGCGCGTAGTTGTAGCGCAGTTCCGGATCGCCGGGCGTCGGCAGGATGTGCCGCAGTTCGCGTTTCCGATCCGACCGGTAGATCGCCACGACCGAAGGCACGGCGTAGACCGGTTGCGCGTCCTCTCCCTGGTGGACCAGCCATTCCTTGGCGAGTTCGCCGTACAGCCCGGCAACCTGCACCTGGAAGTCGTAGGAGCGCCGGCCCTCAAGGCCGACGTCGCGCCACGCCACCTCCTTCGGGTTGTCCATTGACCGCTTCGTCAGGTCCACCGCCTCGCGAAGGTACATGTTCGTCATCACGAAGGCGGACAGCGGGTGTTCCGCGATCCGGTCGACAAGCCGGCCCATCGTGTTGCGAAGATCCTCGAGTCCCCGCCCCTTCATCACCACCAGGACCGGCACGTCCGGATGAAGCGCGTGCAGGGCGCGCAGTGTCCGCGTCAGAATGATCCCGTTGTCCATCGGCGCATAGAGAAGACGAAACCCGTCCGGCCCGGGCGACAGGTCTGCGAGTTCCGCCGCAACGCGGTCGGCCACGACCCAGCTTCCGTTGGTCGTATTTGCGAAAATGTGAAATCGCTGCCGCTGTTCGTGGAAGGCGAAGCTTCCCGGCGTCCGAACGGAGCTTTCGCCCGAGATGAGTTCCGCCATCTTCGTGGCGTTCGAGTCCGACTTCTTGCGCTTCGGGCGTCCGCGCAGGGCGACCTCGCCGCGGTCGGCCCGTTTCATGAAGTCGTGCACGCGCCGCGCCGTTTCTTCCTCGATCCAGCTTCCGCTGGAAATCCGGCTGACCAGCTTGCCGTCGTTGACCGCATGCCGTCCGAACGTGCTTTCCGCAATTCCGTGCCGGGCGCAGAAGTTCCTCACTTCCGCGACAAGTTCAGCGATGTCCTTGTCGAGCGCGGTCAAACCGGGTCGCCGACCAGGAAGATACCCTCGATTTCGACAGGCTGGCGGTCGACAAGGGTCTCCACTCCGACAGAGGAGCGGGCGTGGCATCCGATCTCGGGTCCGAAAACCTCGAAGAACAGGTCGCTCGCCCCGTTCAGCACGGCGTTGGGCTGTTCGAAGTCGGGGTGAGAGTTGATCATTCCGAGGACTTTCACGACTTTCCGAACCCGGTCGAGGTCGCCTACATGATGCCTGACGGTCGCGATCATCTTGACCGCCAGCGCCCGCGCCGTGGCGCAGGCCTCATCCGCCGTGATGTCGACGTCGACCTTTCCGCGGCGGCGCACGCTCTCGTCCTCGAGGAGCGCGGCACCGTGACCCGATACGTAGAGCATCGCCCCGACCTGGACGGCCGACGTGCGGTTCGGACTCGGCAGGACCAGTGGTTTCGGCAAGACGATGCCCAGTTCAGCCAGCTTTGCGTCGACCCGGCCCATTCATCCCCCCCGGTCCCAGAATTCGCTTGCACCCTGCCCATTTTCTGCCCACTAGTAAAGACGAAAAGGAAGAGGCGGATTCGATCATGGCGATTGCAACGCTCCAAGACAAGATCGACGCGGCCGGCGACCCCCTGACGATGCTCAGAAACGCTTCCGCAGGTCCCTACCAGTTTCCGATCAAGGCCGAGTTCACGAACTGGCGCGACGAGCAGGAGGCCTGGCGGCGCGGCGCGGTTCTCTTCGACCAGTCGTTCCACATGACCGATCTCTATGTCGAGGGCCCGGACACCAGGGCTCTCTGCGAGTTCCTTGCCGTCAACTCGATGGCCAACTGGCGCCGCGATATCGCCAAGCAATTCGTCCATTGCACGGAAGACGGCTTCATCGTCGGCGACGCGATCATCTTCATCCTCGAAGAAGACAAGGCCAACATCGTCAACAAGCCGATGAATGCCAACTGGATCATGCACCACGCCGAGAAACACAGCTTCGACGTGGAATTCGACCTGGACAGCCGCGCGCTCGACAACACTGGCCGACGCAAGTGCTACCGGTTCGAGGTGCAGGGACCGAACGCCTGGAGCATCCTCAAGAGGCTGAACGGCGGGCCGATCGAGGGTTTCAGGTTCTTCGGCATGGGCGAGATCGGCATCGCAGGCCGCAGGGTTCGCGCGCTCCGGCACGGGATGGCCGGCGCCGCCGGGCTGGAGCTGTTCGGGCCCTTCGAGGACTACGACCTGATCAGGGACGCGATTCTCGAAGCCGGCGAACCGGAGGGCCTGCGCGCGGCCGGCTCCAAGACCTATTCGACTGTCGCCCATGAAAGCGGCTGGTTCCCGTCTCCTCTGCCCGCGATCTACACCGGCGATGCCCTCGCCGACTACCGCAAGTGGCTCTCCGCCGGGAGTCTCGAAGCGAACCTTTCCCTCGGCGGCTCCTTCGTCGGCGCAACGGTCGACGACTACTATCTCACGCCCTACGACCTGGGCTACGGCCACATCGTGAAGTTCGACCATGACTTCATCGGCCGCGACGCGCTGGAGAGAAGAGCAGGCGACCCGCACCGACGCAAACGCACGCTTCGCTGGTCAAAGGATGACGTCGTGAGGATTTTCGCCTCCCAGCTCGGTGACGGAGAACGGTGCAAGTTCATGGACATGCCGGCCTCCCACTACGCGACATGCCCTTATGACGAAGTGCGGGTGAACGGCCGTTTCGTCGGGATCTCCCACTATCCCGTCTACACCGCAAACGTCCGCAGCTGGATTTCCCTGGCGCTGCTCGACGAAAGCGCGGCGGAACCGGGAACGGAGGTGACGCTGACATGGGGGGAACCCAGCGGCGGAACCATGAAGCCGACCGTGGAGCGCCACGTCCAGACCAAAGTGACCTGCACCGTCGAGCCCTCTCCGATTTCGGCGTCCGCCCGCGAGACCTACAAGAAATAGCCGCATGGCCGGCGCCTACGACCTTCCGCCGGACACGCCGGGATTCGCCGAGGCGCAAGCGGACATGGCGGAACGCTCCAGGCCCGCCGCCGCGCTTCCCGGCGCGGCTCTCGACATTCCGTACGGGACTCACCCCCGCCAGCGCCTCGACATCTTCCCCGCAGGCCAAGAAACGCCCGCGTTCCTGTTCTTTCGCGGCGGCTACTGGAGGCTCGGCGAGAAGGAAGATCGGCGGTTTCCGGCCGTCGCATGGCAGCCCCGCGGCGCGGCCTGGATCGTCCCGAACTACCGGCTGGCGCCTGAAGTCGCCGTGCCGGAAATCGTGGATGACGCCCGCGCCGCGCTCGAGTGGGTCGAGTCGAACTGTGCCGGATTCGGGATCGACGCCGCCGGGATCCACCTTGTCGGCAACTCCGCCGGAGCGCAGCTTGCGGCTATGCTCGCCGCGGGTCCGGAGGGGAAGAGGATCCGTTCCCTCACGCTGATTTCCGGCCTATACGATCTCGTCCCATTGCTGGACGAGGAGCCCAACACGTGGCTCAAGATGGACCCTGAAACCGCCCGTTCCATGAGCCCGCGCCTTCATCTTCCGGCCCCGGATCTCCCGGTCGCGATATGCTGCGGCGGGGCGGAGATGCCGGCCTTCGTGCGGCAATCCCGGGATTTCGCCGAAGCACTCCGTCGGAACGGAAATCCGGTCGAATTTTTCGAAAGCCCCGGCAAGAACCACATCGAAGTGATTGTGGAGTGCGGCATCCCCGGGACGCCGGTATTCGAGGCGATGAAACGTCATCTCCCGTGACGCGCAGCAAATCGACGTCGCGTCGCTGAAATCGTTTCCGACCGTTGAAGTTCGAATATTGCAAGCAAAGCAATTCGGGCTCCAAAGCAACCGAGTTACGTCGCATGGATCTGCCGTGTCCGTGATGTTGCGTTTTGAAGTTGTCACTCATCGACGTTGAATGAACGAAAAGAAAATCTAGCGGGAATTGCTCAGCGACCACAAAGACGACTATCCCGGCACGACCACCGAATCGGGCAATTCCAGGTTCATCAAATTGCATCGATTGGTTGACAATACTCAGGCAAGCACGATTCAAGGCAACGTTTGAATCAATGGCGTGACTGTTTCGATCTTTGCCATCCAGGCAGCGGCCGAAGGATTCCGCCAGTGAACAAGCCGTCTGATGCAGCCGAAGTCATCTTGCAGATTTCGGGCAAAGATCGGCTCATGATGTGCAATGCGATTCCTGAACAGGCGAACATGCTCCAAATCGTCTCGGCAAGCCGCGATGGCGTCACTTACGCTGAGGGCTGTGTCATGTCCGGGGAGAGCGGCAGCGAAGTGATGCTGCCAGATTTGTCTCTCGAACCGGAGTGTCAGCTTCAGATCTGCAACGACCATGCCTGAAGTCTGGTTGCGGGCTGCACAGTTCCGAAGGTCGCGCTGTGCGTCGTAACCTCCACCTGTTGGTATGGATCGAATGAAGCCTTGCGTCCACGGCCATGCGCCGCCATTGACCGCTTCGATGGTGTCCACGATGCCATTGCGCACCGCGATTTCACAAAGATGCAGAGATCCCACAAACGCAGCCGAGACTTCTAGGTTCCACCGATAAAGTGCCAAGGCGCCTTCGCGATCATTCTCACGCGCCCGCAGATAGGTTGCAAACCGGGGCGCTGAGATCACACCCGGAAGATTGCGCAGTTCGTTCGGCGCGAAGTGCCAAGGCGCCTTCGCGATCATTCTCACGCGCCCGCAGATAGGTTGCAAACCGGGGCGCTGAGATCACACCCGGAAGATTGCGCAGTTCGTTCGGCGCGAACGGACCATATATTGCCAAATCACCTTGCGATTCGTATATGTCAGTCAAGCTTTGAGAATGACGGCTTCGGCCCCCCTTATAGCATCAAGATTAAAACCCGTCGCGACAGCGGCGGGTTTTTTCGTGATTGCTACAGGCCCTCAGGGCAACCGTACTGGCAGCTACCCACAAGCAACTGGCCGCAAGGCCGACCATGGCGTGTTCGATTTTCGATGACGCAGTACGTCAACCTGTGCTGACAAGCCTTTGACGCACCTTGAGTCTGAAAGAGGATCGACGGCCGGAGAAGGACGCCGGACCTGGCCGCTTCCGCATTGGCGGAATTCTCGATCGCTGAACGGCAATTGCAAGCGGCGGCAATCGTCTTTCGCCGAAGTCAACGCGGGACTGCCCTGTCCGCAGCAAACGCAACACTTGCAATGTTTGCAATACGTGCCAATTTTGAGGGTCCAAGGAGTTCGTCATGAGCCCGACCAAGATAGTAGCCATTGGGGCGCCCTGAAGCACGCTCTTGATGCAGGCTGAAGGGTTGAACCAAGCCAAGCCGGGACGAGTTTCGTCAAACGTTTGCCGATCTCGTGATGCCGTGGATTGACCGCATCCGTTTTTTCGTCGCGCGGCCGGGCGGTCGGGAGATGATCGAGGAACTTGTTGCGCCTGTCGCCAAACCGGCATGCGCAGCAATGAAGGCGACAGGCATTCCTGCAACCGAACATCCTGAAGTCACCGTCGCGTTTACGCTAAAGCCAGACGGCACGATCAGCTTTGATGTCGAAAGTGAACCGGCGCTCATTGGCGCGGACTTGTTTCAGTTCGCTGATGTCGGCGACGCGGACGATATAGATCGATCCTTCGATGATCCAATGACAGATGAATTTGTCTCTGCTCAGGACATTGCCGACGAACCGGATGTGAACAAGACAACCATCACCCGTCGCATCAAGGACCACAAGCTTCTTGGCTATCGTGGCTTCAAGCGAGACTGGCAAATTTCGCGCGCGCAGTTCAAAGACGGGAATGTCGTACCGGGAGTTGCGGAGATGATCGCCATGTTTGGCAACGAGCATCGTGAAGCGTGGTTCTTCCTGTCATCCCGCCTGTTTTTCGGTGACGACAATCCGCGGCCGATAAATCGGTTGCGCATGCTCCAACGAAGCGAAAGTGACGGTTTGAACGCCTGCCTTGCGGAACTGAAAGCCGCCAAGGACAGCCATGATCACGGCGATCACTTTTGAACGCCCTACAACTCAACGCCCTTCGGACCAATTTCAGGCAGGCAAAGCAGATTGAAAGCTTGTTGGCGGGCATTCAGACCACCTGTCCACTTGCGAATTTTGTCCGCGTGATGAGTGCAACCGTTGCCTTGACGAACACGATTCGAACCGGAACAAATTCTGCGCAGCTGAGCGCCGGTACAGGACCAAGCAGATTCCGTCCGGTGAATGCAGGAAAGACCAAGCGTGCAAAGTTCAAGGTCATTTATGGCGCCCCTGATCTCGCAACGCCTTGCTTTGAAGCAATCATTCGGGACAGGTTCGATCTCGATTAGGCAAGAGTGACGACGACGCCCGGCTTCAGAACCAGATGCGTGGTCAACATCTCAACCCATCCAGGTCAGACCGTCGCCCTGCTCGACTTGTCAGGCGGCAATGCGGTTCGCTTTGGTGTGCCAACCAGTGTCATTCGATGCTCAAGCCATTCAGACGGCCAGCATTTCTCCGAGTTTATGCATCGGCAAATGCCGCATGTGGACGGGTTTTGCATTCGAGTCGGTTTGCCCAACATCCATGCGTGGCGATCTACTGGCGGGCTGTGCCAAAATTGGCCGCCGGTTCGGCACTGATTGGATTGCGCCACGGCATCCTCCTCCCGGTTCTCTCGCCCTGGAACATCACTGTCACTTGAAACGGGCGTGAATTTCGCATGGCGGACTGCGTTTTTCGCCACCGTCGATGCTCTTGAAGATCTGGCCGAAGATCGTTGCGGCGAAAAGAAGGCAGTCATCGGCCGCGTTCGAACCAATGGTCCAAATCATGGAGTTGGCCGGGTGGGACATCTCGCAGAGATCCCATGATTCCCCGAAGTCCCGGGAAATCAGGAGCTCTCCGGCCTCGACGGACGGCTTGTCGCCAACGCTGGCGATCACCGTGTCGGAGTTCTCCGCCGGCTGCTTGAGCGGATGCTGTCTCAACTCCCACCGCGACTTCGCCGAAACACAATTCTCATTGGAATGTGACAGCATTGCCATTAGATTTCCGACACACGAACAGGAGTAACGTGCTGATGCGGAGCCTTCCCGAACGCATCGTGGAGTATGCCGAAGCTCGTCCTGAGGCCACGCCGCTATGTCCGGGCTGCCTGCTACATCTCGGACATCGCGCGGCAATTTACCAGGCGCTGTCGCGTCTTGCGCGCTCGGGCGCGTTGATGCGGGTCTGCCAAGGCGTCTACATGCGTCCCGTGGAGACCAGGTTCGGCACTCGGGCACCCCGTCTCGGCAAGGCTCTCACGGCTCTGTCTGCATTTTGGGGCGAGACCATCGTGCCGTGCGGCGGCGCTGCGGCCAACTGCCTCGGACTGACCAAGCAGAATCCGGTTCGTGCGGTCTATCTGACTTCCGGTCCAAACCGCCGTCTGCATTTCGGCTCGTCCTTGGTGGAATTGCGCCATGCACCGCGCTGGCAACTTGCGGCTCCGCACCGCAAGGCCGGTGATGTCATCCGCGCCCTGGCATGGCTCGGTCCAGAAGAGGTCGAGGACAGGCTGGCGACTGTACTGCCCACGCTTGACGAACAGGATCGCAACGAACTCTCGACTGCACGGGCCACCATGCCGAACTGGATGGCACTGTCGGTGAGCATCCGCCTTTTGCAAGGCTGAGCCTGCAGTATCAGGACGTTTCAGCCGACGACCGGCAAGAGACCTCGAAATTCGTTGAACGCAGCGGCAGCAACAAGGCGCATCGGCCGGGTAGGCGTGGTTGTTGCTGAGCCCCGCCCCCGCAGACCCGAGCGTGCGCAACTGACGCACTCGGTTCCTCACCTGACAGGTTCGCTCAAGAACGCTCGCCAGAGGCGACGCCGTCCTTGATCCACAGGCCGAGGAGTGATGCTCCCTCGCCTGTTCGGCCATCCACTGCTGTTTCGTGTACGTGTTCCTGGAACTCGGTGTTTCCTCCATCGTTTCCCACCAGCGGGTCTGTGCAAGTGACGCCCCGCTTCCCTCCGGCGGGTCCCGATGGCCACGGTTCCCCGCCTTCACAGGCACTGTCAGGACGCTGCGACCTCCTGCCCCCGCATGTCCTTCGGCTCATTGTTTTCGCCAGCCGGCTCCGCAGGCGCCTGCCGGGTTCGTGTCCGCCATCGGCGCTCCCGACGCTCGCGCAGGCCGGACGACGGGCCGGGGTCTGGATTGTTCTCGCTGGCACTCCCCTTTCCAGCGCTGCTGCCCGCGGGCAGGAGCAGGATCTCCCAGGTTCCCTGGCGGTCCGTCCCGTGACTCTGCGCCGATCCGCGACCCCGGACGACCCGTTGCGCCTCGCCTGTGGCGGCGCTTCCGGCACTGCCCCCGCACGCTTAACAGTGAAGGCGTCGTCGATTTGCCGATTTCGAGGCTGCACGCCGCTTCGTCACCTGCTGTCTACGCTTCACGACGGGCGTTGCCGCACGCCATGCAAGACTCGCTTCCGGCTGGCGGGCTGCGCCTTTGCCGGGCGGGAGTCGAACCCGCTGGACCGCGACGAAAGGTTTCAGTTCATGACATCCTCCTTTCCAGGGCTTGCCCTGGCGCAATAAGCGTTCGGCGAAGGCGTGATGGCCTTGCGTTGTCCACTGATCGAGATTCCTTTCCAATCCTTCCGGAACTGGCAGAGCTGGATGCCTTACTCGGGCCTGCCTTGTTCGTTCTTGTTGTCGAACCTGCCCCGTCCCCGGGTCGTTCCGAAACGGATCCAGCCCGTGCCTTGTGCACGGCCCCGGTGAAGCGCAGGATCTCGATGAGGGCCACCGTCACAACCGGCGTCACCCCGTACTGGCTGTACCAATCCAAAGGCATTCGACGCCGCGCCTGAGAGAGGATGTGGGAGGCCGGATTCGGGATTCGGACTCGTCGCATGATCAGGAAGCGGGCACTGTCGAGCACGCACCGGAGCATTCATGTTTCGGGTAAAGTGCGGAATCGGTCTGTTTCCCCGGTTTCCGGAGAAATGTCCCGGTCCTGTTCAATCCTCCGGAATCAGGACCGGCCCCGACGTCAAAAAACCCAGTTGGACAATGTCTCCAGCGACGAGCGGCGACTGAACGTCGTCCTGAACCGCGAAGAGCTCGCCGAATTCCGCCTGAATGGTGTACTCCATTCGGACGCCGACATAGGTCGACTTGGTGACTCGCGCCTTGAATCCGTTCGGTGCGCCTATCTGGAGATGGGTTGGACGCACGGCCATGACTGCGGGGCCGGGCGCCAGTCCGCGCGATGCCAGCGAATACTCGTATCCCGCGACCGACACTTCGGCAGAATCGCCGCGGACGGAAAGAACCTCGCACGGAACGATGTTGGCTTCACCAATGAAGTCCGCGACGAATCGACTGACCGGTTCGTTGAAGAGTTGTCTCGGTGATCCCGTTTGCGCAATCGCCGCGTTTTGCATCACGACGATTTCATCCGAGACCGCCAGCGCTTCTTCCTGGTCGTGGGTGACGTATACCACCGTCAGTTGCAGATCCTTCTGAATCGCGCGGATGTCCTCTCTCACCTGGCGGCGGAGCTTTGCATCCAGATTGGAAAGTGGTTCATCGAACAGGAGAACTTGTGGTTCGAGAACCAGCGCCCTTGCGACAGCGACCCTTTGTTGTTGTCCTCCCGACAACTCGCTCGGCAGGCGGTCGTCAAATCCCGTGAGCCCGACCAGTTCAAGGCCGGCAACAGCCCGGTCGTGTGCCTCGGCTTTCGGGAATCCGGAGAATTTCAAGCCATAACTGACGTTTTGCAACACGGTCATGTGCGGAAAGAGCGCATAGGATTGAAAGACCATGCTGACGTCGCGCTCGGTTGGAGGCAAACGCGTTACATCCCGGTCGCCAATCTCGATTCGACCTGAACTGGCGAATTCCAGCCCGGCGATCAGTCGAAGAGTGGTTGTCTTGCCACACCCCGACGGCCCCAGAAGTGTAACCAGTTTCCCCGCCTCGATCTCGAGGTCGATTTTGTCGACCGCGACGACGTCGTCGCCATACACCTTTGAGACGTCGCTGAACCGGACCGGTGCGGCCTTTCCCGCAATTCTGGTTCTTGCCACTTGGCCTCCTTTAGCGCGCGAATTGTGTTCGCCGACCGATCTGGGTCGTGCCGACAATGAGCTGGAACATTCCGACGGCGGTCAGCATGACGAAGATGAGAGTCGTTGAGTACGCGATTGCCAAGCCATAATCGTTATTCTCGACTCTACCGATGATGTAGCTTGTCGCCATGTCATATTTTGCGGAGACGAGGAAGATCACCGCGGAAATCGCGGTCATGGCGCGCACGAAACTGAAGACCAGCGCCGCAAGGATGGCTGGCCGCAGCAACGGCAGAATCACCCTCCGGAATGTCTGCCAGCTGTTTGCGCCCAGTGTCAGCGAGGATTCGTCGAGCGAGCGGTCGATCTGGGACATGCTGGCGATTCCGGCCCTGATTCCGACGGGCATGTTACGGAAGACGAAACTGATCACCAGAATGATGCCCGTCCCGGTAATCTCGATCGGCGGGACATTGAAAGCCAGAATGTAGCTCACCCCGATGACTGTTCCGGGTATGGCAAAACTCAACATGGTCCCGAATTCAAACGTGTTTTTCCCGGCGAAGTCCTGACGGGTAAGCAGGTAGGCGGTCGTCAGCCCGACAATGGCGGTCAAGGGAGCCGCGATGGCCGCGATGTAGATCGTGGTCCAGAAACTGTCCCATGCCGCGCCTGACCAGTGGATTCCGTGTTCGTTCACGCCTATGGAGAAGGCGGTCACGTAGTGCTTGAGCGTAAACGTGTTCCGCACCCCCCACAGTTCGACGAAGCTGCCGTACACGATCATGCCATAGACAATGATGGTAAAGGTCGCCCAGGCGACGGCGACGACAAAGGTTGGAATCGCCAGCCGCTTCGGCATCAGCGGATGAACGCCCGCATCCCCCTTGCCGGTAACCGTCGTGTACTGCTTTCTCCCGAGCCACGCGCGCTGCAAGTAGAACGCGGTCAAGGTGAAAAACAGCAGCACCATCGCGAGAACGGCCGCGCGCCCCTGGTCGTACTGAGCGCCAACGATGGCAAAGAAGATCTCGGTCGAAAGAACGTCGAAATTGCCGCCCAGAACCAGAGGGTTGCCGAAGTCGGCCATGCTTTCGATAAACCCGAGCAGAAAGGCATTGGCCAACCCGGGCCGCATCAAGGGCAGCGAAACTGTCCGAAATGTCTGCCAGCGGTCGGCGCGCAAGGTCTGGGCGGCTTCCTCCATGGACGGGGACACGCCCTCGACAACTCCGATCAGCACGAGGAATGCGATCGGAGTATATGCGAGCGTCTGGGCGATCAGGATCCCCGGAAGGCCGTACAGCCAGCGGGTCGGTTGCACGCCGAAAACGTCCGCAAAGAAAACTGTTACCGTTCCGGAAAGCCCGAACAGCAGGATCAGTGCCAGGCCGATGACGAAAGGCGGGGTAATGATCGGGAGAACCGTTAGTGCGCGCAGCAGCCGTCGCGCGCGAAAGCCGGTTCGCGTGACGACCAAGGCAAAGGCAAAGCCCAGCGCCGTGGTCAGGGTCCCGACGAGGACGGCAAGAAAGATCGAATTCCAGGCAGCTCCGCAGCGGGTGCCGAACAGGCAACCAAGTCCCCAGATCCGGTCATCAAGGAACTTCGAGGCAAATACGGCTGGTGAATAGGCGCCATCTTCGGTGATGAAGGCGAAAACCAGCATGCGGGCAATCGGAAAAAACACGAATATGGTTACGATGGCGACAACGAACCCGATGGCTCCAACGACGAAGACGTCTCCGCCGATCGCGCCCCGCATGGCAATGCCCTGCGTAAAGAGGAACAGGAACGCGGTCGCGAGAAGCAGGGCTCCATAGCCCATGCCGAACTGGCGGTCTCCCAGATCGCCGAAAAGCACGTTCAGCCAGTCGAAACTGAATCCCCGGATTCCGATGCCGAACCCCTGCGCCATCAGCCAGGCAAACCCGAAAGCACCGGTGAGTATGAGTAGAATTGAATTGAAGGCGTCGGATTGCCTTTTCCCGAGGGCAATCAGCGTCATCACAAGGGGCAACAGAAGCGGCAACAGCCAGAGTTTTTGCCCTTGCAGGATCAGGAATGCAGCGGGGGCGTAATCCGGATCGATCGGGTACCCGTCAAGCAACCAGGCGAACGAGAAGAACCCGTCATCGACGGCATACCAAGGCAGGAGGCAAAATCCGGCCCACCCGACGATGATCCAGAAGGTCAGAGTCGGGCGGGCCTTTGATCGACGATCAGTCTCTTGCACGCTTTACTGTGGAAGTGTGGAGACTTCTTCGTCCCATTTCTTCAGGAGTCTTTTGCGTTCGGCCGAAGAACCGTATTTCCTGAAGTCGTAATCAATGAGCTTGATGGTCGACATGTCGGGCGCGCTTGGTGACGCCTCGGCGTTAATGTTCGACATGACCTGGAAAGCATTGACCTGCAACGCAAGATTTTGCGCTTCGGCCGACAGCGCCCAGTCATAGAATTTCCTTGCGGACTCGGGATTGCGAGCTCCCTTGATGATGGACATCGAGCCGATTTCGTATCCGGTCCCCTCACATGGAGCGACAACATTGATCGGAAATCCGTTGACGGCCTGCTTGACGGCATCGTGCATGAAAACGATTCCGATCGTGTTTTCGCCGCGACCTGCCGCCTTGATCGGCGCCGAACCCGACTTGGTGTACTGGTTGATGTTGGCGTGAAGGCTTTTCATGAATTCGAAACCTTCGTCCTCGCCGAAAAGTTGCACCATCGATGCAAGGGTCGTGTAGGCAGTTCCCGAGGAGTTCGGGTTCGCCATTTGCACGTGGCCCTTGTATTCCGGCTTCAACAGGTCTTTCCAGCACGATGGTTCGGGCAGGTTGTTGGCCGCGACCAGTTCGGTGTTGTATCCGTACCCGAGAGCTCCCGAATAGATGCCGATGGTCCTGTTTCCGGCGCTTTCGGCCTGGGAGATGGCCCAACCGTGAAGCTGTTCGCGCATGGGCGAGATGTACTCTTCGGTCAATCCTTCCTCGGCCGCCTGCAGGTGCGGGTCGCCCGTTCCTCCCCACCAGACATCGCCCTTCGGGTTGGAAGCCTCGGCCCTGATCTGGGCATAGGTTTCGCCCGACGACTTTCGCGTCATGTCGACGTCGATGCCGGTGGCTTCCTCGAAGCTGCGTGCCATGAGCTGGCACCAGTCTTCCTGAGCACTGCAGTAGTACGTGAGCTTGTCTGCCTGGGCCGTGCTGGTCGCGAGTGCGAGCCCTGCAATTGCACCCAAGTACGAAAATGCGGATTTTCTCATGTCTCCCCTTTCTTTCATTTTCAACCGGACATTCAATTCGGCTCGACTCGGATCGAGCACCAGCGTCCCGTTGAGTTCTCTGATGGCACACTATCTTTGCTTGGCGTGCCGATGTCCATCAGTTTTCGGGGTGCAAGAGTCGTCTTGGCGGTCACGTCCGAATGGATGCAGCATAGCGAAGGCGATTCCGCACAGGGTCAAGTAAGGCTTGACGTATGCATGCTGAGAGTCCGGTGATGCCAAAACACGAAAAAATCTTCCACACGACGAAGCGTGCTGGACGGGTTGAACCATCGGTGTTCTGGCCAGTTTTGCCGAGTGAAGCGATCCGGTCCGGCGTGCGGGCGAAGTCGTTCCAGACCTCCTCGACCCTGTCTTTCACCTCCCCGGCTGTGACGAAGACCTGGTTGGCAAAATTGCCCTGCTCTAGAAACTGGAACACGGTCTCGACCGGGTCCGGTTCGGGGCTGTACGGCAGCAGATGCAGCAGCGTCACGTTGTCCGGGATCTCCAGGCTCTTCGAACGGTGCCTGCCGACGCCGTCGAGAACCACCAGCGTGTGGCAGACCTGCGGCACGGCGGCGGCGAGCTGGTATGTGACCGATCGCAATGAACGCGCCTGAAAAGGGTAAGGGTTCGTCGCGAAACAGGCGAATCGTCTTGTCGCTGAAGGATTCACCCCGGAATCAAAACGTGATTCACCCCCGGCATGGATATTGTCGAGAACATTCGGTGCCGGTTCGAGGCCCTGTCGCCGCATCCGGACGGGAAAAGCATCTGCCTGTTCGTCGCCTCCGAGACCCCACCTCTTGGCCATGGCGGCGTGACCCTGGATTTGCAGATCACGGGGGTTGCGCGGTCGACCATTTGCCGTGGTCTCGCGGAACTCGGGGAGGAACCGGACCCTTCGCGCCGCGTCCGCCGTCCCAGCGGGGGCCTGTTTCCGCCTAAGCCCACATCCACCCAATATCTTTAGCGCATGTCCACGCCGGCATTTTCGCCTGGCCAGTGCCTGCCATGACGGGCCGCGCTTCAGATGTAGTGAGGCACCTCTTTCTGCGTCGGTCCCACCGAATACCGCGGGCGCGGGCGCGCGTCGCCCCATCTGTCCTCGTCAATCGGATCAAGGCACAGCCCGAGCGACAACTCCCGCCCGAGCACCCGGTCCGACAGAACCGCGGTGCCTCCCGTCATTCCGGCCGTTCTCGCCAGAAGGAACCCGCGCGGCAGCGCATCCCCGTCGCCGCCGGCAGCCTCGATCAGGCCGGAGGGCAAGCCGACGTCCTTGAGCGGTGCGCCGTTGAGAGCCACCTCGCCGATGTAGCCATCGAGGTTGGCCAGGCGCCATGCCTGCCGCGCAACGACCACGAAGCCGTTCGAAAGAACCGAACACGGAAGGATCAGTGCTCCGCCGCCCAGCGCCATCACGCAGTAGGCGGGCCGCGCCACCGCGCCGCCTTCGACCTGCTGCCAACACTCGTGGGTGAGGAACCCGGGGGAGCGCATCTTGCCGTCGACCTGCAGGTGGTCCACGATCACGTCCGGCGTCGTCACCTGGCCCTCGAGCCCCATAACATGGGGTTTCAGCAGAAACATCTTGCCCTCCTCAGACAGGCGCCCAGGCGATCATCCGGATCTCGCCCAGTTCCCGCTTCGCTTTCAGCCAGCTTTCGCCGCCGTCGACGCTCTTGAAGATCTGGCCGAAGATCGTGGCGGCGAAAAGCAGGCTGGTGTCGGCCGCGTTCGAACCAATGGTCCAGATCGTGGAGTTGGCCGGGTGGGACATCTCGCAGAGATCCCATGATTCCCCGAAGTCCTTGGAAATCAGGAGCTCTCCAGCCTCGCCGGACGGCTTGTCGCCAACGCTGGCGATCACCGTGTCGGAGTTCTCCGCAGGCTGCTTGAGCGAACGAAAGTAGTCCCATTTCGCCTGCGGCACCTCCAGCTGCCGCCACGTCCGTCCGTTGTCATCCGACCGGTGCACGCCGTCCTCGGTCGAGCAGAGCACCGTGCGGCCGCCGCCGTCGCGGTCGCGGAACACGAGGTCGTGCGTGTCGTTGTCGTGCAGCCCCCGGACAATCATTTCCCACGTCCGGCCCCGATCAGTCGAGCGGAAGACGCCGTCGATTTCGACCGTGATCCAGATGGTGTCGGCATCCGCCGGGTCGAAGTGGATCGAGGTCACGCGCGACGTGTTGATGAACCAGCATTCGGTCGAGGCGTCGAGATTCGAGCGCCGCCAGCTCGCGCCGTTGTCCTCCGAAATGAATATCTCAGCCGGCCGCGTGCCGCAGACGATGAAATCCGGGTCGGCAGGCGACTGGGCGATCTTCAGGATGTGAAGACTGTCCATCGGCGAGGGGATGTAGTCGAACCTTCCTGCCCCTTCGGTGTAGCGGTAAAGCCCCTGGTCCGAGCCGGCCAAGACCTCGCCCGGGCGGTCGGCGTGGGTATGGACCGCCCAAACCCTCGCCTCGTTGTAGAAGCCGCCGGTCGGCGTCAGCAGGCGGTTCCAGCTGGTCCCTTCGTCGTCGCTGAACCAGACGCTCTGCATCGTGGCGGCATAAGCCTTGTAAGGCATCAACGGATCCTCCCCGCAACATCTGCTTGCCCACTACGATCCCACTAGTTGCGCTGTCAACGCAATACTTGCCAAGGCTCCGGGATCTGCGCTGCCGCAGAGTCGGGGTTCCCGTGTCGATCGACATTCGGTTCCGCGGCACCCTTCGCGATTCGCTGCGCTGACTCGACCGCACAACAGACAGCCGGGGATGCCGCGGACTCCGAAACAGTTGGATCCCGTCTCCCGCGTCCGCACCCATTCATCCGACCGGACTTCCCGATCGCCGGGGCGATCGCCGATTTGCGAATCCGGTTGCCCGTTTGCATGCGAGCCGCCGCACCAAACCCGAGTCATGCGATGCCGCCTTGTCCAAAGTCTGCGTACTTTCGACTGTCTGGAACTTCCGGGCATGCCGGACCCGGCAGCTCCGTGCTTCCTGAATCCGCAGTTCAACAGGAATCTGCAGGGTTCGATCCGGGCGAAAACCCGGCTCAACGCGGAATCCGCTGCCGAAGGCGAAGGGAGACGGCACGCGGGAACCCTTCAGCATCTTCCCGGTTCCGCGCGCACTTCCTCAAGTCCCGGCGGCGCCTTCATGCGTCTGCGGAGATCGCTGATCGACATCCCAAGCAACTCTGCGGCCCTGCCTTCCGAGATGGCTTCTTCCGACAGGGCGCGATGGCACAGACGTTCGAAGCGGCCGGGCCGCTCGCGAGGCGCCGGGAAGGGTTCCCGGTACGGCGGACTGCGCCAGCCGAGGCGAGAGAATTCGTTGACCAGCCGCAGCGCGAGCGGCGCCGTGAAAATCCCGAGATCCCTGCAGCGGTCGGTGAGCATCTGGACGCTCACGCCGAACATGCGCTTGAATTCGAAAAGCTCGCCCCACCCGATCTCCCGGCGATGCCTGCCGAGACCGGCGCGCAGCGCATCTGCGGGCACGAGTAGCGCGCCGGCGAATCGGTTCGCGGCCCTGTCTTCGAAGACCCTGGGCGCAGGGTCGAGGACCATGCGGCCGAGTTCATGCGCGAGCGTGAAGCGCTGCCTCTCGCCCAGGTCATCCCGGTTGACAATGATGACCGGCGCCGCACCCCCGTCTTCCAGTTGCACCCGCGCCGCGAGTCCACCGATCTTGGAAAGACTCGTCGAGAGAACCTTGATTCCGCGTTCCTCGAGAAGATCGGCGAGGTTCGGGATCGGACCCTGCCCAAGCCCCCAGCGACCGCGAATGCCGAGCGCGGCATGCTCTGCTTCCGCCGCGTCGAGCAGCACGGGCCATGGCGCGTCGCGTGGAATGTCGGCCACGACCGTGGAAAGGCCCAGGATCTCCTCGATCGCCACGTAGCGATCCAGCAACTGAAGGACGCTGGCTTCGATTCTCGCCGCCTCGCGGCGGCTCGAGACCCGCCTCTTGCCGAAATCTACTGCTGCAGAGCGAACGCCACCGACGGCGACGATGTGGTCGACCCGCACGTTGAGGGCATCAGCCAAGGCAATAAGCACACCCGAACTCGGAACGGATTCGTCGCGTTCGTACTTGCTGATCGCCTGCGCCGTGACACGGTTGCCGATCAACGCTTGCAACTGGCGAAGCGACAATCCTGCGGCACGGCGGAATATCCTAATTCGCTTTCCTAAAGTCAATTTCAACCCCCATGTTGGAGTTGACAAAATTGAATATATTTTCTTTTTTGTAAACTATCTTGACTGTTTCTTGCAAAGCATTTCGCCACGGGAGTGCGGCGCGGCGGGAAACGAAGGTCAATCCGTAGCGGTTCGGCCATTGCTCCCGTCCGCTGGCAACGACGCCTGGGTCCGCGTGCAAACATTCGTTTGCAGCAAGAACCGGAACAGGCTTCCGGCTTGCTTCATTCGGCTGCGCCTCCGGGAACCGCTGCAGCGATCCCCGCCCGTTCGCGAACGCATCCGACCTCGCCTGCGTCCGGCACCCCCGTTTATGTCGGATGCGGCCACGTCCCGTCCGCCGCTGGCGGCGTCCGGCTGCCGGTTCCGCGTTCTTGCAGAAATTGGTGCGGCTTCTTGCGGCAATTGGGCAGATCGCGGTGTCTTGCGGGGAATTTTGTGGATTGCGCCAGGGACGTGAATCCCGCAGTGTCGTAAGGAACAAACCGGGCAACAACACGGAAAGGAGCAAGTCATGCGGACCCGCGCAGCTGTCGCCATGGAGGCGGGCAAGCCTCTTGAAATCATGGATGTAGACCTCGACGGTCCGAAGGCGGGAGAGGTTCTGGTCGAGGTGAAGGCAACGGGAATTTGCCACACCGACGAGTTCACGCTCTCCGGGGCCGATCCCGAGGGGCTGTTCCCCGCCATACTCGGCCACGAGGGCGCCGGCGTCGTGCTCGAGGTCGGGGAAGGCGTCAGGTCCGTTGAGCCCGGCGACCATGTCATTCCGCTCTACACCCCGGAATGCCGCGAATGCGAATACTGCCTGAATCCCAAGACCAACCTCTGCCAGGCCATACGGGGAACGCAGGGCCAGGGCCTGATGCCGGACGGAACCTCGCGGTTCTCGATGACGGACGGAACCCCGATCCTGCACTACATGGGCTGCTCGACGTTCTCCAATCATACCGTCCTGCCCGAAATCGCCGTCGCGAAGGTCCGCAAGGACGCGCCGTTCGACAAGATCTGCTACATCGGCTGCGGCGTCACCACCGGGATCGGCGCCGTCATCAACACGGCCAAGGTCGAGGAAGGCAGCACAGCCATCGTGTTCGGCCTCGGCGGCATCGGCTTGAACGTGATCCAGGGCCTGAGGCTCGCCGGAGCGGACCAGATCGTCGGCGTCGACATCAACCCCGCCAAGGAGGAGATGGGCCGCAACTTCGGGATGACCGACTTCGTAAACCCGAATGACGTGGATGGCGATCTGGTAGGCCACCTCGTCGAGCTCACGGGAGGCGGCGCCGATTACACCTTCGATGCAACCGGCAACGTCCAGGTCATGCGCGCAGCGCTTGAATCCGCCCACAAGGGCTGGGGCGAGAGCGTCATCATCGGCGTTGCACCGGCCGGGGCCGAGATCAGCACCCGGCCGTTCCAGCTCGTCACCGGGCGGGTCTGGCGCGGCACCGCCTTCGGCGGCGCCCGCGGCCGGACAGAGGTGCCGAAGATCGTCGACTGGTACATGAACTCCAAGATCGAGATCGACCCGATGATCACCCACAAGCTGTCGCTCGAGGAAATCAACAAGGGGTTCGATCTGATGCATGCCGGCGAGTCGATCCGCGCGGTTGTCGAGTTCTGAACGAACCGACAGGCTCCGCGCCGGTCGGGACCGCCGTCCGGAGCGGAGTTCCGGATGCGGAGTCGCCCACCCTTGGCCGGAGAGAACGCATGTCCTTGAGCGAACGACCGGTCTACGAGCCGCTGGACCTGCCGCACCGGGCCGAAATGGGCGACGCGGAGATGCTGGCCGCATCGGAAGCCTTCCTTCGCCACATGAAGGAACGGCACACGGTCAGGGACTTCTCGGCGAGGCCGGTAGCGGAAGCGATCATCGTGAACTGCATCGCCGCCGCCGGCCGGGCACCGAGCGGCGCCAACCGTCAGCCGTGGCACTTCGTCGCCATTTCCGACCCGGCCATGAAGGCGCGGATTCGCGCGGCCGCCGAGGCCGAGGAACGAAGGTTCTATGCGGGCGGCGCCGGCGACGAGTGGCTGCTGGCGCTCGAGCCGGTGGGCACGAACGCCAGCAAGCCGCATCTGGAGGAGGCACCGTGGCTCGTCGTCGTCTTCGCCGAACGCCATGGACGGTCGCCGGACGGACGACGGGTCAAGAACTACTACGTCACGGAGAGCGTCGGCATAGCCGCAGGGTTTCTCCTAGCCGGCCTGCACCGGGCGGGCCTCGCCTGCCTGGCGCACACGCCGAATCCGATGCGCTTCCTGAACCGGATCTGCGGCCGTCCGGGGTCCGAGAAGCCGGTGATGATCGTGGCCGTCGGCCACCCGTCGGCCGATGCCCGCGTACCTGCCGCCGCCAAGATCAAGAAGCCGGTCGAGGAGATTCTGAGCGTGTACCGGGAATGACCATACTTGGGAGGTCAGCCCGCGGAGGCGGCATGTGCGCGATTGCGCCGTCGCCGCCGGGGCGTTCAGGCGCACGGCCCGGAATCCGCCAGGAAGAAGCTGCGTAGAAGGAAAGCAGGATGGAAACCGTTTCGGAAAACCACTGCCACGATGGCGTGCAGGGCGTCTACACCCACGCGTCCTCTTCCTGCGGCTGCGACATGACCTTCGGCCTCTACCTTCCGCCGGCGGCGCGCAACGGCAGGGTGCCCTTGCTCTGGTACCTGTCCGGGCTGACCTGCACGCACGAGAACGCGATGGTCAAGGCCGGCGCGCAGGCTTTCGCGGCGCGGGCGGGGATCGCGCTCGCCTTTCCCGACACCTCGCCGCGCGGTTCCCATGTCGCTGACGACGAGAGTTTCGACCTCGGACAGGGGGCGGGCTACTACGTGAACGCGACTGAGCCGCCCTGGGCGCCGCATTTCCGGATGTGGGACTACGTCACCGCCGAACTTCCCGGACTGGTTTTCCGGGAATTCCCCCTGGACCGCGGCCGGCAGGGCATCACCGGCCATTCCATGGGCGGCCACGGCGCCCTGACGATCGGGATGACGATGCCCGAAACCTACCGGTCGCTCTCCGCGTTCGCGCCGATCGTCAATCCGACGCGATCCGGCCTGGGGCGGAGGCAGCTCTCGGCCTACCTCGGACCCGACGAATCCCTCTGGAACGCGCACGACTCGGTGCACCTGTTGCAGGAGCGCGGCTATCCCGGCCGCATCCTGATCGATCAGGGGGCTTCGGACCCGTTCCTCGAAGACCTCCGGCCGACAGCGCTCTCTTCCGCGATCGCGGACGCCGGACAGGACGCGGAATTTCGCACGCACGAAAACTACGATCACAGCTACTTCTTCGTCGCGACGTTCATGGAAGACCACGTCACGCACCATGCCGCGGCGCTGGCGGCAGCCTGAACGATGAGCCGCTACGACCTCATCGTCGTAGGAAGCGGCCCGGCAGGGCGGAGCGGCGCCATCCAGGCCGCGAAGCTCGGCAGCAGGGTGCTGGTCGTCGAGCGCGGCCGGCGCGTGGGCGGCGTTTCCGTCCACACCGGCACCATTCCCTCGAAAACGCTGCGCGAGACCATCCTCAACCTTTCCGGCTGGCGCGAGAGGAACTTCTATGGCCGCGCCTGGCGCGCGAAGGCGGACATCGACACCGGAGACCTCAAGCTCCGCCTGCGCAAGACGCTCGAATACGAGGTGGAAGTGCTCGAGCACCAGTTCGCGCGCAACCGCGTGGAGACCAGGCGGGGGGAGGCGAAGTTCGTTTCCGCCGACAGCATCGAGGTCGTCGGGGCCGACCGGACGCGCATGGTCTACACGGCGGACCGGTTCCTGATCACGACCGGGACTCGGCCGTTCCGCCCCGACTACGTCCCCTTCAACGGCCGCAACGTCATCGACAGCGACGAGATCATCGAGCTTTCATTCGTGCCTGGCAGCGCCATTGTCGTCGGTGCCGGCGTGATCGGCGTCGAGTACGCAACCATGCTGCAGGCGCTCGACATCCGGACCACCTTGATCGAGCCGCGCAAGAGCTTTCTCGACTTCATCGACCGCACGCTGATCGCCGAGTTCACGGCGATCATTCGCGACATGGGACTCGACCTTCGGCTCGGCACGGGCGTGACCGCGATCGATGCGTCCGACCGTTCCGTCAGGGTGCAGATGGACACCGGACGGCAGGTGCGGGCGGACATGCTGCTGTTCGCCGCCGGGCGGCTCGGCGCAACCGACAGCCTGAACCTGAAGGCGTGCGGCATCGACGTCGATCACCGGGGAAGGATCGAGGTCGACCGCGGCACCTTCCGCACGTGCAGGCCGAACATCTATGCGGCAGGCGATGTCATCGGTTTTCCGTGCCTCGCCTCGACCGCGCTCCAGCAGGGTCGCGTTGCCGCATCCCATGCGCTCGACGGCCCGTCGATCAGGCAGTCTCCCTGGTTTCCGTACGGCATCTATTCCGTTCCGGAGATGTCCACCTGCGGCATGTCGGAAGAGGAGCTCAGGGAACGCGGAATCGGGTACGAAGTCGGGGTCGCGCGGTTTCGGGAAACGTCGCGCGGCCACATCATGGGCGTCGACCACGGGTTCCTCAAGATACTGGTGTCGCTGAAGACCCGCCGCCTGCTCGGCGTTCAGATCGTCGGCGAGGGCGCGACGGAACTCATTCACATCGCGCAGGCCGTTCTGGACCTGAAGGGAACCGTCGACTACTTCGTCGAGAACACCTTCAACTATCCGACTCTGGCTGAAGCCTACAAGATCGCCGGTCTCGACGCATGGAACCGGATGCCGGAGCCGGCTTCCGGCGACACTGCAGATGCGGAGGCAGGGGAAAGCGGGGACGCGAAGACATGAACGGCGTGCGAACCATCGTCTTCGACATCGGCGATGTCCTGATCGGCTGGGATCCTGTGCGCCTGTACGACGCGGTCATCGGACCCGACAGGCGCAAGGCCCTGTTCAGGGACGTCGACCTCCACACCATGAATGCGCGCATCGACCGCGGTGCACCCTTCAGGCAGACAGTCTACGAGACTGCGGAGGCGCACCCCCGATACCGCGACGAGATCCGCATCTGGCATGATCGCTGGATCGAGATGGCGGGCCCGGCGATCCATGGATCGGTGCAGATCCTCGAATTCCTGCGCCAAAGGGACGTGCCGCTTCTCGCCCTGTCGAACTTCGGTCGCGAGAGTCTCGAACTGGCGGACTCCCGCTTCCCCTTCCTCACCTGGTTCGACCGGCGCTTCGTCTCCGCGCATCTCGGCTGCGTCAAACCCGAGCCGGAAATCTACAGGCTGCTCGAAGCGGACTGCGGCTGCCGACCCGAAGAGCTGCTGTTCACCGACGACCGGCAGGAAAACATCGAGGCGGCGACCCGCCGCAGCTGGCAGGCGCATCACTTCACTGGACCCGCCGGCTGGGCGCGTTGCCTGGAGACGCACGGGTTCCTGAGCGCCGCAGAAGTCGAAGCCGTGTCTCGTGGCTGAGCCCCGGCTTCCCCGCATCGGGTTCGGCGACATCGACCGCCTGCTCAAGTGGAGCGACATCACCGATGCGATCCGGGCAGGTCACAGGTTGCCGCGCGCGAGCATCGATGACGGCCTCGTCTTCCGCGGCGACGATGCGCTCCTTACCCGGGCGGCCTGGATCGACGGCCTCGGGAGCGCAGTTAAGAGCGCCACGATCGTCCCTGGAAACGCCGCCCGGGGCCTGTCCACGGTTCACGGCGGCGTCACGCTCTTCTCCGACGCGACCGGCGAGCCGGAGGCGATCCTCGACTTCCACCTGGTGACAAAGTGGAAGACCGCCGCCGATTCGCTTCTTGGCGCGGAAACGCTCGCGCGGCGCGATTCGCGGCGAATTCTCGTCATGGGCGCCGGAACCGTCGCCCGGAACCTCGTGCACGCCTACGGAAGCGCGTTCGCGAACGCAGCCTTCCGGATCTGGAACAGGTCGCCGAAGAGTGCGCAGCTCGTAGCCGACGAGCTGGCTGCGTTCGCCGACATCACCGTCGCCGGGGATCGCGAGGCCGCCGTGCGCTGGGCCGACATCGTCTGCTGCGCCACCATGGCCAGCGATCCGATCCTGCACGGCGACTGGCTGCAGCCCGGACAGCATGTCGACCTCATCGGCTCCTTCCGTCCGGACATGCGCGAGGCGGACGACGCCGCCCTTCGCCGGGCGCGCATTTTCGTCGACAGCCACGAAACCACGCGCGGGCATACCGGCGAGATCCGGATTCCGCTGGAGACGGGCGCGATTTCCGAGGAGGACATCCTGGGAGATTTCTACGGTCTTCTCGACGGGCTGCAGGGCCGGGTTGCGGATGACGACATCACCCTCTTCAAGAACGGCGGTGGTGCGCATCTGGACCTGATGACGGCGCGACGCATTCTCGAGATCTGGACGGAAGAGCACCGTGCGGATCACGCGGAGTGACATCGAATCCTTCCGCCGCGACGGCGCCGTGGCGGTGCGCGGCGCTTTCGCCGGCTGGGTGGACGAAATTGCCGCCGGCATAGCCCGCAACATGGAAGCCCCGGGGCCCTTCGCCTCGGAAAACGCCGTACCGGAGGGAGAGGGCCGCTTCTTCGACGACTACTGCAACTGGACGCGGATTCCCGAGTTCGGACGGGTGGTCAGTGACAGCGCCGCCGCCCGGCTCGCGGCGGATGTCATGCAGTCCTCGCGCGCGCAGTTCTTTCACGACCATGTCCTCGTGAAGGAATCGGGAACGGCCAAGCCGACGCCCTGGCACCAGGACGCTCCCTACTACTTCGTCGACGGTACGCAGACCGTAAGCATGTGGATCGCCGTCGACCCGGTCCGCGAGGCCTCCCTTCGGCTGATCGCCGGATCCCACCTCTGGCCCGGCATGGTGCGTCCTGTCAGCTGGGCCGACAACAGCGATTTCTACGATGGTGCGCACGACTGGATTCCCGTGCCCGACCCGGATGCCGATCCGCCGGGCGAGCGCATCCTCGAATGGCCGCTGGAACCCGGCGACGCCGTCCTGTTCGACTTCAGGACGCTGCACGGTGCGCGAGGCAATCCAGGCGGAGCGCGCCGGCGAATTCTGTCCCTGCGCTGGGTCGGCGACGACGCGCGCTTCGTCGAAAGGCCCGGGCGGACGTCCCCGCCCTTTCCCGGACACGGCATGCGGGCGGGCGAACGCCTCAGGGAGGACTGGTTCCCGGTGGTCTGGCGGAGTTCCGGGACGTGAACCGAGGATCCGACCTGTGTCGGACGCACCGGGGATTCTCGGTGCGCAGGATGTCCGGGTCGGTTAGACTTCCGTCATGACCGCGCTTCCCTTCGACAACAGCTATGCCCGTCTGCCCGGAAGGTTCTTTTCGAGAGTCCAGCCGGACACGGCGCCCGCACCGGAACTGATCCGCCTCAACCGCGGATTGGCGGACGTGCTGCGCCTCGACGCCGACTGGCTGTCCTCGCCGGACGGCATTGCCATGCTCGCCGGCGGCGCGCTTCCCGGCGAAGCCGATTCGATCGCCATGGCCTATGCCGGCCACCAGTTCGGCGGCTGGGTTCCGCAACTCGGGGACGGACGCGCGCTGCTGCTTGGAGAAGTCGTCGGACGCGACGGGCTGCGGCGGGACGTCCAGCTCAAGGGATCGGGGCGCACCCCGTATTCGCGCCAGGGCGACGGCAAGGCACCGCTCGGACCTGTGCTCAGGGAGTATATCGTAAGCGAAGCGATGGCCGCTCTCGGCGTGCCGACGTCGCGCTCGCTTGCGGCGGTCCTTACCGGCGAAACCGTATACCGCGAAACGCCGCTTCCCGGCGCCGTGCTTACGCGCGTGGCCGAAAGCCACATCCGGGTCGGCACATTCCAGTACTTCGGCGCGCACGGCGACCGGGACGGACTCCGCGAACTCGCCAACTACGCGATTGCGCGCCATTATCCGGCGGCGGCGGATTCCGACAGGCCGTACCGGAAGCTCCTCGACGGCGTCATCAGCCGTCAGGCGCGGTTGATTCCCAAGTGGATGGGCCTCGGGTTCATCCACGGCGTCATGAACACCGACAACATGCAGATCGCAGGCGAGACGATCGACTACGGTCCCTGCGCCTTCATGGAGGCCTTTCATCCGAAGACGGTCTTCAGTTCGATCGACCATTTCGGGCGATACGCCTGGGTGAACCAGCCGAGGATCGCCGAGTGGAACCTCGCGCGCCTGGCGGAAGCGCTGATTCCCCTCCTCGCCGACGACGAAGCGGAAGCCATCGCCGACGCGCGCGATGCCCTCTCGGGATTCGCGCCGCAGTTGTCGGCCGAGCTCGCTGATACCTTCGAAAGGAAGTTCGGCCTTCCGGAGGGTCAGGACGGCAATTCGGAATTCATCGAATCCGCCTTCACCCTGATGGCGGAGAACGCGGTCGACTTCACGCTGTTCTTCAGGGAGCTGACCCGGTTCGCGAGCGGCACCGATAATGCGGGTTTCAAGTCCCTTTTCCGTGAAGCAGGCGGCGCCGACGCCTGGCTTGAAGCATGGAAGAAGACGTCGGGCACGGGTGACCCTAGCGAGCGGACAAAACGAATGCAGCGCCAGAACCCGGTCTTCATTCCGCGCAACCACCGCGTCGAGGAGGCGATCCGGCGCGCGATGTCGAACGATTTCGGGCCGTTTCACCGACTGGTCGATGTCCTGAAGTCGCCTTTCAGGGAACAGCCTGAGCACGCGGACCTGGAACGGCGGCCCCGTCCCGAGGAGCGCGTGCAGAGGACGTTCTGCGGCACGTAGTCGCAACAGCAATCGCCGCGAAAGGGAGCGCCTCTGCCATGGCAACGGAACATGACGCCAGCATGATGAACAATCTTTACTGGTGGGGCATCCCGACGCTGTTCCGCTGTCCTGTCGGAGAACCGGAAGGACGGGACATCGTCCTCGCGGGAATTCCGCATTCGACGGGCAACGGCACCACGGAGCGCGACCAGCACCTCGGTCCGCGCGCGGTTCGAGACGTTTCTGCGTTGCAGAGGCGCGTTCACGGCGCTTTCGGCATCGATCCCTGGTCCGCGTCCGCAATCGCCGACGTCGGCGACGTGCCGCTCCCGCGCGCGAACGACAACGAGGACTGCATCGAGCGGATCACGGAATTCTTCAGGCGCATCGACCGGGCCGGCGCAAGACCGGTTTCGATCGGCGGCGACCACTCCGTGACCGGCGGGGTTCTTCAGGCGCTCGGATGTGGGCGGATCGCCGGAGCCGAACCCGTCTGCCTTCTCCACCTCGACGCTCACACGGACGTGTTCACGAAGGTCGACCATTTCCTCGGCGCCCGGAAGTCGGCAGCGCATTGGGCCGCCTACCTTGTCGACCAGGGGCAGGTGGACGCCGGCAATTCCATGCAGGTCGGGCTTAGGGGTCATCCCCGTACGGCCGACTGGCTGCAGCCGGCCTACGACTACGGGTACAACATCGTGACCATGGCCGAGTACCGGAGGCGCGGCGCATCCGATGTCATCGCGGAGGTCCGCGACAGGCTTGAAGGGCGTCCCGTCTACGTGACCTTCGACCTCGACTGTCTCGATCCGGCTGTCGCACCGGCTGTTGCGAACCTGGAGCCGGGTTCAAACGGGTTTTCCATGGACGAGGCCACCGCGCTCCTGCATGCAGTGCGCGGTCTGAACATCATTGGCGGCGATGTCGTCTGTCTTATGCCCACGAAGGACAGCCCGAACCGGATCACTGCGATGGTGGCGGCCGCGGTCATGTTCGAGATGATCTGCATGATCTCTGAAACAGTATCGTCAGCTTCCAGGTAAAGGCCTTCCGTCGAAGCAGGAGCAGTTGCAGAAGGTCGTGGCGACCGGCGCGCTGCAACCTCCGCGTCGGTCGAGTTGCGAGTTGTTGAATTTGCCATCGACGCGGCGCGGTCCTTGCCATTTCCACAGAAAAGGTTGCAACAAGCGCATTATAGTGCCAATTTTGTCAAAAATTTGTTGTTATTTATATTATAAAACAACATTTGAACACGATTAAGGGAGTCCAAAATGCTGTACAGGGTCGAAGTCGAAAACTTTTTCTCGTTTTGCGAGCGTCAGGCCATAGATCTGCGCGCCAGAAAGTCCCTAGAGGACCCACTCGGCCGGCTTGCGCCACTTCATGGCGGCTCCGAATGGGTTTGCCCGAGCGTTGTTGCGCTGTTCGGACCCAATGCCGCCGGAAAGTCGAATGCACTGAAGGCGATTGCATTCGCGGCCTGGTTCGTGACCAAAAGTTTCGAGCACAGGGCAAGTCACGTCCTGCCATACCAAAAATTCGGAACCGCGGAGAAGATCGCGGACACCACTCGGATATCGCTGTCTTTCTCGGGTCCAGCAGACTTTCACGACCAGACGGGCGATGGGCCCGAGTGCCCCTACACCTACGAACTTGTTCTGTCGGGCCGGGGCGCGCGCCCGGCGGCAATTCCGATTCCCGTTCAAGATCGCGTTGTCCTCGAGAAACTCACCTACCAACCCAAGGGCCGCGGAAAGCCGACAACCATAGTCGAGAGGCGGGAAAACAGCCGATTGAGACACGTCCGCGGATTCCTGATGAAGGGCCAGACAAGCGCACTGCACGCAACGCAGCGGCCGAATGCAAGCATCTTCTCCACCCTGGCGCAACTCAATCACCAATTCGCGTCGAACTTCGTGAAGTCCACTTCACAGATAATGTACAACATTCCTTTCGATCGACTTGAGAACGACGAAATCCTTGCTGCCAGATGGTACGCGAACGCTCCCAAGGGGCTTGCAGACCTTCAATCGATGGCGAAATGCATGGATCTCGGGATTGAGGGCATCAGAGTCATGTATTCCTCGCCGGATCCCATGCTGGAGTTTTCGCACTCCGGACTGGAAGAGAAAATCTGCCTCCCATTCGAAAGTCATGGAACCCGCCAGTTCGTCAAACTGTTTCCCTGCTTGCACCATGCGCTCGAAATGGGAAGCATTGCCGTCATCGACGATATCGATTCGGCCATTCACCCGCAGTTGCTGAACGAAGTCGTGCAATGGTTCAGCGACGACGAACGAAACCCTCGTCGCGCCCAAATCTGGATGACATGCCAGTCCCCGAGCCTGATGAACGAATTGACGAAGGAAGGCATTCTTTTCTGCGAGAAGAATTCGCGGGGGTGTTCCGATGTCTACGGCTTGAAAGACATCGAACGCGTTCGACGCAATGAGAACTTTTATGGCAAGTACATGGGCGGTGTGTATGGTGCAGTGCCAAGATTCGGGTGATGAGTCGCCGACGGCAGATTCGTCGCAGGAAGCGCGTTTTCGTTGGTTGCGAAGGACAAAGTGAACGAAGCTATGCGGCACTGCTACAGCGGTTCGCGGACGAGACCGGATTGGCCGTCCACATCGACGCAAAGGTGCTGACCAGCGCAGGAGACCCTCTGTCCCTTGAAAAAAGCCGCTCAGTTGATTTCGCGCGGCGAGCAGCAAAAAACCAAATACGCTTCGAGGTTGCTGTTGTTCGACTCGGATTGTCTCGGAAAAGACCTCAGCCGAGATGAACTAATGCTGACAACCGCAGCCAAACCAGGCTGACTCTCATCAAGCAGAACGTTTGTCTCGTGTCCGTGTTGTTGCGCCGTTTTGCAGGTCATGAGAACGACAATCCAGCAACCGCCGCCGAAGCACTGAGTCGTCTGCGAAACGCCTGGCCGGAATATAGAAAGGGGATGCCGGCTATTGACCTCGAATTGCGCATTCAACAGGTTGACGTGAAAAGAGCGGCCGGAAGTCGATTGAATCCTGACCTGCGAGTGCTACTTTTCGAAATCGGCCTTCTTTGAGGTCAGGGCTCAACGCAAGGAAAGATCAGCCTTGTGGTCGATCCGGAAGGGGCAAGGCCGCGGACGAACAGCAAGCCGGAGATGACGAGCTTTCGGAGTGGGCGACAGCGTTGCGCGCCGGTTCATTCCGCCACCGGGGCGACGCAATCCCTTTCCACGAAACGCGCGCTCCCGATCGCTCGGCTTCTCTGAACCCCACGTCTGACAAGGCAATTGTCATTTGCCGGGCTTCGAACGGATTTGCGCCCCTGTCTTTCGCGATTCGGCACTCCAAAGGAGCTCGGGATCCTTGCCGCCCCGACGTCGGCACGGGAACGGGAGCGGCCGGAAGTCGCAGCCGTCAGGCGCACCATCCGCGGACAGAGCAATGGGCCGGGCAGGAGGGGTCGTTGCCGAGCCCCTCTTCCAGTCTCGGCAGGGTTGCGCATTGCTGCGCACCCCGCACAGATCCGGACATGGACGCCAACCCATCCGGTTCCTGCCTCGGGTGCTTGGCGGCGAACCGCCGGTCAGGCCACGGCGCACCGAAGCTCCGATTAGGCCGACTTTTATTCGAGCCGGGGGAAGTCTCGCCAGAACTTCTGCTCAAAAGGATGGATGTGCCCGAATTGGTAACAGCTCGGACTGGCCCGGGTCAGGGCTGAAAGCAGTTTCTCCAATCAGGTCTCGGACTTGTTTCCAGTCCGCGCTAATCCGACATCTCAAGACCGTGTGCAACATTCGCAGGATCCGGATCTTCTTCGAACTGCATGACGATCCGGTCGAGCTTGTCCTTGCAGAAGGCGAACGGAGCCTCGTAGGCATCGCTGACAGGTACTGCCGCGTCGCGGCCGACATCCAGGCCCCAAAACGAAATATGGTGCGCAGCAAGTCCCACATCGGCCTGCGCAATGAGATCGTTGCCGGCGAACAGCTGCGCATCGATGCAACGGTCCGGGCCGATTGTGCATGCAAGCCGGCAGGTTCGGGTTGAGCCGTGCAGCGGTGCCGTCAGGGTGCGTTTCCGGCGTAGTTGAATGTACTCGAAAGTCAGTGCCCCGTCCTTCACGTAGAGCGTGTAGCCGCCGATCCTGTCGCCGGATGACACCAGCACTCCCTCATGATCCCCGACCGGCCCGTTGAAATGCGCCGTTATCTCCATCGATCTTTCGCTCGATACGATCTGGCTGGTCTGCGAGATGTGACCCTGCCCCGGGTGCAGCGTGATTTCTCTTTCGCTCATCAGCCCGTTCGGCTGGCGGAACACGATGATGTCGACGAGAGTTCGGTCATCCAGAGGCATGACCTCGTTTGCCCCTGCCTCCTTCCACCAGATGTCCTTCAGCTCCTGAAGCTTGTCCGGGTGCTGCGCCGCCAGATCGTCATGCTCGGAGAAATCGGTTCGCGTGTCATAGAGGTGCCAAACATCCGCCGCATAGTCTTCGCCCTTTTCGTGTTCCGAAACGGCCTTCCAGCCTTCGTGATAGACGGCTCGACGGCCGAACATCTCCCAGTACTGTACACTGCGAGGTGCTGGGGCGTCCGGGTTGTCAAGGGTCGAACGGAAGCTCGCACCGTCAAACTTCGCGCCGTCGCGTTCGCCTGCCAGTTCCAGCAATGTAGGCGCCAGGTCGACCACATGCAGGAACTGGTTTCGAACCTCTCCTCGGCTTTGCAGTCCATTCGGCCAACTCACTACCAGGGGCGACCGCACGCCGCCCAGTTCGACATGCTGCTTGTAGCGCCTGAACGGCGTGTTGCCTGCCATGGCCCAACCTTCCGGATAGTGTGCGGGTGCGTACGGACCACCCACCTCATCAAGGCGCTCCGCCATTTCCGATATCGCCTCGGTCATGCCCGAGTATGGGGCGTTGCAGTCCACGGCACCGTTACGTCCGCCCTCCATCGAGGCTCCGTTGTCGCAGAACACGAGGATGATTGTGTTGTCGTAAAGATCAAGCCGGCGCAGTTCGGCGACAAGGCGGCCGATCTGTTCGTCTGAATGCTCCAGGAATCCGGCAAAAGCAGCTTGCAGGCGTGCAAACACCCGCTTCTCGTCGCCACTCAGACTGCTCCACTCCGGAACGCCCGGATTGCGAGGTACCAGCTTGGCGCTTTCCGGGACCAGCCCGAGTTCGATCTGCCGCGCCAGGCGTTCCTGCCGGGTCCGATCCCAGCCCTTGTCGAAGACCCCCTCGTAGTTGTCGACGTAGCTCCGGTGGACCTGAATGGGCGCGTGTGTGGCACCGAAGCAGAAATGCATGAAGAACGGCGCGTCCCGGCGTATGCTCGCATGGTCTCGCAGGTAGCTTATCGCGCGTTCGGACAAATCCTCGGACAGGTGATATCCATCTCGAAGCGGCGGATCGATCATGTGATTGTCCTGGACAAGCTCCGGCGAATATTGGTCCGTGCAGCCGCCAAGGAAGCCGTAGTAGCGATCGAACCCGCGGTTGACCGGCCAGTTGAGGTAGGGGCCGGCCGCCGTGATTTCCTGCGTCGGCGTAAGGTGCCACTTGCCGAGCATGTAGGTTCCGTAGCTTTGCTCGCGCAGCATTTCCGACAGAAGCGGAATGTCCCTGTCGACGGCGCCACGGCCGTTGGGAAAACCGGTATCGGCGTCGGCCAGGCAACGCATGCCAACATTGTGGTGGTTGCGACCTGTCAGGTAGCTAGCCCGGGTGGGCGAGCAGAGAGGTGTCACATGGAAGTTGGTGTAGCGTAGTCCGGATGCAGCAAGGGAGTCTATGTGCGGGGTGCTGATTTCGGAGCCGTAGCAGCCGAAATCGGCCCAGCCGGCATCATCGAAGAGAATGGACAGGATATTGGGCCGGCCACTGCCCTGGCTCGGTGGACGAGGCCACCAAGGCGTCGAATCCTGAACCGTTTGGCCGATCCTGCCTGCAAACTCGCTCATGTCTCCTCCCGGCTTCTGTCATATTGAATCTGCCCTGGAATCGTAATACAGTTTCGGAACACAAAAAACAGGGGGGGATTAATGTGATGCTCAGACAGTCTCTTACTCGCGGCATCGCCGCAAGCGCAGCGGCTGCGGTCTTCGTTGCTTCGGCAACAGTTGCAAAATCGGAGCCATTCACCGTGCAGTTGAGCTGGCTTGTTGACGCCGGCAGCACGGGCGAGATCGTTGCCTTGCAAAAGGGATATTTTGCCGAACGGGGGCTTGAGGTGGAATTGATGCCAGGCGGCCCGACGGCGAATGCCATACAGGAACTGCTCGGTGGCACGGCCGACATTGCAGTAGGCTACGCTCCGCAGATCATGTATGCAGCAAACAACAAACTTCCGATCATCTCGTTTGCTGCAACCTTCCAGAAAGCGCCGCTGACGTTTTTCTCCCTGGGGGAAAAGAACATCACAAGCATCAAGGACTGGAAGGGGATGCGGGTTGGGGCACCACAAAGTGCCGTGCCACAGATCATCGCGATTCTCGACTACAATGGCCTCAAGTTCGAGGACATTACCTTCGTTCAGGGCACCGTTCCGGCACTCATGCAGGATCAGGTTGACGTGGTTGGAACCTGGCCAACGAACAAGGCGGCCCTGGCACCGGTTGCTGCGCATCCTGGCGGCTACAACTCTCAATCCATCTGGGACAATGGACTGCAATTCCAATCGAACTATCTGATTGCTGCCAAGGACACTCTTGACCGCAAGGCCGATCAGCTCGCCGCATATCTTGAGGCCGTTGATGCCGGATGGTCATATGCAGCCGACAATCCGGGCGAGGCGATAGACATCCTTGTCGCGTATGCACCGGCACTAAGCGTGGAAAAGGAGCGTTCGGCGCTGGACGTGATGCTTGCAGAGTACATCTACACTGACGAGACTATGGAATTCGGGTTTGCAAACGTGTCTTCGGAACGCTGGCAGCGGACACTGGACACCTACATCGCCATCGGCGAGATCGACCCCAGCATGACCTCCGCCGACGTGTTCGACAGCCGCATTCTCGATGCGGTGGAAACGACAAAGCGATGACGCCTTGATCTCAATGCCTGCCTGGAATGAAGGCGGGCAAACCTGAATCGATGCCTGTCGCGATAGATCTTCGCGAAGTCTCCGTGACATTTGGAACGGGCGACACGGCCATACGTGCAGTCGACAAGGTTTCGCTTTCAGTCCAGGAAGGCGAGTTCGTTTCGTTGATCGGACATTCCGGCTGCGGCAAGTCCACTTTGCTCCGGGTCATCGCGGATATCATACCGCCGACATCCGGTGAGGCGGAAGTGCTTGGAATGGAACCGGGCGACGCAAGGAAACAACGCGCCGTCAGCATGGTTTTTCAGCAATCGGTGCTCATGCCGTGGGACACTGTCCTAGAGAATGTGAGGATGCCGCTTGAGGTCGGTCCTACGAGACACCAGTCGTCAGGCGCCATGTCTCCCATGGAGGCCCTAAAGCTGGTTGAGCTGGACGGTTTCGAAAACGCCTATCCTGCGCAGCTGTCGGGAGGCATGCGCCAGCGGGTCGCCATTGCCCGGGCGCTTGTCACCAAGCCGAGAGTGCTTCTGATGGACGAGCCGTTCGGCGCTCTGGACGAACTGGTGCGCGACTCCCTCAATGTTGAGTTGCTGCGCATCTGGGGCGAGGCCGGCATGACGATCGTGTTCGTGACTCATTCGCTGCAGGAGGCGGTCTTCCTGTCACAGCGGGTGGCCGTGATGAGCCGACGGCCAAGCAGGATTGCCGCCGTGACTTCGGTGGCACTTCCGGAGAATCGGGAAATCGCAGTGAAAGACACCCCGGAACTCGGGCAGCAAGTGGCACTGCTGCGGTCCATCCTGGATGAGGGATGAATCCGTGAAGGTTGCCTTGTCCTCCAAGCCTGCCGGCACCGCCGGCATCGGCATGCTGCAGCGAAGTCTCCTTGTCATTGTACGCGGTGCCAGGGGTACGACGATGGCCATGCTCGGCCTGGCAATCATGCTGTTGATCTGGCAGGGCGTTGTCCGGTTGCTCGATGTGCCGATATACCTGGTTCCAGCACCAACGGATGTTCTGGTCGCACTTTACAATGACCGTGCGCTGCTGGCCCAGAACTCCGTGCCGACCCTGACCGAGGCTGCGCTTGGGTTTCTGCTCGGAAACACCGTTGCAGTCCTCGTGGCGATTTCGTTTGTCTACAACCGGACCGTAGAGGATCTTTTCTATCCGGTGGCAATCCTAATCAAGACGATCCCGATAATTGCCATCGCGCCCGTGCTGAAGATCATGCTCGGAAACGGCATCGAACCGAAGGTCCTGATTGCGGCACTGATCTGCTTCTTTCCGACACTCGTCAACGCGGTGCAGGGCTTTCGAGCCGTGAACCCGCAATTGATCGAACTGATGCATGTGCTGTCAGCGACGAAGACCCAGGTGTTCAGGCGCGTGCGGTTCTACGCCGCGTTGCCTTATGCGTTCGCGGCTCTAAAGGTCTCCGTTACAATGTGCGTCCTAGGGGCGATCGTCGGGGAGTGGATCGGCGCGAATTCGGGCATCGGCTACCTTATCCTGCAAAGCATGTACGTGTTCGACACTCCGAGGCTGTTTGCAACGATCATTGTTGCGTCGTTTATGGCCATTGCCGGATTTGCGCTCGTCGCTTGGCTGGAGGCGCGTGTCATTCACTGGGATCCGGGAGAAAACACCTGAGGAAAGGATCTCGCGACGGCCGGCAGGCTGCCCATGAACTCAAAACACCTTTTGGGCCAAACGGAACTTCCAGCTGACATCCTCCCGACGGCGTTGCGCAAGCCCCTGAAAAGGCTGGGCCTTTCTGCGCGGACGCAGGAATTGGCGCGGGATTCATGCTGCCATGCAATTGTACATGTTTCGTGTTGACATGCCATGACAGCCGCATGTTCCGGCCTTGAACGTGTTGCCGTGCAAGGACCAGACCCGTGGCCCTCAGCATCGACGTCATTCCCAACCGATCCTCGCCGCCTGCCATCCTCCTGCGCGAAGCATGGCGCAAGGGGAAGCGCATCCGGAGGAGAACCGTCGCCACCCTCTCGAAAATGCCGCCCGCACTCGACGGCGGCGTGACGTTCCCGCCGCTCGACGCGGCCGTCGCCATCCGCCGGTCACGCCCCCACGGCCACGTGGCGGCGGCGGTCAACGACCGGCAAGGGGACGCCTTCGAGATTCTCGCCGCGCCTCGCAAGGGCATCGCGCTTCAGGTGCGCGCCCGGCACGACCGCAGCCTCGGCTGCGGCCGGGGGAAGGATGTCCGTCACGGTCTAGCGGCAGTCCGCGCGGAACTCGGCGCGCGTCCGGAAGGCGCTCCGGCGCGCCTCCCGTCCCGCTCAACGCGATCGAGGCGAGGGAGACGAAGTCTCCGTCCGACGGCAGCCCGCGATCCTGTCGCGGCCGCTGACCACGCTTCCGGTCGGGTCGTCCGGCGACGCGGAGAAGGTCGCCGCCCTGTATCGTCCGAGGCAGGGGATCGAGGACTGGCACAGAGTCCGGAAGTCGGGCTGCAAGGTCGAGGAAATTGCTCACCGCAAGCGCGAGCGTGTCGAGCGGGCGCTGGAGATCAATGCCGTCATCGCCTGGCGGATCACGGCCCTGACGGAACTCGGGTGCACGACCCCCCCCCGGCTTCCCGGCAGGGAAGACCTTCTCCGACGCGGAGCTCGCGATGTCGGCCGAATTCGCGCGGGAAAGGAGATGCCCGCCGCCGGGCAACCTCGGCAGCGCCTTCGACATGGTCGCAATGACGGCCGGTACGTGAATCGCGGCAACGAGATCATGTGGAACGGCCACAGCGCACTGCCGTTCTCCGCGTGGAACGTCGGCTTGAGCCGCCGCCTCGGCGATCAGAGCCGCTTCGGCCAAGTGTTCAAGCGGGAAGCCGCTTGCGGGCAATAGGCGGCCCGCACAATCAGCGCACGGCGCATGCGCATAAGTTCCCTTGACAATGCATGCCGCGCGTTTTCACTGGTCCGGTCTGACAGGGAAAGTTCTGGGGCACCGCAGGGAAGGTTCGGGGGCGGGAATGGCGTCAACACTGAATTACGGCATCATCGGCTGCGGCATGATGGGACGGGAGCACATCCTGAACATTCGCCTGCTGCCGGACGCGCGGGTCGCCGTCATCTGCGAACCGGACGCCGAAATGCGCCGGCAGGCCGCGGCGCTTGCACCGGAAGCCGCATTCGCCGACAGCCCGGAATCACTGCTGGCCGAACCCTCGCTCGACGCCGTGGTGATCGCATCGCCGAACTTCACGCACGTCGACCTCCTCGAAACCGTCGCGAGGACGCGCCCGCTTCCGGTCCTCGTGGAAAAACCGCTCTACACGTCGCACGGCGACAGGCGCCGCCTCGACCGGCTACCGCCCGGTTTCGCGGCGCGCGTCTGGGTAGCGATGGAGTATCGCTACATGCCGCCGCTCGCGGCGATGCTCGCTGAAGCGGATTCCGTCACCGGCGGCATCCGGATGCTGACCATCCGCGAACACCGGTATCCGTTCCTGAGGAAAGTGGGCGACTGGAACCGGTTCAATGCCTATACTGGCGGCACCCTCGTCGAGAAATGCTGCCATTTCTTCGATCTCATGCGCCTCGCCATCCGTTCGGACCCGGTTCGCGTCATGGCGTCCGCCGGCCAGGACGTGAACCACCTGGACGAATCCTACGCCGGAAGGACTCCCGATATCTGGGACAACGGCTACGTCATCGTCGACTTCGCCAATGGTGCTCGCGCGATGCTCGAACTCTGCATGTTCGCCGAGGGCGGCGACTACCAGGAGGAAGTCACCGCGGTGGGCGCCAAGGGAAAGATCGAAGCGTTAGTGCCGGCCCCGGCCGCGCACTGCGAGACCGGCGGCGACGGCGTCCCGATTCCGAAGGTGGTCGCAAGCCCGCGGTCGCCCCGGGGACCGGTCGCGCGGGACGTGCCCGTCGACCCCGTCCTCCTGGAAGCCGGCGACCACAACGGCGGAACCTACTACCAGCACCGGCTCTTCCTCGAGTCCGTGCGCAACGGCACGCCTCCAGAGGTCACCCTCGCCGACGGCGCCATGGCCGTCGGAATGGGTCACGCGGCGCAGGAATCCGCATTGCTTGGCCGCACCGTCATGTTTCGGGAGACGGTCGGCTAGGTCGCCGCCGGCTGCGGATGCTCCGACGATGCCGCGCGGGACGGGAATGCAGCCCGCCGCCTCAGCCTATCCCTGGTCCAGAAGATCTTCCGCGGCAGTCGCGCCCGAATTCGCCGCAGGCGCTCCGCCCTCCGTGAGAACGCCGGCCACGAACCCGAGGACAGGGGTCGATTCGCCGTTCTCCCGGCCGTCCGGCGGTGCCTTCCAGCTCAGGGTGTCGAACGCCCCGCAATTGTCGCAGACGGGCGCCCAAGCTGAATGGATGTGGCTGCAGCTGTCGCACGTCCAGCGCGGGCCGCGAGGCGCGTTGAGCGCGCGGGTCAGCCAGCCGCGCACGACATTCTCGGCGGCGCCTTCGCCGCGCGCGATCGCCGCCATGATTGTCAGCGACCGAACCGTGGGCTCTTCTTCGGCCATGTTCCCGAGCGCCCGCCGCGCCTCCGGAAAGTCCTCTGCCGCCATAAGCAGTTCGGCCTTCAGCAACCTGGTTTCGGCGAACGATGGGTTCAGCCGCAGCAGCTGCTGAAACCTCTTAAGCCGGTCGGCGGGAGTTTCGTCCGGCTCGATTTCCGCGAAGGCCGCAGCCAAGTCGGAATGCGGATTGGACGACCACGCCTTTCGGAGAATGCCCCCGGCGCGCTTCTTGTTCCCTTTCCCCAACTCGAGTTCGGATGCCAGGACCGCGGCCGGAACGAGCGCCGGAGACAGGCGGTTCGCCTCTGCGGCCGCCCGAGCCCCGCCGACCATGTCATTCTCTTCGAGACGGCGGCGCGCGTCGGCCAGAACGACGATCGCCTCCCTGCGGCGCGCGACCCCGCTTGTCAGGCCCTTCGCCGACACGCTTGCGCGCAGCGTCCTGCGCGCGCCCTCCCAGTCGCCCTGTTCAAGCTGCAGCGCGAAAAGGGTGTTGATCGTTTCGACATGTTTCGGGCGAAGCTCCAGGGCCTTCTCCGCGAGTTTCAGGGCCGTCGCCCTGTCACCCTCCTCGAGTTTCTGCTTCATGAGGCCGCGCACTCCGAGGACGCGGGTCTGGCGGTTGCCCAGCAGCCGCTTGTAGTACTTTTCCGCCTTGCGCGTTTCGCCGCTGAGCTCGGCCGCCTGGGCGTTTATCAGGTTGGCGACTTCCGGGCGCATGAGCCGGCGCTCCGCGCGCGCCGCATGGGCCATGGCCTCGCGGCCCTCGCCCACCGCCAGCGACACCATTCCGTCGGCGAGGGCCTCGAATCCGCGACGCTCCCGATTGCGGTCGAAGTACCTCGAGATCGCCGTCTCGTCGCCGTTGAAAAACCTGAACACCGCCAGGAGCAGGCCGAGGAAGACGAGCAGGAGCCAGAATCCGGCGAGGAGACAGGCAGCGCCGAGAAGCGCAACCATCGGTGTGGTGCTGAATTCGACCTTGCCGAGGGAGACCCTGAGTTCGCCTCCGGCTTCCATGACCAGAACCGCCCCGAATGCGACAAGCATGACGATGGCGAGAAAGACCGTGACCTTGACCATCGACCAGATCATGACGACCGGACTCCCGTCATTCCGCCGCAACGCTCGCGCCGGACAGCCGGACGGCCGCTTCCGCCGCCCCGTGCAGTCGCCGGACATCGGCTAGCCATGGCGCCATCGCGGCGGCGGCGGATTCGTCGAGCTGGCCCGCTTCTTCAAGGACGCGACCCAGGTCGCCCCCTGCCAGGTACCCATCGACCCGCGACAGGATCGCGTCGGTCTCTCCTCCCTCCCGGGGCTCCAGAGACCGCGTCACCACGAGGGAGCGCATGAACGCGACGAACCGGTTGAGGAAGCCATCGCCCGCTTCGGCCCTGGCGGCGGCCCGGATCGCCGCATAGGCCGATTCCGGGAAGGCGGCCCGCAAGTCGGCCAGGGACGGCGTGCCCGTCGCCGCAACGTCGGCGAGCGCGGCAGGCAGGGTGGCACCGTTGCGTTCGGCCAGCGCCGAGGCGGCGGCAGCGAAGCTGCGGCCGGTGCCCAGCGCGGCAATGATCTCCGCCAGTTCCGGCGGCGGCGTCCGGGAGACCTCCCCCGGTTGCACCGCCGCAGGCGGGGGCCGCGCCTCCAACGCTTCGAGCCGCGCGCCCAGCAGGTCCTGGCGGGCGGAGATCTCGCCAAGACGGGCTGAGGCTTCGGCGAGATCGGCTTCCAGCCTCTCGACCGACGCCTTCTGTCCGGCGATCATGGCCACGGCTTCGGCCGGAAGCTCGGGCGATCCGGAGACCATGAGGTCGGCCAGCGCGGACACTTCGGAGGAGACGGCCTCGAGGCGCGTCTCGGCAGCGGCGATCCGTTCGGCGATCCGGGTTTCCGCTGCGGCCGAGACACTCCCCTCGATCGCTTCGAGGCGTTGGCGGACCGACTCGCCGTGCGCCGACAGCATGCCCTCGACTTCGTCCCGCCCCGGGCGGTCGCGGTCCTCATCCTCCAGCGCATCCAGCCTGAGATCGATCGCATCAAGCCGTAGCCGGATGCTGCCTTCAAGGTCGCCGACCAGCGCCGCCGCGTCGGTTCCGCCCGGAGTCAGGAAGGACGCAACCGGCGCCATCCAGGGCGGAAGCACCGCGGCGATGCGCGGCGCGCTCCACAGCACGAGCGTCGAAAGCAATGTCAATGCGGCGAGGCCGGCGAGCACGCGGGAAGAAAACGACCAGCGGTCCGGCATGCGAAGAAGCCGCTGGCGGAATCCGCGCCCGACGGACCGCTTTCCGCCGCCGGTCTTCCCTCCTTCGCCAGCGGAGCCCCGCGAATCGCCATCGCGGCCGCCATCCGGCTCGACGGTTGCATCGCCAGGATTTTCGCTGACCATTTGATGCCTTTCGTCAGTGGTTGCGACCGCGGGCGAACCGCGGCAACCGCCGGTTGCAGAGTCTACTCCAATCGAGCGGTTTTCAAAATCAGATCCTGCATGGCATCCCCGTCGGGGGCAGCCGAAACCGCTACGGCGGCGTTCCGGAGAGCCGCCAAGGGCCGCGCAGCCTGTTCGCTGATGCAGGGGCAGACAAGATTCGCCGGTGCCGCGTCTCCGACTTCCCGCGCCAGCCGCGATGCTCCGTAGGCGGAAAACACCGGGACGCACAGTGGTCCGGACACGAGCGCCGCTCTCGCCTCCTCGGTCAGCGGCAACGGCGCCTGACGGTAGAGGATGACGGATTCTACCGACACCCCGCGGCGCGCGAGGCGGCCTGCGAGGTCGTGTGCGACGCGTTCGCCGCGCGGGTACAGGAACGGCCGGCCGGACGCGCCGGACCGTTTCGCCGCAAGCTCCGCGAGGCCGGTCACCGATCCCGGCGATTCCTCGTTCCGAACGGCCGGGAATCCGGCCGCCCGCGCTGCCTCGTGCGTGCCCGGTCCAACGCACAACGCCTCGAGGGTGCGGTCCGCCGTCCTGCCAGCGAAGGCGGCGACCGCATTCGGCGACGTGAACAGGATGCCCTGCCTGCCTTCGAGGTCGAACGCCGACGGCACCTCCTCGATGGCGACGAGCGGCGAGAAGAGAATCCGCAGCCGATTGCCGCTCCTCTCCCGGAGGCGTTCCGCGAAGGCCCTGCCCTGCACGATCGGGCGTATCATCAGAATCGACCGCAGCGTGCCTGCCATTCGTGAATCGCCCTGGCGTTGCCCTTCGCCTTAGCCGGATGCTAGGTCGCGCGCAGGAGACCACGGCCGGGAGTCATTGGCAATGGCCGAAGCCATCACCGTGCTCGGTATCGAAAGCAGTTGCGACGACACCGCCGCTGCGGTGGTGCGCCGCGCCGGCGGCCGGGCCGAGGTTCTCTCGTCAATCGTGGCCGGGCAGGACGGGCTGCACGCGGCCTACGGCGGCGTCGTCCCCGAAATCGCCGCGCGAGCGCACGCGGGCAAGCTCGATCTCGTCGTCGAACGCGCGCTCGAGGAAGCCGGTCTCGGACTGCCAAGCGTGGACGCCGTCGCCGTGACCGCCGGCCCCGGCCTCATCGGCGGAGTCCTGAGCGGCGTCATGTGCGCCAAGGGCCTCGCGGCGGGTTCCGGAAAACCCCTCGTCGGCGTCAACCACCTCGCGGGTCACGCATTGACGCCGCGCATGACGGACAATGTCGCCTACCCGTATCTGGTGCTGCTCGTATCCGGCGGCCACTGCCAGTTCCTCGCTGTCGAGGCAGCCGACGGATTCCGCCGTTTCGGCGGAACCATCGACGACGCCCCGGGTGAGGCTTTCGACAAGGTCGCCCGTATGCTCGGTCTCGGTTTTCCGGGCGGGCCGGCCGTGGAGGCCGCGGCCGCGGCCGGGAATCCGCACCGCTTCGACCTGCCGCGCCCGCTCCTGAACCGCGACGGGGAGGACATGTCGTTCTCCGGGCTGAAGACTGCCGTCCTTCGCGCCCGCGAGCTCGCGGCGCGCGACCAGGGCCGCCTTTCGGACCGCGACAGGAGAGATCTCTCGGCGAGCTTCCAGATGGCGGTCGCCGACACGCTGTCGGAAAAGTCCCGGCGCGCCTGCAACCGGTTCCGCGATGAATTCGGCAACGCTTCCGAAGCGGCGCGGCCGGTCTTTGCCGTCGCCGGCGGCGTGGCCGCCAACGCGTTGATCCGGACTCTGCTCGAAGCCGTCGCGCGCGATGCCGGATTCCGGTTCATCGCCCCGGCGCCGGCGTACTGCACCGACAACGCGGCCATGATCGCCTGGGCCGGACTGGAACTGTTCGCAGGCGGCAAACGGGACGGGTTCGACCTGTCCGCCCGCCCGCGCTGGCCGCTGGATCCGGATGCGCCGCCGATTCTCGGTTCCGGCAGGAAGCGCGCGAAGGCGTGAGCCGGATCGGAATCATTGGCGCAGGCGCATTCGGCACGGCGCTCGGCTGCGTCCTCGCGAGGGACGGACGCGACGTACTGCTCTGGGGCCGAAACGGCGCGCACATCGATGCCATGGCCGCAAACCGCCGGAACCGGACTCACCTTCCCGGCTGCGCCCTGCCGGACCGTCTCACCCCCACGGCAGCCCTTTCCGATCTCTCCGGCATCTCGACGCTGCTCGTGGCGCTGCCCGCGCAGGCACTCGCCGGGTTCCTCGCCGATGCCGGGCTGCCGGCCGGGAAATTTCCGGTCGTCCTCTGCGCCAAGGGCATCGATCTGGCGAGCGTCAGCCTCCAGACGGATTTGCTCGCCGCTGCCTGCCCGGCCGCAACCGCCGCAGTGCTCACGGGGCCCGGTTTCGCAGACGACCTCGCACGTAGCAAGCCGACCGCAATGACGCTCGCATGCCGCGACCGGACGACCGGAAAGCGCCTGCAGGCGCAGTTGTCCACCCCCGTCCTCAGGCTGTACCTGAGCAGCGACCCGGTCGGAGCCCAGCTCGGCGGCGCGCTGAAGAACGTGACCGCGATCGCCTGCGGCGCCGCCTCGGGGGCGGGCCTCGGCGAAAGCGCCCGGGCAGCGCTGATCACGCGCGGTTACGCGGAAATGGTCCGCCTCGGAACGGCGATGGGCGCTCGGAGGGAAACCCTTTCAGGCTTGTCCGGATTCGGCGACCTCGCGCTGACCTGCACCTCGGAGAAGTCTCGCAACTACGCCCTCGGCCTGGCGATCGGAGAAGGGCGGGAGCCAGCGCCGGGAGTCACGGTAGAGGGTATTGCAACCGCGCGGGCGACGGTTAATCTTGCGTCCACCCTGAGGGTCGACATGCCGGTCGCGGAGGCCGTGGCCAGCTTGCTGGATGGCCGCACGACGGTGCAGGCGGCGCTGCATGCGCTGATGTCGCGGCCGTTGCGGACGGAGTGACTTCGGGTCGGGCAAGAGGAGCGCGAACATGGCATACTGGTTGTTCAAGTCCGAACCCGGGGAATGGAGCTGGGACGATCAGGTCGCAAGCGACAATCCCGACGGCGAGGAATGGGACGGAATCCGCAACTACCAGGCGCGCAATCACATGCGCGAGATGAAGCCGGGCGATCTCGGATTCTTCTACCACTCGGTAAACGAGAAGCGAATCATGGGCATCGTCGAAGTCACCGCCGAAGCGCATCATGACAGCACCACGGACGATCCCCGGTGGGAATGCGTGGACGTGCGCGCCGTCAAACCGCTCCCCGTTCCCGTCACGCTGGCCGCGTGCAGGGCGGAACCGCGGCTGTCGAACATGGTTCTCGTGAACAACACGCGCCTTTCGGTGCAGCCGGTCACTGCTGACGAGTGGAAGATCATCTGCGCCATGGGCGGCCTCTGACGCGACCGGGAAAACGGGAAGACCACCGCAAAGCCACCCAGGGAATAGAAGTCAGACGCGATCCGGACTCCGGCCTTCGGGCCGGTTCGGCTGCCGGTCGCCGCCGTGCGGTGAACATTCGGGAGAAATTCGGAAATGGCGCGACCGCAGAAACCGCGAGCCTGGCAGAGAATGCTCTCGGGCCGCCGGCTCGACCTCCTGAATCCGTCGCCCATGGACATCGAGATCGAGGACATCGCGCACGGCCTCGCCTTCGTCGCTCGCTGGAACGGACAGACGACCGGCGACTACCCGTATTCAGTCGCTGAGCATTCGGTCTTCGTTGCGGAGCTGTATCACCGCATGAAACCGAAGGCCGAAAGGCGCTGGAGGCTGGCCGCACTGCTCCACGACGCGCCCGAATACGTGATCGGCGACATGATCGGCCCGGTGAAGGCCTCTGTGGGACAGGGCTACGCCGAAGCCGATGCCCGCCTGACAGCCGCGATCCACCGCCGCTTCGGCCTGCCCGCCGACATCCCGCCCGCGATCAAGAGGGCCATCAAGAAGGCGGACAGGCTGTCGGCGCGCCTGGAGGCGGAGCAGATCGCGGGGTTCTCGCGCGCGGAGGCGGATCGCCTGTTCGGGAAGGCGGACGCCGCCGACCTGATGGAACGCAGGCTGCGGCCGCATCCTCCGGCCGAGGTCAAGGGCATGTTCCTGGAAGCGTATCACGATCTTTGCGGAAGCTGACGCCGCCGCCCGGACTGCTATCCGATGTGGCACGCCGCCCGGTTCGCGACATCTTCGGCCGAAGCGTCCCGCCTGAAGTGGTCGATCAGCCCTTCCGGCGTCATCAGGTATGTGAAGGTCAGGTGATCGACAAGGTAGTCTTCGCCCTCTCCCGCCCTGCGGTGGTAGACCCTGTAGGCTTTCGCGGCGGCGGCCACCTGTTCCGGCGAGCCCGTCAGCCCGGTCAGCTTCGGATGCATCACCTCCACGAAGTCGGCCAGGACTTCCGGCGTATCGCGTTCCGGATCGACGGAAATAAAGAGGCCCGGAAGGTCGAGGCCGCGCTCGGCGAGCAGGTCCATCGCCTCGGCGTTGCGGGCGAGGTCCACCGGGCAAATGTCGGGACAGTAGGTGTAGCCGAAGTAGACCAGGGTCGGCCCCCTGATGACATCCGCCTCGGACACTTCCGCGCCCTCGTGGGAAACCAGCTTGAAGGGGCCGCCGACGGCGCCGTTCGCCGCGGCGACCGGAGACCCGCCGCACGTCGGATCCTTGAACGGATTGACGACCAGCGCCACGCCGACTGCCAGGGCCGCTCCTGCGGTTCCGGCGGCGACCAACGCATAGAATCGGGTCATGTCTCTGCTGCCGCGCATCCGTGAACGTTCCGTCGTCCTCGCCGGTTGCCGGACTGTGGCGCAAAGCGTCGCGGATTTCAACGTCCGGGGCGCCCGCGCGAATATCCCCTTGACGGCAAACTGCATGTATGAATCAACCCGACCATGGATGCGGTCGCGACGGGAACGCTTCACGCCGGCCTCCCGGGAATCCGGGCAGGCGGTCCTTGCCTGTTTGCAGGGCTTTCGCGAATCGCCCGGCCCGCCAGGGCGGCTTCCGGGGCGGCGGACCTTGCCCGGCAGTTGCCTTGACCTTCCGTCGGAAGCGGCGACCGACGGGTTCGCGGAGCTCGTCGCGGCGGATCTCGCGCCGGGCGACGTCATCCTTCTCTCCGGTCCGCTCGGTGCCGGAAAGAGTCATTTCAGCAGACAGGTCATCCGGCGAATGCAGGCGCTCGGCGGCGTTCCAGAGGAGGAGGTGCCGTCGCCGACGTACACCCTCGTCCAGACCTACGAGGCCGGAACCTGCGACATCTGGCACGCCGACCTTTATCGCCTCGAGGACGAGTGGGATCTCGTGGAACTCGGCCTCGAGGACGCGTTTCGGGAAGCCGTCTGCCTCGTCGAATGGCCGGACAGGCTGGGTTCGCTGATGCCGGAGACAGCGCTCTCTGTCAGATTCGACATTCTCGGCGACCATGCAAGGCGCGCGCATCTCGCATGGACGGACGGGCGTTGGAGCACGGTCGCGGACGCGGCCCGCGTCCGCGCGGCAAGCGCCGCATTCGGAGGGTCCGGCCGGTGACGGGAAAACGGGCAGTGCTCGCCGACGGCTTCCTGGCGCGATCGGGATGGGCGACGGCGATTCGCGAACCGCTGGCAGCGGACGCCTCGAAGCGTTCCTATCACCGCCTTCATGATTCCGGCGCCGGCAGATCCGCGATCCTCATGGATGCGCCGCCGGAGGACGGCGAGGATGTCCGGCCGTTCGTGCGCATCGCGAGCGAGCTTCGCCTGCGCGGCCTCAGCGCGCCCGAGATCATTTCAGCGGACCCGGAGCACGGATTCCTGCTCCTGGAGGATCTCGGCGATGCCGTCTTCGCGAACGTGTGCTCGGGCCGCCCGGAAATCGAATCCGACCTTTACGGGACCGCGGTCGGAGTCCTTGTCCACCTCCACGGCTTTCCGGCGCCCCCGGACGTCCGGCCGTACGACGCCGCGACCTTCCGCGAGGAGGCCGCCCTGTTCACCGAGTGGTATCTCCCCGCCGCAACCGGCCAGCCGACCCCGCCCGAGGTCGAGCGCGCGTTCCTGTCGCTGGTGGTCGACGCCTTCCGGTGCGCCTGCGAGGGACAGGCGCCGGTGCTTGTCCTCAGGGACTACCACGCCGAGAACATCATGTGGCTGCCGGACCGCAAGGGCATTGCGCGGGCAGGCATCCTCGACTTCCAGGACGCGGTCGCGGGACATCCGGCCTACGATCTCGTCTCGCTGCTCGAGGATGCGCGCAGGGACACGGACGAGGCGCTTCAACGCGAGATGGTATCCTGCTATCTCGAATCCGCCTCCCGCCGGGCGGCGCGTTCGGACGCACCCCGTCTCGACGCAGAACAGTTCGAGGCAGCCTACTCGGTTCTCGGCGCGCAGCGCAACCTCCGCATCGTCGGAGTGTTCTCGCGGCTCTGCATCCGCGACGGCAAGTTCGCCTACGTCGACCTCATCCCGCGCGTCTGGAGCCACATCCGCCGCGACCTCTGCCACGCGGCCCTCTCCGGACTCCGCGACTGGATCGCGGCGCATGCGCCGGAACCGGACCCAGGAATCCTCGACGCCGTCAGGAACCGGAAGAATGACGCCTAGGAGTGCAATGGTCTTCGCGGCCGGGTTCGGAACCCGCATGGGCAGCCTCACCAGGGACCGGCCGAAACCCATGCTCCGCGTCGCGGGGCGCCCGCTGATCGACCATGCGCTCGAACAGGTGCGGGGCGCGGGCGTCTCGCGGATCGTCGTCAATGTCCACTACCTTCCGGAGCAGATCGAGCGGCATCTCGCGCCGATGCCTGACGTCACCGTGGTCCGGGAGGAGCCCGAAATCCTCGAGACCGGGGGCGGCCTGCGCAATGCGCTCGCACTTCTCGGGCGGGCTCCAGTCTTCACCCTGAACACGGATTACGCCTGGTCGGGGGCGAACGCGCTGGCCGCCCTCGCCGCGGCATGGGAACCGGACCGGATGGACGGCCTGCTGCTGATGCTGCCGCGCGGCCGCGCGGAGGGGCACGACGGCGACGGAGACTTCCGCCTCATGGATGACGGACGCCTCGCGCCGCCGCAGCCGGGCGGCCCGGAGGCGCTCGTCTACACAGGGGCCCAGATCATCAGGACCGCGCGGCTCGCCGAGATACCGGAGACGGTCTTTTCCGTGACCCGGCTCTGGGACATGCTTTGCGCGGAAGGGCGCCTCTACGGAACGGTCTACGCCGGGCGCTGGGTGGACGTGGGGCAGCCGGAGGGCATCGACCTTGCCGACCGCATGCTGCGGGGGCGGCGCGGTGCGTGACACGCAGGCACAGCCCAACATCTACTCCGTGCCGGTCGGATGCGACTTCACGGTCGCCTTCCTGGACGGTCTTCGCGACCGGTTCCAGGGAGAGCCGCCCGAGGCAATGGCGCGGGTCGAGATCTTCGCCGGCTCGCAGAACGGCGCGAGCCGGATACGCGAGATTCTCGAATCCGGGCCCGCCGCCCTCTTGCCGCGGATCAGGCTCCTCGACGACCTGGCGGACGACCCGCTGGTCCCCGGGGTTACCCCGAAGCGGGATCCGGGGCTCGAGCGCACGCTCGCCCTCCGCCGCCTCGTCGCGGCGCTCCTAGAACGCGAACCGGATCTCGCGCCGGTATCCGCCGCATTCGAACTCGCCGCATCGCTCGAGGGGCTGGTGGCGGAATTCCACGACGAGGGCATCGGCCTCGAACGCGTCCTCGACCTCGAGGTCGAAGACCAGTCGGGGCACTGGCAGCGCAGCCTGAAGTTCCTCCGGATCCTGTACAGCGTGTTCGAGGCCGGCGGGCAACCCGACCGCCGGTCGCGCGTCCGCGCCGCGGTCGAGGCCCTCGACGGCCATTGGCGCTCGCAGCCGCCCGGACATCCGGTCATCGTTGCCGGTTCGACCGGCACCTCCCGATCCATGATGCTCTTCATGAGGGCCGTGGCGTCGCTGCCCCGGGGCGCCGTGGTCCTGCCGGGCGTGGACGCCGAAATGCCGGCCGACGTGTGGCCGTCGCTCCACGACGGCGAATGCGATGAGCATCCGCAAGCGGCAGTTCACCGCTTCTGCGCCGCAGCCGGCGTCTCGGCTCTCGACCTTCCGCCGTGGTCCGGGCTTGAGCCTGCTTGCCCGGCGCGCAACCGGCTCGTTTCCCTGGCCCTGAGGCCGGCACCGGTCACCGACCGCTGGATGTCCGAGGGTCCGGGGCTGCTCACCGAGATCGCCGCCGCCGCCGCAGGAATGAGCCTGATCCTTGCTCCCGGCGTCAGGGAGGAGGCGAACGCCGTCGCGGTGGCGATGCGGGAGGCCATCGAGACCGGCAGCCGTGCGGCGCTCGTCACCCAGGACCGCGAACTTGCGCGCCGGGTGGACGCCGCGCTCCGGCGCTGGTCCATCGAGCCCGACAACCGGATCGGCGAACCCCTGCAGCAGACCCCGGCAGGCGTGTTCCTGCGGCTCGTCCTCGACGTGCTGCAGCCGCAGTTCGCGCCGCAGGCTTTCGTCGCGCTGCTCAAGCACCCGCTGACCAATTCGGCGAACCGCAAGCAGCACCTCCGGCACACGGCCTCCCTGGAAAGGCATCTGCGCGCAGAATGCGGCCCCGCCGTCGATTCCGGCCTCGTCCAGAACTGGGCGCACGGCAGGGACGGCGAACGCGCCGCCTGGGGCGCACGGCTCGCGGAACTGCTTGCCGGCGCGCCGGAGCCCGGCGGACGGCCTCTTGCCGACTGGCTCAGAGGGCACGTCCGGCTCGCCAATGCGCTCGTTGCGTGGCAGGGCGTCGAGTCCGGCCCCTTCGCGTCCGACGCCGAAGTGTCGGGGCCGCTCTGGGAGGGAATGGCGGGCAGCGACCTCGGTCGCATGTTCGACGACCTCGCTGCGCATGCCGCCGCCGCCGGCGAGGTCGACATTCGGGACTACCGGGCCATGCTCCGGTCCCTCATGCAGACGAGCCGCGCCTACGGGCAGACGACTCCGCGCCCGGACGCGGCAATCTGGGGCGGACACCAGGCGCGCGTGCGGAGCACCGACCTCGTCGTAATCGGCGGACTCAACGAGGGAACCTGGCCCGGTTCGCTCACCCCCGACGCCTGGCTCAACCGGGCGATGCGGCGGCGGCTGGGCCTCGGGCCGCCGGAACGTCGGCACGGTCTCGCGGCACATGACTTCCAGCAGGCGGCGGGGAGCGCGAAAGTCGTCCTCTCCCGTTCCTTGCGCCGCGACGACGCGCCCGCCGTCGAGTCACGGTGGCTCACGCGCATTCTGAACCTCATGCGCGGCCTCGGCGCGGAGGGCGGCGAGGCGGTCGACAGCATGACGGCCCGCGGCGATCGCTGGCTGGACCTCGCGCGATCGCTCGAGCGGCCGAAGGAAACAGTCGCCCGGGCAGGCCGGCCGGCCCCGGCCCCGCCGCCGGCGTCGCGACCGGAGAGACTGTCGGTGACCCAGATCCGGACGCTCATCCGCGATCCCTACGCCATCTATGCCCGGCACGTCCTGAAGCTCCGCCGGCTCGACCCCGTCGGAAGGGAGCCCGACGCGCTCGCGCGAGGCATCGCGATCCACGGCATCCTGGAACGCTTCGTCGCGGAGATCGCGGCCGGACGTGCGGCGCCTTCCGCGGAATCTTTTCTCGCGCTGGCCGAGGCGGAGCTCCTGAGCCGCGTGCCATGGCCGATGGTCCGGAGATTCTGGCTCGCGCGGCTTCGCCGCGCCGCGGACTGGATCGTGGAGGGCGAATCCGAAAGGAGCCGTGCCGGGACCAGCGTCGGCGCCGAATGCGGGGGGTCTCTTTCCGTAGGGACAGGCGGCTTCACGCTGACCGCCCGCGCCGACCGCATCGACCGCGACGACGCGGGGCGGCTGCTGATCTACGACTACAAGTCGGGAAAGCCGCCGACGGCGAAGGTCATCAAGTCCTTCGACAAGCAGCTGCAACTGGAAGCGGCGATGGCGGCGCGGGGAGGATTCGAAGGGATCCCGGCGGCGCCTGTCGGCCGCCTCCAGTACATCGGACTCGGCAGCGAGAAGATCGAGGACATCCGTGTGGGAGACGGCCTGTTTTCGGACGTCCTGCAGGAACTCGAGGCGCTGCTGGCGGCCTACTCGGATCCACGGCAGGGATATTGCGCGCGCGCAAGGATGCAGCGCACCGGAGACGTCTCCGACTACGACCAGCTTTCCCGGTTCGGGGAATGGGATGTCACCGACGCGCCGGAAAGGCGGATCCTGTCATGAACGCGCCCGACGAGGCGACGCGCGCGCAACTGCAGGCCGCTGACCCGCGGACGTCCACCTGGGTGTCCGCCAATGCGGGGTCGGGAAAGACCCGCGTGCTCATCGACCGTGTCACCCGGCTTCTCTTCCTGGGATGCGCCCCGGAGAAGATTCTCTGCCTGACCTACACCACGGCCGCGGCGGCGGAAATGCAGAACCGCCTCTTCGAGCGGCTCGGACGCTGGGCAATGCTTCCCGATGCCGAACTCCGCGCGACACTCCGGGAACTCGGCGAGGCGGACGCGGAACTGTCCGGGCAGCGCCTTCCGGACGCGCGCAGGCTGTTCGCACGCGCACTCGAGACTCCCGGCGGCCTCAAGATCCAGACCATCCACTCGTTCTGCGACGGGCTGCTGCGGAGGTTTCCCATGGAAGCCGGCGTCACGCCGCAATTCGAGATCATCGACGACCGCGTCGCGCGGAGCATGCGCCTCGACATCCTCGACCGGATGGCGGACGGCGGCGGCACCGGGCTCCTCGACCGGCTGGCCGCGTTCCATGCGGGCGACGACCCGGACGGCCTCCTCACGGAAATCATCGGCAAGAGGGATGCATTCGCGCGCTGCGCCGGGCGCGGAGATGCGGCGGAACCGGCCCCGATGCAGGCAATACTCGCGGACGCCTTCGCGGGAGACGCGGCGGAGCTTCTCCGGGAATGCGCCGGCGTCATGCGGACCGGCAGCGTCACCGACCGGAAAAACGCGGAGAGGTTCGAGCAGGCCGCAACGCTGGCGCCATCCGCCGCGGCGCTCGGGATCCTCGAGGCCGTCCTGCTCTTCACGGCCGCGTCGAAGGCGGGCGCCGGCGCCCCGAAGATCGACGCGCTGCCCACCGCGGCGATTCGCAGGGCCTGGCCCGGCCTGCAGGCGCAGCTCAACGACCTCATGCTGACCGTCGCCGCGGCCGCAGCGCGGCGGAAGGAGCGGGAATCCTTCGAGAAGACGTTGGCGCTTCGCGACTTCGCCGCAGCGTTCCTCGCCGACTACGACCGGCGGAAGCTCGCCGGCGGATATCTCGACTACGACGATCTCATCCGGAAGGCAGGGGAACTGCTTGCGCGGCCGGGGGTCTCCGACTGGATTCTCTACAGGCTCGACGGCGGCGTCGATCACATCCTCATCGACGAAGCCCAGGACACGAGCCCCGAGCAGTGGGCGATCATCCGGTCTCTCGAGGCGGAGTTCACTGCCGGCTACGGCGGGAGGGACGCGGAGAGGACCCTGTTCGTCGTCGGCGACGAGAAACAGTCGATCTACTCCTTCCAGGGCGCCGACCCGGAGAAGTTCGGGGCAATGAAGGCGTTTTTCGCGGGCCGGCAGGCGCGCGTGGGACGGACTCTCGCGGACAGGAACCTGCTTTACTCGTTCCGCTCGGCGCCGGAGATACTCGCCCTGACCGACATGGTCTGCGGCAGCGCGCCCATGTTCGCGGATCCGGGAATTCCGGACGAGCCGCAGGAAACCGGGGTTCGGCACCTTGCGTTCCGCAGTGGCATGCCGGGCCGAATCGACCTCTGGGACTTCATCGAGGCGGAGGGAACGGAAGCCGACGCCGAATGGTACGATCCTGTCGACCTGCCGGCGCCGGGCGATCCGCGAAACCTTCTCGCCGAGAACCTGGCAGCATATCTCGACGCCCTTCTCGCCGAAGGGAGGAGTCTTCCCGGGACCGGACGCGCCCTCTCCGCCGGCGACATCCTGATCCTGGTGCAGCGACGGTCGCTCCTGTTCCACGCCGTCATCCGCGAACTCAAGGCGCGCAACCTTCCCGTCGCCGGCGCCGACAGGATGGAGGTGGGCGCCGAACTCGCCGTGCGCGACATTCTGAGCCTCCTGAAGTTCGCGGCGACGCCGTCAGACGATCTCTCCCTCGCCGAAGCGCTGCGTTCGCCCCTCTTCGGGCTGAGCGAACAGGACCTGTTCACGCTGGCGCACGGCAGGGAGGGCAGCCTCTACGGTTCGCTCCTCGCATCCGGCGCACGCCACCGCCACGTGCGTGCGTGCCTTACCGACTGCGTCGCGAAGGCCCACAGTCTCCGGCCCTACGAACTCGTGGAGCGCATCCTGACGCGGCATGGCGGCCGCAGGGGCCTGCTCGCTCGCCTTGGCGACGAAGCCCGCGACGGCATCGACGAACTCGTGTCGCAGGCGCTCAGGTACGAACGGACCGAACCCCCGACGCTCACCGGATTCCTGAGCTGGTTCGAACTTGGCCGCATCGACGTGAAGCGCCGGACGCAGGACGGCCTCGACCAGATTCGGGTGATGACCGTGCATGGCGCCAAGGGGCTTGAAGCGCCTTTCGTCATCCTTCCGGACACGGCCGCAATTCAACCCCATCGCGGCGGGCAGATCCTTGTAATGGACGACGGCCTGCCGGTCTGGAAGCCCCGTAAGGAGGATGCGACAGCGGAACAGCTCCAGGCCATGGAGACGCAAAGGCGGTTCGAGGAGCGCGAAAGAAACCGCCTTCTCTACGTGGCCATGACCCGCGCGATCAACCGGCTGCTTGTGTGCGGCGCGGGACGGCTCGGGAAGGAGGAATCGCCGTGCTGGTACGACCGCATGGCCGCCGCCATGGCGGCGCTCGGCGCGGTGCCGGAGACGTTTCCGGGCGGCATGACCGGTTCCGCTTTCCGGAGCCCTGCGTGGACGGAGGAAGCCGGCGCCGCGGTCGCCGCAGAGGCCGTGCCCGATGCCGGGTCGCCGGGATGGATCGGGCGCGACGCGGCGCCCGCGGAGACCCCGCCTCCAACCCTGGCGCCGTCCGGGCTCGGGGGGGAAGCGGCCCTCGCGCGGAAACCAGGGTCCGGCGCCGACCGGGCAGGGGCAATGGAGTTCGGAACCCGCGTCCACGCGCTCCTGGAACATCTTCCGCGCGCCCCGCGGGAGGCCTGGCCGGACGTCGCGCGCCGGGTGGCCGGACACGACGGCGACACGGAGGCGGACGCGGCACTTGCGCTGGTCGAGAAAATCCTGGAGGCGCCGGAATTCCGGGAGTTGTTTGCGCCCGACACCCTCGCAGAAGTGGCCGTCACCGCCGAACTCGACGCTCTGGGCGGACGGCGGATCGCCGGATACATCGACCGGCTTGTGGTCGGGGACCACCGCATTCTCGCCGTGGACTACAAGACGAACGCCGAGGTGCCTGCGCGGCCGGAAGATGTTCCTGCCGGACTGCTGCGGCAGATGGGCGCATACGCGTCCGCCCTCGCCGGGATCTATCCCGGCCGGCGCATCGATGTGGCATTTCTCTGGACGTCGGCTCCGGCGTTGATGGAACTTCCGAGCGACCTGGTCATGCGGCATCTGCGGGAAGCGGACGCAGAGCGGGCTTGACCGCGGGAGCGCCGCTACATAGGGTCGCGCGCGTCAGGCAACGGGTGGACGGGGAGAAGAAAGTGGCGACCGTTGAGGTAACGGATGACAGCTTCGACGCCGAGGTCAGGGGTGCCGCCCTCCCGGTCGTCGTGGATTTCTGGGCAGAGTGGTGCGGGCCCTGCCGGCAGATCGGCCCGGCGCTGGAGGAATTGTCCGACGAATACGACGGGCGCGTCAAGTTCGTTAAGGTCGACATCGACCGTAATCCCGAATCTCCGGCGCAACTCGGCGTTCGCGGCATTCCTGCACTCTTCCTGTTCAGGGACGGAAACATCGTCTCCAACCTGACCGGCGCCAAGCCGAAGGCCGCGCTGGCCAGCTGGATCGACTCCGGGCTCTGAACCCGGCCTGCTTCAGGCGTCGCTCCTGAGCACGTGTCCCGCGAGGTAGAGCGAACCGCAGATCAGGATCCTGCCGTCGGGATTGGTCTTCGCGAGCGCGGCGACCGCGTCCGCGACGCCTTCCGCGGTTGTTGACGGAATGCCCGCCGCACTCGCTGCACCGGCAATTTCCGCGGCCGGGCGGCTTGCTGCCTCGCCGGGCACATCCACCCCCACCACCGAGTCCACCGATTCGGAAAACGGCTTCAGGAAGTCGTCTGCGTCCTTCGTGTTCAGCATGCCGCAGACCAAGTGCGTCGGCCGCGGAGGAAGGCCGTCGAGCGTCGCCGCCAGCACCCGGCCGGCAGCGCTGTTGTGCCCGCCGTCCAGCCAGATCTCGGCGCCAGGCGCACGGCGCGCGAGGCGGCCGCCTTCGAGCCGCTGCATCCGCGCCGGCCAGTCGCGCTCCGCGACGCCTTCGGCGATGGCGTCCGGGGGAACGCGCAGAAGCCGGAGCGCGGCGACGGCCGAACCCGCATTGACGACCTGGTGGGGGCCGGAAAGCCCCGGGACCGGAAGGTCCTGGTAGCCGTACTCGTCCTGGAATGCGAGGCCGCCATCCGTCTCCCAGACGTGCCAGTGGGTGCCGCTGACCTTCAGCGTTGCGCCGGCCTCCTCCGCGACCGACCGGATGACGCTCATCGCTGCCGGCTCCTGGGGCGCGACCACTGCGAGCGTGTTCCGTTTCAGGATGCCGGCCTTCTCCCCCGCGATCTCGGCCAGCGTGCCGCCGAGGTAGTTCTGGTGGTCGATCGAGACCGGGGTAATGATCGAGACGGCCGGCGCATTCACCACGTTCGTGGCGTCGAGGCGGCCGCCCAGCCCGACCTCGAGGATCGCGTAGTCGGCCGGCGTCCGCGCGAAGGCGAGAAGCGCAGCGCATGTGGTGATCTCGAAATAGGTGACCGGTTCGCCGCCGTTCGCGCGCTCGCACTCGTCGAGAAGCCGGACCAGGTCGTCCTCCGGGATGACGCGGCCGGCGACGCGAATGCGCTCGTGAAACCGCGCGAGATGGGGCGAGGTATAGACGTGCACAGCCTTCCCGTCGGCCTCCAGCGCCCTGCGGATCATCGCGACCGTCGAACCCTTGCCGTTCGTGCCGGCGACGTGAATGACCGGGGGCAGCGCCGTTTCCGGGTTCCCGAGAGCTCCGAGGAGACGGTGGACGCGGCCGAGGGTGAGGTCGATGATTTTCGGGTGCAGCGACATCAGCCTCTTCAGGACGATGTCGCTTTCGGCTGCTGTCATGCGGTGTCCGCCCTTGCCGCCGTCGACTCCGCCTGCTGTGCGTCGCCGGAGGGAGGCGGCAGCTCGCCCTTGATCGGCGGCGAAAGCCCCATCAGCATCCGGACAATCGAAATGAGTTCGTCCCGGATTTTGCTGCGGTGAGTCACCCGGTCAATCATGCCGTGGTCGAGCAGGTACTCGGAGCGCTGGAACCCGTCGGGAAGCTTTTCGCGGATCGTCTGCTCGATGACGCGCGGCCCGGCAAAGCAGATCAGCGCCTGGGGCTCCGCCAGCTGCACGTCGCCGAGCATGGCGTAGCTGGCGGTCACGCCTCCCGTTGTCGGGTGCGTCAGGACGACGATGAACGGCAAGCGGGCGTCCCTCAGCAGGCGGATTGCGACCGTTGTCCTCGGCATCTGCATGAGCGACAGGATTCCCTCCTGCATGCGCGCGCCGCCCGCCGCCGCGAAGAGGACGAGTGGACATTCGAACTTGATCGCCTTTCGGCAGGCGGCCACGACCGCGCTGCCGACGGCAACGCCCATCGATCCGCCCATGAAGCCGAAGTCCTGCCCCGCGGCCACGATTCTCGTATCGCCGATCTCGCCCGACGCGACCAGCATCGCCTCCTTTTCGCCGGTGGACTTGCGTGCCGATCTGACCCTTTCGGTGTACTTCTTCTGATCGCGGAAACCGAGCGGATCCTCGGTGCCGGCCTGCACCCTCACTTCCTCGAAGACGCCATTGTCGAACAGGGCGGCGAATCGCTGCCGCGGCGTGATGTGCATGTGGAAATCGCAATTCGGACAGACGTTCAACGCCGCCGCGAGTTCCCGGTGGAACAAGATCGTTCCGCAACTCTCGCAGTTCTTCCACAGGTTTCCGGGAACTTCCCGGCGGGAGAAAAGCGACTTCATCTTTGGCCTGACGAAGTTCGATATCCAGTTCATGACGTCGATGCCGTGCTGCTGTGCGGGTCCGCCGCAACTTAGGCCCGGGCGTCCCGGAACGCAAACGACGGGGCCGGGGCCGGCCGTCGCGGCACTGCAGGTCCGTGGCATCCTGCGCAGGTCCGTTCAGCGCCCAGCGGGCATCGGCATCAAACTCCCTTCCGCCCTGCCGGCGGCGCGCAGGTTGACGAGGCAGGGATTCCCGGCGTTCAGGATGACCGGTTCGGATCGCCGCGGCCACCGGCATCCGGTAAGGTTCCTCGCGCCGCGCGCTTCGCCCGAATCCACCTGACCGCGCCCAGGTAGAACGCGTATGCGGCAATCAGGGAAAGCAGGTCCATGACCAGAAAGGGTCGCGCGGCTGTGGCGTCCGAAGCGTGAAACGGAAGCACGAACAGGGCCAGTCCCGTCAGGTAGCCGTCCGGCCCGACGAGAAACAAGGCCACGAAATTGTTCGCCGCGTGCAAGCCCGTCGCGGCGCCGATGTTGCCGGTTCTCGCTGTCACGTCACCGGCGATCAGCCCGAATACAACCGTCGCCGCAACCACGAGCCAGGCGTTGCTCCCGAACGCATCCTGGTCGAAATGCAGGATGCCGAAGGCGAACGACGGCAGCGCCAGCCAGATCAGGGGACTCCGGAAACGGGCCGCAAGCTGCTGCTGCAGGTATCCCCGAAAGACCAGTTCCTCCGCCGCGACCTGCACCAGCAGCAGGGGGATTCCGGGCACCAGCCAAGCCAGCCAGACCGCTGTCGCTAAATTGCCTTCCGGCTGCATGAACGGGACCACGGCCAGAACTCCGGCGCCGAGGATCCCGGCCGCAACGAGGAATCCCCGGGCGAAGTCCCTGCCGACGCGGCTTCCCCGCGGCCCGACGAGCGTTGCAGGCCGCCTGCGATGGACAAGGCCGACTGCGGCGAGAAGTCCGAACACGGGACCCGCGAAACACGCCAGGAGCCAGATCACGCCTGCCGGCTCGTCGAGGTCTCCGAATCCCGGCAGCAGCCGGAAGAGCGGGAATCCGCCGTCAGCGAGATCGGCGGCCAGCGCGACAAGCCGGATCCAGGCGATGCTGGCCGCAACGACAAGGCCGAGGCCCAGGCATGTGCGCCAGACCTCCGGTCGGGGCCGCGCGGGGTCGACGAAGTCCCGGAATGCTGCCGGAAACGGTGGGAACGGGTTCTGCAATTCTCTTGATTCTCGCAAGCGTCGCCAGCGCCAAGGATAATTCCGGAACGCGGACCGCGTAAGGCCCGGAAAGCGCATTCGCGGCGGGCGAATCAATTCCCCTTGCGCAGGCCCGGCGGCGCGGGCAGGAATGCGCGCGCGTCCCGGAACGGCGAAGGGAACGCGCAACAGGGGAGGCCGAACATCATGCAGACCCCGGTGCGGCGCCCGCTGCAGACCCGCTTCCGAATCGGCCGGCGAACGCGGTCTTGAATCCGACCATGCCGCACGCGCGATTTTCAAGGCTCTTCGCGCCTCTCGACATCGGCATTGCCGTGCTGCCCAACCGCATCCTCATGGGATCGATGCACACCGGACTCGAGGAGCTCGGCGACTGGAACCGGGTCGCCGCCTACTACGGCGAACGGGCGAAGGGCGGCGTTGCGCTGATGGTCACAGGCGGCATGACGCCGAACGAGGAGGCGTCCGTTCTGCCCGGGGCAGCCGGCCTCTTCACCGCCGGGGACGTCCGCAACCACCGCATCGTCACCGAGCGCGTTCACGAATTCGGCGCCAGGATCGCCATGCAGATCCTTCACGCGGGGCGCTACGCATACACGCCGAAGGCCGTGGCGCCCTCCCCGGTCAGGGCGCCGATCGCGCCGTATATGCCTGACGAACTCGACGAAGCGGGAATCGAGAAGCAGATCGCCGACATGGTCTCCGCCGCCGAACGGGCGAAAGAAGCCGGTTACGACGGCGTCGAGATCATGGGCTCCGAGGGGTACTTTCTGAACCAGTTCCTGGCGGCGCGGACCAACCTCCGCACCGATGCCTGGGGCGGGAGCTACGAGAACCGCATGCGGCTCCCGGTCGAGGTGACGCGGCGAACGCGCGCCGCCGTCGGCGACGATTTCATCATCATCTTCCGGCTTTCGATGATCGACCTGGTCCCGGGCGGCTCCACCTGGGACGAGGTCGTCAGGCTCGCGGCCGCGGTCGAAGCCGCTGGCGCCACCATGCTGAACACGGGCGTGGGCTGGCACGAGGCGCGGATTCCGACGATCGCGACGAGCGTGCCGCGGCGCGCCTTCGCCTGGGTTACCCGGAAACTCATGGGGGAAGTCTCGATTCCCGTCATCGCCTCCAACAGGATCAACACGCCCGAAGTCGCGGAACAGGTTCTTGCCGACGGCTGCGCCGACATGGTTTCGATGGCGCGGCCCTTCCTCGCGGACCCCGAATTCGTCCTGAAGGCGCGAACCGGGCGCGCCGACGAAATCACCCCCTGCATCGCCTGCAACCAGGCCTGCCTCGACCACACCTTCGCCATGAAGCCGGCGTCCTGCCTCGTGAACCCGCGCGCCTGCGCCGAGACCGAGATCGCCTACGAACCGGCGGAGACAAGGAAGAGGATCGCCGTAATCGGCGCCGGCCCGGCCGGCCTCGCAGCGGCCATCGTGGCGGCCGGGCGCGGGCACTCGGTGCGGCTCTTCGAGCGCGCCCGCGAAATCGGCGGCCAGATGACCATGGCCAGGGTCATTCCGGGCAAGGAAGAGTTCCACGGGCTCATCGCCTACTATCGCCGGCAGATCGAACTCGCGGGCATCGATCTCCGCCTCGGCTGCCCGGTCGGCGCCGATGATCTCGCGGAATTCGACGACATCGTCGTCGCGACCGGGGTCCGCCCGCGCATGCCGGGCATTCCCGGCGAAGACGGCGCGAACGTCTTGACCTACGCGGACGTGCTGCAGGGCGGCGTCGCACCCGGGAAGCGCGTGGCAATCATCGGTGCGGGCGGCATCGGGTTCGACGTCGCCGGCCTCCTCGTCCACGAAGGCCCTAGTCCGGCGGAGAATCCGGCGTTGTGGCGCCGCGAGTGGGGCGTGGCCGATCCGTCCTTGGCGCGCGGAGGGCTGGCGGACTGCGGCCCGCGCCCGGAACCTCCTGCGCGGCAGGTCTGCCTCCTGCAGAGAAAGACCGAAAAGCCAGGCGCGCGGCTCGGAAAGACAACGGGATGGATCCACCGCGCGACGCTGAGGATGAAGGGCGTCCGGATGATGGGCGGCATCAACTACGAGCGGATCACCCCCGAAGGGGTCCTGATCTCTAGGGGAAAGGCGCGGGAAGAACCGGAACTGCTCCGCGTCGACACGGTGGTTATCTGCGCGGGCCAGCTTCCGGAACGGACGCTGGCCGACGACATCCGCGCCAGGACCAAGCGGACGACGCACGTCATCGGCGGCGCCGACTCGGCCCGTGACCTCGACGCGCAGCGCGCCATCCGGCAGGGAAGCCTCGTTGCCGCAGCCCTTTGACGGACGCGCGGATCAGCGCAGCCTGTCCATGGTTTCGACGAGCCGCGCCGCGATCCCCGGCTCCGTCACCGAGTGCCCGGCGTCTCCCACGACATGGAGCCGCGACTCCGGCCAGGCATCATGAAGCTCGAACGCGGCAGAAGGCGGGCAGACCATGTCGAACCGGCCCTGGACGATGGTTCCCGGTATGTGCCCGATCCGGGACATGTTGCGCAGGATGAAGCCGTCACCGTCCAGAAATCCCCGGTTGACGAAGTAGTGACATTCGAGCCGCGCAAAGGCGAGCGCGTAGCCTGTCGACAACGGCACCGCGTTTCCCGCCGCTCCCATGGACGCGAGCGCGTTTTCCCAGTTGGACCAGGCGTGGGCGAAGCGGGTCTGCACCGCCGGGTCGTCCGAGAACAGTCGCCGGTGAAACGCTCCGATGACGTCGCCGCGCTCGCGCTCGGGGAGGACGCCGACGAATTTCCGCCACTGGTCCGGAAAGAACCGCGCCGCGCCGCCGCCGTAGAACCAGTCGAGTTCCGCTTCAGTGAACAGGAAAGGGCCGCGCAGAACGAGGTGCCGCACGCGGTCGGGGTGCGACTGCGCGTAGATAAGTCCGAGAGTCGCCCCCCAGGAGCCGCCGAAGACGATCCAGCGGTCGATGCCGAAGGTCTTACGGATGATCTCGATGTCGGATACCAGGTCCCAGGTCGTGTTGCTTGCGACGGATGCATGCGGTTCCGACCGCCCGCAGCCGCGCTGATCGAACAGGACCACGCGGTAGCGCGTCGGATCGAAGAACCGCCGGAGATTCGGGCTGGCGCCTCCGCCCGGGCCGCCGTGCAAGACCACAACCGGCTTGCCGGCCGGGTTTCCGCACTGTTCGACGTGGATCCTGTGGCCGCCCGAGACCTCGAGCATGCGGTCGTCGAAGGGCCGGCAGGCCGGGTAGAGCCGGGTCGATGCCGGGACGCGATCCCGATTCTCCGCGCTATGCATGCTTGACCTGTCGCAAGGAAAATGCCTTCCGTGTCCTGGCGGTCTGCAACCCCGGCAGATCCGCCCGAGTTCGTGACAGTTTGGAAGCGGGAGTGCAATGCCTACTGTAAGCTCGATCGACCAGGAAGAGATCGCCAAGTTCCGGCCGCTTGCGGACGAATGGTGGGACCCGCACGGCAGGTTCCGGCCGCTGCACCGGATGAATCCCTGCCGCCTCGAATACATCGTCGGCCAGATCGGCGCCGAGTTCTGCCTGAACACGGACGCTCCGGCCGCCTTCCGGGGGCTTCGGCTCCTCGACATCGGCTGCGGCGGCGGGCTTCTGTCCGAACCGATGGCGAGGCTGGGCGCCGCCGTCATCGGCGCGGACGCGTCCGACGCGTCCATCGGCGCCGCAAGGGTCCATGCACGGCAGTCCGGACTCGACATCGACTACCGCTGCACGACAGTGGAGGAACTTTCGGAATCCGGCGATGACTTCGACGCGATCATCAACATGGAGGTCATCGAGCATGTCGCCGAACCCGCCGCCTACATCTCGGCCTGCGCGGCGCTGCTGCGGCCCGGCGGCGTGATGATCTCCTCGACGTTGAACCGCACATTGCGGAGTTTCGCGCTCGCGGTCGTCGGCGCCGAATACATTCTCGGCTGGCTTCCGAAGGGAACCCACGACTGGCAGCGATTTCTCACGCCCCGGGAACTCGGCGCCATGTTCGAGGACGCCGGCCTGACCGAGGTCGACTGCAAGGGATTCGTCTACAATCCCCTGTACCGATCCTGGTCGATTTCCGACAGCGACACGAGCATCAACTACGTTACGACCTGCATCCGCGCTCAGCCGCCACCGATCGCCTGACGCAGTTCCCTGAGGGCGGGGAGAAGTTCCCGCGCGCGCTCCTTACCCAGCGAGTCGACGATCTGTTCGAGAACGGGTCCGATGCCGGCGAGCGCCTCGTTCCGCGCAGCGCGCCCGGCGTCGCTGATCGAAACGCGCTTGAGCCTCGTGTCGCGCCAGTCCCGACGGACATGGATGAAGCCCACGGCCTCGAGGCGCCTGAGCGTGTTCGTCATTGCCCCCTTCGTGACGTTGAAGATCCGTGCGAGCTGCGTCGGCGTCCTTTCCCCGCCCGTCCCGGCGAGGAGATTCAGAACGGAAAAGTGCGAAACCGGGAGGCCCTTCGGCAGGGCGCGGCTGATTCGCGCGCGAACGAGGCGTTCCGACGACATGACCTCGCTGACGAGCAGGATTCCGAGCGCATCGTCTACCCTGGCATCAGTCATTCGAGTCCAGCCTCCGCCCGTTCGAACGAAGGGACCGCCCGTTCGAACCGAGAAAATGCTTTTCACGACCGACCGGGAACTGTCAACCGGCCCCTCGACGGCGCGCGGCTTGCTCCTTGCATTATCGTCCCCGCGCGCTACCTCTCGGAACGGGTGAGAACCGTGAAACCGCCTCCCATCCTCTTCGACGCGCGCAGGCTGGCCCTGCAGCGCTGGCGCGCGGCCCGGTCTCCGGCCAGCGCCTGGTTCCTGCACGAACACGCAGCCGCGCTTCTCGCGGGACGGCTCGAGGAGATCAACAGGCCGTTCGAACGCCCCGTGATCGCAGGTTGGCGCGCAGACCAATGGCGCAGGTGCGCCGGCCTGCCCGACGACTGTCCCTGCATCCCCGAAGACGAGCTCCCCGGTCTCGCCGAGGCCGGCCACGACCTCGTCGTCAGCGCGATGGCCCTGCACTGGGAAAACGACCCGGTCGGGCGCCTCGTTCAGGCCCGGCGGGCGCTCGGGCCGGACGGGCTGTTCGTCGCCGTCCTTTTCGGGGGCCGCACTCTCGCCGAACTCAGGGCCGCCTTCGCCCACGCGGAGAGCCTGGTCGACGGCGGCATCAGCCCCCGCGTCGCCCCGATGGGAGACATCCGGGATCTCGGAAACCTGCTCCAGCGCGCCGGCTATGCTCTGCCGGTCGCGGACAGCGTGACCGTCCCTGTTTCCTATGAAACGCCGCTGCACCTGATGAGGGACCTTCGCGCCATGGGAGAAACCAACGCGCTCGCGGGCCGGCGCCGGCGGTTCCTGAAGCGGGCCACGCTTGACGCCGCAGTGTCGAGCTATTCCCGGAACCACCCCGCAGACGGCGGCAGGGTGCTCGCAACCTTCGAGATCATCTTCCTCTCGGGGTGGGCGCCGGACACGGCCCAGCAGACGCCGCTGCGACCCGGCTCGGCCGCGGCGCGGCTTGCAGACGCCCTCGGCACCGAGGAACACGGGCCCGACGGCTGAGTTCGCTGGACCGGAGAGGGCTGCCGGGTTAGGCTTCGGGACTCAATCCCGAGGATCCGCCGACAGACATGACCGCTTCCGAACATCACCGCGAACCGCCCGAACACGCCCCGTCCGATCACCCGCCGGTGGCGGCGGGAAGGATCGGCATTCTCGTCGCCAACCTCGGCACGCCCGAATCGACCGCTTACCTGCCGATGCGCCGGTATCTGAGCGAGTTTCTCTCCGACAGGCGCGTCATCGACTACTCGCCGTGGTTCTGGCAGCCGCTGCTGCAACTCGTGATTCTCTCGCGCCGGCCCTTCACCTCCGGCGCCGCGTACCGGAAGATCTGGAACGCCGAGCGCGACGAGAGCCCGCTGTTGACGACGACGCGGCGCCAGGCGGAGCTGCTGGCGGCGGAATTCTCGGCGGACGAAAGGATCATCGTCGAGTTCTGCATGCGCTACGGAAACCCCTCCGTGGATACGGTCATGCGGAAAATGCTGCGGCGCGGTTGCGAGAGAATCCTGTTCTTTCCCCTCTACCCGCAGTACTCGGCGCCGACGACGGCGACGGCGAACGATCAGGCGTTCCGGTCGCTCATGGGCGCGCGCTGGCAGCCAGCCGTCCGAACGGTTCCCCCGTACCATGACCACCCGCTCTACATCGAGGCGCTCGCCCGGTCCGTCGAGACGGCGCTCGTGGGAAAGTCGCCGGATGCCCTGGTGGTCTCCTACCACGGCCTTCCGGAAAGGTATCTCCGCGAAGGCGACCCGTACCACTGCCACTGCCGCAAGACCTCCCGCCTGCTCCGCGACCGCCTCGGCTGGCAGGAGGACAGGATCCGCACGACGTTCCAGTCGCGCTTCGGCACAGAGGAATGGCTCAAGCCCTACACGGTCGAGGAGGTCGCCCGCCTTGCGGCGGCGGGTGCGCACCGCATCGCGGTCATCGCGCCGGGCTTCTCGTCGGACTGCATCGAAACGCTGGAGGAGATTCAGGGCGAGATTCGGGAAAGCTTCGAGGAAGCGGGCGGACAGGAGTTCATCTACATTCCCTGCCTGAACGATTCGGCGGACCACATGCGGCTGCTCGCAGCGGTCATCTCGAACGAACTTGCGGGATGGCTCTGAACGGGCGCACCGCTCAGAGCCAGTCCCTGAGGATCGGCAGCAGCGGCCCGTCGGCCGGAGGCATGTGATGGCTTCCGAGATCCCCTTTCCGGACCCAGGCGAGTTCCTGCCCCTCCTTCGGCATCGCCGTCCCCTCCCAGGTCCGGCAGGCGTAGAGCGGCATCAAAAGGTGGAAGGCGTCGTAGCCGTGGCTCGCAAAGGCGAGCGGCGCGAGGCAGCTCCGCCAGGTGAGAATCCCGAGTTCCTCCTCGAGCTCCCTGACGAGCGCCGCTTCGGGAGTCTCGCCGGCCTCGACCTTGCCGCCCGGGAATTCCCAGAGTCCGGGGAAATCCCCGCCCTCCGGGCGTCGCGCGAGCAGCACGCGGCCGTCGCGGTCGATCAGGGCGGCCGCAGCGACCAGGACGATCTTCATGACCGGTAGTCGGCGTTGATCGCGATGTATTCCCTGGTCAGGTCGCACGTCCATGCGGTCGCGGCGGCGCGGCCCGCTCCGAGGTCCACGACGATGCGGATGTCGCCTCCGCGCATGTGGGCCGCGACGCTGTCTTCCGAGTAGGATGCGGCAACGCCCCCCCGTTCGGCCACGAGGTCATCGCCGATGCTGATCGCGAGGCGCTCCGCATTCACCGCCACGCCGGACTTGCCGACCGCCATGACGATCCTTCCCCAGTTCGGGTCCTCGCCGGCAATCGCGGTCTTGACGAGCGGCGAATTGGCGATCGACTTGGCGACGGTCCTCGCCGCCGACACGGAAGCCGCGCCCTCGACCGCGATCTCGACGAACTTGCTGGCACCCTCTCCGTCCCGGACCACCTGCTTCGCCAGATCGCGCATCACCGCCTCGAGCGCCGCCGAGAACGCCTCGCGCCCGGCCCGGCCGGTTCGGTCGATATGCACGCCGCTCCGTCCCGTCGCCGCCGCAAGAAGCGTGTCCGACGTCGACGTGTCGCCATCCACGGTAATGCAGTTGAACGTGGCCGCGTTTGCAGTCTCCACCAGTTCCTGCAGGAGGTCCCGGGGGACGCCGGCATCGGTGAAGACGTACGCAAGCAGCGTCGCCATGTCGGGTTCGATCATCCCCGATCCCTTGGCGATGCCGGCGATGCGGAATTCGGCGCCGCCTATGGAGACGCTGCGGCGGGTGGACTTCGGGAAGGTGTCCGTCGTCATGATGGCGGCAGCAGCCGCCTCGAGGGTCGCGCAGGCGTCCAGAATAGATTCGATGGCCCGAATCGCCTTCTCGACCGGAAACCGTTCGCCGATCACGCCGGTGAACGCCGTCAACACGTTTTCCGGTCCGGTTCCAAAGCGGTGCGCAAGCACCTCGGCGACCTCGTTCACGCAGCCTCGGCCGTGAACGCCCGTGAAGGCGTTCGCGTTCCCCGAACAGGCGAAGAAGACGGAGGGGCGTTCCTGCACCGCTCCGCCGCCCCGGCGCGGAAGCTTTTCCTCGCAGTCGATGACCGATGCTGATCTGGTCGAGGATCTGGTGACGACGCCGGCAATTGTGCTGCCGGCGGCGATTTCAGCCACCATGACATCGTCGCGGCCCCTGTAGCGAACCCCGGCCGAGGCCGTCTTCAGGACGACGCCGCCAACCGCCGGTGTTCCGGAGTCCGGCGCCGCCGGAGTTTCGCCGCTCATCTTGCCGGCCGTTTCGTCCGCGGGCCAGGCGCCGCGTCAGTCATCCAGGAGATCCGTCCTGCGAACCGCTGCGGGATCAATCCCCTGGTCGGCTCTCTCAACCCCTGCCGTTTCGGCCAGGCGCGCGATCGCTTCCTCGATCGCGGCCCCCGCCACGCGCTGTTCCAGCTCGCCGCGCGCTTCCTCGATCGACGGCACCGGCAGGTCGCGCTTGTCGGCGAGCAGGATCACGTGCCAGCCGAATTCCGTACGGACGGGTCCGGACAGTTCCCCGATCCCGAGCGACAGCACCGCGTCCTCGAACGGCTTGACCATCGTTCCGGGCCCGAACCAGCCGAGATCCCCACCGCGGGGGCCGGACGGGCCGGTCGAGCGCGCTTTCGCGGTCTCCGCGAAGTCGGCTCCGGCGCGCAGTTCATCGAGTATGGACATGGCTTCGTCCTTCGTCTCGACAAGAATGTGCGATGCCCTGAACTCCGGTTCCGGCTCGCGGCCGGCATAGCTCGCCTCGTATGCCGCCCGAACCGCTTCCTCGGTCACGGCGCCCTGGGCGATTTCCCGGACAACGCCATCGGCGATGATCGCACGCGCCGTGTTCTCCGAAGCGAACCGTGCGCGCCGGTTGCCGTCATTGCCGTTCGAGGCGAGAAGCGCGTGCCGTATCATCTGGTCGACGATGGCGTTGTAAAGCGCCTCGTCCGGAAGACTCCGGTATTCCTGCGACAACTGCTCGGCGAAGGCGATGACGTGGCCGAGCCGGATGTCGGCGCCGAGCACCCGCGCGACGACGGCATCGGCGTCGGGCTCGTCCTGGCAATGCGCCGCAGTGGCGGCAAGACACGCGCAAACGGCGAACGCCGCAGCTCTTCTGATTGACATGGAAAACTCCTGCTTGATCGGAGACCCTCCGAGCCTCGGGAAACTGCCGGTGCCCGACACACACCAGAGTGCCGGCGTTGACAGAAACCCCGGTCCTGCTTACATGCCGTTCGTGGCGTCAGAATTGATCGGACAGGCACCCGAAGTTCCTCTTAAGGTGTTGTGATTTTGCAGGCAATAGAACCCCGGCGAATTTCCGCTTCAACTTCAAGTCAGTTCCGGCCGCAGGTCCGGTTCGCACGCAGGCAGCCGAGGTTCAGATGCTGGGAATGAGTTCCATCACCAAGAAGGTCTTCGGCTCGGCGAATGACCGGAGGCTCAGGAGCGTCCGTTCGATCGTCGAGAGGATCAATGCGCTGGAGTCCGACTTCGAGTCGCTGTCGGACGACGACATCAGGGACCGCACGAATTCGTTCCGGCAGCGGCTGGAGAACGGGGAGAATATCGATTCCCTCCTCCCGGAAGCCTTCGCGAACGTCCGCGAGGCGTCGAAACGGACCCTCGGCCTCAGGCCCTTCGACGTGCAGCTGCTCGGCGGCATTTTCCTGCACCGGGGCGAAATCTCGGAAATGAAGACCGGCGAGGGCAAGACCCTCGTCGCGACCATGCCGGTCTACCTGAACGCGCTGACCGGCCGCGGCGTGCACGTCGTCACGGTCAACGACTACCTGGCGAGACGCGACGCCGAGTGGATGGGAAACATCTACACGGCGCTCGGAATGACGACCGGGGTCGTCTATCCGGGCATGGACGAATCCCTGAAGCAGGCCGCCTACGGCTCGGACGTCACCTACGCGACCAACAACGAGCTCGGGTTCGACTATCTCAGGGACAACATGAAGTCCGACCTGTCGCAGATGGTCCAGCGCGACCTCCACTACGCGATTGTCGACGAGGTGGATTCGATCCTGATCGACGAGGCGCGTACGCCGTTGATCATTTCGGGGCCCGCGGAAGACCGGTCGGACCTCTACGTCAAGGTCAACGGGCTGATCCCGGAGCTCGAGGAGGAACACTACACCGTCGAGGAAAAGACCCGATCCGTCACCCTGACCGACGAAGGCAACGAAAGGGTGGAAGGGCTGTTTCAGGCGAACGGCCTTCTGCCGGAGGGCCAGTCGCTGTACGATCCCGAAAGCACCACCCTCGTCCACCATGTCAACCAGGCGCTCAGGGCGCACGTCCTGTTCCGGAAGGAAAAGGACTACATCGTCCGCAACGGCGATGTGATGCTCATCGACGAGTTCACCGGCCGAATGATGCCCGGCCGCAGGCTCTCGGAGGGGCTGCACCAGGCGATCGAGGCGAAGGAGGGCGTCGAAATCCGGCCGGAGAACGTGACGCTCGCATCCGTGACCTTCCAGAACTATTTCCGCCTCTACGAGAAGCTCGCCGGAATGACCGGCACGGCGCTGACCGAGGCCGAGGAATTCAGGGAAATCTACGGCCTTGACGTGACCGAGATTCCCACCAACAAGGACGTCGTCCGGATCGACGAGAACGACGCCGTCTACAGGACCAGCGCCGAAAAGTACCGCGCCATCGTCGGCGAAATCGCGCGGGCGCACGTCCGCGGCCAGCCCATCCTCGTCGGAACCACGTCGATCGAGAAGTCGGAGTACCTCTCCTCGCTCCTGAAGGACGGCAAATTCCTGGAAGACATCGCGGACCGGCTTCGCGGCGAGGCCGAAGGAGAGAAGGACGCGGACGCCGCGGCGTCTCTTGGCGACGATGCGGAATCCATCGCTGCGCTCGCGCGGCGCAAGCAGAGGATCCCGCACAACGTCCTCAATGCGCGGTTCCACGAGCAGGAAGCGAGCATCATCGCCGACGCCGGCGTCGCAGGCGCCGTGACGATCGCCACCAACATGGCCGGGCGCGGCACGGACATCCAGCTCGGCGGCAACTTCGAGATGCGGCTCGCGAAGGCAATGGAGGCCCGGGCCGACGACGAATCCGACGATGCGGTCAGGTCCAGGGTGGAGGCCGAGATCGGCGCGGGGAGGGAGATCGCGCTGGCGAACGGCGGCCTTTTCGTGCTCGCCACCGAGCGGCACGAGAGCCGGAGGATCGACAACCAACTGCGCGGCCGGTCCGGCCGCCAGGGCGACCCGGGAGTCTCGGCGTTCTACCTGTCCCTCGAGGACGACCTGATGCGCATATTCGGCTCGGAACGCCTGGACAAGGTCCTCAACACCATCGGCATGGAAGAGGACGAGGCCATCGTCCACCCCTGGGTCAACAAGTCGCTCGAGAAGGCCCAGGCGAAGGTCGAGGGCCGCAACTTCGACATCCGCAAGCAGCTGCTCCGGTTCGACGACGTCATGAACGACCAGCGCAAGGCGATATTCGAGCAGCGCAGGGAAGTCATGCAGTCCGACAATGTTTCGGAGGTCGTCCAGGACATGCGCCATCAGGTGGTGGACGACCTTGTCGAACAGTACATTCCGCCCAAGACCTACGCGGACCAGTGGGACGGTGAGGGGATGAAGCGCGAAACCACCCGGATTCTTGGAATCGGGGCGCCGGTCGACGCCTGGTGCGACGAAGAAGGCGTCGACGACGACGCCATCCGGGAGCGGCTCTACGAACTCGGCGACAAGTTCATGGCGCAGAAGTCCGTCGAATTCGGCTCGGACAGCATGCGCAACGTGGAAAAGCAGGTCCTTCTGCAGACCATCGACAGGAAGTGGCGCGAGCACCTCGTGACTCTCGAACATCTCCGGTCCGTCATCGGATTTCGCGGCTACGCCCAGCGCGACCCGCTGAACGAGTACAAGACCGAGGCCTTTGAACTGTTCCGCAACCTTCTCGACAGCCTCAGGGCGGAAGTCACGGGTCAATTGGCGCATGTGCGCGTCCTTACGCCGGAGGAGCGCGAGGCGATGCTGGAACACGTGCGCAAGTCCCGGTCAGGGGCCGAGCGCAACGCGCCGGCCGCCCGGCCCGCGGCGCCCGAAAAGGCGCGGCAGGCCGCGAAGCCCGGTTTTGTGGAGGACGACCCGTCGACCTGGGGGAAACCCGGCCGGAACACCCCCTGTCCTTGCGGGTCGGGACGCAAGTTCAAGCATTGCCACGGCAGGTTCTGACCTGGAGCGCCCAGCCCAGGGAACAGATTCCGGAGACACGACATGACGACGGTCAATACCGGAAGAGAGCCAGGCGCGGCGGAGCCGGACGGCTCTGCCCTGAGGGCCGCGGCACAGAAGGCCGTGCGGGATCTCCGCGAACGGAAATCCACGCTCGACGACACCGAGATCGACCTGATCCTTACCGGCGCGAGGTCGCACTACGCCTGGACAGGCCGGCCGGTCAGCCGCGCGCTGCTTCGCCGGATCTACGACATTGCCAAGATGGGCCCGACGAGCATGAACTGCTCTCCGGCGAGATTCGTTTTCGTCGCCTCCGAAGCCGGAAAGGCAAGGCTCGCCAAGGCCCTGGCTCCCGGAAACGTGCCGAAGGTCACGGGCGCGCCGGTGACGGTGATCGTTGCCCACGACACGGAATTCTGGAAGCGGCTGCCGCAGCTCTACCCGCACGAGGACCGCAGGGACTTCTTTTCCGAATTTCCTGACCGGGCAGCGACGACGGCTTTCCGCAACGCTACGCTTCAGGGCGCCTACTTCATGATCGCCGCGAGAACCAGGGGCCTGGACATCGGCGCAATGTCGGGCTTCTCGAACGATGTCGTCGACAGGGAGTTCTTTGCCGGCACGTCTCTCAGGTCGAATTTTCTCTGCAACCTCGGCTATGCGGACGAGTCCGCCATATTCGAAAGGCTTCCTCGCCTCGACTTCGAAGATGCCTGCAGCTACGCTTGACACAGGGAAGGCAGGGTGCGCGAATGACTGTCAGCGTATACGACAACCGGACATGCAGACTCGGCGAGGGCCCGCTCTGGCATCCCGGGCGAGGGCAGTTGTTCTGGTTCGACATCCTCGGCAAGCAACTCCTGACGCAAACCGCTGACGGCCCCTCCTGCTGGGAGTTCGGGGAGCATGTCTCCGCCGCAGGCTGGATCGACCTGGACACCTTGCTGATCGCGTCCGAAACCCGGCTCTTTTCCTTCCGGCTCGGCGACGGCCGGCAGGAAACCGTCTGCGCCCTCGAGTCGGACGATGCAACGACGCGCTCGAACGACGGACGCGCCGATCCCTGGGGCGGATTCTGGATCGGCACCATGGGCAAGGGCGGAGAGAAGAACGCTGGAGCGATCTATCGCTGGCATCGCGGCGAACTCCGCCGCCTCCGGTCGGAAATCACCGTATCCAATGCCATATGCTTCTCCCCGGACAGGAAGCTCGCCTACTTCACCGATTCGGCGGACGGAAGGATAATGAGCCAGGAGCTCCGTCCCGACGACGGCTGGCCGGACGCCGAGCCTCGGGTAGTCGTCGATCTCGGCGGAGAACCGTTCAGTCCGGACGGCATGGTCGTCGACTCGCAGGGCTTCCTCTGGAATGCCCAGTGGGGCGGCAGCCGCTTGGCCAGGTACTCCCCCGACGGCGGATTCGACCGGGCCATTGAATTTCCGACGCCGCAGGTTTCCTGTCCGGCGTTCGGCGGGCCTGATCTTTCCACCCTCTACGCCACCACCGCAGCAAACGGGCTCGAACCGGGCGATGCATTCGCAGGGCAGACCTTTTCCCTTCAGGCGGGGTTCACGGGCGTTCCCGAATGCAGGGTTGTCCTCTGACGGATCGGCCGGGCATCGCCGGACGCCTCGCCCAGGGCAGGGGTTCGCTTGCGCTCGTTCCTGACGCGCGGACGCGGCGTCACCTCCGATAGCCCCGAGTCCGGCAAATGATCGAAAGCGTCGTCTATCAGGATCTCAGGGGTGCCTCGGTCTTCGTGACAGGGGGCGGATCGGGAATCGGCGCCGCGATCGTGGACGGATTTCTCGGGCAGGGCGCGAAGGTCGCCTTCGTCCAGCGCTCGGACCCGGATGAGTTCTGCGGCAGGATGGAAGCCCAACACGGGAGCCGCCCCTTGTTCCTTCGCTGCGACGTTTCGGACACCTCCGCCTTGAAGGACGCGCTGGACTGCGCCGCACTGACCAACGGTCCGATCGAAGTTCTGGTGAACAATGCCGCCAATGACGCGCGTCACACGGTCGACGAGGTGACGGAAGAATACTGGGACGCGGCAATGGCCGTGAATCTCCGGGCGTATTTCTTTGCATGCCGGACTGTCATTCCAGGCATGCGCGCGCTCGGCGGCGGGTCCATCATCAATTTCTCGTCGATATCGTACATGATGGGCAATGCTGGATACCCGGTTTACACGACTGCAAATGCCGGCATCACGGGCATGACCCGCAGCCTTGCACGGGAATTCGGCCCGGATTTCATTCGCGTCAACGCGGTCGCGCCGGGCTGGGTTCTGACAGACCGTCAGAGGCGGCTATGGGCGACGCCGGACGCTCTCTCGGCGCACCTCGACAGGCAATGCATCAAGGAGCACCTGAAAGAAGAGGACATCGTCGGCGGCGTCCTGTTCCTGGCGTCCAGATCCAGCTGCATGCTGACCGGGCAGCTGATCGCCATCGACGGCGGCGTGGTGATGACGGGCTGAAGCCCGGCGGGAGCTGGCGAGTGCCGCAGTTTGGCCCGCTGCGCCGACACTTCAAGCCGCTGACGGTGTCCTTGCCCGGTGACTCCGCCTTAAATCCGTGCTTGAAGGCACGGACCATTCCCCGGACGGGACAGGAAACAGTGACTGACAGGCTCCGACACCCCCGCGCCTTGCTCGTCAGGTCCCGAACGCCGCTCCACCCTCTTCCGAACGTCTCGAGACTGCTCGGCGCCCGCATATCGATCAAGCGCGACGACCTTGCCGGCGCGCCTTTCGGCGGCAACAAGTCGAGGCAACTCGAATTCTATCTCGGCGCCGCCCGGAAGCAGAGGGCCGATACGGTCCTGATCACCGGCGCGGTCCAGTCGAACTTCGTCAGAACCGCGGCCGCCGCCGCGGCCTCGTTCGGCATGCACACTGTCGCGCAGCTCGAGGAGCGCGTGCCGCACTCGGGAACAACCTACAGGACATCCGGAAACGTTCTTCTCCTCGGAATTCTCGGGGCGGAGATCATTCACTACCCGGACGGCGAAGACGAGGTCGGCGCGGACGCGGCGCTCCGGGATCGTGCGGAACGCCTGCGGCAGGCGGGAAAGCGGCCCTACGTCATTCCGCTTGCGTCGGGAAATCCGCCTCTCGGCGCCTTGGGTTACGTGCGGGCAGGGCGGGAAATCGCGGCTCAGGCAGGAGACTTCGACGTTGTCGTCGTCGCTTCCGGAAGCGGCCTGACCCATGCCGGGCTACTGGCCGGGCTGCGAAGCGCCGGGAGCAGGGCCAGGGTGATCGGCAGCTGCGTACGCAGGCCGGCCCGGCGGCAGGCAGAACGGGTTCGGACGGTGCTTGACGGACTGGGCAGCCTGACCGACGCCGCAGGCACGGTCTCCGCCGGAGACATCCATGTGTCGGACGTCGCGCTGTCGCCGGGATACGGCCGGGCGGGGGCGGCCGCTTTCGAAGCCATGCGCATTGTGGCGCGCGAAGATGGCGTCATGCTCGACCCCGTCTACACCGCCAAGACTTTCGCCGTCATCCCCGCACTCCTGGACTGCGGCGACATCGCGAGGAACAGCAGGGTTCTTTTCGTTCACACCGGCGGGCTTGCGGCCGTGTTCGCTTACCAGGACGAGCTGGACGCATACTTCCGGCCCTGACCGCTCGCCGGACCGCATTCCTTCGCGCCGGGGGCACTTTCCCGGCAGGCATGCGGTTCGAACACGTGATTCGTCCCGCTGCGATGCCGCTGTTCCGGCATTTCCCGGGGCATGGATGTCGCGGTCTCGCCCTTTGCCGCGACGAGGTCGTCAGACTCCCTTGCCGGATTCGTTGCGGATGCGTCGGGCTGATCGGCTTCAGGCCGGTCCCTGCGCTGCTGAGCGCGCCGAGGCGCTCCATGACCGCCGCCGCGCCAGGCCACTTTCCCGGCGCGAACCGGCTTTCGATCCGGTGCCGAAGACGCGGCGATCCCTTTCACCGGCAAGGCACTTCCGGACTCCAGTCAAGCTTCGACGATCTCATGGGCGAAAGCGGCCGCAAAGTCGGCAACTCCGATGTCTTCGAGACGCCATGCCACTGCAGATGATTCAGGGAACCGGAACACGCCGGTTCTTCGTCCATTGACCATGGCGAACGGGATCTCGAATCTGGCGGTATCCAGCGAAAGGCCGGAACCGACTGCCTTTATGAGCGCCTCCTTCATTGTCCACAACCTGTAGAACAGGTCGATTTTCCCGATTCCGCTCACCGTGTTGAACGCGCTCCGTTCTCCGGGTGCGAACAGCATCCGGATCATGCTGTCGAGATCGCGGTCGGGCGAACGCTCCTCGACATCAACACCAATGCGGCCCTCGGACGCCAGCGCGATCAGACCGTGCCTACCGCTGTGGCTGACATTGAAAGCAACCGGTGCCGGAGTTCCTTCGACCATGGCGAACGGCTTCCCGAATTCCAGGAAGTCGATGGCGAGGTCTCCGTTCCTGCATCCGAGTTCACCACAAAGAAGCGAACGGAGGGCGGCGCGACACAGGGTGAATTCCCGGCGCGGCTCAGGGAAAAGGAACCGCTGCCGACGCTTCCGCTCCCCGCCGTCAAGCCATTCGAGCGCCTCGGTTTCCCTGCCTGCATGAAGCGCCAGATCGATGTGAACGATTCTGGCGTCGCCCGATTCATGAAACGGATGCCAAGCGAATTGGCAGGTCATCGACGCCGTTGCCGAATCGATTGGCCCTGTCGCCCTCGGGCCGGCGCCTCCGCATCGCCAGAAGAGGCCATGGCGTCTTCCTTCGCTGCTTGCAGGTACGTCCGTCGTTCGCTGTTTCCGGCGATATGCGAACACCTGTTTGGTGCCAGAGTTGCGGCAACGCTGTCAATCGATTCCCCGAAGTCCAGGGCGTTCTGCGGATGCCCGATTCGCCAGGAATCCCGTCAGCCGGACCCGCGTGCGCCACTTCCGGCTGACCCGTTTTCGCATGCCGGCAACGCATGCCCGTGCCGTGATGCAATTCGGCCGCGAAAGTTCCATTTCCCGCTCAACCAAAGCTCTCCGGCCCGCCCGAACAGCATGCATCCAGGACGAGACCGATTGAACACACGCTTTCCCTTGTCACATGGCAGACCCGTTGGTACTCTTTTTTCGTCATTGGGCCGAACCCGGTCGTCGGCATTGCAACTTCCGGAGTCTTGCCCACGGTTCCGTTGCGTGTTTTGCGGGCGTGTCAGGCGACGAAACCGTCCCCACGCTCCGCCGTAACGGATTGCAGGAGGACAAGACCCATGTCTGACACTGAAACCTATCCGGTCCGGTTGACGATCGACTATCCCGAGAAACTGGATCGACTCACGACACTGCTCCGCCCGATCATGGTCCTGCCGATATTCGTGATTATCTCGCTGGTTTCCGGGTGGTTTGCCGATTCTGACGCCGGAATCACAAGTTTGTCCGGCGGCATCTTCGTCGCCACGGCGCTGATGATCGTCTTTCGCCAGAACTATCCCCGATGGTGGTTCGAATTCATACGGGAACTCTCCCGATTCACGGGAAGGTTTCTCTCTTACCTTTTTCTCCTGACAGACCGGTACCCGTCGACTGTCGACGAACAGTCGTATCATCTCGAGATCGAC
>CAXXWA010000024.1:0-141642 GCA_963662815.2 uncultured Amylibacter sp.
CCGCCTCCCGGCCGCCGACCCGCTCCTTCGCCTCCACGATCTCCGGGCGCTCGGAGATGTCCGTGCGGTCCGGGATGCGGCCCCGGCCCGAATGGCGCCCGCCCTTCCGGTCCGGCTTCCTGCCGCGGCGCCGCAGGAACAGGAAGAGCCGCCCCCCCGGCCTTCCCGGTCGGCGCGGACGCGCTGGCATATCCGCTCCCGGCCCGCCATGGGGATGCCCTCCTTGCGGAAGCGGCCGGCGGTCCGCTCCGGGCTCCAGCCCTCCGCAAGCCTGTCCTCCACCGTCCGCCACCGCTCCCGGGTCATCTTCCCGGCAACGGACGAGGCGCCGCCGCGCCGCGGCCTTTGCCTGCGCCTGCCCGTGCCTGCATCCGCGCCCGCCGCCGTTGCGCCGGATCTCGCGCCGGACAGTCGTCCGGTCCCGGCCGATCTGCCGGGCAATGGCCGGATCGGACAGCCCGCTTTTCCTCGGCGCGCATGTCCGGCATCGTTCGCCATGGGTCAGGTGGTGGTAGCCCCTCGGCATGACAGCCTCCTTGCTTCATCACAGGGACTGTCGCCGCCATCTGGCCGACTTGCAACATCCTGCGTCGAAGGACGCAGGCCGCCGCCACCTCTGGTGTTGCACTTCAGAGTGGTACGGGGGTGGTCTTTTTCCGTCCCGGAGACATCGTGAAGTGGAAGCCGATCGACCGGGCGGAATACGATTCCGCGGTTGACGAAGTGAACGCGGGCCGGTTCGAGCCGCGAATTCGGGGACTCACGTTCGACCTTGCAGCCTTCAATGCCGACATTGACGGCACCAATGCCAAGCTGATGGAGACGCTCCATGCCGATTAACGTAGTCTCACACGGCATCCTGACATCCATACAGGATCTCGGCCGTCCCGGATACTATCACCTCGGCATCCCGATCGGCGGGCAATGGACCGCCTGGCGCTGCGCGCGGCAAACCTCCTAGTCGGAAATCCGGAAGGCGCCGCAGCCCTGGAAGCCGTGTTCATGGGCCCCGAACTCGAGTTCACGGAGGCCGCCACTGTCCCCGTCTGCGGCGCAGACCTGCCGCCCAAGGTCAACGGCGCGATGCAACCCGGCTGGACGGCCTTTTCCGTCAAGTCCGGTGACGTGCTGACGTTCGATTTCCTGCGTTCCGGAGCCCGCGTCTACATAGCGGTATCGGGCGGCATCGCGACCCCGCCGGCGCTTGGCAGCAGGTCGACCTATGCCATCGGCGCGCTCGGCGGAATCGACGGAAGGCAGATACAGCCCGGTGACAGCCTGCCGGTCAGCGCAGACCAGTCTGGAGGACGCGACGGCAGGTCGGTCCCCGACGCGCTCCGGCGCAGTCCCGGGAACCCGGCCGAACTGCGCATGCTGCCCGGTCTATACTGGCACAGGATCACCGCGGAATCGCAACGGGCATTCTTCGAGGATATCTGGAAGGTCGCCAACGAGGCCGACAGAATGGGCAATCGTTTCCAGGGCGGGCGTGCAATGAATTTCGTGGGAGCGCGAACAGCCGTTTGGCGCCAGGTCGGACCCCTCGAACATCACTGATGCCTGCTATCCCTACGGGTCCGTCCAGGTTCCGAGCGGGGAAGGAACCGATCATACTGCATCGCGACGCGGTATCCGGCGGCGGCTACTTCATGATCGGCACCATCATCTCGGCCGACATGGACCTGATCGGCCAGCTGCAACCCAACACGCCTACCCGCTTCGTCCGCGTGGACATGGATGACGCACTTCGGGCGCGGGCGGAACGCAGCGCAATTCTCGCGGCCTTGCGCGATGCGCTTGCCTGAGGCGGGTTCTGAGGCGGGAACCTGACAACTGCGGCGAGGCGGCGTGCCTGACCGGGGCGTTCGGGCACCGATCCTGACTGCCCGTCGATCCGGCGCCCTTCGATGAAGCGGCGGAAGTGCTTCCGAACCGGCGGCGATGCCGGCAGGGGGATGCGTCAAGCGGTGGAGAGAATTCGAGCAAAGACGTTGCTGTCGACGTTCCCGCCGCTGGCGACGAGCCCGACGACCCGGCCCGACATCCTGCCGCTTTCCTTCAGGAGCGCAGCAAGCGGCGCAGCGCCCGCACCCTCGACGACATTGTGCGTATCCGAGAAGTAGTGTCGCATGGCTTGCTCGATTTCGCCGTCGGACACGGTAACGACGCGTTCGGCATGGGCGAGGACTACACCGAGTGCGGCGCTGTCCGGCACCCGGCAGGCCATTCCGTCCGCGATGGTTTCGGCCGTGTTGGTCGAGACCGGGCACCGCGCCTCAAAGCTCAGCGCATAGGCAGCCGCAGACTCCGCGCAGACACCCACGATTTCGGTGCGAAGACCCAGAGCCTCGCGCGCGCTGATGGCGCCGCAAATCCCTGAGCCGAGTCCGATCGGGACGTAAAGCGTGTCAAGTTGCGGAACTTCGGCAAGAAACTCGTAGCAGCAGGAAGCAACGCCGGCGACCAGCTTCTCGTGAAAGGAAGGCAGGAAGTGAATGCCGTCGCCCCCTGCGCGGTCGAGCGCGTATTCAAACGCGGCTTGGAAGTCATGGCCATGGACGACGACTTCGGCACCGAATGCCTCCATGGCAAGGTTCTTTTCCGGGCTGTTTCCCTCGGGAACGACGATGATCGCCTCCTTGCCCGACCTGGCGGCGGCGTAAGCGACGGACTGCCCGTGGTTCCCCCTGGTCGCCGCGATGACGGTCCCTGCGCCGCACGACTCCATGTAGTTGAGACCGCCGCGCAGCTTGAACGAACCGATCGGCGTGTGATTTTCGTGCTTGACCCAGACTTCCGTCCCGGCGCGCCTGGACAGCAAAGGGTATAAGCGCTCGGGCGTCGGCCGAAATACGCTGTGCACGAGATTCGCCGCGGCCTCGATTGCATTCCTGTCAGGAAGGTTCATGCCGATTCAGTCTCAAACCCGAGTCTAGTGCCAACGCTCCGGCATGCCCGCCAACGGTGCGCGCGGACGGGAATGGCCGCATTGCAACTCAGGCGTATAGCAGGTGCTTTCTCCCGGCAAAAGCGCCCGGATTCTTCGCCGCCGTTCAACGACCCGGTCGTCTCCCTGCGCGTACCTGCGGGCCGCTTCGGACCTAAACGCAAAACGGGCGATGCCAAGCCCGGTGAAGTCGAACTGCTCATTGCTTCGCACAGCCAGGGTGGGATCCTCGAATTAACCTGAAGTTCTTTGGTGGTTGACGAAAATATTGTGTTTTGTCAACGGAGTACGCCGAAGCGGCCTGTCCCGCTCTGCCTGCATTCCTGTGCTTCGCTGCATCTTCGCGATGTCCTTCAGCAGATCGAGCGCCTTCTTCTGGCAGTCGTCAGGCCGGGTCGTCACCTCGACCTCGGCCTCCGGCCCGTCGCCTGCGCCCGGAATCCGGTGCGTCGAGCGCACGATGGTCGACAGGCTGTCGAGAAGCGTCCGGAAGCTGTGGGCGCCGCTGCCGTCCGGCAGGGTGTGGGCATGAACCTTGGTCAGTGCCGGCTCCGAGCGCCGGGCGGGCAGGACCGGATCCCCGGTCTCGTCGGGTTCGGTGTCGGTATGGCACAGGGGGGCCCATGCCTTCCGCATGTGCCATTCGACGAGGTAGGCGAGCATGCAGATGAAGAAGTGGGCGCGGACCCGGTGCGCGAGGCGGTGGAATATCGGCCGGACCTGGAGGTCGCCGGCTTGAGGCAGCGGAATGCCCGCTCCACGCGGGTCAGGGCCTTGCATCCCCTGACGCATTCCTCGGCGTCCATGTCGTCGTCGCCGAGCGATGTGCGGATGACGCATATGCCGTCGAGGGCGGCCTCGGCGTCGATGGACTCCTGCTTGCGTCGGAAGCTGAAGCCGGTCGCGGCGATGTCGAGGCGGAAGTGCTTCTTCATCTTCTTCGTGTTGATGACCTCGCCGACGGCGAGGCCGATGTCGGCCTCGCCCTCGAGGGTTCCGCCCTCGACGCGCGCGGCGATCCTCGCGAGCGCCTTTTCGGTGGCCTCGAGCAGCTCCTGCCGGACGCGGGCGCGGTGCCCGGCGAGGCGGGGATTGCGGCAGGCGACGAGGCGTTCGCCGGGGAAGTCCGGATGGTCGCGGATCTCGAACAGCGTCTGCTCGTGTTCGGGGTCCTGGAAACGGTCGGGACGGCCCTGGCGGGCGAGCTTGCGGATGGTCTGGCTCTTGAGGGCGGTGATCCAGTCGGCGCCGCCGCGTTCACGCAGGGCCGCGATGGTGGCCTTGATGATCATGCCGCGGTCCCCGACCATCACCACCCGGGAGAAGCCGTAGCGGCGCTGCAGGCGGTCGAGCTCGGGCAGGAGGGTCTCCTTGTCGGTGATGTTTCCCGGATGGACCGAGACCGCGACCGGGCGCCCGTCGCGGTCGCAGAGGAGGCCGAAGTTGATCTGCGGGAGGCCCCGCTTGCGGTCGCGGCTGCAGCCGAAGCGCGCGAGCGGACAGTGGCTTCCCTCATGCCAGGTCGAGGACAGGTCCCGGAGAACGAGATCGCCTTCGGAGGGTCGCGATCCAGCGCCGTGCCAGGCGTCCCTGGATGCCTTCCTGCCGCTCGTCGAGCCAGTCCATCGCCGCGCAGAGGTCCTCGGGCGCGACGTCGTCGGCGATGGCGAACTCCTCGGGCAGGGTGGTGTTCCGCCACCATCGGGTGGTGGCGAGCTTGGAGTTCGGCCTGAGGATGCGGCCGGCGACCATGGCGAGGACAAGGTCGCGTTCCGGGCACCGCTCGCGGGCGACGAGGCGGGGAAGGCCGATGGCGTTCATGGCCGTGCGCACCGCCTGCACCGCCCCGTGGTGGCGGGATCGGACCGGGTCCCCAAGCGCGTCGCCGGCCTCCGCATGCCGCTTTCCCGCCAGCGCGCCGCGCAGCAGGGGGATCGTGTGCGGCGGCAGGTGCGAGAGATTGGCGAGGGTCCGCTTCTGCACCCGGTTGTCGTGGTCGCGGCAGCTCTGTCGGAGGAGGACGGAAGTGTATGTCTTTCCGTTCTGGCGGGACTTGATGACGGCGACGTGCATGCCTGCGGGCTTGGTCACGGGAGCGTCCTGGAAACTGGCGCCTGCCGATTCGCCCCTTTCCGGCCGGCTCGACATATGATGTCAAGCGGAAACATCCGCGAAATGCAGGAAAATGCGCACTATCGGGCGGGAAGCCTCCTGACGGAGCGCAAGACGGCCTGAGGCATCCTAGTGCCTACACGAAACCGGACTGTAAGCGTTCGGTAAGGGCGTGATGGCCATTCCTGCCAGCATTTGGTGATTGTTTTTTCGGGATTGAATTTTCCACTGGCTACATGATCGGACATCTGTTAATCCGGTCGCATGTTGAATTCCGGAGTTTCTGTTTCTTCCACTCCGCCGGTTCTGTCTGCGGAGGACTTGGAACGTCTCTGTGCACTTGAGCGTGCACGTGCGGAGGCGGCCGAGGCGAGGGTCGCGGAACTGAAGGGCGAACTCGTGGAATTGGAAGCCCGTGCCGAGGAATGGAGGCGGGAGTCGGTCCGGGCGCGCGGCGACCTCAACGTCCTTCGATCGGTTTTCGCGAGCAACCGCGAGAAGCTTGCCGCAGCACGTGCGGACCTGAAGGACCTGCACCGGAGCCGGAGTGCGAAGAATGTGCGCAAGCTGGAGAAGGAGGTGGCGCGGTTGCAGGGGCTTCTGAACGCCGCCGGCATCGACAGTGGCCACCGCTCGATCACGGGTTTGCGCAAGGAGATTTCCCGGCTGAAGGAGTTGACTGCGAAGCAGGCGGAGGAACTGGAGGAACTCAAGGCGGAGAACGAGAGGCTCCGCTCGGCGCATGAGACCCATGCCAAGGCAAGGTTCGGCCAAAAAAGCGAGAAGAAGGAAAAGTCCGGTTCCGGCAGCGGCCGCTCGCGTGGCCAACAGGCGGACAAGCCCGGGCACGGCCGGACGGCGCGGCCCGGGATGGAGCGCAAACCCGAGGTTCACGACCTGCCGGAGGCGGAGCGTGTCTGTCCCTGCTGCGGCCTTCCCTGCGTGAAGAACGGCAGCCATGACTCCGAGACCATCGAGATCGAGGCCGGGGTGCATGTCCGGATCATCCAACGCAACCGCTGGCGGCGCAGCTGCACCTGTGCGTCGGCGCCGAAGGAGGTCTCGGCGCCCCCGGTTCCCCGGCTGTTCCCCAACACGCCCTATGGGATCGGCTTCCGGGTCTGTTTCCTGTTCGAATGCTGCGCCTGCCACCGGCCGCTGAACCGGGTCGCGGCATGGATGCGCGACCAGGGGCTGCCGGTCTCGGCCGGGACCCTGGCCTCCAGCATCCACAGGCTGATGCCGTTGTTCGCGCCGCTGTCGCTGGCGATCCTCGCCCACCTGAAAGCGGCCGCGGTGCTTCACGGCGACGAGACAAGCTGGCGGGTTCAGTCCCTCAAGGCCATCCGCGGCACCGGCAAGGCGTGGCTGTGGTGTGCGGTCTGCCGGGATGCGGTCTGGTTCCACGTCGACGCGCGGCGCAATGCCGAGGCCGCCGGCAAGCTGTTCGCCGGCGTCGGTGCCGGAACGGTCCTGGTTTGCGACGCCTTCTCGGCCTGCAAGAAATTGGCGCGTCTTCTCGGCGGCATCCTGATCCTGGCCTGGTGCCGGGTATATGTTGCGGCCCGGCATATGTTGCGGAGCTTTGGCATCGGCCTGCCACGCACGGGAATCCTCGATTTTGGCCGCAACATAATCTTTTGCAGTCAGAGCGAGTCAAGGAAGGCCATCAGCCCCCTGTCCTCCTTCCAGGGACGGCCGGGCCCTTCTTCCGCCGCGTCGCACAGCGCCATCGCCTTGGCCTTCGTCTCAAGATCGATCTCGGCGTAGACGTTGGTCGTGTCGAGGCTCTCATGCCCCAGCCAGGAGCGGATCGTGTTCAGGTCGATCCTGGACTTGAGCATGACGCAGGCGCTCGAATGGCGAATCAGGTGAGGCGTCACTTTCCTCCCTTCCAGCTCCGGCACGCGGGCGGCACACCGTTCCACAAGCCGGTAGACCCCGAACCGTGTGTACGGTCTCCGCTGCCGGCTGAGGAAGACGGCATCGCCGTCGGCCCGGCCCTGCAGCAGCCCGGAAAGCGCGCGCTCGGTCCGGGGCCAGAGCGGGCACTGCCGGCGCTTTCCGCCCTTGCCGTGGATCGTCACGAGCGCGTGACGGCCGTCGCGCCGCCCGATCTGGAAGTCTCCCTTCACGAGGCCGGTCGCTTCGGAGACTCGCGCCGCGGAGTTGAAGAGGAACAGCAGCAGGGCGTGTTCCGTCAGGCCGCGTTGGGTGCCGCGGTCGGGGACCTTGATGAGCGCCTCCATCTCCGCCTTGCTCAGCCAGCCGACCGGCTGCGGCGTCGCCTTCTTCAAGGCGATCGAGCGGATCCCGGCGCTCCATTCCAGACGGGCGGGGTCGCGGCTGGCCACGAAGCGGGCGAAGGCCCGGACCGCGGTCAGTCGCTGGTTGCGGGTCTGCACGGAGCAGCCGCGACCTTCCTCCAGGTGGGCAAGGAACTCGAGCACGCGCCGGGGCGTGAGATCGTCCAGCGCGATCCGCTCGGCCGGCTTGCGGGTCTTTGCGCCCACGAACGGGATCAGGAGCTTGAAGGTGTCGCGGTAGCTGAGCTGGGTGTTGCGCGCGAGGTTGCGCTCGGTGACGACGTGCTCGGCCAGGAACCGGCGCAGCCAGGGGCCGAGCGTGCGGGGATCACTCATGGCCGCCTCCGTTGACATGGCGGTCGAAGCGGACCGAGGCCTCCTGCAGCAGCTCGGGCGTCATCGAGAGGTAGACCCGGGTTCCGTCGAGATGGGCGTGACCGAGCCATGTGGAGAGCGCCGGCAGCAGCCGCTGCACGTCGGCTCCCTGCCGGTACCACGATTCCAGCCTGTGCACGGCCGCGGCGTGTCGCAGCGAGTGAAGGCACGGCGACTGCCGCCCGTCGTTCCCGTCATGCCGGATCCCGGCCGCATCGAGCATGTTCTTGAACGCGAACCGGACGGTCTCCCTCACCAATGGGGTGCCGTCGAGGTTGGCAAGCACTGTCGAGGCCCCGCGCTGCGGCAACGGGCGCTCGACCCGCTTGGCGACATGGGCCCGCAGGGCATCGACGAGCTGCGGACCGATCGGTACGAGTCGGGACTTGTGGAACTTCGTGTCGCGCATGGTCAGGACCGCCTCGGCCAGGTCGGCGTCGTCGAGCGTCAGGCGCTGCGCCTCGCCGAGCCGGAGGCCTGCGCCGTACAGAAGCAGGAGCAGCGCCCGCAGCGTGTCCGCGTCGAGCTGGACCGGCCGCTTCCGGCTGACGTCGACGGCGTCGAACAGACGCCGAAGCTCTTCCCGGGAGAACACGTACGGCGGCGCCGAGCGCGGCTTTCCCGGTTCGTTCTCCGGTGCCGGAAGCGGAGACCGGGCGAGGAGACCTCGGCTGATCGCGTAGCGGCAGAACCCGTTCAGGGCGCCGTGCTTGTTGGCCCGTTGCCGGGTGAGCCGGCCGTCTCCGGCAAGGAAGACGAGCACGTCCGCTTCGGTGACGGATCCGCAGTTGGCGCTTTCGCCGACAAGCCTGCCGAAGCGATGCAGGATGTGCGCGCTGCTGTCGAACTTCGCGCCGTGGGCCCGGCGCCATGCGACATGGGAATCGATCGCGTCCCGGAGCGTCATGCCAGGCCCTCCAGGTCGATGTCGGCGACCTCGCGCAGCGCGTCGAGCCGGACCCTGGCGTATGCCGAGGTGGCCGAGATGCCGCGATGTCCGAGATAGTCGCCGACCTCCTTCATCGACAGGCCGTTGTCGAGCAGGTGCTGCGCCGCGCCGTGGCGCAGCGCATGCGGGCCGCGACGCTTGCCCGTGATGCCGATCCGGTCGAGCCGGCTCCTGACGACATGCCCGATCGCGGACCGGGTCATCGGACGGATCGGGGCGCCAAGGGTCAGGAACAGCGCTCTCTCCGGGCGTCGGGGACGGACGTCGCGGACGTAGCGCAGGATCGCCTGCCCGACGCCGCGCGAAAGCGGGTGGAGATGCGTCCGACCCGGCTTCGGGCAGCGCACCCGCAGGATCTCCTCCGTCCAGTCGAGATCGTCGAGCCGCAGGCCGGCGACCTCCCCGGAGCGCAGGCCGTAGGCGACCAGCACCATCAGGATCGCGCGGTCGCGAACGTCGGCAGGGCGGTCGCCCTCGGAGGTCGCGAGAAGGCGCAGGACCTCGTCCCGGTCCAGCCCCTTCGGGAGCGGCTTGCCGGGATGGAACCGCGACGGAATGATTCCTTCGGCCAGTCCCGGCGTGCACCAGTCCCGGCGTTCCGCGAACCGGAAGAAGATGCGGAGACGCATCGCATAGTCGTGGATCGTGATCCGGTTGCAGTCGCGGGCGTGCCAGCGTGCGACCTCCCGATCGATGTCGGCGATCCCGACCTCGGCCAGGGGGACCTTGCGACCGTCCAGCCCTTCGAGGAAACGGTCGACGGCGCCGATGCAGCCGCAAACGGTCTCTTCCGACCACCCGCGCTCGTCGCGCATCCAGGCCTCGAAGGCTGCGGCCTCTCCGGCGTGGGCGTGCCGCGCCCTGGCCGGTTCGTCGAGCAGGCCGGCGAAGCGCAGCCATCGCTCCGCGTGGCCGATGAACCGCTTGCGTGCCTCTGACGAAGCGGGGCGGCGGAATCGCCGCCCGCCGGGCAGCGACCATTGATCGGCCGCGGCTTCCACGCGTGTCACGCTGACGCGCTCGCGCTCGTGCAGGTCCAGAAGGCGAACCAGGCTGACCTGGTGAGCCGCGATTGCGCGCAACGTCGTGAGCCGGGCGCCTCCCTCGGCGCAGTGCTCAAGGCAACCAAGCCGTTCATCCAGCAACGGCGCGGCACGATTGCGACCGACGATGCCTGGACGGGTGAAGAGAGTCTCGAACATTGTATTGTCTCCTTAGTGGTTGGAGACATGACAATGGCGAACGACTGCCAGTCAGAAAATTATGTTGCGGCCAGACGAAAGATTCCCGTGCGTGGCAGGCCGATGCCAAAGCTCCGCAACATATGCCGGGCCGCAACATATACCCGGAGATGTTGCATGCAACATCTCCGGGTGCATGTGCGCCGCAAATTCATCGAGGCCGCCGCCGGCAATGACGCCCTGAAGAGATGGGAGGGCCGGTGGCTGGACCGGTTCGGGCAGCTATTCCACCTGAACAGGGTCCGGCTGAAGCACTGCGACCCGGAGGCGGGATTGGAGGAGCAGTCGCGAAAGTTCGGGAGTGCACATCGTCGACTGAAGCGTGCCGTCGACCGGCTGTTCGCCCTCGCGGAGAACGGAACGTGCGGGGCCGGCCAACTCGGACCGGCGTGCGAAGGCGCTCAACTCGCTGCCGAGGCATCGCGACGGGCTCTGCGTCTTCGTCGACAGGCCGGACGTACCCATGGACAGCAACCTGTCCGAGCGGATGCATCGTGGTCCGGTGATCGGGCGGAAGCTGTCGTTCGGCTCCGACAGCCTCGAAGGGGCCCTGTTCTCCGCCATGATGTACGGGATCATCGAGACCCTGCGGATGAACGGGATCGATGTCCGCACGTGGCTTGACGACTGGCTCTCGGCCTGCGCGGGCAACGGCGGCCAGCCGCCGGAGGACCTGTCACCCTGGCTGCCATGGTCGATGGGCGAAGACAGGCGCCGACACCTCAAGGCCGCACGATGACGACGGATGACACGATCGCGTGCCGCTGTCACGGACGCGGCTTCACCGCCGGCGAGATGGCGCTGATGCGGGACCTGATCGCGTCCTCCCCGCAGCAGACCCGTGCCGGGCTGGCGCGGGCGTTCTGCCGCGCCATCGGCTGGGTCAAGCCAGACGGCGGGCTCAGGGACATGGCGGCCCGGCTCGCCATGCTGAGGATGCACCGGGACGGGATCATCACGCTGCCGCCGCCGCGGCACGGCCTGCGGCCGCGGCGGGTCCTCGAGTTCGGCCCGGAGACCGACCCGCCGGCCACGCCGATGCCGGAAACGCTGGACGCGGTGCGCCCGATCCGCCTGGTCAGGGTCACCGGTGCCGGCCGAGCGGCCAGCGTCGCCTGGAACGGCTTCATCGCCCGCTGGCACTACCTCGGCTACACGCCCCTGATCGGTGCACAGATGCGTTATGCAGTCCAGGACCGGGAGGGCCGGCCGCTGGCCATGCTCGGCTTCTCGGCCGCCGCCTGGAAGACCGCACCCCGCGATGACTTCATCGGATGGTCCCCGGAAGTCCGGGAGCGGAACCTGTATCGCGTGATCGACAATTCCCGCTTTCTGATCATGCCATGGGTCCGGATCCCGAACCTGGCCTCCCACATCCTCTCGCAGGCGCGACGCCAGCTGCCTCAGGACTGGGACACCCAGTACAGGGTGACGCCGGTCCTGATGGAGACCTTCGTCGAAATCCCGCGTTTCGCCGGGGCCCTGTACAAAGCCTCAGGCTGGACCCGTGTCGGAACAACCCAGGGAAGGGGCAGATACGACAGAAAGAACGAGTACGCAAAGCCCAGGAAAGACATCTGGCTCTGCCCGCTCCGGAAGGACTGGAAAAGAACCCTCAATCAATAGACAATACAGGCCATCACGCCTTCACCGAACGCTTACACCGGACTGGACGCTTCCTCGAACCCTCCAGCACCTTGAATATACGCGGAAAATCGCGAAAACAAAGCCAGAATCGCCTAGAACTTCAGATTAACAGTCGGTTGCCAAGGACTTGCGGTTCGCAAGCGCGACAGCGAACGCTAGAGCTCACAGACTTCAAGGTCCGGCCCAATATTTCACCGCCCCGCGCGCCGGGTCAGCGCCCCCACACCTTCATCTGCATGCCCGCCTGTCTTCTCGATTGGCGCATGCGGAAGACCTCGGCTGCCATGCGCTACGCCGACGCCGAGCCCGACTAGACCCTCGATACAGCGCTGCCCTTCGGCGTTCCGAACCGGCGCTGACGAAGGTTCGCACACACGCGCTTCCGGACGGCAGCGGCGTTCACTCCTTCCCGGCCCTTCTCGACTGCCTGCCCGCCATCGTGCGTTCGACCCATCGGATTCCGGGCACCGGCGGAAAGGCGGAGGCCACGGTCGATGTGACAACCCGCCCAGACGCCTGCAACGAGCGGACGCATGAGTCGCTGAAGGATGTCGAGAAGTGGTAGCGACGCGCCGGAAAACAGGCAGAGCGGTACTGCTCCTTCTGTCGTACACCATAGACAAAAAACGATTGTTCTGACGATCTTCCAGGAACTTTCGGCAGAGTCGGGGTTTGGCGCGCCGGCTCCGGGGTCCGCAGGCAATTCCGTCGCTTTCGCTCCGGGCCTCAGTCCAGCTTCCGTGACTGAGTTTCCTCGCCCCCGCTCGTCAAACCGGACGTGCAGATTTCCCGCACCCGGTTTTCCGACGAGATCATGCCTTCGCCCGAAGAAGGCCCTTGGCCCTCGGCGCAAGGTGTTTCAGGCCGTAGATCTCCCATAGCCGCTGGTTCGAGAAGCGCACGCACTTCCCGCTTTTGACCTTGCGCCTCCGACAGAACCGCAGTCGCAGCCGATTCGTCGGGTGCGCATCGAGCATTGGGCAGGAGGGCCGACCTGTCCGAGGCGGCAGTTGCTCGCCCACCCGGACATCATCCGGTTCGCGCGTTGCAACATGTCCCGCGTCATCATCCGCGCGTACCGCGCGATCGCTGCCTGCTGATTCTACGGCAGATGCTCCGGATGCTCGCACTGCTCGTGCGGGTGCCGATGCAGCTCCCTTTCCCGGTCGGGCGGCAGTTGCGTTCGGATGCGTTACCCGTCGAACTCCAACGGTTCATTCGGACACCACAAACCGCGCCGACCGCCAAGCAACTCGGTTTCGTCCTGGTTTCGGTTGGCCGAGGAATTCCTGGCGCTGCCGCATTGTCCGAATTCGCGGTTCACTGCCTTGACATCGCTTGCGTCAAGAATCTGCGAGGCGGCGTTCCGCGTACAGGGGGCTTGGCCTCAGACTGACTCGAGCTCCTGTTCGAGGTCCGCCATCTCCGCGCCGCCAGCCATGAGGCGGCGGATCTCGCCGTGCTCGAGGGATTCGTGTGTTCCCGTTCCAATCACCTTGCCAAGAGCGAGGAAGGTATAGCGGTCGGCAATAAGCCGCGAGTGAATCTCGTTGTGCGTGATGAAGATGATCGCGATGTCACCGCGCTTGCGCACCTTCTTGATGGTCTTCAGGACTTCCATCTGCTGCTTCTGCCCGAGCGCCGATGTGGGTTCGTCCAGAATAAGAACCCTGGCGCCGAAGTGGATCGCCCTGGCAATGGCGAGCGTCTGCCGCTGGCCTCCCGACATGGTGCCGACGGCCTGCGTCGGGTCGGAGAAGTCGATCCCGATCTTCAGCATCTCGTCATGTGCGATTCTGTCCATTTCGTCCATCTTCAGGACGCCGAATCTGTTCTTCAGCTCGCGGCCCATGAAGAAGTTTCGCGTAACGCTCATGAGCTGGTTGAGCGCCAGATCCTGGTACACGGTGCCGATGCCGGCCGCGCTCGCATCGCGCGGACTGCGGAAGGAGACAGGCCTCTCGTCGACGAAGATCCGACCCTCCGTAGGACGGTGCACTCCCGCAAGCACCTTTATCAATGTGGACTTGCCGGCCCCGTTGTCTCCCAGAAGGGCGTGCACTTCACCGGGAAAGATCTCCAGGTCGACGCCAGCAAGCGCGGTAAAGGGACCGAACCTCTTGACGAGGTTCTCCACCCGCATGCAAGGTTGCTCCGCCATGCCTCAGATCCCTCCGGTAATCCGCTTGCGGATGCGTTCGTTGGCGAAGACGGCAGCGAGCAGCACGGTTCCCACAAAGACCCGGAACCAACTTCCGTCGATCCACGGAATGAAGAACACGGCATTCGCCACGAGTCCCACCGTCACGGCGCCGAATATGACTCCCAGCATCGAACCGAAGCCGCCGGTCATCAGCGTGCCGCCGACGACCGCAATGGCGATGGCCTCGAGCTCCTTCAGGTTGCCCTTGGCCGCGTCCGACGTGTTCGTGTCGAAGACCTGGCAGGCCGCGAAGATGGTCGCGCAGAAGGCCGTGAACATGAACAGGCCGATCTTCACCCTGTTCACGGGCACGCCGTTTGCGCGGGCAGCATCCTTGTCGTCTCCCGTCGCAAGTATCCAGTTGCCCAGCTGGCTGCGGCTGAGGATGAACCACGCCGCGCCGGCGATGATGATCCACCACAGGAATCTCGCATCAAAGCCGGTGACCCACTGTTCGCCCTTCCGATTGAGATTGCCTCCGAGCCAGAACCAGGCATCGTAAAAAAGGCCAAAGACCTCGCCGCCCATCAAATCCGCAAACCAACTTGTTTCCTTGTAGTCCGGCAAGCCGGAGATCTGGGTCGACTTGTTGATGAGGCGGAATGAAACCTCGGTCGTGCCGCGCAGGAAGAAAAGGAATCCGAGCGTGACTATGAAGCTCGAAAGTCCTGAACGGACAACGATGTTGCCGATGATCCAGCCCAGCGTCAGTGTCATTGCAAGCGTCACGGCAAACGCCGAGAATGGCGACGCCTCGCCAAGCCCGAACGGCAGGCCCCACTTGAGCATCATCGCCATCGACATGCCGGCGAATCCGATCATCGAACCGATGGAAAGGTCGAACTCGCCAGCCATCATCAGCAATGCGGCCCCGGTCGCGATGATCCCGAACTGCGCGATGATCGCAATGTTGTTCTTTACGCCAAGAGCGTTGAACGCACGCCCCTCGGATGCGAAATAGAGGGCCACGATGATGACGACCATGACCAGAAAGGCGCCGATTTCGGGGCGTCGAACCTTCCGCTGAATCCAGTTTTCCTTACGAAGCCTGTCGCTCTCGCTGCGCTCGATCATGGCCATTGCGTTCCTCGCAAGTGGAGTGCCTCACTTTGTCTTCAATGCGGACGCAGACGAGGGTTCAGCCTCGCCTGCGTCACTTGTCGTAAGGATGCTTCGCCTAGCGGTCGATGCCTGCCAGCGCCTTCACGGCCTCGGCATTCGAGGCGTCCACGAAGCCGGGACCAGAGGGAATGTTCGCGCCGGGGAGAAGGCCCGCGTGGTTGTTGTACAGGTGCAGCACGATAATCGGAATGTAGCCCTGCAGTCGCTGCTGCTGGTCGATGGTGAACGCAGCATCCCCTGCAGAGATCATGTCCATGACGCCCGGGCTCAGGTCAAAGCAGGCAAGATGCACTTCCGCTCCGACGTCGTTGATGGCGCGGTTGGCGGCCTCGCAGACATGCGGTCCAACAGCGAGCACGCCGTCGATCGACTGGTCGGCCTCCAGCGCGGCAGCCGTCCGCGTCTCGATCTGAGCCGGGTCGTTGGACACGTCGATCATGTTCAGATCGGCGCCAAGCGCGTCGAAGTAACCTGTGCAGCGATCGACCAATGCAGTGTTGAAGGCCTCCTGATTGAGGCAAAGGCCCTTGGTGACACCTTCGGCCTTCGCACGTCCGCCAGCGGCCATGCCGGCGTCGTATTCAGGTTGTCCCACATGCATAAGGGCACCGAGTTCCTTCGAGGACTCGAGGCCGGAGTTCATCGTCACCACGGGAATGCCGGCGGCAACTGCAGCCTTGATTGCCGGCCCGAGCGCGGCAGCGTCGGGAAGCGAGACGACAATCCCGTCCGGCTCGCTCGCGGCGGCGGCCTCGATCAGCTTGGCCATGCCGGCCATGTCGCCGGACGCGTCAAAGTTGTATTCAAGCGTTGCGCCGACTGCCGCAGCGGCGTCACGTCCACCCTTCTCGACCACCGGCCAGAACGGGTCGGTGCCCTGGGTATGCGTGATCATGACGTAGCGCTCTTGTGCCGCAGCTGCGCCGGTCACAAGCAATGCGGCCGCAGCCGCGACGATGTAGTTTTTCATGAGTTCCTCTCCTCAGTTTGCGGACTCCGGACTCCCAATGCCCGAAGACTGCCGGGACCGTTAACATTGCAGATGCGCCGCTGCAAGACTACGGCGACGAGCGCAACAATTCTCGACATGTCATTTCTGTTTTCCCGGCCTCTGGGATTTCGGAAGGCAGTGAAGGGCGCTTCTGGTCTGGTGCGGAGGCCCGGCTCATGGAGGGGTCTCGAATTCTCCGGCGAGCAACTGCATCAGGCGCTTCCAGTCGTCGGGCACGAACCTCGCGGTCAGGACCTGCAGGTTCCGGTACATCCAGCTGTGCGTGCCACGGACCATCCGCGCTTTCCGTCAGTGCCTTTCCGCGAGGTCGCAGGCGTCTGCTGCCGATAGCGGTCGCTTCCACCCACTTTCGGCGGAGAACGGGTTCGGCGTCCATGTTACTTTGCAAGCAGACGGCACGGCTTGACCCGCCAATGATTTCGCACGCGATTCACTGCAGCAAAGTCGCATATCGAACCGAATGTATTCGCATCGCGTTTCGTGCGGGCGAAGACCGTTTAAGGTGTCGGTGTCATGAGGCAAACTTCGACGTCCTCGCCCCGATTGAGTTTTGCCAACCACGGCAAGTCATGGGCAAATTTCCGAACCCAGTGAGCGTCGGATGCCGGATGGTCCCAACGCGTCCCGAAAGGCATGTCTAAGGACCCGCTTGCTCAGAGAAACTTGTGCGTCTCCTGACTGTCCGGATCGCAATTCGGGAACACTTCGACCGTGAAGGTCACAGCCCACTGCCGGATAGTTCAACTGGCAATGCGACCGTAGCGGCGACGGAACAGACAGGGCGGGGACTTGAGGAAGTTCTGGCATCCCCGTCCGGGACAAAGGTTTGACGCTGGCTCCAAAAGACCGCACTGTGCCGATGTTTCAAGTGGCGGAGAGACAGGGATTCGAACCCTGGGACGCTCGCGCGTCAACGGTTTTCAAGACCGCCGCAATCGACCACTCTGCCACCTCTCCGCAAAGCCGTCAGAATCTCGCGGTGCGTCGTGTCTTTAGCCCCATGCTCAAGGCGAAACAACACTAAATCTCGCTACGCGAAGGATCCCCGACTTGAGACTGCGGCCGAAACGCAGCAATGCACCATGCTCCGACCGGAGCGTTCCGCCAGCGGTCGATATCCGGGAATCTTTCGGCACGGGCGATGCGGAAGGCCGAATCGGCGCCGAGCGATGCCGAAGTCACGCATCCCAATCCAGAAAACCCGAGGCCTTGCTCGCCCAGCATCCACCATAGCACAGTCAAGCCGCCAATGGCTGATACCTGCGCGGGTCACGACCATCAATTCTGATTTCAGCGTTTTTCGGGGAGGACGTGACCATTTCGGATATTTCACTTACATTCGTCGATTTGTCGATCCCCAGTTCTTGAATTGCCATGAGCCTGACCAGCATTTCGGCCGTATCCTTGATCGCCGTTTCCTCCCTTTCCCAGCGACTTACCGTGATGTTCGTGACTTTCAGTACACGCGCCAACCCGTCTTGCGTGAGTCCCATTTCCGTTCTCAGGAACTTGAGTTCCTTTCCGGTCATTTTGAACGGAAGGTCGACGATGCTCTCGGCAATTGCCTTGTGAAGCAGGCCAATGGCCGGAATGGTTATCGTAGGTTCATCTGCATGGTCATTTACAGGTTCCAAGCCTTCGATGAACACATTGTCCAGGCCACACTCGGTGTAGTGATAGACTTGCATTTTTCCTCCGCTAACTTTCGTCACGCCACATTGCAGTGATAACTTTGATGTGGCAGGGCTTCTCATCAGGAACTACGACGATTCTCAAGAAACGACCGGAAGAATTCGGAGACTTGCCTTCGACTTGATACTTGTAGATGCCTTCAACGGTCGAAGGCTTGGGATCCTTCCGAACAAGGCCATGCCTAAAAACTTACAGAATGTCTGAAATGATAAGATTCCGTTCATCTATCCGGCCTTTGGCATGATGTGTATAGGAAAGATCACAATGCCGATTTCTAGCCATTGCATTGATGTTTTTCTCTGCAACCCGAGGTTGCCAAGGTTGATCTGACATGCGAAAGATTCGAGACCGTTCGGAGCATGTATGTAAACATAATGTTAAGAGTCGGCAATGCCTGCTGATGAGCAAACAGCGATTCCCGATAGCCCTGACGGCTGACTGGCCCGACGGCCGTGCCGGACGACGACATGGCCGGGCCGCGTCGGGCGCGCACGACTGAAGGCCGGGCGGCTGCCCGGGGTTCCGGAGTTTCGGCGAAGGGCGGGATCGGTCGAGCGTGGCCCGAGCGGCTGCGGACCGGCGCGGGTGAGGCCGGCGCAGTCCTCCTTGCCAGCTCCCCCGCGATCGCGCGGAAGAGGATCCTCCAGTCCGGGAACGCGAACGGCTCGAACACGCTCCGTCCGATCACTGGCGAGGCCGCACGCGCTCAGCGCCCGGGCCTCCCGCTTCAGGTTCTCCTTGAGCTCCCTGTCGCGGCGCGGGTTGACGTCGATGATCGGGACGTGGCCGAGGCGTTCGCTCGTCTCGCGGAACTCCTTCGAGTCGCATTCCGCGTCCATGAGGTCGTAGAGATTGGCCGCGCAGCCGGCTGATAATGAACGAAAAGAAAATCTAGCGGTGTCTGTTCACGAGAAAACTGCAATTCCCGCTAGCCAAGTGACTTGTGTAAGACGAATGATTCTTGTCCAGTTTTGTGGGGTCTAGTATTTTATCCGATTGATATTACGCCGAAAAACAACCAGCACCGCCTTCATCAAGGATTGGAAACTTGGGTGCGAATTGACTGAATCGAAGCACTGATCGCCAATTCGGCCAGCGGCCTGCTCGGGCGCGTTCCGCGAGTCAGCAGTTCCGGGTGCGCAATGCAGTGGGCTGGATGGCGGCCCGGTTCCTGAAGTTCGCGCGAAGGGCGGTAAGGGGTTGGAGCTGGCGCAACCGAAGTGGTAGCCAGGATTGTGACGCCGACCGTCCGCCGATTGACCGGGAAGTCCGACGGATTTAGCATCTTCCCGATCCAGAGGGAAGGCTTGGCCGATGCAGGTTGTTGACCGGCTCAATGCGGAAATCGAGGACAGGCGCGCAGACCTCGTCGCCCTCACCCGCCACCTCATCTCAATTCCCACCCTGAATCCGGAAATCGAGGACAGGCGCGCAGACCTCGTCGCCCTCACCCGCCACCTCATCTCAATTCCCACCCTGAATCCTCCAGGCGACTTCTACCGGGACATCTGCGAGTTTCTCGGGAAACGCCTCGACGCTTCCGGGTTTTCCTCCGAGTTGCTGCGCGCCGATGGCACGCCAGGGGATTCCGTGCGCCATCCCCGGTGGAACATTGTCGCGCGGCGAGAGGGTTCGGCGCCAGGGCCCTGCGTGCACTTCAATTCCCACACGGACGTGGTCGCCGTCGGCAGCGATTGGACCATGGACCCCTTCGGAGGAGAAATCCGCAACGGCCGGATCTACGGGCGGGGCAGCTGCGACATGAAGGGCGGCCTCGCGGCATCCATCGTGGCGGCTGAGGCGTTTCTAGCCTGCTTTCCCGGGTTTCGCGGGGCCGTTGAAATTTCCGGAACCGCGGACGAGGAAACCGGCGGTTACGGAGGAGTCGCATGGCTTGCCGAACGCGGCTGGTTCGACCCTGCGCGCGTCCAGCACGTGATCATTCCGGAACCGCTGAACAAGGACAGGATCTGCCTCGGGCACAGGGGCGTCTGGTGGGCGGAACTCGAAACGACGGGCAGGATCGCCCACGGTTCGATGCCGTTCCTCGGCGACTGCGCGATCAGGCACATGGGCGCCGTGCTCCGGGCGTTCGACGACGAACTCTATCCGGCGCTCGCCGAAAGGCGAACGGCCATGCCGGTCGTTCCGGCCGAGGCTCGACAGTCATCGCTCAACATCAACGCCATCCACGGCGGAGAACCGGCGCAGGAGGACGGGTTTGACGGATTTCCCGCATCCTGCGTCCCCGACCGTTGCAGCATTGTCCTCGACCGCCGCTTCCTGTCGGAGGAATCGCTCGATGGCGTGAAGGCTGAGATCGTTTCCCTTCTCGATCGGATTCGCGCCGAAAGGCCGGGGTTCGAATATTCCCTTCGGGATCTCTTCGAGGTCAACCCGGTCATGACCGAACGCGACGCGCCGGTCGTCACGACCGTGGCGGGCGCGATTCGCCGCGTACTGGGCCGCGATCCGGAATTCGTCGTTTCGCCAGGCACCTACGACCAAAAGCATATTGACCGTATTGGCAGAATGAAGAACTGTATCGCCTACGGCCCGGGAATGCTGGACCTCGCTCATCAGCCTGACGAATGGATCGGCATAGATGACATGGTGGACAGCGCACGGGTTTTGGCGCTGGCGCTCGCCGGGATACTTGCGGACTTCGGGCCATGAGCCCGAACAGGCGCCATCGGCGCCGTTACAGACCGAAGGAAAGACAGATGCACAAAACAGTTCACGCGGCACTTGCGAGCAGCTTTGCGGCAATCGTCGCACTCGGCACCGCACATGCGGCGAATACGACCATCACCATAGGGATGCAGCTCGAGCCGCCCAACCTGGATCCGACAGGTGGGGCCGCCGCCGCGATCGACGAAGTGGTCTACGCGAACATCTACGAAGGGCTCACCCGGTATGCCGCGGACGGAAGCGTGCGCCCCGCACTTGCCGAGTCCTGGGACATTTCCGACGACGGCCTCGCCTACACGTTCCACCTTCGCGACGGCGTGACGTTTCATGACGGCACCGGGTTTGACTCCGAAGACGTCAAGTTCTCGCTCAATCGCGCAATGGCGGAGGATTCCAAGAACGCCCAGAAGGCGCTTTTCGCCGGAATCGCGGACATCACTGTCTTCGACCCGCTGACCGTACGGATCACGCTCGCCAACCCCGATGGCGCCTTCGCCAAGAAAATGGCCTGGGGCGACGCGGTAATCGTCGCGCCGGAAACAATCGATTCCGCCGCGACCAGCCCCGTCGGCACCGGCCCGTTCGAGTTCGTGCGCTGGGTCCAGGGAGACAGTGTCGAAATCCGGCGCTACCCGGGGTACTGGGGCGATCCCGCGGCGCTTGAGAGCGCTGTCTTCAAGTTCATCTCCGATCCGACGGCAGCCTTCTCGGCGATGATGGCCGGCGACATCGACGCCTTCCCGAACTTCCCGGCCCCCGAAACGCTCGGCCAGTTCTCGGCGGACCCGCGATTCACGGTGATTGTGGGATCGACGGAAGGCGAGACGATACTTTCGACGAACAACAAGTCGGAACCGCTGACCGATGTCCGCGTGCGAAAGGCGATCGCCCACGCCATCAACCGGCAGGAGATCATTGACGGTGCAATGTTCGGCTTCGGAACGCCGATCGGAACCCACTTCGCGCCGCACAACCCGGACTATCTGGATCTGACCAAAAACTCGGCGCATGATCCGGAAATGTCGCGGAAGCTCCTCGCGGATGCGGGCCATGCAGACGGCCTTTCCCTCCGACTCGCGCTCCCGCCGCCGGCCTATGCCCGGCGCGGCGGAGAAATTATTGCCGCCCAGCTTCGCGCAGTGGGAATCGAAACTGAAATCTCGAACCTGGAGTGGGCTCAGTGGCTGGAACAGGTCTTCCGCAACAAGGACTACGACCTGACGATCGTCAGCCACACCGAACCCGACGACATCAACATCTACGCCCGGCCCGAATACTACTTCCAGTACGACAATCCGGAATTCCGCGCGCTGCTGGATGACTACAACGTCACTGCGGAACCCGGAGCGCGCCGCGATCTTGCGCACCGCCTGCAGGAAACGATCGCGAACGACTACGTCAACGGGTTCCTGTTCCAGCTGGCGAAGACCGGCGTTGCGAATGCGGGGATCAACGGCTTGTGGGCAAACGCGCCGACTCAGGCGAATGACCTGACCGGCGTCAGCTGGTCCGATTGATCCGAAATTTCCGGCGCGCCGGCACCACCCGGCGCGCCCGCCCAACTGATGCCTGCCAGCCATAGGGGTCCGACGGACGCCAGGCGCGCAAGAGCGCAGGCGACGGCCGGGACGCGCCGCATCCTTGCGGGCGCTTCAGCGCCACCGGTCGCGGCCGGGTTTGCGGAACCGGTTGACTCCGCGCCCGCATGCAGCGAGGGGAGGCGCCGACGCGGCGGCGGCTTGCGATGATCCGCTACGTTGCACTGCGTGTCCTGTCGCTCTGCCTCAGCCTGCTGGTCGCAAGCGTAGTGATCTTCACCGTCATCGAGATCATTCCCGGAGACCCGGCTGCCTTCATGCTTGGTCTGAACGCATCGGAGGACACCGTCGCGGCGTTGAGGGAGGATTTGGGACTGACCGGGAGCGCCGCTTCCAGGTACGTCGACTGGGTCGGCGGAATGTTCCGCGGCGACTTCGGCACCTCCTACACCTACCGCGTGCCGGTCTCGGACCTTGTGTCGGACCGGTTGCTGGTCTCGCTTCCGCTCGCGCTCTATGCGCTTCTGATTTCGACGGCGATCGCCTTTCCCGTCGGCATGGTCGCGGCATCGCGCCGCGGTACGCTGGTCGACCTCGGAATCATGGGAACGACGCAGCTGGGCATCGCGGTTCCGAACTTCTGGTTCGCGATGCTCCTAGTCCTGGTCTTTTCCGTGAGCCTCCGCTGGTTCTCGGCTGGCGGCTTTCCGGGCTGGGAGAACGGAATATTCCCCTGCATCAAGGCGCTGACCCTGCCTGCGGTCGCGCTGGCGTTGCCGCAAGGGTCGATCCTGGCGCGAATCATGCGCTCGGCGCTGCTCGAGACCCTCGGCCAGGACTACATTCGCACGGCGCGTGCCAAGGGGTTGACCTGGCGCCGGACCGTGACAGGCCACGCCCTCCGAAACGCGCTGATCCCGGTCATGACCATCATCGGCCTTCAGTTCTCCTTCCTGCTCGCCGGCGCGATCATCATCGAGAACGTGTTCTTCCTTCCGGGCCTCGGCCGGCTCATCTTCCAGGGGATTACGCAGCGCGATCTCATTGTCGTGGAAAGCGTCGTAATGCTGCTGGTCTTCGCCGTGGTGACCGTCAACTTTCTCGTCGACGTGGCCTACGCGGCCATCGACCCCAGACTCCGGATCCGGTCGTGAAGTCCAGTCCTGCGCTGCTGGCCGGAGCGGCGCTTTCGGCGCTCTTCCTCGCGGTCGCCGCAGCGTCGTTCGTTTGGACGCCCTTCTCCGTCGAACAGCTGGACATCGCGAACCGGCTGAAGCCTCCCGGGACCGTATACCTGCTGGGCACTGATCACTTCGGCCGGGACACGGCGTCGATGCTCATGGTCGGCGCACGCACGTCGATCGGCGTCGCGGTGCTTGCTGTCGGCATCGGCATGATACTCGGGGTGCCGCTCGGGCTGGTCGCGGCAGCGAACCGCGGCGGCCTCCTGGACGAACTGGTCATGCGCGGCAACGACATGATCTTCGCCTTTCCCTCGCTGGTGATCGCCATCCTCATCACGGCGGTTTTCGGTCCGTCGGCAGTCAACGCCATAATCGCCATCGGGGTCTTCAACGTCCCGGTTTTCGCGCGCGTGACCCGGGGCGCGGCGCTCAGTCTGTGGACGCTTGACTACATTCTCGCCGCGCGCGTCGCGGGCAAGAGGACGGTTCGGATTTCCGTCGAGCATATCCTGCCGAACATTTCCAGCCTGCTTCTCGTCCAGGGAACCATCCAGTTCTCGCTCGGCATTCTTGCGGAAGCCGGTCTCTCGTACGTCGGACTCGGAGCCCAGCCGCCGACGCCCAGCTGGGGGCGAATGCTCGCCGACGCCCAGACCATGATCTATACGGCGCCCAGGCTCGCCATTCTGCCGGGTCTCGCGATCGTCCTGATGGTGCTCGGCCTTAACCTTCTCGGCGACGGCATCCGGGACCATCTCGACCCGCGGATAAGGAGGGCGCGATCATGACCCTCCTCGAGGTCTCGGGCCTGAACCTCAGGATCGGCGGCGCCCCGGTTCTCGAAGACGTCTCATTCAGCATTCCCGCAGGCGAAATCATGGGGATCGTCGGGGAATCCGGTTCGGGAAAGACGATGACCTCCTTGGCGGTCATGGGCCTGCTGCCTCCGGGGGGCGTGGCTGACGGACACGTGAGCCTGGGCGGGCGCAACCTCCTCGACGCGTCAGAGGCGGAAATGTGCGCGATTCGCGGCCGTGAGATCGGCATGATCTTCCAGGAGCCGATGACCGCGCTCAACCCGGTCAAGACGATCGGCGACCAGGTCGCCGAGACCCTGCTTGTCCACGGCCAAGCTGACCGGCGGCACGCGCTCCGTGCGGCGCGCGAGAGGCTGGACCGGGTCGGTCTGCGCGAACCGGACTTTCCGCTCAACCGCTATCCGCACGAACTGTCGGGAGGGCAGCGCCAGAGGGTATGCATCGCGCTCGCGATTGCTCACCGTCCGAAACTCCTGATCGCCGACGAACCGACCACGGCTCTCGACGTCTCGACCCAGGCGCAAATCCTGGAACTGCTCTCCTCGCTCGTCTCGGAAGACGGCATGTCGCTGATGATGATCACTCACGACCTCGCCGTCGTGGCCGGACTGGCCGACCATGTCGCCGTCATGCAGAATGGGCGGATCGTCGAGGCGAACGGCACGAGGGCGCTCTTCACAGGCATGATGCATCCCTACACCCGAAAGCTCTTCGCGGCCTCGAGCCACAGGCCGTTCAGGCGCGAGAGCGCGGAGTCGCCCCCCCTGCTGACAGTCGAGAATGCCGTGCGCGACTATCCTCTGCCGCGCACGAGCCTGTTCCGTAAACCCCGGCTCAGGCGCGCGATCGACCGGGTGAGCTTCTCCCTCCGCCACCGGGAAAGCCTTGGGCTCGTCGGGGAATCGGGATGCGGCAAGTCGACGCTGACCCGCGCGATTCTCGGACTGGAACCCCTCCAGGGCGGCGCGATTACGTTGGACGGGCATCCGATCCTCGGCGGCGCAGCGGTTCCGGTTTCGCTCAGACGCAACATGCAGGTGGTGTTTCAGGATCCCTACGGCTCGTTCAACCCGCGCCACAGGGTCGCGCGGCTCGTGTCGGAACCCTTCTTCCTGAACGACCGGCCGCTGCCAGCCGCGGAAGTCGGCAGGCGCGTCGCCGACGCCCTTGTGGACGTGGGCCTGCATCCCGACGACATGCACAAGTACATCCACGAATTCTCCGGCGGCCAGCGGCAGAGGATCGCGATCGCCCGGGCCCTGGTCGTGCGCCCCAGACTCATCGTTCTCGACGAAGCGGTATCCTCGCTGGATGTCTCGATTCGCGCCCAGATTCTCGATCTCCTCGCGGAACTGCAGCAACGGCACGGTCTGTCGTACCTGTTCATCAGCCACGATCTGACCGTAATCATGGCGATCACGGACAGGGTGCTGGTCATGAAGGACGGAAGAATCGTCGAGTCGGGCGCCACCGAAACCGTTTTCCACGCGCCCGCGCATCCCTACACGAGACATCTGATCGATTCGGCGCCGACAATTCCGCCGGAGTGGCGGTGGGAGGATACGCATGTCAGGCCTGTGTAGCGGCTGGTTCGACCCCGAACTGGTCTTTGTCGGCGGAGTCTGGACAGACCCGGCCGCAAGGGACTTCGTCCCTCTGGAGAATCCGTCGGACGGCACGCTGATCGGACGGATTCCGCGGTGCGGCGAACAAGATGTCGGCCGAGCCGTCTCGGCGGCGCGAAAGGCGTGCCGCGGCGAATGGGCGCGCTTGACGGCTGCCGAACGCGGACGAATTCTGAACCGAATAGGCCGACAGGTTCTCGCGAATTCCGAGGCGCTTGCCACGCTCGAGGCGCTCGATGTCGGCAAGCCCCTGTCGCAGGCGCGGGCGGACGTCGCGGCGCTTGCGCGCTACATGGAGTTTTACGGCGGCGCGGCGGACAAGCTCCACGGCGAGACCATCCCCTACCAGCACGGATTCTCTGTCTGCACCCTGCGGGAGCCCTACGGCGTGGTGGGCAGCATCATACCCTGGAACTATCCGATGCAGGTCATCGGGCGGTCCGTGGGCGCGGCGCTCGCCGCCGGAAACGCGTGCGTCCTGAAACCATCCGAAGAAGCTTGCCTCACAGCCATGGCGTTTGCCGCCATCGCGGACAGCGCCGGATTGCCTCCCGGGGCGCTGAACGTGGTGCCCGGCATCGGCGAGGAGGCCGGCAACGCTCTCGCGAGCCATCCGGACGTGAACCTCGTGTCGTTTACGGGATCCTTCGAAACCGGCAGGCGGGTGCAGGAGTCCGCCGCCCGGCACGTCGTTCCGGTCACGCTCGAACTCGGGGGCAAGTCGCCCCAGGTCGTGTTCGGCGATGCGGACCTCGACGCCGCACTGCCGTATCTGGTCAATGCCGGCATCCAGAACGCCGGGCAGACATGTTCCGCCGCGTCCAGGATACTGGTGGAACAGGGAGTGTTTCAGCCGGTTCTTGACCGGATGGCAGAACGCTACCGGCGCCTTGTCGCCGGTCCGGCCCTGTCGGACCACGATGTCGGCCCCCTAGTTTCCGCGCGACAGCGGGCCGTCGTTTCAGGCTACCTCGGCCGGAGCGACGGCCTGGAAACCGTTGCACAGGGCATCATCGATCCGCGGTCGCCCGCCGGGGGTTACTATGTCGAACCCGTGCTCTTCGCCGGGAGCGACGCCTTTCACGTGCTCGCGCAGGAGGAGGTTTTCGGACCCGTGCAGGTCGTGATCCCCTTCACCGAAGAAGACGGGGCCGTCGAGATCGCGAACGCCACCCCTTACGGACTTGTCGCCGGAATATGGACGCGGGACGGCGCGCGGCAAATGCGGGTCGCGAAGAGATTGCGCGCCGGACAGGTCTACATCAACAACTACGGCGCCGGCGGCGGCGTGGAGCTTCCCTTCGGCGGGACCGGCCTTTCGGGACATGGCCGCGAGAAGGGGTTCGAGGCCCTCTACGGAATGTCCCAGGTCAAGACCGTTGCCATGTATCACGGGTAGGCCTCCGGAGAAGACATCAATTGACTATGCAGCTCGCTGCCGGCGGGCTGCGGTACCGGCATCGGCCACCGCACCAGCACAGCACCTCGCCTGGCCGTCGGACACTTCGGCCCACGGACTGGTCGGGGCGTGCTTCGGTGAAGAGCGCTGCCGAGAACTGCAGGTTGACTTTCGAAAACGGACTGCACCGAATTTCAGCGTTTGGTGTTGAAGGGTCGCCCGCCATCCCTGCTGAGCATCCGACCCGGCTGAAACAGCTTTCCCGAATTCGGACGAAGTACACGCTCCTACTGCATCAAGGATCAGTACTGCGTTTCGCGATTTCATGTTGTTCTCCTGACAGGGACTGCGAACCGACGCAGGTGCCGTGGACTGTTGTATTGGGCAGGCGACCCGACTGAGCGGGTCCGAATGATGTTTATTGTCAATCCTTTGGCAAGATTGTGGTCTGCGACTTGCGGTCAAGATGCTTGAAATTTGTTGGTCTTGAAGTAAGTTGGCCGATGACGGTGTCAAGTCTGTTGAATACGGGAGACAGTGCGGTGGCAGAAACGCGATAGCTCACGCCTCATCGCGGGACTATCGGCCATCCAAGGCGGAACTGGAGCAAGAAGGCGACATGCCGCAGGCGGGCATGGGTGCCATTCGGAGCGCGTTTTACGGCGGATGGAAAGTCTAAAACAGAAAGTGGACAGTGGGGTAATAGGGGCAACTTTCCGGGAATTGCGGCAGGATTCAGGGGATTCACCCCGCGAATCGTATTTGTGATTCCAAGGGGGCATGGATGATTCGGAAACAGGTCGCCAGGCGGTTGCCGGCCTTGCAGCGCTCAGGTCGGAGCTCTCGGCCATCCGGGCCCTGCACGCCGAGAGGGACGCGCAACTCGACGACCTTGCCGGCCAGCTTGCCGATAGGGACGCGCAGCTTGCCGAGCAGGACAGGCGGCTCGCCGAGCAGGCCGAGCGGATCCGGGAGCTCGAGGACGAGATCAGGCGGCTGAAGAAGCTCCCGCGCCGTCCGAACCTGAAGCCGAACAGCCCCGGCGCGTCGGACGCGGACGCGGACGGCTCGTCGCCGGGCTCCTCCGGGTCCGGAGACCCGGAGAAGAGGAAAAGGAAGAAGGGCCGCGGCCCGCGGCTGGCGGAACCCGAACCTGCGCCGCCGCGAGGAGACCGTGAGCCTCGGGAACGTGCCCGAGGGCGCGGTGCACAAGGGCTACCAGGACCACACGGTCCGCGACATGGTGCTCCATGCCGAGGAGGTCACGTACCGCTGCGAGGTGTGGGAGTTTCCCGACGGCTCCCGGCATGTGGCGCCGCTGCCGCCGGGGGCGGCGGCGGGACGCGAGCAGTTCGGCCCCTGCGTCAAGGCCCTGGCGATCATGCTGTACCACCAGTGCCAGTCGACGGCGGGACGGATCGCGGAAATGCTCAACGTGATCGGCCTGGACATCTCCGAGCGCCAGGTCGGGCGCTTCCTGAACGCGGACGCCGGGGGCATCGCCGGGGAGCAGGAGGAGGTGCTGCGGGCCGGCCTGGAGACCGCGGCGTGGATCAACGTCGACGACACCGGCGCCCGCCACAAGGCCGAGAACGGCTATTGCACGGCGATCGGCAACGATCTCTTCGTGCACTTCCGGTCGACCGGCTCGAAGAGCCGCCTCGACTTCCTCGAGCATCTCTGCGCAGGAGAGGAAGCGTACACCTTAAACAGCGCCGCGCTCGACTACATGCGGAAGCGGAACCTGTCGGGGAAGGTGATCGACCTTCTGGCCGGCCACGAGCGGCGGCGCTTCGGCGACGGCGACGGCTGGCGGGCCCATCTCGAGGCGCTGGGCATTGCCGGGATGACGGTGTCGCCGGACCCGGCGAAGATCGCCACGGAGGGCGCCCTCTGGGGAACGATCTGCGATGCGGGACGCATTGCCGGAACCGTGATCCTGAGCGACGACGCCGGGCAGTTCAACGTCGGCGACCTCCACGCGCTCTGCTGGCTCCACGCCGAGCGGAACATCGCCAAGCTGAACGGAAGCGCCCCGTACCAGCATGAACGGGTCGACAAGGTGCTTGACAGGGTATGGAGGCTCTACCGCAGCCTCTGCCGCTACCGGAAGCGTCCCACTCCGCTTCGCAAGCTCGTCATGCAGCGGCGGTTCGACCGGATCTTCGGCACGGTCACCGGCTACGCCAGCCTCGACCGGCTGCTCGAAGGCTGAAGGCGAACCGGGACGAGCTCCTGCGCGTGCTCGACCGTCCGGAGACGCCGCTCCACACCAACAGGGTCGAGAACGACATCCGGGACTACGTCACCCGGCGCAAGGTCTCGTTCGGGACGCGGAGCGATGCCGGGCGGGCGGCGCGCGATGCCTATATCGGAGCGAAGAAGACCTGCGGGAAGCTCGGCGTGCCGGACTGGGACTACCTGAGGAGCCGCCTCGGCGTTGCCGGCGCTCCCGAAGTGCCGAGGCTCGCCGACCTCGTCAGGCAGCGCGCCGCAGCCTGACACGCCCCCTCGGGCCCGGCGGCAATTCCCGGAAAGTTGCCCCTATTACACAGTGGGTTAGTTGGAGTCTTCGGCGGCTTGCGAGTGCATTGCCGTTGTCACCTCCGCCCCTATTTGGAAATATTCGAATGTGGCATCTAGTGGAGAACCCATGGCGAAATTTGTAGTAGTGCTGGACGAGGATGGCGCGGCCGAAGCAACCACTGTCAAGAATCGTCTACGAGCCAAGCAGGGGCATCCCACGCTGATTTCGGCTGGTTTTCCGACACCGGGCTTGTCTGCGTTGCATGCGCGCGCGACCGCGGAGCCGGAATTTTCCGCTGGCGTTCCCGTCCCGGACGTGCGATGCTCCGGCCATGTCGATTCGCAAGCGCCTCGAGTTCCATGCCCCGTTTCGCGGGATGCCGGCGGGGTTTTCCCTGTCGGACGTCGAGATCCGGCTGGCCAGGCCGCAGGAGCGCCCGCTCTGGGACTCGCTGATGGACGAGCGCCGCCATCTCGGCTTCCAGCGGCTGGCGGCCCGCGGCCTGCGCTGCGTGGCAAGCTTCGGGGACCGGTGGCTGGGCCTGGCGGCGTGGCAGAACGGCGCCTTCAAGTGCGCTCCGCGCGACAGGTGGTGCGGCTGGAGGCCGGAGCAGCAGTTCCGGCGGCTGGAGATGGTGGCGAACAACACGCGTTTCCTGATCCTGTCCGAGCCGGGGGTGTTCCCGAACCTCGCCTCCTTCTTCCTTGCGGGGATGACCCGCCGGCTCGCCGACGACTGGCTGGCGGCGCACGGGCACCGGGTGCTCCTGGCGGAGACGTTCTGCGACCCGGCCAGGTTTTCCGGCACCATGTACAGGGCGGCGGGCTGGGAGTGCCTGGGCCGGACGAAGGGGTTCGCCCGCGCCAACGGTCGCTACACCGACCCCCACGGCAGGCCGAAGGAGATCTTCGTGACGCCGCCGGGCCCGACGCCCGGGCGCTGCTCTCGAGCCCGCAGCCGCTGCCGCCGGACGTGGCGCCGCCCTCCGGTCCCGGTCTGGCGCCGCGGGACCCCGGGACGATGCGCTCCCTGCACGCGGAGCTGGCGGCGGTGCCCGACTTCCGCCGGGCGCAGGGCAGGAAGCACGCGGTGGCCTGCGTGCTCGCCGTGCACGTGCTCGCCGAGCTCGCGAACATGAAGGGCTGCCTGGCCGCCGCGCAGTTCGCGCGCTCGCTGTCGCAGGAGGAGCTTGCCGCCGTCGGCGCCTGGCGGAACCCGAAGACGGGGCTTCGCGAGCCGGTCTCGAAGTCCACGATCCACAGGGTCGTGCAGTCGGTCGACCCCGAGGCGCTGGAGGACGTGGTCGGCCGCTGGTCCCGGCCCCGGCTTCCCCTCGCCCGGGCGCTCGCCGCCGACGGCAAGCGCATCCGCGGCGCCAGCCGCAACGGCGACGGCCATCACGAGACCGCGGCCCTCGTCGACCACGCGACCGGCGCGCCCTTCGCGCTCCTGAACTTCGGCGACGAAGGCGGCGAGCTGGCGGCCACGCACGACCTCCTGGAGCGCAGCGACGTCCGCGGCAAGGTCATCACCCTCGACGCGCTGCACACGACGCGCAAGACCGCGAAGATGGTCACCGGGCGCTGCGGAGCCGACTATGTCTTCTCGGTCAAGGGCAACGCGCCGGAGACCTTCGGCATCCTCGACGGCATCGACTGGGAGAGGGACGCCACCGGCCGCTTCGCGGAGGATCTCGAAAAGGCCCACGGCCGCCTGGAGCAGCGCTCCATCAGCGTCCTGACGCCGCTCAAGCGCCTGATCAACTACCCCGGCGTCAGCCAGATCGCCCGGATCACCCGCTACCGGGAGCCGCTGAAGAAGGACGGCGACGCCGGGAAGGACTGCACCGAGATCGCGTATGTCATCACCTCGCTGGATGCCGAAGCCGCGTCGCCGGAGGAGCTGCTGAAGCTGAATCGCGGACACTGGAGTGTGGAGAACCTGAACCACCGCCAGAGGGACTGCGTCTTCGGCGAGGACGCCTGCCTGACCCGCACCGGCAACGGCCCGGCGAACCGGGCCAGCCTGAACAGCATCGCGCTCGCGGTGGTCTTCGCCAGCCGCCGCGAGGCGGAGAGCCTCGCCGAGGACCCGGCGACGCCTGCAGCTGAACCGCAGCGAGGCCATCGCCGCCCTGACCCGGCCCTGAGAGCCGGGCCGCGTCCGGGCCGGCTCCCGGACGCCGCCGGCAGGCCGCCAAGCCCCGAAAACGAATCACCAAGGGACCGGAACCGGCGCCCGCGACGGCGCGCGGACGGCTCCGCAAACCCGGAATCCGGCCGGAACGCCCCGGTCCGCCCCCCGTTCGGCGGCAAATCGGAAAATCGCCAACAGCGTGGGAAAGTCCTGACGAGCCAAGTACGGCGATGTGTTTGAGTTCTCGCCAAGCAGCATGCTGGTCGCCGCCGATACGGTAGCCAAGCAAGTCGCAATCGCAGGAGGCATCAGCGAGCAAGGTCAGCTACAATTTGAGGATGACAATGGAAGCGTGAGCATATCTGGAGCCGTGTTTTGAATCAATGGTTATTCCGGGTTTGCCGACCCATCGCTCTGGGAGTGGCTCCGGGAAAAGGCAGAACAGTAGCAATGGCGCGCACCAAGCTAAGGTCGGTTCCATCCTCACCTCCAGCAGTCTTCGGAGCCGGAGGGGATGATGGCGGCAGTGAATTGGAATTTCGGGTGCGTTCGCTGGAGATTAGTCTATCGAGGTTGGATGAGCGGATGGAGTCGCTTGCCACGAAGGAAGATCTCGCGAAGATGGAAAACTCTCTCCTGAGGTGGGGCGTCGTGGTGGTGCTCGGCGGAATGTCACTTGCCTTTGCAATCGCCCGCTTCGTGGACTGATCTCCTGGTTGGGCATGGAAAACCTGCGCAAGCGGCCCGAGGCGAATCAACAAAATCCACCTTTTCTTGCGCTACAAGGATTGGCCGTTGCGCCCGGAGGTGCGCAGACTCTTCAAGAGAGATCGCACGCGACGGAGTCACCCTTGGATGAAACAGCGGACAGGGCCTCGGCAAAGGGCGCGACCGGCATGTCGTAGATGCCGCCGCCGACCCGCCCTTTCTCGCCGCAAGCGTCGAGGATCCCCAAACCCACTACCGGGCCCGAACCGAGGGAAACGACGTCGCTGGCCGTGATGCCGAGCCGCAAGCCGACGCTCCTGAAATCCGGGTGCCGACCAACTAGCAGGCCCGCCACACGGCGTTCGTGGTCTGCGGGAAGGAACTCTCCGAGCAACGCCATCTGTTCAGGCGAATGCCCGATCGCCATGGCGCCCAGTCCCAGCGCCTCGACGATCGCGCTGTCCCCGATCGCCGCGAGCGCCCGGCTCTCGTCGCCGGCCGCGTCGAACCGCCCGACGGGCGGCGTCGCGGGTGCCGTGAACCAACGTCCCGGCAGCGCCGATATCTGTATGCCCGCCGCGAGGCCGTTCCCGCCCGCCGCCGTCACGAGGCTTGATCCATCGATCCCTTCCGCAAGTTTCAGAAGGCATTTCGTCGCCGCCATCCAGAGATTAAGGAAGATGCTCGGCGACGAGTCCAGGAATTCGAGGGCCGCCTCATCGGCTATGCGCCCGGGCGTGCGTTCGGCAAGTTCGGCGGCTAGCAGCGATGTCGCGGCAACGGTCCTGCCGTGGCAGTCGTCGCCGGCGGCGAGGCCAGCGACCGCCATCGGCAAGAGGTCGATGCCTTCCGCGACTCCGTTATCGAGGACTTCCGCGAAGCTCGTGTTGAGCCACCTAATGTGCGCCAGAACGGCCTCCGACCTGATTCCGAGGCGGAGCGCGGGCCGGTTGCCGCCGTTGATCGGCGCGAACACGCGCTGGCGGCCGCGGTGCGCGTCGTAAACGGCGTGCAACGGCATCGATGCGCTGACGACCGCCGCAAGGGGAGTGACGATGTCATGGTCCTGGCTCGGTTCGAGGCGGATTTCCTTTGCTCCGATCATCGCCGCGGCCTCGTCGAAGTTTCGCGCAAGCCCTTCGTAGACCGCGGCGACGCAAGCAGAGTTGAGGACAGGCTTCGGAATGCCGGCGGCGTCCGCGTACGGCGGTCCGGCATGAAGCAGCACGTTTTCCCGCAAGCCGACCGCGTCGGATGCCGTTTCGAGCCGGTTCCAGACCGGCCGGGTGACCACCACGCGGTCGATGGCGAGCCGATTCGCCGCGGACGGGGCTGCTGCCGTCACCCGGCCTCCGGCGGAATTACCCAGGTCTCGGAAAAGTAGAGGAACGCGGTCGTCGTCTCGAAGCCGGCCTGCACGCGCGTCCCGACGCGGCCGGGAAGGCGGGCGCCGTTGACGAAGATCGCTGCCGACCTTGCGGGCACGAGAAGGGTGAACATCGTGTGCGCGCCGGTTCCGACCTGGTCCGGCGTGAGTTCCAGGGCCCTCGGCGGTTCTAGATCCTCCCAGACGAGTTCAACGCTGAGATCCTCGCCCGAAACGGATTCCGCGTAGCGGCATCCCATCGGGTCGCCTGAACTTCGGACCGAGCGGACTGCGACATCCCTGAGCCCGCCGAACGCCGGAGCATTCCGGAACGCGCCGAGCATTGCAATGAAGTTCTCCTTCAGGAAATCCGCAAGTTCGCCGTTGTCGCTCATCAGGACGTTCGGAGGCGTCGCTGCAGGGCTGCCATCTCCGGGGCTGCCATAGAGAAGCAGGACCTGGCCCTGCCCCGCCGGAGACCAAGCAATTCTGAAAAATAGGGCCATCGCCGAGAATTCCCCGGCATCGTCCCTGAGCAGTATCCCGGGGTTTTCGCCGGTCCAATCGACGGTTCCGGGCGTCACCGGCTGGCTGAGCGGCATGACTAGCCTCCTTTCCCGGGGGTTACCCAGGTCTCCGAAAACGCGAGGAAGGCCGTACTCATCCTACGCCCGAAGAACATGCGGTCCTGGACACGTCCTGGCAACGGCGTGCCGTTCACGAGGACATCGGCGGCGCGCGCCTCCAGAAACACCGAATACATGTCGTGTTCGCCCGTCGCGGAGTTGGCGGGAGAAACCTCGACCGGAAGCGGAGCCCCAAGGTCGCGCCAGATCATCTCGACGCCGACGCCGGAGCCGTACAGGGTTTCGGAATACCTCGTCCGGAGATCGCCGGGATCCCTCGCGGCGGATTCGCAGTCCAGCCACGACATGCCGGAGAGTCCCGGACGGCCGACGAACGTCGGCATCTTCGCCACCCAGCCGTCGACGATCCAGCGCATCATGCGCTGGTTGTCGGTCATGATGAAGTTCGGCGCATCCGGCCAGCCGGCGGCGGCGTCCGGCGCGCCGAGCACCAGCGCCGCATGGCCGCGTCCGTGCGGCGACAGGACAACCCGGAAGAAGAGCGCGAGCGTCGAATAGTCCGGTGCGCCGGACGACTCCTTGAGGTAGATGCCCGGATTTTCGCCGGACCACTCCACCCGGCCGGGATTTACGGACGTGCGCGTCATTACCAGCCCGCCTCGTATTCGACGAGTTCGCGCCGGATGTGGTCGGCGCGTTCGCGGCCGTTAAGCCGGTCGCCGGACCTGTAGATCTCCGCGACCGCGTGCGCCACCTCCTTCAGTACCGCACCGTCGTCCCGCCCCGCCTGCAACGGAATTCTGAGCATCGTGTCACCCCCGTAGGTTGGAATCGGCGTATCGTACAGCAGCGCCGGTTGCGGCGCCTCGTTGCCCTCCGCTACCGACCGGATGGCCGCGCGCAGCGCGCGCCTGACCTTGGCCACGCCGCGGTCCGTAAACGCCAGGTTTTCCCGCGCGTGAATGTTGGTCGGACCCTGGCTCGTCCATGCGTCGTAGTCGCCCGGGTCGCGCTGGCGCTGCTCGTACGACCGGTCGGGCCCTTGTCCGTAGAAGTCCGTCTTGCCGTAACCGACCTCGTCCCTGTTGGTGAGGCCGCGCGGGTCGTCCCCCTCCCTGAAGTGGCGCCAGGCGATTACCATGGTGTTCTCGTCGTCGACCGGCGTGACCCAGCGGCTGAGGCCGCAGCGGCCGAAGTACCGGCTCCCGTCCGGCACGGGGAAGTGTCCGCCGTTCTGAGTGAAACTCGGCAGCATCTTGTCGTGCACGCGAATCCAGATGATGTCCCCGACTCTGCGCGTGTTGGTGTAGAAATCGCCGTATGGCCGGTCGAAGAACTCGATCATGGGCAATTCGGCAAACGCGTCGATGAACTGGCTGCGAACCGCACGGGTGTGCAGGTAGACCACGTGAAAGGGATCCCAAGCATTTTCCATGACCTGAAGCCAGTTGCACGGAGACTCGATCAGATAGGGGATCATGTCGTCCCCGTCCTCGTCGAACGTGTCCATGACCGGAAACGGCGGAATGGAGCCCCCGGGCCCCATGTAGGCGAAGACGAGTCCCTTGTACTCGATGACCGGGTAGGCGCCGAGACAGGTGCGTTCCCTTACCCGGCTCGCGGGGGGCTCGCAGGGCGTCTCGAGAATCGAACCGTCGGTCGCGTATTTCCAGCCATGGTAGGAGCAGCGGATTCCGCCAGCCTCGACGATGCCGAACTCGAGTGACATGTTCCGGTGGCAGCAGTGCAGATGCACGAGCCCGAGCCGGCCTTCCGCCTTCTCGCGGAAGAGCACCAGGTCCTCGCCAAGTACGCGAATGCGGCAGGGAAGTTCGCCGACCCGCTCGGACATGGCGACCGGCATCCAGTAGCGGCGCAGGTATTCTCCGCATGGGGTGGCCGGGCCGACCCGGGTCAGTTCTGCATCCGGCGCCTGCAGCCAGACCGATTGCTGCGCGTGTCCGCGGAAGTCGCCGTCCGGAATTTCGAAGCAGGAAGGCATAACGGAAGCCCTTCGCATGTGGCGGACAGCCGGTTGCGCTTGCGGATTTGCCCACCCGCCAATCCGCGCCCAACGCGACATGGACGCAGGCCCCGGCATCACCGGCAGTCTCCGACTTCTATGCAGCAGGTCTGCGCCGGTCAATGCCGCCGGGAGATCCCGAGGAAGTTTCGCGACGCTGGCAGTGGCTTGCCGATGCGCGCATTCAGCGCGAGTTTGCACTTGCAATCCCCGCCTTTGGCGAATATCTGTGTTGCGATTGAGAATTATTTGCAAGAGCAGCAGGACCATGGCATCGACGGAACATTCGGCGCAGCCGGCCGGCATGTCCGCCAGACTTTCCCTCGGCAGGGACAGGCGATCGGGATGGCTCCCCAGGGTTCGTCAGGACCGGCTGCTTGTCGCCTTTCTGCTGCTCTCGGCGGCAGTCATGCCCGGCAGCCTCGGCGAAGTCACGCGATCTTCACTGATCGATGCCTATATCCAGGTTTCGGTGTTCGTCGCGACCACGCTTTTCATCTTCTATTCGGCCGAAAGGATGTTCGGATTCGACGCTGCCAGCTTCTTCCGGCGCGCGCGATCGCTGCAGGTGCCCGTGGCCGCCGGGCTGGGCGCCCTTCCCGGCTGCGGCGGCGCCATCATCGTCGTCGCCGCGTACTCGTCCGGCAACGTATCGATGGGCGCGGTCGTGGCAACCCTGACAGCGACGATGGGCGATGCCGCCTTTCTCCTCATTGCAACGCGCCCGGATGCCGCCGCCATCGTTCTGCCGGTGGCAATGGCGACCGGCATCGTGTCCGGCTACGTCGTCGACCTTCTGGACAGGAGCAGCTTCGAGTTCGGCGGCGAAGTGAGGCAGGCGGCCCGCATCGGGCGCATCCGCGCGCGCGATGCCGCGTACGGACTTGTCGCGCTTCCCGGGATCGTGTTCGGCGTGCTTGCGCTGTTCCAGGTCGAATTCGAAGGCGTTCTCGGCCAAGCGGTCACAGCAACGGGACTCCTCGGCGTCGCACTTGGCGTCGCGATCTGGACGGCGTCTCCCGTGGACAGGATGTCGAATCCCTGCGATCCGCCGCTCACGCGGATGGTGGAAGAAACAAGCTTCATCACGGTCTGGGTCGTCGCCGCGTTCCTGGCTTACGAATACCTGCACGCTTTTGCCGGGCTTGATCTTGCAGCCATGTTTCGAACTGCTGGCGCATTCCTGCCGCTCATTGCGATTGCGATCGGGTTCATTCCAGGTTGCGGGCCCCAGGTGCTCGTGACGACGCTCTACATAAACGGCCTGATCCCCTTTGCTGCACTTGTCGGCAACGCAATTTCCAACGATGGGGATGCGCTCTTCCCGGCCATCGCCCTGAACCCGCGGGCCGCAGTTGTCGCGACCCTTTACAGCGCGGTTCCGGCGGTCGTCGTCGCTTACGGATTCCTGTTTCTGCTGCCGGACATTCGCTAATCGCCGAATTGCCTGCCAAACGCAATTTCCGATGTGCGCTTCGAAACGGACGGCGGACTTCGGCGACATCCTGGAAATTGCCGGACGCAAGTGTGGCTTTCTGGCCTCGCCCCATGACTTGCGCGTCCGCCCGCTGCCACCTGCCACGGCCGTCTCGATTTTGGATGCCGGGCGAAAGCCTGACTTTCGGCCAAGAAGCTGAAAACAACTTGAATTCGCACGAAACCCGGTCGGAAGGCCAAGCGAGGTGCGCATCCGCTGGGTTTGCGAAAACGCGCCTCGCCTTCCCGCACTGCGTTGCCCGCAAATAGATCTGCGAAAGGCCGCGCGAGGAGTTGCCTTCGGTTTATCAGCAACTGGTCAAGAGTAGATCGTTCCGCAAGTGAAGACGTGCCCGTCACGGAAATTCAACTCTCCAAAGGGCAGATTCTCCCTCGGCCGGTCGGGTCGGAGTTGCAGGAACGCGCTGACAGGGGTAACGCTTGGCCGGGCAGTCGTGGCGCGCGGGCGGAAACCGCTTGCCCGGGCGAAAGAGGAGCGGGAATTCCTTCATGGGCGTTGCGCACAAGCGGTCGCACTGGATGTCCGACGAGCATGTCATGCTGGAGGACATGGCCGATCGCTACATTGACGAAAACTGGGTGCCGAGGTTGCCGGACTGGCGACGGCAGGGCGAAATGGATCGGGACACCTGGCGGGAAGCCGGTTCTCTCGGACTGCTTTGCCCGTCCATTCCAGAGGCGTACGGCGGCGGCGGCGGAGACTTCGGACACGAAGCCGTCATCCTTCTCGCCGGAGCGCGACGCGACCTCCTGAGTTGGGGCAACGGCATACATTCCGGAATTGTCGCCCACTACATCCATTCCTACGGCACTGAAGAACAGAAGCAGCGATGGCTGCCGAGCATGGCGACGGGCGATCTCGTCGGCGCGCTGGCGATGACCGAACCGTCCGGCGGGTCGGACGTCCAGGCAATCCGGACAAGCGCCCGCAAGGAAGGCAACGCGTATACGCTGCGCGGCCAAAAGACCTTCATCACGAACGGCCAGCATGCGAACCTCGTCGTCGTCGCGTGCAGGACGGGACCTGAGGAAGGCGCAAAGGGAATTTCGCTGCTCGTCCTGGAAACCGAAGGCGCCGAGGGATTCTCCAGGGGGCCGAAGCTCGAAAAGATCGGGCTGAAGGCGCAGGATACATCGGAGCTTTTCTTCGACGGCGTTCGCGTGCCTCCGGAAAACCTTCTCGGCGGCGAAGACATGCTGGGACGCGGCTTTGCGTGCATGATGGACCAGCTGCCGCAGGAACGGCTGATCATCGGCTGCGGTGCCGTCGGAGCCATGGAGGGCGCGGTTGACCTGACCGTCGACTACTGCCGGGAACGCAGGGCGTTCGGCAGACCGATCATCGAGTTTCAGAACACCCAGTTCAAGCTCGCGGAGTGCCGGACGCGGACGACGGTCGCGCGGGCGTTTCTCGACGAGTGCATCGGCGAGCATCTCGCGGGCGGGCTCAGCGTGGAAAAGGCAGCGATGTGCAAGTACTGGTTGAGCGATACGCAGTGCGAAGTCATCGACGACTGCCTGCAGCTGCACGGCGGTTACGGATACATGTCCGAGTTCGCCGTCGCCGGCATGTGGACGGACGCACGCGTGCAGAGAATCTACGGCGGCACCAACGAGATCATGAAGCAGATCATCGCACGCAGCCTGTGACGGGCGGCGCGGCAGCGAATCGGGGGAACGAATGATCAGACTGTACTGTTTCGGCGAATCCGGAAATGCCTACAAGGCGGCCCTGCCGCTCGAACTCGCGGGGCTCGCATGGGAACCGGTCTATGTCGACTTCTTCGGCGGCGAGACGCGAACCGACGCATACCGGGAACTCAATCCGCTCGGCGAGGTGCCGGTGCTCGCTGACGGCGAACTGACGCTCGCGCAATCCGGCGTCATCCAGGACTACGTCGTCGAGAAATCCGGCATGTTCGGCGGAAGCGGCGCAGCCGAGCGACGGGAGATCTGGCGCTGGGTGCTCTGGGACAACCACAAGTTTTCGTCGGTCGCGGGGATGACCCGCTTCCTTTCGAACTTCATGCCCCAGGACAAGCGGCCCGAGCAGGTCATCTCCTTCAACAAGAACCGGCTGAACACAGCATGTCGCATTCTCGACGGGGTTCTCCAAAACCGCGCATGGCTGGTGGGCGACGAACCGTCGATGGCCGATTTCTCATGTTGCGGATACCTTTACTATCCCGAACCGTTCGGGTTCGACAGGCGCGACTGGCCAGGCATCGACGCCTGGCTCGACCGGATCGCGGGGATCGAAGGCTGGAAGCATCCGTACGACCTGATGCCCGGAAACCCGGCGGACCGGGCATAGCGGACGCCGGCCAAGAGAGGACACCAGCATGCGCGATGCATACATCTACGATACCGTCCGCACCCCGCGCGGAAAGGGAAAGGCCGACGGCAGTCTGCACGAGGTTCCGTCCGTGCGCCTGTCCGCGGATGTCATCAACTCCATCAGCGCGCGCAACAACCTGCGCGCGCGCCAAGTGGGGGACGTGATCTGGGGCAATGTGACCCAGGTCGGCGAACAGGGCGCCTGCCTCGCCCGATCCGCAGTCCTGTTTTCCGACCTTGACGACTCCGTCCCGGCAGTATCCGTCAACCGGTTCTGCGCGTCCGGCCTAGAGGCGGTGAACATGGCCGCTAACCAGATCCGCAGCGGCGCCAGCGGAGCAGTCATTGCCGGCGGCGTCGAAAGCATGAGCCGGGTTCCGATGGGGAGCGACGGCGGCGCCATTGCCGCCGATCCGGCACTGGCGATGAAGGCGCACTTCGTGCCGCAGGGAATTTCCGCCGACATCATTGCCACGCGGTACGGCTTCTCCCGCACCGACTGCGACGCGTTTGCCGTCGAAAGCCAGGCGAGGGCGGCGAAGGCGGATGCAGAGGGCCGCTTCGATCGTTCCCGAATCCCGGTCATGGACCAGAACGGGTTGACGATACTCGGGACCGACGAGCAGATACGGCAGGACACCGACATGCAGGCGCTCGGCGCACTCAAGCCGTCATTCAAGGACATCGGCGAGTCCATGCCCGGCTTCGACGCGGTCGCCATGCTCAGGTTCCCCGAACTCGAAAGAGTAGACCACGTCCATCACGCGGGCAATTCCTCCGCAATCAGCGACGGCGCCGCCGCCGTTCTGCTTGGCGATGCCGCCCTTGGCGAGGAGAACGGCTTGACACCGCGCGCGCGCGTGCGCGCCGCGTCCCGGGTCGGAACGGACCCGACCATCATGCTGACGGGGCCGGTGCCTGCGACGGAAATGGCGCTCGAGGCCGCGGGAATGCAAATCGGCGACATCGACCTTTTCGAGGTCAACGAGGCGTTCGCATCAGTCGTCCTGTATTTCATGTCCTCCCTCGGCGTCGACCACGCGGCGATCAACGTCAACGGCGGCGCCATTGCAATGGGCCACCCGATCGGCGCGACGGGCGCCATGATTCTCGGCACGCTGATCGACGAACTGGAACGCCGAGACAAGGAAACCGGACTCGCGACGCTCTGCGTTGGGTCCGGTATGGGCGTCGCCACCATCGTCGAGCGGATCTGAGGAGGGGCTCCGATGTCAGGATTCAACTTCGCGACGGATTCCCGCGGTGTCGCGACGATAACCTGGGACATCCCGGACAAGTCCATGAACATCCTGAACTTCGAACTCCTCGAAGAACTGGACGGGCTGGTGGACAGGGTGCTCTGCGACGACGGCATCAAGGGCGCCGTGATCACGTCCGGGAAGCCGGACTTTTCCGGCGGCATGGACCTCAACACGCTGGCCGCGCTGAAGGCGTCCGGCGGGGACAAACCGGCGCAGCGGATTTTCGACGGGACCATGGAGCTGCACAGGGTTCTGCGCCGGATCGAGACTGGCGGCAGCGACCCGAAAGCGGGCCGACCCGGCAAGCCGTTCGCCGCGGCGCTGACGGGAACCGCGCTCGGAATCGGCATCGAGGTGGCGCTCGCGTGCCACCGGGTGTTCGCCTCGGACCGGCCGGAGGCACGGATCGGCTTTCCCGAAATCCGTCTGGGCCTGTTCCCCGGCGGCGGCGGAACGACGCGGCTGGTCCGCATGCTCGGCCTGATGCGCGCGTCGACTTGGCTGTTCGAGGGACGCACCGCGGATCCGGCAAGGGCCGCCGACGCCGGCCTGATCAACGAGGTCGTGCCGGCAGCCGGCCTCGCCGCCGCAGCGGGGGACTGGGTTGCGGGAACGGCCTGGAGCGACGCCGTCAAGCCCTGGGACGTGCGCGGCTACCGCATTCCGGGCGGCGCACCGTATCAGCGGGACGGCTTCCCAGTCTTCACCGGCGCCACGGCGCAGGTACACGGGCGCACCCGCGGTGTCTATCCGGCAGCGAAGGCCCTGCTATCCGCTATTTACGAGGGGTCGCTGGTTCCCTTCGACACAGCGCTTCGGATCGAGGCGCGCTGGTTCACCAAGGTCATGATGAATCCTTCGTCTGCCGCGATGATCAACACGCTCTTCGTGAACAAGAGAGCGCTCGACAAGGGCCCGGCGCAGCCCGCAGGCGCCGACGCCCCGCGCGTTCGCGCGCTCGGAATCATCGGCGCGGGCATGATGGGCGCGGGCATCGGCCACGTCGCCGCAGCCGCCGGCATTCCGGTCGTTCTGGTCGACAGGGATCGGGACACCGCGGAGCGCGGGCGCGCCATCATCGGCAATCTCATGGAGGAATCCGTGCAGCGCGGGAGGATGACCGCGGACAGAAAGGCCGAACTCCTCTCGGGCGTCGCCGCAACCGATCGCTATCGCGATCTCGCGGACTGCGACCTCGTCATCGAGGCCGTGTTCGAGGATCCCGGCGTCAAGGCCCGGGTCATCGCCGCCGCCGCAGAGGCGGTGGCGCCGGGAACGGTCATTGCGACAAACACGTCGACGCTGCCGATTTCGGAGCTTTCGCAGTCCTGCCCGGACGGCGAACGGTTCCTCGGCATGCATTTCTTCAGCCCTGTCCACAAGATGATGCTCCTCGAGATCATCCGCGGCAGGGACACCGGGGCCCCGGCGGTCGAGACGGCGGTCGCATTCTCCCGGCAGGTCCGCAAGACGCCGATCGTGGTCAACGACGCCCGATTCTTTTACGCCAACCGCTGCGTCATTCCCTACATCAACGAGGGCGTTAGGATGGTCGCGGAAGGCGTGCGCCCGGCGCTTGTCGAGAACGCGGCGCGCAGCCTCGGCATGCCGGTCGGCCCGCTGCAGCTCGTCGACGAGACGTCGCTCGACCTCGGGGTCGCGATCGCAAAGGCGTCGCGCGCAGCGCTCGGCGCGAAACACGCGGATTCGCCAGCCGAAACCGTCATGGAGCGGCTTGTCGAGCTCGGTCGTCTCGGGCGCAAGTCCGGTGCCGGCTTCTACGCCTACGACGGTCGCGGCCGGCGGCAGGGCCTCTGGGCGGGACTTGGCGAGAACTGGCCGATCGCATCCGGCCAGCCGGGCGTCGCGACGGTTCGGCACAGGCTCCTCCTGATCCAGGTGCTCGAGGCCGTCCGCACGCTGGAGGACGGGGTCCTTCGCGACATACGCGAAGGCGATGTCGGCGCGATTCTCGGCTGGGGCTTCGCGCCTTGGTCGGGAGGGCCCTTCACCTGGCTTGACACGGTCGGCGCCGACGAGGCCGTTTCGATCTGCGATCGCCTGTCGGAGCAACTGGGCGACCGGTTCTCGGCACCCGGTCTCCTGCGGAAGATGGCGGGAACGGGCGAGACGTTTCACGGACGGTTCGCCGGTACTGGCACGGCGACGTAGCCCGCGCACCGCCGCGGAGCCCTGCGGTTCACGCCTTCCGCCTTCCCCTCAAGACGATGAGCGTGCCCGCCGCAATGATGGCGGCAATCCCCGCGACGGCATGACCGTCCGGAATCTGGTTCCACAGCAACCACCCCCAAAACCCCGCGAACGCAAGGAAGCTGTACTCGAACACGGCGACATAGGTCGGGTCCGAGATCTGATAGCCGCGGATCAACCCGAAGACAGCGACGAGCGAGCCGGCCGCCTGCACGAACGTCCAGAAGAGAAGCCGCTGCGTCGGTTCCACCCATCCGGTGAATATGAAGGGCGCGTTGGCAAGCCAGCTTTCAGGTACGCGGATCTCCGCGAGGACGGCAGTTCCGACCGCGCCGCAAGCTCCGATGGCGAGGAAGAACCAGAGAAGGACGACTCCCGTGTCCTCGGTCGCGCAGAGATGCCGGGTCACAAGTTGCCCGAGCGCGTAGAGCATGCCGGCAAAGAGCGGAAAGAATGAGAAGACGTCGAAATTTTCCGGATCCGGGCGCAAAAGTAGGAGCACGCCGGAAAACCCCAGTGCGACCGCCGCCATGCGAACGAGGCCCACCCGCCGCCTGAGCAGGAGAACCGAGAAGACAAGTATGAAAACCGGTGACATGAAGAGCCCCGCGCCGGCTTCCGCGATCGGCATCATGGCGAGCGACCCGAAATAGAGGACCATCGCGCCGGCAAGCAGGAACGACCTGAGCGCGACCGCCCAAGCCCGTTTCGGCAGGATGCTTCTGCCGGTCAGCCGGCAATACGCAAGCAGGGCGGCGCAACCCAGAAGCGACCGGAAAAGATGGAACTGCCAGAGCCCGCCCTCCTCCGCAATGAACAGGACAAAGTTGTCGATCAATCCGATAATGGCCATTGAACCGACAATCAAAAGACCACCATAATGCATTGGAGACGGTGTTTCCGGTGGCATGCGGGGTTCTCCGTCGAGGCGAGCCGGCAGGGCAGCCAGTGTCTTGTCGGCGCTGCTTGAAGCCGGCTGCCCGGCAATCGGCCAGTTTCCGCGCCTCGGTCGATTTCCGGCCGTCGGGACAGGATCAGGGAGTATTTCGATGGCGTCAATGGCGGACGAGACAGGCCTCGAAAAGGGACCCGCGAACCACGTGCCGCTGACTCCGCTCTCGCACCTCAGGCGGGCGCGGGACGTGTTCGGCGACCGGGAAGCGCTGGTTTACGGCGACCTGAGACGCAGCTGGCGAGAATTTCACGACCGATGCTCACGGCTCGCGTCAGCGATGACCTCCATGGGCGTTCAACCCGGGGATGTCGTGTCCGCCGTATGCCCCAACGTGCCGGCAATCGCGGAGGCGCACTTCGGAGTTCCGGCAGCCGGCGCAGTTCTCAACGCGATCAACGTGCGGCTCGATGTCAATTCGGTCGCCTACATTCTCGATCACTCCGGCGCGCGCGTGGTGCTCGCCGACACTCAGTTCCTGGAACTCGTCGAGGCCGCCTGCGAACTCTGCCCCTCAGGCGGTCCGGCGATCGTCGAAGTCGCTGACCCAAGGGCCGGTTTCCCGGCGTCGGGCAGGCATTCGGAGTACGAGGAAGTGCTCGCCGCTGCGGACCCGCATGCCGCATGGCGCATGCCGAACGACGAATGGGACGCGATTTCGCTCAACTACACCTCCGGGACGACCGGTCGCCCGAAGGGCGTGGTCTGCCATCACCGGGGCGCCTACCTCATGACCCTCGGCACCGTCATTTCGTGGCAGATGACCCTCTACCCGCGGTTTCTCGCCATCGTGCCGCTGTTTCACTGCAACGGCTGGTGCCATACTTGGATGATGCCGGCTGTCGGCGGGACGATCGTGTGCTGCCGCAACATATCGGCGGAAGCGATCTTCTCCGCCATCGAACAGGAGAAGATCACGCATTTCGGGGGCGCGCCGATCGTTCTCAACATGCTCGTGAACGCGCCGGAAGAGGCGCGGGTCCGTTTCAGCCACGAGATTCGCGTCTTCACCGCCGGCGCGCCGCCCTCGCCCACGACGATTCGGGGCGTCGAGGAACTCGGCTTCACGATCATGCAGGTCTACGGGCTGACCGAAACATACGGCCATGTGACCGAATGCCTGCACCCAGTGGCCTGGCAGGGGCTGGAACCGGAAGATCGGTACATGCGCATGTCGCGTCAGGGCGTCCGCATTCCCGTCATGGAGGACATCGATGTGGTCGATCGGGAAACCGGCGAACCCGTTCCGCATGACGGCGCGACTCTCGGAGAGGTCGTGATGCGCGGAAATACCGTCATGCGCGGATACTATCGCAATCCCGAGGCCACTGCGGAGGCGTTCGAGGGCGGCGCATTCCGGACCGGCGACATCGCGTTCCGCGACGAATCCGGGTACATCCAGATCACCGACCGGCTGAAGGACATCATCATTTCCGGCGGAGAGAACGTATCGTCGGTCGAGGTCGAGGCTGCGCTCATGGCGCATCCATCCGTCAGCCTTTGCGCTGTCGTCGCGAAACCGGACAGGACCTGGGGCGAATCGCCCTGCGCGTTCGTCGAACTGATCGACGGCGCGAACGCGGACGAGGCGGACATCATCGCGTTCTGCAGGCGGCGGCTTGCCGGATTCAAGACCCCGAAAATGGTCGTCTTCCAGGAGCTTCCGAAGACCGCAACGGGAAAGATCCAGAAGTTCGAACTGCGGGAGCAGGCGAAGTCCCTTTGAAGCAAGAACTAAAGGAACCTAGTACAGCTCCATCATTGTATTGACGGATATAGAGACTTCAGCGTCACGCGCGCGTCAGCAGTCCTGAACCGCCAGTTGACCGGCGCGGACGTTTCGTTGCGCCGTTCCCCCCAGGCGGCGACCTCGCTTCGCATCGTCTCCCGGTCCGGAATGCGCCGGTCGAGGCATTGGCGGCTCAGGACGTTGATCTCGATCTCCGCCAGGTTCAGCCAGCTTCCGTGCTTCGGCGCGTGGTGGACTTCAAACCTCTCGGCGAGGCGCGAGGCCTCCGCCGGTTCGAAGGTCTCGTACAGCGTCGACAGCTTGTGCGTTTTGGGGCTGTCCGTAACGAGCACGATCCTCTTGCCGGGGAAGCGGACGTCGGCGATGTCCCCGCGTACGCGGGCGAAGTGTGAGATATCCACATTGACTGTCCCGCCCGCAAGCGATGTCCCCGCGCACGCGGGCGAAGTCCTGCCTTGTGCGGCGGTCGGTGATCTCGACATGGCGCCAGGCGAGCAGCGGCGCACGGATCATGAACAGGTTGGCGGTGCCGTTGCGCTCGTGCCCGAAGTCGAACCCGGCCGCCCGGGGCGGCAAGAGCGTCCGGGTCTCCCGGATCTGCTGTTTCGATGCCTTGTCGAGACAGACCAGGACGGTGTCGTCGCCGAAGTCGCGGGCATGGACCTTGAGCACGTCCATGGCGCAGACGAAGTCGGCGTTCGCCTTCGGCGGAATGCACCAGCATGGCTTCAGCCGGAGCTTGACCGCGTTTTTTCAATGTCCTCCTCACCGTCTCGTCGGAGATGCCGCCGACGACCTCCAGCTGGACCAGCTTCTCGCAGAGCAGCCGGAGGGTCCGGTGGGCCTTCCCCGGCGGCCGGCGTCGAACAGGCCGGCATCGCCTGCTTCGCCTCGCCCTCGCCGTCGAGAAGGCGCTTCCTGCGGTTCGCCCGGGCCTTGCGCCCGAGCGCCGCCTCCGGACCGTCGGCCGCGCACTGCCTGCGCACCCGCTCGACCGTCCAATGGCATTTCCTTTGACCGCAGGGTTTCGCCGGACTTTCTTTTGAACTCGCGCGACCCTGTCCTGATGGCACGATGAGCCTGCGCGGTTTTTTTTGTTGAAGAGGGTTGACACCGGCCCCGTTCCATGTGATGCATGATTCGGGACATTGCATCTTCCGGAGGGGGCACGATGGATCCGCGCATCGAGAACCTCGAGTCCACCACATTCTTCGGCCGCCGCCTGACCCGCCGCCAGATCGCCGACATCCAGGAGACGGTGGCGCTCTTCCCCAACGACAGCCGCAGCGAGCTCGCGAAGACGATCTGCGAGCACCTGAACTGGCACACGCCGAAGGGCGACTACCGCGTGTCGGCCTGCCTCCGCATGCTGGAGCGCCTGGAGGGGTTCGGGATCCTGACGCTTCCGGAGAAGCGGGACAACGGATCCGGCGCGCTGCCGCCGATCAGGCACACGGCGGCATCGGACCCGCAGCCGGAGATCGCCTGCGGCCTGTCCGCCCTCGAGCCCCTGTCGCTGCGCGCGGCGGACGGTCCCGGGGAGAGGGCGGAGTGGAACGAGCTGGTCGACCGCCACCACTGCCTGGGCTGTCCCCGGCCGTTCGGCCCGCACCTGCGCTGGTTCGTCCTGGACCGGGACGGCCGGCGCCTCGGCTGCCTGCTGTTCGAGGCGGCGTCCCGGACGCTGCCGGCCCGCGACGAATGGATCGGATGGAGCGAACGGGACCGCGAGCGCCGGCTGCACCTCGCGCTGGGCAATTCCCGCTTCGTCGTGTTCCCGTGGGTCGCCGTGCCGAACCTTGCGTCTCGGGTCCTCGGCATGGCGGCGGCCCGCCTTCCGGGGGAGTGGGAGCGCCGCCACGGATGCCGCCCGGTGCTGTGCGAGACGTTCGTCGACCCGACCCGCTTCGACGGCGCGTGCTACCGCGCCGCCAACCGGGAGCGCATCGGCATGACCGCCGGGCGGAAGTCGGGCCGGCGGGCGAAGCCGGCCAAGGAGATCCTCGTCCTGCCCCTCGACCGGAACTTCCGCGACGTCCTCCGGGGGCGCGAATCTCCGGCGCGCTCCCCGCGTCCGCCGCGTCCCGACCGGGACGACCCGCTGGTCGCGGCGTGGCTGCGGATCATCGACTCGGCCACGGCGCTGGCCGACGCGCACGACCGCCGCTGGATGAAGCGGCGGCGGGTCCTGAACAGCCTGATCGTGACGCTGTTCGTGTTCCGGCTGGTCCTGTCGCGGGGGAAGAAGGGCTACGCGACCGTGACCGGGGAGCTCTGGGAGCAGTGCCGCAAGCTCGGCATCGCGATGCCGCAGCGCGAGCCGGTGACGGCCTCGTCGATCTGCAAGGCCCGGCAGCGGGTGCACGAGGAACTCTTCCTCGACCTTCACCGCGAGATCCTGCGCCACGGCGGCGATGGTGCGCGCTGGAAGGGCCGCCGCCTGTTCGCGGTTGACGGCACGAAGATGAACCTGCCCCGGAAGCTTGTCGATGCCGGCTACCCGCTCCCGAACGCCGGCGCCCGCCATCCGCAGGGCCTGGTGTCCTGCCTGTACCGGCTCGACACCAAGGTTCCGGTCGACTTCTCGCTCTCCGCCCGCGCCTGCGAACGGACCGCCGCGCTGGGCCACCTGCACGCCCTGGAGGCCGGAGACGTCGTCGTGCTCGACCGGGGATGCTTCTCGTTCGAGCTCCTCCACGCCGTCATCCGCACGGGCGCCCACCCGGTGTTCCGGCTCCAGGCCAACAGCGCGGCCGCCTTCAGGGACTTCATGGCGGGCGACGGAACCGAGGCCGTCGTCGCGGCGTCGCCGGGGCCGGACACGAGGCGCGAGCTTGCCAGGCGACGGCCCGGCGAGCGGTTCGATCCGGTCGGCGTCCGGCTGGTGCGCTGCAAGACCGATGGCGACGACTTCAATCTCGCCACGACGCTGCTGGACGCGGACGACGTCTCCGCCGGCGACCTCGGCGACCTCTGCCACGGGCGCTGGTCGATCGAGGAACTGTACAAGGTCTCGAAGCACACCATGAAAGTGGACGAGTTCCACGGCCAGACCGAGCGCGGCGTGCGTCAGGAACTCTACGCCCATTTCAACCTGATCGCCATGACGCGGCTCCTGTCCGGGCATGGCGACGACCTGCTCGCGGACATGCGCGAGCACGGGAAGGAACGCCAGACAGTGAACTTCAAGAACGCGGTCGCGGTCGTGGCCGCCAACCTCGAGGAGACGCTGCTCGCGCAGGTCGACGCCGTCGCCCGGGCCGTGACAAGGATGGCGGAGGGAATCCTCAAGGTGCGCAGCCGGCTCCGGCCAGGACGGAGGTATCCACGGAAATCGATGAAGCCGGTCGGCAAGTGGAGCCGAAGAAGCAAGGCCGCAGCCTGAAGCCGGAAGATCCCGAAACGGCAGGGGCCGCCCGCGACGGATCAGGTGCGAGTCCTTAAGGAAATGACGCAGAATCCTTAAAGAAATGCCATTGCTCGACCGTCGCCGTCCCGACATCGGGAACGCCGGCGATGTCGGCGTCGCTGCGTCCGCCGGCAGGAGGATGCCGGCCCGCCGCCTGCGCTTCTTCGATCTCCCGCAGCCGCGTCCGTTCGTCGTCATCCGGTTGCACGCTACAAATCCTCCTGCCCGCAGCGTTCATTGGCTGTCGCCACATGGAGCCTTCCGGAAACGGAACCGGTCGCCAGAACAACGGAAGCCGCCGCCGGAACCCGGAAGGCGTGTTGCTGCTGATTGGAGTTGCGGACAACCTGCAATATTCTGATGCGCGGGAAAACAGGCGCGTGCCGCCCCAAGGCAACCCTCAATTCAAGAGCGGCGCTTTACTAGTACCTCAACTTCATTGGACTGATGGGTAAAGCGACTTCAGCTTGATGCGGGCGTCCTCGGTCCTGAACCGCCAGTCAACCGGTTTCGCCGAGCCGTTGCGCTCACGCTGCCATGCCGCGACCTCGCGGCACAGCGTCTCCCGGTCCGGGATCCGGCGGTCGAGGCATTGACTGCGCAGGACGTTTATTTCCACCTCGGCCATGTTGAGCCAGCTGCCATGCTTCGGCGTGTAGTGAATCTCGAAGCGGCCCGCGATGCGCAGTGCCTCCTCCGGGACGAAGGTCTCGTAGAGCGTCGAAAGCCGGTGGGTGTTCAGGTTGTCCATCACAAGGACGATCCGCTTGCCGGGGAAGTGAACGTCGGCGATGTCCCTGAGCACGCGGGCGAAGTCCTGCTTCGTGCGGCGGTCGGTGATCTCGACGTGGCGCCAGGCGAGCAGCGGGGCATGGATCATGAACATGTTCGCCGTCCCGTTGCGCTCGCACTCATAGTCGTGTCCCGCCGGCTTCCCGGGAAGCGGCGGCAGCGGCGTCCGGGTCTCCCGGACCTGCTGTTTCGACGCCTCGTCGAGACAGACGAGCACGGTCCCGTCTTCGAAGTCGCGGCTGTAGGTGTCCAGCACGTCCTCCATGGCGCAGGCGAAGTCGGCATTCGCCTTCGGCGGGATGCACCAGGTCTTCTTCAGCCAGGGCTTGATGCAGTTTTTTTCAGCGTCCGGCGCACGGTTTCCGTCGAGATGCTCTCGACGACGTGCAGTTCCACCAGCCTGTCGCCGAGAAGCTGCAACGTCCAGCGCGCGCGGCCGTCGGGCGGCGACGAGCAGGCCAGCTTCACAAGCTCCGCCTCGCCGGCGCCGTCGAGCGTGCGCCTCTTCCGGTTGAGCTGGGCCTTGCGTTCCAGCGCCGCCTCCAGGCCGTCGAGAACGCACTGCCTGCGGACCCGCTCGACCGTCGCCGTGCCGATGCCGAGGACGGAGGCGATGTCCGCATCGGTGCGTCCGCCGTCCTCGCGACCCCGGTCGGCCAGCAGGAGCAGATGGGCGCGCTTGCGGCGTTCCGCCGACCCCTTCCCGCCGTCCACGATTTCCCGCAGGAAGCGGCGCTCGTCGTCATCCAGTTCCACGTGATGGATCTTTCTGCCTGATCCAGCCATTGACCCTTGCCTCTCCAAGCCCGTCGCGCCCGCGTCGGGCCGGGCGCCGAAACCCTGGTCGGGAGGCGCCAGGACCGCGCGGAACACCGGCTTGCTGTTGCTCTCTTGTGGCGGCAGAATAGCGACTGACCGTCAATCGGCAATGCGTCACGCCAAGACCATGGCCGAACCAATCATTTCAACGGTGTTGTGGTACTAGCTGCCGGAGACAAACGACTTCATCCATCGAACCGCAAGATCAACCAGGTGCCAACCCGACGACCGTGCAAAGTAGTCCGGCAAACCGTAAGGACCCCAGGAACGCACCGGTCACCAAAACCTCTGGCGTCGCACTTCGGAGTAGCGCCCGGGAGATTTTCGAGAAACCCGTCGTCGAGGTCATCCCAGTCGGGAAACCCCGCGATGGATTCACGCAGGAAGTCCTCGGAGAACAGGCTCCCCTGGAATGGCCAGCCCGCTGTCATGCGCCAGAAGATTCCCGGGATGAAGAGAGGGCAGACGAAATCCCGGTCCGGGCAAAGTCACCGCCCTTGTAAAGGAGTGCCTCGCCCGTCACGTGGGCGAGCGCATAGGCGAAGCAGTCGCCGAAGTTCAGTGCCGCCGGGTGTCGGCCCTTGCCAAAGCGCCTCCGGGCAGCACGCGCCGCAGCCAGGTGTTAGGCGGTTGCCGGCGTCGGTTCAATTCCCGCGTGCCCGAGGAACGCATCAAGTTCATGGCCGGCCTCCGCACCGCCCCGGCTCTCGACAACGATCGCCGCCTCCGGCACGTTCGCGACCGACATGCGGCACCGGGCTGCCGCCAAGACCGCTGTCATGTAGCGGTTCGCATCGGGCTCGCGGTTCAGGATGGCCAGGAGGGCCGAGGTATCAACGATCACCTGGGCAGGCCTTTGTTCGTCATGGAGCGTGTCGCCGTGCTCCACAGCGGATGGTCCCGATCCCATGAGACTGGCACAACGCTCCGCGATGGCTAGCAGTTCCCGGGTGCGGGTCTCGGCGCCCTTCCGGCGTTTCTCGCGTTCCAGGCGTTCGCGCAGTGCCACGGTGATCGCACCTGTCTTGGTCTCACCCGTCAGGATCGCCAGTTCTACCGCCAGGCGGCACGTCTCGTCGTTCTTGATGTTCAGGCCCATCACCCTTCCCGGTATACACAACAAAAGGTTTCTACCCAATCCACCGTAGGGAATGAAAGCAATGCAACCTGCGGGTGTACAACAAAATTGTGTCGAGTGGCGCGATCGGCCTGCAGTGAAAGGACTTCGCCGAAACACCCGGTTCGTCATGCCGGCTGCAGCGCCCGGGCTCGCGGGCCGCCTTCCTGCAAGTGCCTGTGAAGGGACAGTCGGTGGTGATCGCAAGAAAACCAATCTTGGCAACGCTTGGATCGAGTCCTCATACTGACCATCGGAGGCAATTCGCGGACCTGATCACGACCCGCCCCCACTTGCACCCGGTCAGCCCTGACGGGCCCACAACTCGTGCGCGAGGACGCCGGCGGATCTTTCGATCGTCTCCATCGCATCGAGTATCAGATCCTCGCGAAACCGCCTCCCGATGATCTGCACCCCTGCCGGCAGCCCTGCCGCATAGCCGATCGGCACGACTCCGGCGGGAAGGCTCAGGTAGTTGACTCCGGTGCTGTACAGTGCCGAAGAAAAGAGATCCCTTACTTCCTCGAACCCCTGTGCGTCGTGGTCCCATGAGTGGGTCGGGCGCAGGAGAAACGGGCAAAGGACCAGCGGGTACCGATCAAGGAACATGTTCCAGTCCCGCAGCAGCGCAGTCCTCGCGCCGACCATCCGCCGATAGCCGACCGCGTCCACCGGCTTTCCGATTCGTTCGTAGTGGCTGAAGATCTGCCTGATCGTCTCGCTGCCCGTTTCCCGGATCGAGGGGCCATAGTGCCAGGAGAGTTCGCTGATGAGCACATCGAACCAGGCCCTTGCCGGTTCGTTCATTGGCGGAGTCGCTATCCGCTCCACGCGATAGCCCGCGTCGTCGAGGATGCCCGCAGCCTGGTCTATCGCTCCAATGATGTCAGGGTGCGCGGGGCAACCGTATGTTTCGGAGGTGACCGCCACCGGAACGGGTTCATCGAGCCGGGGTCCGTCAAACGGGGCCGGCACCCACCACGGGTCGCGCGGATCACCCTGGGCGAGCGCCCGTGTCGCAAGCCTCACGTCGCGCACTTCCCTGCAAATCGCTCCTTGAACCGCGATCAACTGCGCAAGGATTCCGCGCTCGCCGATGGCGCTTGGAACATGGGCAGGGACGCGTCCGAATGTCGGCTTTACCGTGGCGACTCCGCAGGCAAACGAGGGCATCCGCAACGAACCTCCGATGTCGTTTCCATGGTGGATCGGACCGAATCCCATCGCTGCGGCGGCGGCGGCACCTCCGGATGATCCTCCGGGGGACACGTCCCTGTCCCACGGATTGAATGTCCGCCCGTGAAGCGGGTTGTCGGTCGTCAGCCGCATCGAAAATTCAGGAGTGTTCGTCCGGCCCACGACAATCGCGCCGGCTTTGAGGAGATTGTCGACGACGGGGGAGTGCTCAGACGCGATCAGTTCGCGACAGGACGGCAAACCGTTAGTCGTTGCCTGACCGGCAACATCGACGTTGACCTTGACCGTAACGGGAACTCCGTGAAGCGGTCCGGAAATCGAACCGCCTTCCTGTTCACGGTCCTTTCTCCGGGCTTCCTGCAGGGCGGTTTCGCCGCATTCCAAGACAATGGCGTTGAGTTCCCCGTTGTGCGCAGCAATGCGGCCAAGGACCGACTCCATGACTTCGACACACGATGCCTTGCGCTCCCTCACAAGATTCGAAATTTCGACTGCGCTCAGTTTCCATATCTCGTCACAGGTCTTCATCGCCCCCGCCCTCCGGTCCGGTTTCTGCATCTGGGCACTCGCCCGTCCAGGGCCTGTACCAAAAAGCCGCGAGTTGTGCATGAGTTTCGGATCGGACAATCCGACGGCGGCGAAATTGCGCTGCGAATGGCGCGCCTCGTCGGATGCGCAACGGAACGGGAATTGCAGCGTGCGGTCTTGCGGACAGAACTTCCGGGAAAGCAGCCGGCGAACCATGGTCGAGTTCTTCTGGGTATTCCGGTCAGGCGTTCCACAGAGCGACCTTCCCGAGCAGCATGGTCCCGTAGACGACTTGCTGCAACCGCTTCAGCACCGACCATGCCTGCGCGAAGATGGTGCAAAGTCAACAGCAGTTCGTCGGTTCGGTTCGCCGTCGCGAAGACAAACCAACATATGCCCGGAACTCGGAGGCGGCCTCCAAAACGGGTTTCGCTCCAAGCCGAACCCGACGATTGATCGGAACCGGCGCACGACCATCCCCGGTTCCCAATTCGGGCGCAAAGAGCGGTTCACAAACCGACCTGCGGGGGAATAGAGCCCGATTCAGATCCGGATGCCCAGTCTTTCGATCGCTGCGTCCCCAACCCCCCGCTTCCACTCCAAAGTGCATCACCGGCCACTTCAGTAGCGAGAGCGCAACCCAGCGACAGCGGCCGCCGGTTGCGTTGGTGCCGTCTTTCCGGGCGCAGTTCTCTTCCGGAGTCTCGGCAGCCGGGTTATGCTCTCTGAATGAGCGACCGGGACAGAAGGAGCTGGGCGCGATAATCCGGCTCCGAAGGGCGTGCACTGGCCGAGCGATACGAAACGCTCGACCCGGGGGCGCTGAATGCATGGTTCGCCGACCTCCTGCCCGCGGCACCTGCTTCTGCGCTCGATGTCGGCGCAGGATCCGGTCGAGACGCCGCATGGCTGGCGGAGCGTGGTTTCGACGTCGTGGCAGCGGAACCCTCCCGGCAAATGCTCGACGGCGCGCGTGCGCGACACAGGTCGCCGGCGATCGTGTGGTTTCGTGACCAGCTTCCGTCACTTGAAAACCTCTTCAGGCGAGGCGCCTCGTTTGACGTGATTCTCCTGAATGCGGTCTGGATGCACGTAAGGCCTGCGGAACGGCCGCGCGCCTTTCGCAAGCTGGTCAGCCTGCTGAAACCGGGCGGCCTTCTTGCCTTCACTTTGCGGAGCGGTGGAGAGGGCGGGGAGCCCGGCATGTTCCCGGCAAACGCCGAAGAGATCGAGAAGCTTGCGCGGAATCACGGCGCGTTTGTCGTCAGGCAGGGGCGGTCAACGGACGGGCTGGGCCGGCCGGAGGTTCACTGGGAGCAGATCGCGTTGAAGCTTTCGGACGACGGCACCGGCGCCTTGCCACTCCTGCGGCACGTCATTCTCAACGACGCGAAGTCGGCGACCTACAAGCTCGGCCTGCTCAGGTCGGTCGCCAGGGCTGCGGACGGCGCGTTCGGAATGGCGCGGCGGGAGGCCGGCTCCGTCACCCTTCCGCTCGGACTCCTGGCGCTCAACTGGCTGCGCCTCTACAAACCGCTCGTCGAGGCGGAAATGCCGCAAAGGCCCGGCAACAGGGGTCAGGACGGCCTCGGATTCATACGCGAAGGCTGGCGCGGAATTTCAGATGTCCCGGCCCGCGACCTTCGCGTCGGAAACACATTTTCCGGCGCGACTGCAAAAGCGCTGCATCGGGCAATCCGCGATGCATGCAAGAACATGGTCGAAATGCCCATCAACTTCATGACCTATCCGGGCTCGCGAATCCCGGTGCTTGCCGCCCGGAAACTCCCCGCCGGTAAGCCGCCGGGAAGAGTGATCATCGACAGGGACTACCTCGCCGGATTCGGAGAAGTTTCATTGCCCGCGCATCTCTGGAACGCGCTTGCGCGCCACGACGCATGGGTCGAACCGGCGCTCGTCGCCGAGTGGACGGCTCTCATGGATCGGTACGCCAAACGTCAGGGCCGTACGCTCGACCAGACCGAGGTTGCCAGGGCGATGACCTGGTCCGAGCCGTCGCGCGACGTGCAGTTCGTCCGGGACATCTCGGACGCACTCTTGGAGAATGGCGAGCTCTATTGCGTCTGGACCGGAAAGCGGTTGACGCGCAAGCGCCGCAACATCGACCACTGCATGCCTTGGGCCGCCTGGCCGTGCGACGACCTTTGGAACCTGCTTCCGGCCAACAGCGGCGTCAACCAGCGCCAGAAGCGCGCTCTGCTGCCGTCGGCGCAAGCCCTGCACATCGCACGCGACCGTATCTGCTCGTGGTGGGAAAACGGTTACCTGGCCGCCGGCGAAATCGCCGAAGAACGGTTCTACGCCGAGGCCCGGTCTTCGTTGCCGCTCGGCCCATCAGAGAATCCGGGTCTTGACGATCTCTTCCACGGCCTGCAATTGCGCCGGCTGGCGCTGCGCGCGGACCAGAAAGTCGACGAGTGGACGCCCCCACCCGCCGTACTACCAGGCTGACGGAACCGGCGTGCCTGACAGAAGCGCATGGTCCAAGAATTCTGCCCGGCGGGCAGCGAATTGATGCTGGCCCCGTCCGGGAAGTCGCGCTATCCTGAATCAAAAATCAAGACACGCGTCATCAGGCATGGCGTAGCGAGCAGTGGCGACAGCACTCGAACGATACGTGAGGCTCGAGAGTCTCGGGCTTTGGAAGGCGCACCCCGGCGCGCAGAAGCGCGAGGTCGTCGTTTCGTTCGGCCGGATTTCGCTCGTACTCTCGGACAACAACGACAACGTGCTGACCCACTGGCATCTCCTCGCCATCAACCGGCTCAATCCGAACCGCCATCCGGCTCTGTATTCGCCGGGTTCGCGTGAATCGGAAATGGTCGAAGTCAGTGATCGCGACATGATCGAGGCGATCGAGTACATTCGCGCCTCGGTTCCAAGACCCGGAGCACGGCGCGGCCGGCTGTTCATTGTCGTTTTCGCGGCATTCGCAGCATGCGCCGCCGCCGCCGGCCTCTTCTGGTTGCCGGGCGCGATCGAAGAGCGCACCCTGCGCGTAACCCCTTCGGCGCGCATACAGGCCGTCGGCGACTCCCTCTTCCGGGAAATGACGCGCGTGGCCGGGCCGGAATGCAGGTCCGCCGTTGCCCTGCCCGTTCTCGCCAGGCTTGCCGAACGACTGGCGCCCGAAGAACGCATCTCGATCCACATCATGGATCTCGACGGACGCAAGAGCGCTTTCCTGCTCGGCGGCCACGTCCTGCTCGACCGGTCGCTTCTCGAATGGGCCGACGGCCTGGACATCGCGGCCGGCCACGTCCTTGTCGAAGTCGCAGCCAGCCGCGAGCGCGACCTCTTCAGGGAGCTTATCGACGATGTCGGCACCTGGAACACCGTCGCGTTCCTCGTAGGAAGGAACTTCCCGCCAGCCAGCCTCGAGAGGCATGCGCGGTCCGTCCTGGTGCAGCCTCATCAGGTCCGTGACCCGGACTTCCTGAGAACGCTGGTTGCGGAAGCCGGACTCACCGTCGAACCGCTGCCGCAGGCGATCCGGCTGGGGAACTCGCGCTACGGCACGGGCCGGGCGGCGGAAGACGGGAAGATGCCCGCACCGGTCATCGACGCCGTGGACTGGGCCGCGCTCCGGGCAACCTGCGGCAGTTGATCAGGAGGAAACAAGGCGCCCGGACTCGAGCCGCACCGTCCGGTCGAGCCGTCCGGCGAGATCATGGTCATGCGTCGCAATCAATACTGCCAGATGCTCGTCCCGGACGAGCTTCAACAGCACATCGAACACCGACCCCGACGTGTCGGGATCCAGATTCCCTGTGGGTTCGTCTGCGAGCAGGAGCCGCGGCCCGTTCGCCAGCGCCCGGCAAATCGCCACCCGCTGCTGCTCGCCGCCCGACAGTTCGGCGGGCCGGTGCGAGAGCCGGTCACCCATTCCGGTTTCCTCAAGCAGCTCCGCTGCCCGCTCCTTGGCCCGTTTCCGGGCGATACCCGCAGCGAGCTGGGGCAGCATCACGTTTTCGAGCGCGGAGAACTCCCGCAGGAGATGGTGAAGCTGATAGACGAATCCGACTTCCAGCCGGCGGACACGCGTTCGCCGCCCGTCACGCGCGCGCTCGAGGTTTCGCCCGTTGATGACGACTTCGCCTGAATCCGGCGAGTCGAGAAGCCCGGCAATGTGCAGGAGCGTGGACTTTCCGGCGCCGGACGGAGCCACGAGGCCCACGGTTTCTCCGCTGCAGACGGCCAGTTCAACGCCGTCGAGCACCCGAACCTTCGTCGCCTTGCCCATTTCAAAGGACTTGGAGACCGACGCGAGACGAAGCACTTCACTCATAGCGAAGCGCCTCGACCGGATCCATGCGCGCGGCGCGGCGTGCTGGAAAGATCGTTGCGATGAAGGAGAGCGACAGCGACACGCCGACCGCACTCAGCACATCGCCAAGCTCTAGGCGCGCGGGCAGCCTGCTCAGGAAACGAACGGACGGATCCCACACGCCGCCGCCAGCAAGGTAGTTGACGGCGGCGAAGACGGGATCGATGTAGATGACGAAAAGGCAGCCAAGCATTACTCCGGCGACGGTGCCGACGACGCCTATCGATGCGCCGCAGATGAAGAAGATCCTGAGAATCGATCCTTCCCCAAGCCCCATGGTTCGCAAGATGCCGATTTCGCGGCCCTTGTTCTTCACCAGCATGACGAGTCCGGACACGATGTTGAGCGCCGCGACGAGAACGAGTAGCGACAGGATGATGAACATTATGTTGTCCTCCATCTGCAGTGCTCGCAGAAACGCGCCGCTCGAGTCCTTCCACGTCCAGAGCAGCGCCCCGGGACCGGCGGCAGCGATGATCCGGGCGGAGTAGCTGTGGATCCGTTCCGGTTCCGCTACCATCACCTCGAACTCGTCAACGGTTCCGCTGCGGCCAAAAAAGGCCTGAGCCCGCATCAGGGGCATGTAGACCCGCGTGCTGTCGATGTCGTACCGGCCGACTCCGAAGACATAGGCAACCTCGAAGCTGTCGATCCGGGGAGCCGTCCCGAATGCGGTCTGTATGCCGTCCGGAGACACCAAGGTGACGGAGTCCCCCGGGGCGACTCCGAGTTCGCGCGCGACGCCCGTGCCGATCGCAATGCCCCGCCCGTAGCCTTCGATCCTGCCGAGGCTGTCTTCGGGAGAGCTGACGAGCGGAAGAGTCGCCAGATCCTCCGGAGTCTCGCCGTAGACCTCGACGCCCGTAGTGCTGCCGTTGGCGGTCGCGAGAACCTGACCGCGCACCAGCGGCGCAGCCCGCGTCACTCCCGGCACAGCAGCGACGGCTTCCCTGATGTCCGAGTAGTTTTCGAAACGCGGCGGCATCCTCCCGGCCAGGCCAGAACCGGGCGCGGGATAGATGGTGACATGGGCGTTCGCGCCGAGAATCGTTGCCGTAAACTCGGTTCGGAAGCCGGAGCGGACTCCGAGCGTTGCAATCAGTGCGAACACCGACAGGGCGATGCCGGCGAGCGATATCCAGGTCATGACGCTGACACCGCCTTCCTGGCGGCGCGAGCGCAGATAACGCCAGGCGATCAGCCACTCGAAGCCGGCAAAGGGCCGGACAGGGTCCGCCCCGGCTCGGGATTCCTTCTGCGTCATCATCCCTGATCCCTGCTGCGGGGATCCCGATGCGCCGGACAGACGGACTTCAAGTCACCGTCCCGCGTACGCCAGCCGCAGTTTCTCGATCGCCATTTCCGGTTCAAGCTCTAGGGTCTCGCCGGTTCTGCGGCTTGTCAACTCGACGATGCCCGACCGGATTCCCTTCGGCCCCACCGTTATGCGCCAGGGCAGTCCGATGAGGTCCATGGTTGCGAACTTGGCGCCGGCGCGCTCCTCCCTGTCGTCGTAGAGCGGATCCAGCCCGGCACCCTTCGCGAGTTCGTATATCCGTGCCGACGCCGAATCGGTGCCGCCGTCACCCTGTTTCAGGTTCACGATGCCTACATGGAAGGGCGTGACCGATTCCGGCCAGACAATGCCGCGATCATCATGGCTGGCCTCGATGATGGCGCCGGCGAGCCTGGACACCCCGATCCCGTGCGAACCCATGTGAACGGGCACCGGCCTGCCCTCGGCGTTCACGACGGTGGCGCCCATCGGCTCCGAGTACTTGGTTCCGAAGTAGAAGATCTGCCCGACCTCGATCGCCCGCGACATCGTTTGCCGGACTTCCGGGATTTTCCCGAACGCGGCCGGGTCGTGGGTCTCTTCGGTCCGCGCGTAGGGACCGGTCCATTCGTTCATGATGGCGGCGCAGACGTCCCGGTCGTCGTGGTCGACCACGCGGTCGCCGAGCTTCAGATCGAGAATGCGGTTGTCGAAGTAGACGGCGGACTCGCCGGTCTCCGCGAGGACCAGGAACTCGTGGCTGTGATCGCCTCCGATCGGGCCGGTGTCCGCGCGCATGGGGATCGCCTTCAGGCCCATGCGTTCGTATGTCCGGATATAGCTGACCATGTGACGGTTGTAGGAGTGTATCGCCGATTCCCGGTCGACGTCGAAATTGTATCCGTCCTTCATCAGGAATTCCCGGCCGCGCATGACGCCGAAGCGCGGACGAATCTCGTCGCGGAACTTCCACTGCACGTGGTAGAGCGTGAGCGGCAGTTCCCGGTAGGAGCGGACGGTCGCCCGGAAGATGTCGGTGATCAGCTCCTCGTTGGTCGGACCGTAGAGCATGTCGCGCCCGTGCCGGTCGGAAATGCGAAGCATTTCCTCGCCGTAGTCTTCGTAGCGGCCGCTCTCTCGCCAGAGGTCCGCCGGCTGGAGAGTCGGCATGAGCATCGGATTGTGGCCCGCTCGAATCTGCTCCTCGTGGACGATCTCCTCGATCTTGCGGAGAACCCGGTAACCGAGAGGCAGCCAGGAGTAGATGCCGGAACTGGCCTGACGAATCATGCCCGCCCGCAACATCAGCCTGTGGCTGACAATCTGCGCTTCTGCCGGTGTCTCCTTCAGGATCGGCAGAAAGTATTTCGACATCCGCATCCGAGGCCTGCCCTTGCCCGCATCAAGAAGGAATCGGTATCCCGAAGCGGTCACCCCGGCAAGCGAAAACGGCCGGGCCGGCGCATCGGTGATCGTCGGAAGCGGGCGCCGTTGCGATCAGAACACCACGCGCGCCGCCTTGCCCAGAGCCCGTGCAAGCGCGTCCAGCCGGCGCTGGACGGTTTCCCCGTAGAGACGCGCGTGGCCCGGAACCAGCACGAGTTCGACAAAATGCCGGTCGGTCCGGATCGAGCCCATTCCGCCAGTATCGGCGCCGCCCAGTATGGCGCCGAGGCGCAACGCGCGACCGAGCACCTCGGCGTCCCGTCGTTCCTCCGGGGTAATGAGTTCGGCGAGCGGAAGGTACCGCGAAGGTCCGGCCGAGTTCTTGTAGCGGTGCAGGAGCGCCATGCCGATGAAGATGCGGCCGGCGTGGTCCAGGCCGCCGAGGTTGGCGCGCGTCGCATTGTCGAAGCACACCTCGGCCCTGTAGTCCGGGTGCGCGCGCCAGGTAACGTCGTGCAGCAGGCACGCTGCCTCGACGAGACGCATGCACTGCGCATCCCGCCCTGCGAAGAGGGGGCGCAACCACTGCGAGAGCTTCCGGCCGAATCCGGGAAAGCGCGCCGCCCCCGCCTCCATTGCGAGGCAGGCCTCGATCAGCGGGTCCCTGCCGCGGAGCTCCTCCGGCATGTTCTCGTAGAGTAGACCCTCGCGGATGCCGTAGCTCGACACGGCGATCTCGGAGGGAGCGAACTCGCGTACGAGTGCCGCGAGGACACGGGCGGCGGCGGGCAGCAGTTCGAGCCTCTCCACCGACATCCCCGAAATCTCCCGCAGTCCGGTTTGCCCGGCCGTCCGGATCCAGTCGAGAGTCGCCCGGATGTCGGGCGGCGGCATCCTGTACTCGTGCAGCACCTTGAGAGGGTAGGACCTGAACTCCATGTCAATGCGCGCGATCGCGCGAAAGGATCCGCCGACAAGGAAGAGCCGTTCGTAGGAATCCGGAAAGCGCGTGCGCAGCCCCTGAATCTCGCGCCCGATGTCCGAGCCCGAGTCGGCGGCGAACCTGAGCGGCGCGAATGGCGTGCTCTCGACGTTTCCGACGCGTCCTGCCGACACTTCGGCGACTTCGAGCGACGCGCCGCCCATGTCGCAGACAAGCCCGTCCGCGTCCGGCCATCCGAGGAGGACGCCCTGCGCCGAGAGCCGGGCCTCCTCGTCTCCGCTCGCGACCTTCAGGACAAGGCCGGTGCGGGACGCGACCTCTTCGCAGAAGGCAGGCCCGTCCGCCGCGTCCCGGACCGCGGCTGTCGCCACCAACGTGAGCGACTGCATGTCCATTGTCCGCGCGAGAGCCGCGAACCGATCGATGGCCGCAATCGCCCGCTCGCGGCCGAGCGGGTTCAGCTTCCCCGTTTCCTGAAGCCCCCGGCCGAGTCCGCAGAGGATCTTTTCGTTGAAGAAATAGGCCGGCGACCGGGTAGCGCCGTCGAACACGACGAGGCGCACCGAATTAGAGCCGACGTCGATGACGCCGACGCGACTGAGGCGTTCATGGCAGTCGGCGACAGGAGTCAGCTGCACGGCAACCTGCTCGTCATCGCGGACGCGCCGCGCACGTCCGCCTCACGCCCGCGGCCGCAATGCTTCCGGTCACGATTCCCCGTAGGAGTGCGTGAGTTTGGGCACGTCCTTGGCGCCAACCGAACCGCGTCCGCTCAGCGACGGGTTTTCCATGAAGAACCGGTGGCAGCTGAACAGGCGCTCTCCCGGCTCGGCGGCATGGCGCAAGTAGCTGCCGTCTGGCTGAAGCACCCAGCTGTTGGCGCGGTCGGCCAGGTTCGCGGCCATGATCTGGCTCAGGATCTGGGCGTGCACGGTCCTGTTCCGTATCTCGACGAGCGACTCGACGCGGTGGCTCAGATTGCGCCCCATCCAGTCGGCCGACGAGATGAACACGCGCGCCTTGCTGGACGGCAGGCCGTGACCGGCGCCGAAACACACGATGCGGGAATGTTCGAGGAATCGACCGATGATCGACTTCACGCGGATGTTTTCGGAGAGCCCGGAGATTCCCGGGCGCAGGCCGCAGATGCCCCTGACCACGAGATCGATCCGGACGCCCGCCTGCGAAGCGCGGTAGAGCGCGTCGATCACGTCCGGTTCGATGATCGAGTTCATCTTTGCCCAGATGGCGCCGGTCCTGCCGGACTTCGCGCACCGGACTTCGCCGTCGATAAGTTCCAGAAGATGTTCCTTCATGAAGATCGGCGAGATCGACAGATCGTGCAAGCCTTCCGGCCTTGCGTATCCCGAGATGTAGTTGAAGACCTTCGTGGCATCGCGTCCAAGCAGAGGATCGCAGGTGAACAGCGATAGGTCGGTGTAGATTCTGGCCGTGATCGGATGGTAGTTTCCGGTGCCAAAGTGCGTGTAGGTCACGAGTCTGTCTTCCTCGCGCCGCACCACCGTCGAGATCTTTGCGTGGGTCTTGAGGTTGAGGAATCCGTAGACCACGTTCGCGCCCGCGCGCTCGAGCCTGCGCGACTGCCGGATGTTCGCAGCCTCGTCGAACCGGGCCTTGAGTTCGACGAGCGCCATGACGGACTTTCCGTTTTCCGCCGCCTCGCAGAGCGCTTCCACGATCGGAGACTGGTTCGAGGTGCGGTAGAGCGTCTGCTTGATCGCCACGACGTCGGGGTCGCGCGCCGCATGCTCGAGAAACCTCACGACGATGTCGAAGCTCTCGTACGGATGATGGAGCAGCATGTCCTTCTGCCGAATCGCGGAAAATATGTCTCCGTCGAAGTCCTGGACACGTTCCGGCGTGCGCGGCTGGAACGCCGGCCACTGCAGTTCCGGCCGGTTGTCGAGAATGAGCCCGCGAAGATCCGAGATTCCCACTAGCCCCTTGACCTCGATCACGTCGGACTCATCCATCGAGAGCGCCTCGAAGACCATCTCCCTGAGACGGTCCGGTCCGCCAGACGATACGGTCAGCTGGATCACTTCGCCGCGGCGCCGGCGTTTCAGGGCGGTCTCGAACTCGTGCACGAGGTCGATCGCCTCTTCCTCGACGGCAAGGTCGCTGTCCCGGAGCGGCCTGAAGATGCAGTGGCCGCGCAGCCCGTACCCGGGAAACAGGCTGCCGACGAACTCGAGGATGACGTCCTCGATGAGCGCGCGACGGTACTTTCCGTCCGTGCCGCCGGGAAGCGAAACGAATCGGTGGAGCGGTTGCGGTATCGGGAGGAGCGCCTGCAGCGGACGGCGGTCCTTCTGCCGCTGGAGTTGAAGGGCGAGAGTGAGCCCTCCGCTCGCGATGAAGGGAAACGGGTGCGCGGGGTCGACCGCGAGCGGACTCAGAATCGGGAATATGTTTTCGGTGAATTCCTTCTCGAGGGCACGGCGGTCGCGCTTGTCGAATTCGTCGCGCGTGACGAGGTCGATGCCGGCCGCGTCCATTTCCTGCCAGAGGCTGTTCCAGCACTTCTGCTGTTCGGAAATCAGGCACCGGGCGCGCTGGCTGATCTCCACGAGCTGTTCTTCCGGCGTCAACCCGTCCTGGGAAGGCCTGAAGATTCCTTCCTTGACCCGTTCGCGCAGACCGGCGACCCGCACCGTGTAGAATTCATCGAGGTTGCTGCCGGAAATCGACAGCATCCTGAGCCGTTCCAGCAACGGGAGTTTCGGATTCTGCGCCTCCTCGAGAACGCGCCAGTTGAATGACAGCCAGCTGAGTTCCCGGTTGAAGTAGCGTGACGGTCCGTCGAATTCGCCGTCGAACGCCGTGCCCGCATCCGGAGATGAATTCAGGAAATCGCCGTCGACCCGGCGACCCTTGCCGTCCACGCAGGCAGCGGGCTCGTCTCTTGCAGCCAGTGACGTGTCGGGCATGAGCCTTGTCTCGTTCCCGGATGCGAATGCGGCATCCGCGCTGAATTATGCGCCGTCCCGGACGAGTTTGTCCAGCACGCGGCCCGCCAGCCGCATAGTGATGGGTTTCTTCTCCGCGAGCGACGTGCGATCGATTCTCTCCACGACGACGCGAGCCGCCGAATACGACCGTTCCATGCGGCGGACGAGATAGGTGACTACATTGGGCGGGCAGGCGAGCTGCCGATCGGAAAAGAGCTTTGCGAGGAGCGCGGCAAGATGATCGTCATCCGGCTCGCCCATGACAGCCAGCGGGCAGGCCGACAATCTGCTCGCCAGGTCCTGATTGGCCAACTTCCATGTACCCGGAACGCCGCGCGCGGTCATCAGGAGAAGGCTCTGACGTTCGGCCAGGTTCATCACGTGCAGGAGAATGCGCTCGCGCCGCGCGTCGCCCGCGACCGTATGGACATCCTCGATGCAGAGCGCGCGAACAGGCGAAGCGGCCAAATCAGCCGCCTTGTCGTCAAGACCGGCGGAGGAAAGCGCAACCGCGGAGAACTTTTCGGCCCAGACCGTCGCAAGGTGCGACTTGCCGGATCCGGCGGGCCCGCTCAGGAGCACTCTCCCGAGAGGCCAGTTGCCAGGCGCGCCGACGAGCTCCACCGCCGGACGGTTCGCTGGGGACACGTAAAAGTCGGCGCTGCCATGCGACGTCCATGTCGATGGTTCGAAGACGAACTGTTCGCCCACGCCCGCTTCGGTTCCGACGGACCGGCGCGTCATGACGTGTCCGAGAATCCGCGATACAACCTGCCGGCAAGGTATTGCCGAAGACAGAAGCGCGACAGCACGCCGATCGCCGCCGCCGTCGGCACGGCCACGAGTAGTCCGGTGAATCCGAAGAGCGACCCGAATGCGGATAGCGCGAACAACAGCCAGACCGGGTGCAGTCCGACGGACTGGCCGACGAGTTTCGGGGTCAGGACGTTCCCTTCCACCAGCTGCCCGACGACGAAGACCGCGGCCACCGCCGCAATCCAGCCAGGTTCACCCCAGAACTGGAAGAGGGCAAGACCGACCGACAGCACACCGCCGATGATCGCCCCGACAAAGGGTATGATCGTCAGCAATCCGGCGATCAGGCCGACGACGAGGCCGAACTGCAGGCCGACGACCATAAGCGCCACCGCATACCAGACTGCGAGGATTCCGCAGACCGCCAGCTGTCCGCGCACGAAGCCCGCGAGGACCGAATCCACTTCGCCGGCAAGTTTCCGGATCGTCGCCTGGTGATCGCGCGGCAGCCAGCTGTCGATGACCGCGATCATCCGGTCCCAGTCGAGCAGCATGTAGACCGCGACTACCGGTGCAACGACGATGATCAGCACGGCGTCGACGACCGTGAACGCCGATGCAAGAACCATGCTTGCAAGTTCGCCGCTTCGCGCTTCCATGCTGCTGACCAGCGACGCGACGATCCGGCGCAATGCCGATTCGTCGCCCATGAGCCCCGGAACATACTCCGACAGCACCGCCTGCAGCTGCTTCAGGTACCCCGGAACCGCGACCGCGAGGGCCGTCAGCTGTTCGCCGAGAAGGGGGACGAGGGCCACGACCAGGGCTGCCAGCGCCAGGAGCGCCGCCGCCGTGATGATGAAAATCGAGAGCGCGCGGGACAGGCCAGCGGATTCGAGCCGATCCGCCACCGGGTCTAGAAAGTAGGCGATCGCAATGCCGATGACAAAGGGAAGCAACACGTTGCCAAGCAGCCAGAGCACGGCAAGAAAGGCGGCGAATCCCGCCAGCCAGTAAGCGGTCTGCTGCTTGACGCTCAGCCCCATCGGTCGCGGCATCCGGTCGAAGCGCGCATGGCGGTCCCCGGGGCGTCGGCAGCGACCGCGGTCAGCAAAGCTGGTTGGCCGTCAAGCCGGCGCATCCGCCTGCGCCGCCGTTTGCAGCCAGTTGATGTAAACCCGCTCTGCGTGCATGAGGAAGCCATCCATCTCGCGGGCGCAGGCGGCTTTCATTTCCGCCTCGCCGTCCGGGCCGAGCGCGGCTTCGAGGGCTGCGGCGTACTCCGGGATCGCGGCCCAGTTGCCGACCGTATCCTCTTCGACCTCGAGATGAAACTGCACCGAATGGGCTCGCGGCCCCCATTGCATGGCCTGAACCGCGCAGGCCGGCGAAGCGGCAAGAGATCTGGCGCCGTCCGGCATTCGGGAGACCTCGGCGCCATGCCATTGAAGACACCGGAATACCTCGGGCAGGCCATCGAAAAGGATTCCTTCCGCGCCGTCGGGAGTCAACCGCACGTCCATGACCCCGACCTCCGGGTTTCGCGACTTGCCGCAGGAACCGCCGAGCGCCTCGGCAAGCAACTGGTGGCCGAGGCAAAGGCCCAGGAACGGAATGCCTCGGGCGGAAACGGCCTCGCGGATGAAGGCCTTCTCCTCCACCAGCCAGGGATGCCTGTCCTCTTCCCAGACGTCCATCGGTCCGCCGAGCACCCAGAGCGCATCAAACCCGTCGAGCGAAGGAAGCCGCTCTCCTTCATCGAGTTCGACCGAAACCCAGCTGTGCCCGTCCTCGCACAGGAACGTCCTGAAGGAACCCGGATGTTCGCAGCGCGCATGTTGCAACACGAGAATATGCATGGTCCTCACCCCCGGTCACTTATGATAGGGGGCGGCGCAATTGCAACCTCGATCTCGTTTTGCGGCGCCTGTCCGCCCCGCCTGCGCAGCGATCCGGGCGAGACCCCGTACGCGGACCTGAACGAACTCGAGAAATGCGAAGACCCGGCGAATCCTGTCGCAAGCGCGATCTCCGTCAGGTTCAGGGTCGATGCGCGAATCAGCTGCCTGGACTTGTCGAGTCGAAGCCTGCGGCAATACGCCATGGCGCTGATCCCGAAACAGCGGCCGAAGAGGCGGTTGAGCTGCCTGCCGCTGACGCCGGCAAGCGCAGCGAACTGATCGAGCGAAAGGGGATCCGCAAGGTGATCCTCCATGATGGCGACGGCGTCCAGAACCGGGCCTGAGGTGGTGCCGATGCGCTCCGCGAGGCCGGCGCGCTGTGGCCCGGCCGGAGGCCTGACTTCCGTGTGCAGGAACCAGTCGCTGACGCGGCGCGCAAAACCGGTGCCGAAGCGGCCCGAGAGCAGTGCATGCATCAGGTCAAGGGGCGCCGTGCCGCCGGCGCAGGTCACCCTGTCGCGGTCGACCACGTAGAGGCTCTTCTCGAGCAGCAGCCCCGGAACCGCTGCCGCGAGTTCGCCGGCGTGCTCCCAGTGGACCGTCATGCGGCGTCCGCTCATGACTCCGGCGCGCGCAAGGAGAACGGGGCCTCCGGAAACGCCGCCCAGAACGACACCCGCTTTCGCCAGCCCGCGCAGTTGCCCGGAGAATCCGTCCAGGACAAGCCGCATCGGGTCGCCGCCGGCCACGACGAGAACGAGGTCCGCATCCGCCGTGCCCCCAAAACCGCCGTCGACCGGCACGACCGCGCCGCCCGAACTCCGCGCATCGCGGCCCGTCCAGCTCAGGTGGCGGATATCGCAGATGCGCGCGCCTGCGAGGAGGTTCGCGGCGCGAAGAGGCTCAACGACGGCCGCGTAGGACATCAGCGCGAATCCGTCCACGAGAACCAGATTGACCCGATAGACGGGCCCCGGAATGGGCCTGGCTTCCATTTTCCGAAGATTCGCGTCCGGATTTTGAAAGTCAATGCGCAATCCAGCGGCGAGATTGGGAGACGGGACAGCAGCAGCAGGTTCGGACAAAGGGGCGTGCGCTACTCCGCGTTCAGGATCTTTCAGCAGGGAATCGCCGGAAACCGGGGCTGGAAGCCTGCCTGGCGGGATGCCTCGCCGCAATCGGCCTACGATGTCGTGATCGTCGGCGGCGGCGGGCATGGCCTGTCGACCGCCTACTATCTGGCGCGGAAGTTCGGAATCGCCAGGATTGCTGTGCTTGAAAAGGGCTGGATCGGGTCCGGAAACGTCGGCCGCAACACGACGATCATCAGGTCCAACTATCTCCTGCCCGGCAACGAACCGTTCTACGAACTGTCGCTGCGCCTTTGGGAGGGCCTGGAACAGGACCTGAACTACAACGCAATGGTTTCGCAGCGCGGCATCGTCAACCTCTTCCATTCCGACTCGCAGCGCGACGCCTTCGTCCGGCGGGCAAACGCGATGCGGCTCGCCGGAGCGGACTCCGAGATTCTCGACGAGGCCGGCATCAGGAAACTGTGCCCATTCCTGGCATTCGACAATGCGCGATTTCCGATCCGCGGCGCCCTCTGGCAGCCGCGCGGCGGCACCGTCCGGCACGACGCCGTCGCCTGGGGGTACGCGCGGGGCGCGGACGCGCTGGGGGTAGACATCGTGCAGAACTGCGAAGTCACCGGATTCGTCATGGAGGGAGGCGCCTGCCGGGGCGTAGAGACCGTCCGCGGCACCATCCGCGCCGGGAAGGTGGCGGTTTGCGTCGCGGGGTCGTCGAGCCGGGTCATGGCGCTGGCGGGGCTCCGGCTCCCGATCGAATCGCATGTGCTGCAGGCTTTCGTGACCGAGGGGCTGAAGCCGGCGATTCCCTGCGTTCTCACCTTCGGCGCGGGACACTTCTATGTCAGCCAGTCCGACAAGGGCGGCCTCGTGTTCGGAGGCGACATCGACGGCTACAACTCCTATGCCCAGCGCGGCAACCTGCCGGTGGTCGAGGATGTGTGCGAGGGCGGCATGGCCGTCATGCCCATGATCGGCAGGGCGCGGGTCCTGCGCATGTGGGGCGGGCTCGTCGACATGTCGATGGACGGATCCGCCTTCATCGACAGGACGGAAATCGACGGCCTCTATTTCAACGGCGGATGGTGCTACGGCGGGTTCAAGGCGACGCCGGCAAGCGGATTCTGCTATGCCCACCTGCTGGCGACGGGACAATCGCATCCCGTTGCCCGGGAAATGCGGCTTGACAGGTTCCGGCGCGGCCATCCGATCGACGAAAAGGGCGCAGGCGCGCAGCCGAACCTGCACTAGGAACGGAGGCCCTCGGGCACCATGATCATCAACCACCCGCTCCTCGGCCCGCGCGACCACCAGGAATTCGTCTGCCTGGGCGACGCGACGCTGATCGACCGTCCGGACTGGCGGGACGAAGACGCGCCGGAGCGGTTTCACGACTACCTTCACCTTCGCGACAACCCGGCCGGAGAGGTCCGGGAGGTCTGGTACCACGAGCACGGCGACCGCAGCTGGCTCGTGGTGACCCGCGACACGGGGAGCCACGAAATCACCTCCGTCGAACTGGCGCGCGAGGTTGCGCGAAGGCGGGGCCGCGGACGATGACCGCGAACTTCCGCATCGGCGGCGGTCTCGTCGATTCCGGAACCCCCGTCGGTTTCACCTTCAACGGCCGCAGGATGACCGGCCTCGCCGGCGACACCCTAGCCTCCGCGCTCCTAGCGAACGGCCAGCGACTGGTCGCGCGCTCGTTCAAGTATCACCGGCCCAGAGGCATCTTTTCGGCCGGATCGGAAGAGCCGAACGCGCTTCTGCAGCTGCACTCGGGCGCTCATTGCGAACCCAATACCCGGGCTACCGTCACGGAACTGTTCGAAGGACTGAGCGCAAGAAGTCAGAATCACGTCGGTTCGCTCGACTTAGACATCATGGCGGTGAACGACCTGCTCTCGCCGTTTCTCGGCGCCGGATTCTACTACAAGACCTTCATGTGGCCGGCCGCGTTCTGGGAACGGGTCTACGAACCGCTGATCCGGGCGTCGGCGGGCCTCGGCCGGTTGAGCGGCGCGGAGGATCCGGACTCCTACGACAAGGGCTTTCTGCACGCGGACCTCCTTGTCATCGGCGCAGGGCCGGCCGGCCTATCGGCGGCACTCGCCGCAGGGTCGTCCGGCGCCCGCGTAATTCTCGCCGACGAGGACTTCCGCATGGGCGGGAAGCTCAACGCGGATCGGTGCGAGGTGGACGCTGAGCCGGGCGCCGAATGGGCGGCCCGCGCCGTCGTCGAACTTTCCGAGATGGCGAATGTGCGCCTTCTGCCCCGGACCACGGTCTACGGCGCCTACGACCACGGCGTTTACGGCGCGCTCGAGCGGTTGACGGATCACTTGCCGCCTGGTTCGGCGCAGTCGCCACGGCAGGTGCTCTGGCGCATTCGCGCGAAACGCGCGATCCTCGCATCCGGCGCCATCGAGCGGCCGATCGCCTTCGGCAACAACGACCGGCCGGGCGTCATGCTCGCCGGCGCGGTGCGGACCTACGCGAACCGGTTCGCCGTCGCCTGCGGAAGACGGGTCGCGGTGTTCACCAACAATGACAGCGGCTGGCAGGCAGCCCGGGAACTTGACGCGCGGGGAGTCCGCGTCGTGGCTGTGATCGATTCCAGGGACGGGCCGCCTCCCGAGCCGGTCGGGCAGGCAAAGATCGTCATGGGCGGCCGCGTCGTCGATACCAGGGGCCGCAAGGGACTCTCGCGGATACTGCTGGCCAGCGGCAGATCGATCGCGGCCGACTGCCTTGCCGTTTCGGGCGGCTGGAATCCGGCCCTGCACCTGACCTGCCACCTCGGCGGCCGGCCGGCCTGGAACGAGTCGATTTCCGCCTTTGTCCCTGGGGCGAACCTTCCCCCCGGCATGTCGGTCGCTGGCGCGGCGGGCGGGTCGCTCGGCCTCGCGGCGGCGCTCCATGAAGGCCATGCGGCGGCGCTGGCCGCGCTGGAGCATCTCGGGCGCGCGCCGACCCGGCGGCCAGTCGCGGCGGCCCATGACGAACCCGTCTCCGGCAGCGCCCTGTGGATTGTCAGCGAAAGCCGGCCGCGGGCCTGGATCGACCTCCAGAACGACGTGACGCTGAAGGATGTCCGCTTGTCCCACCAGGAGGGTTTCCGTTCCGTCGAGCACCTGAAGCGCTACACAACCCTCGGCATGGCGACCGACCAGGGAAAGACGTCGAATGTCATCGGCCTTGCCGCCATGGCCTCCCTCACGGGAAGGTCGGTCCCGGAAACCGGGACCACCGTGTTCCGGCCGCCCTACACGCCGGTCCCGATCGGCGCCTTCGCCGGACGCAGCCGCGGCCGCGACTTTCGGCCAGTCCGCCTGACCCCGTCGCACGCATGGGCAGAGGAACGGGGCGCCGTCTTTGTCGAGACCGGCAGCTGGATCCGCGCGCAGTGGTTTCCGCGCCCGGGAGAAACGCACTGGCGCGAATCGGTAGACCGAGAGGTCAGGATGACCCGGCAATCCGTCGGACTCTGCGACGTCACGACGCTTGGCAAGATCGACATCAAGGGGCGAGACGCGGGCGCGTTCCTCGACCGGGTCTACACCGGGACGTTTTCCGCACTGCCCGTCGGACGGGTCAAGTACGGGTTGATGCTGCGCGAGGACGGCATCGCATATGACGACGGCACGACGGCTCGGCTCGATACTCACCACTTCCTGATGACGACGACCACCGCCAACGCGGCGCTGGTGTTTCGCCGGCTCGAATTCACCCGCCAGTGCCTCTGGCCCAACCTCGACGTCCACCTGACATCCGTGACCGACGGCTGGGCGCAGTTTTCCGTGGCCGGGCCGAACGCGCGCAGTCTTCTTGAGCGAATCGTCGACGCCGGACACGACATTTCGAACGACGCCTTCCCGTTCATGGCCTGTTCCGCATTGACGGTGTGCGGCGGGACGCCGGCGCGGTTGTTCCGCATCTCGTTTTCCGGCGAGCTTGCCTACGAACTCGCGGTCCCGACGCGGTTCGGAGACGCCCTAGCGCGCCGGCTGATGGCCGCAGGCGAGGAATTCGACGCGGTGCCCTATGGCACCGAGGCCCTGGGGGTAATGCGCATCGAAAAGGGACATGTGTCGGGCAACGAGCTGAACGGCCAGACGACTGCCCTCAACCTCGGCCTCGCAGCGATGGTCTCGAAGAAGAAGGACTGCATCGGAAAGGTGCTGTCGGAACGGCCGGAGTTGAACGGAGACGACCAGTTCCGGTTTGCGGGATTCATTCCGGTCGACAGATCCGAAGCGCTGGATGCGGGAGCGCATTTCCTTGCTAAGGGGGCCAGGGCGGTCACCGAAAGCGACGAGGGCTGGATGTCTTCGGTCGCCTACTCCCCGTCGCTCGGCCACCACATCGGTCTCGGATTCATCCGGAACGGCCACAAGAGGATCGGGGAAACTGTGCGGGCCTGGAACGGCGTGCGCGGCCGCGACATCGAGGTTGAGGTCGTCTCCCCTCACTTTCTCGATCCGGCGGGAGAACGACTTCGTGCATGACGATTATCGGGCGCCGCTTGCGGCAGGAACATTTCTCGGCGGCTATGCGAAGACGTTCGGGCGGGTGAGCCTTGCGGAGGTCACCGGGATGGAGCTGCTCCATGTCGCCGTGCCGCAGGGAGGGCAAGGGGAACTCTCGGCGAGGATCGAGGCGGCGACCGGTCTCGCCTGGCCACCTCCCGGAAAGTTCTCGGTTCCGGAGGACGGCGGTCCGGGAATGATGCTCTGGCTGGCCGAGGACCAGTGCATGATTGCGTCTGCCGCCGATGAGGGAGGATCACCTGCCCGGCTCGCTGAGGCGATCGGCGGCGCCGGCTACTGCACCGGGCAAACCGACAACTGGATCGTTCTGCGCCTTGCCGGAGACGGCGCCGTGGCCGCGCTTGAGCGGATCTGCCCTCTCGACCTGGACGAATCCGTTAGTCCGGCCGGGAGCGCTGCGCGGACGTCCATGGAGCATCTCCCGGTGATCATGCTCCGCGAGTCCGCCGCCGGCTTCATCCTCCTCTCGGCGAGCTCGTCCGCCGCGTCGTTCTTGCACGCCGTGGAGACGTCGGTGCGCAATACTGCGCCCTGACATCCGGACGCGGCGTCACGTCAACCCGCGGCTGCTCAGGCGAGAAGGCCGGCTTCGCGGAGGCGCGGTTGGGTTTGGTCAAGGGAGCGGAGGGCGCGCTCAAGCAGCGTGTCGATTTCCTGCCGCGAGATGACCAGCGGAGGCGAAATCACCATGCTGTCCCGAATGCTTCTCATGACGAGACCGTTTTCCAGACAGGTTTCTCGGCAGATCCTGCCGGCCGCACCCGGTTCACCCGGGAACCCGGCGCGCCGCGCCTTGTCCGGCGTGAGTTCGATCGCCGCCATGAGGCCGCACGTGCGCGCCTCACCGACGAGCGGATGGTCGGCGAGCTCCGCCCATCTCTTCCCGAGGTAAGGCGCAGCAATTCGTCCGGCGCGCTCGACGATGCCTTCCTCTTCCAGGATCCGGATGTTCTCGAGAGCGACGGCGCAGGTGACCGGGTGTCCGGAATAGGTGTAGCCGTGGTGAAACTCCCCGGCGGAATTCAGGACATCGGCGATCTCGGTCGAGACCAGCGAGCCGCCGAGGGGAACGTATCCGGACGTCAATCCCTTCGCGACCGTCATGATGTCCGGACGGATGCCGAAGGTGTTCGACCCGAACCAGTTGCCGGTTCTCCCGAAGCCGCAAATCACCTCGTCCACGATTAGGAGAATGCCGCGATCCCGGCAAATCCTTTGTATCTCCGGCCAGTAGGTCGAGGGCGGAATGATGACGCCGCCCGCGCCCTGCACCGGTTCCGCGATGAACGCCGCTACGCGGTCTTCGCCGATTCGGTCAATCTCGACCTCCAGCGCCCGCGCGCGAAGGACGCCGAATTCGTCCGGGTCGGAATCGCCGCCCTCGCCGTACCAGTACGGTTGTTCGATATGGGTGATGTCCGGTATCGGCAAGCCGCCCTGCGCATGGATTTCCTCCATGCCGCCAAGGCTCGCGCTGCCCATCGTGGAGCCGTGGTACGCGTTTCGCCGCGAAATCACCGTCGTCTTTTCCGGTCTTCCGCGCGCCGCCCAGTAGTGCCTGGCAATCCGCAGGTTCGTGTCGTTTGCCTCCGACCCGGAGCCCGAAAAAAACACGTGAGACAGATTGCCCGGCGCGATCTCGGCCAGTTTCCTCGCAAGCGCCACCGCCGGCGGATGTGTCGTGTGGAAGAACGTGTTGTAGTAGGGGAGCCGCGTCATCTGCCGGGCGGCCGCCTCCACGAGTTCCGTTCTCCCGTAACCGATATTGACGCACCAAAGGCCGGCCATGGCGTCAAGAATCTCGTTGCCGTCAGTGTCCCGGATCATGACGCCGTCCGCCGATGACATGACGCGCGCGCGACGGGCATTGAGGACGTCCCCATCGGTAAACGGATGCAGATGATGCGATGCATCGAGGTCCTGAAGTTCGGAAGTCGGAAACTGGTTCATGCGCGTCCCGTTGGATTGTCCTGGCCGCGAGCAGCGGTCAATGCCGCCGCCTGCGGCCCCGGACTCCGCGTATAGCGCCGGATTCGACCCTTGTCAGGGGCGCATTCCATGGCAAGGGCACATGACCAGGCGCGAGTGGCGGGAAGTCCGGCGAGGCGCGAATCCGCCCCGCGCCTCCGGCCTCGGGATCAATGCGCACCCACGAAACCGACGTTCCCCGTGCATCGACCGGCGCGCACGCGGAGCTCGAGCGCCGGCGTCACGTCCGCGTCGGCTCGTAGGTTTCGTCGAACGCGTAGCCCGCCGACCGGACGGTCCGTATGGGATCCTGTTCGCCCTTCCGGTTGAGCGCTTTCCTGAGACGGCCGACGTGCACGTCGACCGTTCGCGACTCGACATAGACCTCGGTCCCCCAGACCTGGTCGAGCAGCTGGTCTCGTTCGTAGACCCGTCCAGGCCGGCGCATGAGGAATTCGAGCAGGCGGAACTCCGTCGGTCCGAGAGGAACGATGCGTGAACCGCGAGTAACACGCATCCTGGTCCGGTCGATGGTGATATCGGCGAACGACAGGGTATCGGCGCCGGAGTTCGAACCTGCGCGTCGAAGCACCGCGCGGATGCGCGAGGCGAGCTCCGCCATCGAAAACGGCTTGACGAGATAGTCGTCGGCGCCGGTGTCCAGTCCCCGGACGCGGTCGTCCTCTCCGCCGCGGGCGGTCAGAATGATGACCGGAATTTCACGCGTGTCCTTGGCGTTCCGCAGCTGGCGGCAGACCTCCAGTCCCGACGTCTCCGGAAGCATCCAGTCCAGTACGATCAGGTCGGGGGGAGCCTCCTCGACGACGATGAGCGCTTCCGCCCCGTCCGACGCTGTCCGGACCTCGAATCCCTTCTTTTCCAGATTGTACGCCAGCAGGTTCCGGAGCGCGTCGTCGTCTTCCACCGCGAGAATCCGCGCGCGCATGCCGTTTTCCCGCCGTTTACGATCTTTGGGAGGTCGCCTCATCGCAGAATCCGGAAATCTGCCGCCCTACTCGAGAATTTCGAGGCTCAGGGGTTCGCCCTTCGGCCTGTCGTCGCCGAGATGCTGGCCCTCGACAATGAAGTAGACCGATTCCGCAATATGGGTCGTGTGATCGCCGATCCGTTCCAGGTTCTTCGCCACGAAAAGCAACTGGGAACCGAGGCCGATCATCCGCGAATCCTCCATCATGTAGGTGACCACTTCGCGAAACAGCGCATTGTACGCGTCATCGATTTCCACGTCGCGCAGCCAGATGCTGCGCGCGTTCTCCGTGCTCCTCGTAACATAGGCATCCAGGACCTCGGACAGGTGGGAGGCGGTCAGGCGCCCCATGCGGACAATAGAGGACGACAGCCTGACCCTTTTCTGCCCGGCAAGAAACATCGCGCGGCGCGCGATGTTCTCCGAGAGATCTCCGATGCGCTCCAGAGTCGTCGCGATCTTGAGCGCGGCGAGAAGTACGCGCAGATCCTGCGCCATTGGCTGGCGCAGTGCGATCGTCGTTTGCGCCATGTCCTCGAGTTCATGCTCGAGCGCGTCGAGCTGGTCATCCATCCGGATGACGTCTTCCGCCCGCGCAACGTCCCTCGTCTTGATCGCCTCGAGGGCGCGCGAGAGCATTTCCTCCGCGAGGCCGCCCATTTCCGAGATCTTCGCCTGTATGGCGATGAGGTCGTTGTCGAACGCCGACACGATGTGCGGACCGGTATCCATGTCCTAAAGATCACTCCATTGCAGCCGCAGGACGTTCAGCCGAAGCGTCCGGTGATGTAGTCTTGCGTACGTTGATCGTCGGGATTGGTGAAGATCTTCGTGGTGTGGCCGTGTTCGACGAGGGAACCGAGGTGGAAGAAGGCTGTCCTCTGACTGACTCTGGCCGCCTGCTGCATCGAATGCGTGACAATGACCACGGCATAGTTGAGCCGCAGCTCATCGATCAGCTCCTCGACCTGCGCCGTCGCGATCGGATCTAGCGCCGAGCAGGGTTCGTCCATGAGCAGCACCTCGGGAGCCGTCGCGACGGCGCGCGCGATGCAAAGCCGCTGCTGCTGGCCGCCGGAGAGCCCGGTGCCGGGTTCGTGAAGCCGGTCCTTCACCTCGCGCCAGAGCGCGGCCCGTTTCAGGCATGCCTCGACCACATCGTCGAGCTCGGCCTTGTTGTTGACGAGACCGTGGATTCGCGGGCCGTATGCGACGTTGTCGTAGACCGACTTCGGAAAGGGGTTCGGCTTCTGGAAGACCATGCCCACCCGCGCGCGCAACTGGACCGGATCGATTTGCCGATCGTATATGTTCTGGTCCTCGAGGCGGATGTCGCCGCTCACCCGGCAGATGTCGATGGTGTCGTTCATGCGGTTGAAGCAGCGCAGGAACGTGGACTTGCCGCATCCGGATGGGCCGATGAACGCAGTTACCGTCTTGTCCGGAATGTCGACATCCACGTTCTTGATCGCGAGCGTCTCGCCGTAGCTGACATTTACCCCGCGCGCCGAGATCTTGTTGTCCCGATATTCAAGTTCCGGATCCTTGAGGGTCAGATTGTTCATCGCCTATGCTCCAGCGGCGCCTACCAGCGCCTCTCGAAACGCTTGCGGAGAAAGACCGCGAGAGCGTTCATTGCTACAAGAAATGCCAACAGCACGCAGATCGCAAGGGCAGTGCGGGCCTCGAAGGCGCGCTCCGGGAGATCCGACCAGCGAAAGACCTGCACGGGAAGGACGGTCGCGCTGTCCGTGATGCCGCCCGGAGTGTCGACGATGAACGCCACCATTCCGATCATGATCAGCGGCGCCGTTTCTCCGAGCGCCTGCGCCATGCCGATGATTGTTCCGGTCAGGATCCCGGGAAGGGCCAGCGGGAGCACGTGATGAAACGACGTCTGCAGCTTCGACGCGCCGATGCCGAGCGCCGCGTCCCGAATAGACGGCGGAACGGCGCGAATTGCGGCGCGCGACGCGATTATGATGGTCGGCAGGGTCATCAGCGCCAGTGTAATGCCGCCCGCGAGAGGCGCCGAGCGGGGAATCCCGAAGAACCCGAGGAAGACCGAAAGCCCGAGAAGTCCGAACACGATCGACGGGACGGCGGCAAGATTGTTGATGTTGACTTCTATGAGATCCGTCCAGCGGTTGCGGGGCGCGAATTCCTCGAGATAGACCGCCGCCAGAACGCCGATCGGAAACGCAAGGACAAACGTCACAAGCATGGTCCAGAAGGAGCCGACGGCGGCGCCAAGGATGCCCGCGAGTTCCGGCTCGCGGCTGTCGCCGGAAGTGAAGAAGCGCCAGTTGTAGCGTTTCTCGACCGACCCGGCTGACTTCAGGTCCTCGAGCCAGACGGCCTGGAGATCCGAAATCTTGCGGGCAGACTCCGGGACGCTGTTGACGAGAAAGGTCCAGTCGGCGTCGGAAAGTTCGCCGGGCAGCGCGTCGGCCGCCGAAAGGGCCGTGATCGTCGCCTGGTTGTCCTGCACCTCCGCGAGCTTGTACCAGTCGTCGCCCACGCGAACGACGAGCGTCGGCATCGACCTGTCTAGGCTGATGGCGCCGCCCTCGCTGCTTGTCCGGACAAGCGCGTCCGCTTCCTCGGTCAGCTGATCCCGCCGCGCCGCGCGCGCATCCGCCTCCTTCCGGTATTCTGCGCGCTCGGCCTCGTCCATTGCGGCCTGCAGCCGCTCCTCGAACACGCGCCGGCCGTTCTCCTGCAGGAGGGCCTGGCGCCGCAGGCGCTCCGCGCGCTCCAGGAGCAGGCCCGAGAGATCGCCGAGCGCTGCCCGAAACACGGGAGCGTCCGCCGTCACCTGCCAGGTGTTCGTCTCGAGTTCGGTCACCTCAAGGGCGGACGCGGGAGGACGCTGCTGCTCGACGAACGACCCGTAGACTCCCTTCAGGTACAGGTCAGCGACATCCGATGCGACAAACGCGAAGTTCAGCGGACTTCGCAGCGCAGCCGGGTCGTCGAGCACGAGCGCCCGAAGTTCGTAGGCGGTTCCGTTGCTGACGATGTCGTAGAGCTGCCGCCGCTCCTTGCGTCCGGTCGCCGACGGGAAGCGCGCCTTGAGAACGTCTTTCGTGATTCCGGCGAAATTCGCCTTTCCGATGACCGCGACGTCACCGGTTCCGTCCGGGTCGACGTCCTCCTGCGGAATTTCGAAGTCGAGAACGACATAGTGCTCGGTCAACGCGGTCGCCGTCTTCGAAACCACTGACCATGCGAGCGCGCCAAGCGCCGCGAACGCAAGCGCAATTGCGCAGATTCCATAGGCCTTGAGACGGGTCTCCGCCCGTCGCCGCGCCTTCAGGCGCGCGATGGCCGCGTCGGAACCGTATCCGCCCGCAGGCACGGCGGCGGTGCTTTTCTGGTCAGTCATAGGCTTCCCGGTACTTGCGCACTGTGCGAAGGGCGACGACGTTGAGGACCAGCGTCACGCAAAAGAGCGTGAAGCCCAGGGTGAACGCTGGGCCGGCGGCCGTTTCGGCTTCGGCATCGCCGGTGATCAGCATCACGATCTGGACGGTAACCGTCGTCACAGCCTCCAGCGGGTTGACCGTGAGGTTCGCTCCCTGCCCTGCGGCCATGACCACGATCATGGTCTCTCCGACGGCCCGCGACACGCCGAGCAGCACTGCGGACATGATTCCGGGGAGCGCCGCCGGAAGCACCACATGCCTGACAGTTTCCGCCCGCGTGGCGCCGAGGCCGTAGGAGCCGTCGCGAAGGCTCTGCGGCACGGAGTTAATGACATCGTCCGACAACGAGGAAATGAACGGGATGATCATGACGCCCATGACGACTCCGGCCGCGAGCGCGCTTTCCGACGCCACCGAAAGGCCGATGGCGTCGCCCGCCGCCCGGAACAGCGGCGCAATGGTGATCGCCGCGAAGAATCCGTAAACCACGGTTGGAATCCCGGCGAGAATCTCGAGCAGCGGCTTGACCCAAGTACGGGTGCGCGGCGTGGCGAAGTCCGCAAGGTAGATTGCGGAGAACAGGCCGACCGGAACCGCGACAAGCATCGCGATCGCGGTGATCAGAAGCGTTCCGAGAAACAGCGGGATCGCGCCGACTCGATCTGGATCGAGGATGCCCTCGTGCACGCCGGCGAGAGGCGACCACTCCGTGCCGAACGCGAAGCGGTCGATTCGCCAGCCGATCTTGGAGAAGAACGACATCGTCTCGAAGATCAGGCTGAGGACAATGCCGATCGTGGTCAGTACGGCGATCAGCGCACAGACGAACAGGACGCTTCGCAGTATGCGCTCCGATCCGTTGCGGGCGCGCCATTCGAGACTGATCCGTCCCAGGTTCAGACCCCCCGCGGCGATGGCGGCCGCGACCGGAACCGCGGCTACAACGACAAGGTGCAGTTTGGCGAGCGAACGGTAGAGCTCCGCGACCTCCTCGCGCAGCGCATCGACTCTCGAGGCGACGGCGCCTTCGGCGATTGCGCGCGCGTCGGACTTCACCAGGGCCACTTCGATCGGCGCCAGATCCGGGTTGATTTCCGAGATTCTCGAAGAAAGGCTCGCGCCGACGTACCAGTCGCCCGCAATGAGGCACACTAGAAAGGCGGAAAGCCCGACGAGCAGCGTCAGGAGGAGAAAGTACAGTCCGTGGTAAGCGGGTCGCGAATGCAGGGCCGAGAGGTTCCCTCCCGCAACCGCGACGGCGCGCGACCTAGCAAGAATGAAGAAAAAGACCGAGATGCCGACAAGCACCAATGCGACCAGGCCTGAGATCCCCTGCATTCGTCTATCCCTCGGGGTTGCGAATCGGATCCCGCCGGTCCGCGCGTCTGAGGACGGGCGCCTCCAGGGCGCCCGGCCCAGGCTTTTTGTTGCCGGTCTCGGCTATTTCAGCTCTTCCTCGCCGGTCATCGCGGAAAGGTCCACGATGGCGGCTGCATTCGAGGCGAACGCATCCGCGGGCAGCGGGATCAGACCCTTGTCCACGAGGTATCCCTCTTCGCCGGCGGCTGCGTCGGAAGCGAATTCCGTCGCAAACTCGTGGATGCCGGGAACGACCCCCACATGCGCCTTCTTGATGTAGTAGAAGAGCGACCGGGAAACGCTGTATTCACCCGAGGCAATGTTCTCGAACGTCGGCTCGATGCCCTCGATCACGGCGCCCTTGATGCTGTCGGAGTTCTGGTCAAGGAAAGAGAACCCGAACACGGCGACGGCGTTGGGGTTGGCCGCGAGCTTCTGCACCATCAGGTTGTCGTTTTCGCCAGCGTCGACCCAGGGGCCGTCCGTGCGAATCTCGAGTTCGGCGATCTCGTCCCTGGAAAGGCCCGCAACCTTCGCGCCGGCCTGGATGACCAGCTCCTCAAAGGCATCCCGGGTGCCGGACGACGGCGGCGGCCCGAGGACCTCGATCGCAATGTCCGGAAGGGAAGGATCGATCTCGGACCAGTTCGAAGGCTCGCCCTGCCCCCTTGCCAAGGCGCGGAACAGCTGTTCCCGCGTCAGTTCGAAGACCGGCGCGTCGATGGCGTTGGCGACGACGATGCCGTCGTAGCCGACGACGGACTCGACGATGTCGGTTACGCCGTTCTCGTTGCACAGCTTCCACTCCTTCGCCTTCATCCGGCGCGACGCGTTCGTGATGTCCGGGTGCTCGGTACCGACACCGGCGCAGAACAGTTTCAGACCGCCGCCGGATCCGGTGGATTCGACAACCGGCGTCGGGAAGCCGGACGTCCTGCCGAACTGTTCCGCAACCGCGGTCGAGAACGGGAAGACAGTGGATGACCCGACGATGCGGATCTGGTCGCGCGCATCAGCCGCGCCCGCGGCGATTAGCGATGCGGCAACGATTGTGATTGCTGGCGAAGTTTTCAACGGATTGCTCCAAGCCTTGTTGTTCACGAAGTTGCGGGGCGGCATGCGCCAGCCCCGCGAATCCGGTCTAGGCGTCTCAGGAGTCCGCAATACGAAGTTTTTGTGACAGTTTTGTGTCACTGCCGGAGAAAGCCGCTCGCGAAGCGAACAGCTATTCCTCGGCCGGCAACCATACGGTGAACTGGCTTCCCCTGCCCGGTTCGGACTCGACGTCGAGCGACCCGCCATGCCGGTTGAGGATGTGCTTGACGATGGCGAGGCCGAGGCCGGTCCCCCCCTTCTCCCGGCTTCGGGCGGCATCGACGCGGTAAAACCGTTCGGTCAGATGCGGGATGTGTTCGCGCGGAATTCCGGAGCCGTCGTCGCCGACCACGATGCCCAGCATGCCCGGGAAACGCGGGTCGGGTGCCCTGGCGCCAAGCGCGACGGAGCAGGCGCCGTACTTGGCGGCGTTGTGGATCAGGTTCATGAACACCTGCATGAGTTGATCCCTGTCGCCGCGAATGGACCGGCGCGTGTCCCGGGACCAGGTGCAGGCAATCTCGGCACCGCACGAGTCCGCGACCGGCTGCATGGCTTCCGCGGCTGCGGTCGCGACGCCGAAGATGTCGCACTTGCCCTCGGGGGCAAGGTGTTCGTCGAGTTCGATCGAACTCAGCGACATGAGGTCTTCCACGAGGCGCTGCATGCGCATTCCCTGCTCTTGCATGATTCCCAGGAATTCCTCCCGGGCGACCGGGTCGTCGCGCGCGTCTCCCCTGAGCGTTTCGACATAGCCGAGAATCGCCGCCAGAGGCGTGCGAAGCTCGTGGCTCGCGTTGGCGATGAAGCTGCTGCGCAGGTCGCTCGTCGCGCGTTCCGCGGTTCTGTCATGGACCTGCACCAGCATCCTGCGGGAGGCATCGCCGCGCAGGTTCCGCGCGAAGACGGAAAGCTGGACCTCCAGTTGCCGTTCTCCAGGCACCGCGGCGAATTCCACCGACCTCTGCTCGCCGTCCTCGATCGTCGACTTGAAGGCGGCGTGGAATGCCGGCGACCGGAAGTAGTTCGAGTAGTGGCCGTCAAGCTGCATCAGCGGAACCAGCTGACGCGCAGCCTCGTTGAAATAGACGATGCGGCCGCCTTCCTCAACGACCATGATGGGAAGAGGCAACCGGTGCAGCAGGTCCCTGGCGAACTTTTCCTTCAGCCGGGTTCGCGGCCGCGGCAGCATCGTTCCCGCCTTCTCCTTGCCTTCTGGCGAGAAACCGAGCACCTCAACCGCCAGCGCCATGACGAACATCGTTACGAACGACGCCGCAAAAACCGTCCAGAACGACGTGTCGAGGCCGGCGAGATAGGCGAACGCGAACGCGAGGCCGATGCTGATGCAGAGGTAGATCCAGAACCGGTCGCGAAAGTGCACGCGGAAACTCCTTGATTCCGTTGCCGTGCGCTACCGCCGATTGCTGGAATGTGGGCAGGCTTCCGGACTTGGGGAATCCCGTCCCGGGAGCGGTGCCGATTCCGGCACCTCCGGTCAGGCGAGACCCAGCATGCGCCTTGCCTCGGCCGGCGTCGCCACGGGGCGGTCGTATCTTTCGCAGAGTTCGACAGCGCGCGCAACGAGGGCCGCGTTCGACGGCGCCAGCCTTTCGCGGTCGAGCCGCACATTGTCCTCGAGCCCGGTCCGGACGTGTCCGCCTTCGGCTATGCACCATTCGTTGACGACGATCTGCCCGGCGCCGATGCCGGCGGCGCACCAGGTCGCCTCGGGAAGGAGCCGGCGGCGCGCTTTCACGAAAAAGTCGAAGGCGTCGCGGTCCAACGGCATCGCGTTCCTGACGCCCATCACGAACTGGACGTGAAGCCTGGCCGGCAACCTGCCGTCCTCGACCATCGCCGCCGCCTGGTAGACATGCCCGAGATCGAACGCCTCGATCTCGGGCATGACCCCGTAGGTCCGCATTTCGCCGGCAAGCCAGTCCACCAGTTCGGGGCTGTTCGCATAGACCCGGGTCGGAAAGTTGCACGATCCCACCGACAGGGAGGCCATGTGCGGACCGAGCGGCAGCATGCCGCCGCGCTCGCGTCCGGACCCGCTGCGTCCTCCGGTCGAGAACTGGATGATCATCTCGGGACAATGGCGCTCCAGACCCTCCTTCAGCCTTGCGAACAGGCGCGGATCCGATGTCGGGCCTCCGTCGTCGTCGCGGACATGGCAATGCGCGATCCGCGCACCGGCCTCGAAGGCTTCCTGGCAACTCTCGACCTGTTCTTCGACAGTGATCGGCACCGCCGGATTGTTCTTCTTGGTCGGCAGCGACCCCGTGATCGCGACGCAGATGATGCATGGCGTGCGCATGGCTGGCCTCCCTTGGCGCCTGGTCGGTGTGCCGAGCGGTCCCCTGTCCGATTCCGCGCGCCGGATCAGATGTCGAAGAACACGGTTTCCCGCTCGCCCTGCAACCGGACGTCGAAACGGTAGCCGCCGGTGCCGTTCGGTTCCGCGATCAGGGTCTGCGCCCGCACCTTGTGTTCGATGGATGCGATCACCGGGTCCGTCGCATTGTCTTCCTCGGGAAAGTACATTCTCGTGTGCAGTCCGATGTTGATGCCGCGCGCGACGATCCAGAACGAGACGTGCGGCGCCATCAACCGGCCGCAGGGGGCGGGCACGCGGCCGGGACGGACTGTCCGGAACAGGAATTCGCCGCTGTCGCGATCAGTGGCCTGCCGCCCCCAGCCGAAGAAATTCCGGTCCGCCGGGCCGCGCGTCTCTCCCGGCCCAGGGTAAAGGCCCTGCGCATCGGCCTGCCAGATTTCCACGATCGCGTCCCTGAGCGGCGTGCCGGTGCCGTCAAGGATGACGCCGGAAATCTCGATCTTATCGCCCGCCACCCCATCCTGATACATCACCGCGCCGAGGTCGGACTGGTAGACGTCCGCGATGCCGCAGGAATTCGGAGTGCAGCCGATATGTACGTAAGGCCCGGCCGTCTGGCTCGGGGACTCGCTGAGGTAGTCCAGACGCTGCATCAGTTTCCCTCCATGCGGTTCTCGAAGAGCGTGGAGCGCCGGCCCCTCAGGACAACATCGAAACGGTATGCGCGCGCATCCATCGGCACGGTGTTGTTCATGTCCAGGAGGGCGGTCAGCGACGCCACCGCCTCCTGCGATGGGAGCGTTCCGACGATCGGACAGAGCGGAATCAGGGGATCTCCCTCGAAGTACATCTGCGTGATCAGGCGCTGCGCGAAGGCCGGTCCGCTGAGGCTGAAGTGGATGTGCGCCGGGCGCCAGTCATTCAGGCCGTTGGGCCAGGGATAGGGGCCCGGTTTGACGGTTCTGAACCGGTAGTATCCTTCCTCGTCCGAAATCATCCTGCCGCAGCCGCCGAAATTCGGATCAAGGGGTGCCAGATAGCCCTCGTTCCTGTGCCGGTACCTTCCGCCCGCATTCGCCTGCCAGACCTCCACGAGGACTCCGGGGACGGCGCGGCCGCATTCGTCGAGAACCCGCCCGTGCACGATGATCCGCTGCCCGATCGCGCTCTCTCCGGGATTCGCGAAATTGTGTATGAGATCGTTGTCGCGCTCGCCGAGGATCCCGAGCTCGAAGACCGGCCCGGTCGTCTCGGAAAGCGTGCTGGGAAATGAGACGAGGGCCGATGCAGGCGCGCGCTTGACGCTCGACTTGTAGGGCGGCGTCAATGCCTGCGGATGCCACCTCCGGTTCCGGGCGATGAACCCGCCGTCCTGTCTGGAATTCTTCATTCCAGTCCATCCTCCATTTCGGCAAGGGTTTCCTTCATGATCCTGATCGCATGATTGGCTCTCGGTACGCCGCCGTAGATCGCGACATGCAGCATCGCTTCCATTAGGTCCTCGCGCGTGGCGCCGGTTTTCGCCGTTGCCCGAACATGCATCGCGAGTTCCTCGTGGTTTCCCAGCGCCGCAAGCAGCGCGATGGTGACGATCGAGCGTTCGCGCAGGGAAAGCTGAGGACGCGACCAGACGCTTCCCCAGGCGCCCGCAGTAATCAACTCCTGGAAAGGCGCGTCGAATTCCGTGCGCTCCGCCTCGGCGCGGTCCACATGGGCGTCCCCCAGCACCGCGCGCCGCGTCTTCATGCCGAGAGCGTAGCGCTCATCCATCGTCGCCACCGTCCGCTCCGACAAAATCCGACAGGAGCGCCGCCATCACGGCAGGCTGCTCGACGCACGGAAGGTGCCCGGCATCCCTGATCAGCTCGAACCGGCACCCCGGTATGAGCCGCGCGGTGGCGCACACCACGTCCGGCGGCGTGGCGCCGTCGAATTCCCCGACGATCGCGAGCGCCGGCAGCCGCAGCGTCGCCGCATCCATGGTATAATCCGCGTCCCGAATCGCCTCGCAGGTTCTTGCGTATCCCTCCGCCGACGCGCCGAGCAGCATGTTCCTCCACTTGTGGAAGTCCCGCGAACCCGACCGGTACTCGGGTGCGAACCACCGCTCGAGCACGCTGTCGGCGATCGCTTCGATCCCCGAGGTCCGCACGTCCTCGATCCGGGCATTCCAGAGCTCGTCGGCGCCGATCTTCGATGCCGTGTCGCAGAGCACCAGGCGGCCGACGAGATCGGGTCGCGACAAAGCGAGTCCCTGCGCGATCAGGCCGCCGACCGAAAGCCCGGTGATCGTTGCCCGCCGGATCGAGAGATGATCGAGGAGGTCCGCCAAGTCCTGCACATGGTCATCGATACTCCAGGGCCCGTCCGGGCTTCCCGAAAGCCCGTGACCGCGCTTGTCGTAGCGGACGATACGGAACGTCCCGTCCAGACGGTCCACGACGTCATCCCAGATCCGGAAGTCTGTGCCGAGGGAATTCGAGAACACAATCGGCTGTCCTGTTGCCGCCCCCGACTCGGCGTAGTGCAAATGGGTGCCGTTGACTTCGGCGATGGAGGTGGTCATGGCGTCTCCGGGCCCCAGTGCGCATGGCGTGGATGCGCGGCATCCGGAAGCTCCTTCTTCTTCGTGTCCAAGAATATTTTGCTGCCTTCCGACATGCAACACGCCGGTTGCAAACCGGAACCGCCTGTTGATTTTTTTCGCGACTGCCAATGGAATGTCGATAACACCCCCTGCGGTTTCGACCGCAGGTCGCGGGGCCTCGGCAGACGCCACTGCTTTTTGGGCCAACCTCGATGCGCACGTTCATCTACGTAGACGGGTTCAATCTCTACTACGGCGCGCTAAAGGGCATGCCGTGAAAATGGCTGGACACGGTTGCGATGTTCGAGCGGCCGCTTTTCCTCAGCGCATATTTCTGGCGTCGTTCGGCATAGGTCAGGAGGTGTCAGCCCCTCGGCATGACAGCCTCCATGTTTAGTCACAGGGACTGTCGCCTCCATCTGGCCGATTTGCAACATCCTGCGCCAAAAGACGCAGGTCACCACCACCTCTGGCGTTGCACTTCAGAGTGGGACGGGAGAGTCAAAGCGCACGCCGGGTTTTCGAGGTCAGGCCAATGCGAACCAGATCGTGGCCGCTCGTCCTTTTGCCGCGCTCCATCATTCGGTTCCGCCAACCGCTCGGGTGAGGTCTGCGGCCGAGCGTCGGATCGTTGCGCTGAAATCCGCGACCTTCCGATCGGTAAAGCGCGCGGTAGGTCCCGAAACGGAAATCGCCGCGATCGCCTTGCCCCGGGTGCCGAATACCGGCGCAGCCACGCAGCGCATGCCTGCGTAGCGCTCTTCGTCGTCGAATGACCAGCCCTGTTTCCGGATGCGTTCGAGCTCGGCGAAAAGCCGGTCAGGCCTGGTGATCGTCTTCGCCGTGAACTCCGGCAGGCCCTTCTTCTGCAGCAGCGCCTCGACCTCCTCCTGCGTGACCTGCGCGAGCAGCGCCTTGCCGACGGCTGAAGCATGCATTCGCGATCTCGTTCCAAGGCGGAAGAACGCCCGGATCGGATTGGGAGTTTCGACCTGGCTGACGAAGATGACGTCGCCGTCGTCGGCGATCGCGAGGTTCGCCGTTTCGCCGGTCTCGGCCACGAGACCCTGCATTATCGGCTGAGCCGCCTCGACGACGTTGATGCGGCTCAGGAATCCAGAACCGATCCGGAAGGCCTCGACGCCGATCATCCAGTCCTGCGTGCCTTCATCGTAGTCGGCGTAGCGATGTTGCTGCAGTGTCGTCATCAGCCGGTGCGCGGTCGAGGGGGGCATGCCCGCGCGCATCGCGATCTCGGTGAGCGACGCGTGACGTTCGCGTGCCAGAATTGACAGGATCTGCAAGCCGCGCTCCAGCGCCAGTACGGTGGAGCCCCCCTTTTCTGAGGGATCCTTCCTAGGCCGTCCGCGCGGCCTCCTTGCGACCTCTTCCAAGGCCATTGCCCTGTCCTCCAGCACCTTTCGTCACATTCATATCAGCTTACAGAAATCTTTCCAGAAAAATATGAAATGCAAAATAATATCATTAACTATATGTTAATCAATAATAAAATAATTATTGATTATTTTGGAAATATATTCCACAAAAAAACGTCATGCGTGCGAATCAGTCTCTGACGCGCCCGAAACCAGCGGAGCAACACCCATGAGCGACCAGAATCCGGTCTTCATTCCCGGACCCACCAACATCCCGGACCGATTGCGTTACGCGATGAGCATCCAGACCATGGATCATCGCGCCCCGGACTTCATCGAACTGCTCGAGCCGCTCCTTTGCGACCTGAAGAAGGTGTTCAAGACGACCTCCGGACAGGTGATCACGTTCCCTGCGACCGGAACCGGCGGCTGGGAAGCGGCGATCACCAACACGCTGTCGCCGGGCGACAAGGTCCTTGCCGCGCGGTTCGGAATGTTCTCGCATCGCTGGATCGATCTTTGCCAGCGCCACAACCTGGATGTCGAGGTCATCGAATGCGACTGGGGCGAAGGCGCGCCTGCGGATCTGTACGGGGAACGCCTGGCGGCAGACGCCGGCCACCATATCAAAGCAGTTCTAGTCACGCACAACGAAACAGCAACGGGCGTGCGATCGGACATCGGCGCCGTCCGGCGGGCGATGGATGCCGCCGGCCATCCCGCGTTGCTCTTCGTCGACTGCGTCTCGTCCCTCGCGTCAATGGATTTCCGCATGGACGAATGGGGCGTCGATCTTGCGGTCACGGGCAGCCAGAAGGGCCTCATGCTCGCCACCGGCATGGCAATCGTCTGCGTAAGCCAGAAGGCGCTCGATGCGGCCAGGACCGCCGGATGCCCTCGCACCTTCTTCGACTTCGGTGACATGGCCTCGGCGAACGGAAAGGGCGGTTTTCCCTACACCCCGCCGCTGCAGATCATGTTCGGCCTTCGCGCAAGTCTCGACATGCTGTTCGAGGAAGGGCTGGAAAGCGTCTTCGCGCGGCACGCCCGCATCGCCGAAGGCGTGCGCAAGGCCGTGGAAGCCTGGGGCCTCGAGCTTTGCGCCAAACGGCGCGAGCTCTGCTCGGATACCGTCAGCGCGATCTACGTTCCCGAAGGCTTCGACTCGGACGTGCTGACGAACCACATTTTCGACACCTACGGCGTCTCCTTCGGGGTCGGACTGGGCCGGATGGCCAGCAGGGCCTTCCGCATCGGGCACCTTGGCTCGCTCACCGATGTCATGGCGCTCTCGGGTCTCGCGACGGTCGAAATGGCCATGGCCGATCTTGGCTACCCGGTCGAGATCGGATCCGGCACGCGCGCGGCTCAGGAACATTACCGGGCGACAGCCCGCCAACGAACAGGCCGGCCGCGTGAAGACGCATGAAACGACATGAAACGAGGAGTCCCGCCGCTATGGAAATTCCGACATGGACCGATGTGCTTGCCGCGCACGAACGGATCGCGCCGCACATCCGCCGCACCGAAGTCCTGGCCAGCCATGACCTCGACCGGCAGACCGGGGCCAGGCTGTTCTTCAAGTGCGAGAGCCTGCAGCCGCCGGGCGCCTTCAAGGTGCGCGGCGCGTGCAACGCGGTCTTTGGCCTGTCCGAGGAGCATGCGGCGAAGGGCGTTGCCACGCACTCGTCCGGCAATCACGCGCTGTGCCTTGCGTACGCAGCCGGACGGCGCGGCATCCCTTGCGAAGTCGTCATGCCGAGAACGGCCCCGCAGGCCAAGAAGGACGCCGTTATCGGCTACGGAGGCAGGATCACCGAATGCGAGCCGTCGACCTCGTCCCGCGAGGAGGTATTTGCAAGGGTTCAGGCCGAATCCGGCGGCGACTTCGTTCACCCATACAACGACCCGCGCGTGATCGCCGGCCAGGCCACGTGCTCCAGGGAGTTTCTCGACCAGGTCGAGGATCTCGACATCCTCATCGCCCCGATCGGCGGCGGCGGCATGATTTCGGGCACCTGCCTGACGGTTGCCTCGATCGCGCCGCACGTGAAGATATACGCTGCCGAGCCCGAGCAGGCGGATGACGCGATGCGGTCCCTGAGGGCCGGTCGCATCATTGCCGACGATGCGCCGGAGACCATTGCGGACGGACTGAAAGTGCCGCTGAAGGAGCTGACCTGGCACTTCGTCTCGAAGCACGTCACCGAAATTCTGACGGCCAGCGAGCAAGAGATCATCGACGCCATGAAGCTCAGCTGGAAAAGGCTCAGGCAGGTGATCGAGCCGAGCTGCGCCGTGCCGCTCGCGGTGATCCTGAAGAACTCCGAAACGTTCGCCGGCAAGCGCGTCGGCGTCATTGTCACCGGCGGCAATGTCGATCTCGACAGGCTGCCTTGGGCGAAACACTGAGCGGGAGACACTGCGATGAATGCTCCGATCAAGATCGAAGACCTGGAAGTGGGATACGACGTTCCGGCGGTTGCCGGCATGCGCGAAAGCGAGATCCAGACGCCGTGCCTGATCCTGGACCTCGACGCCCTCGAGCGCAACGTCACCAGGATGGGAGACTGGGCCAGGGAACACGGAATCCGGCATCGTGTCCACGGCAAGATGCACAAGTCAGTGGACGTGGCGCTCTTGCAGGAGAGGCTGGGCGGCGCCTGCGGCGTGTGCTGTCAGAAGGTCTCCGAGGCCGAGGTGTTCGCCCGCGGCGGCATCCGGGACGTTCTGGTCTCGAACCAGGTGCGCGATCCCGCGAAGATCGACCGTCTTGCCCGCATCCCGAAGCTGGGCGTGCGCACGATCTGCTGCGTCGACGACCTGGCGAATGTCTCCGATCTCTCCGCAGCTGCCTTGAGGCACGGCACTCGAATCGAGTGCCTGGTCGAGATCGACTGCGGCGCCGGCCGCTGCGGCGTTACCGACACGCCGTCGGCCGTCGCAATCGCGAAGGCTCTGGATGCAGCGCCGGGACTGAAGTTCGCGGGCATCCAGGCCTACCAGGGAGCGATGCAGCACATGGAGGAATTCGAGGACCGGAAGGCGAAGATCGACGTCGCAGTCGAAATGGTGCGCGATGCCGTGGACGCGCTTGGCGCCCAGGGACTGGAATGCGACATCGTCGGGGGCGGAGGCACGGGCTCCTACTGTTTCGAGGGAACCTCGGGCGTCTACAACGAGCTGCAGTGCGGATCCTACGCCTTCATGGACGCCGACTACGGACGGATCCTCGACAAGCACGGAAACCGGATCGACCAGGGCGAATGGGAGAACGCGCTCTTCATCCTGACCTCGGTCATGAGCCACGCCAAGGCCGACAAGGCGATCTGCGACGCGGGCCTGAAGGCACAGTCGGTCGACAGCGGACTTCCAGTCATTTTCGGACGCGACGACGTCGAATACGTCAAGTGCTCCGACGAGCACGGCGTGATCGCAGATCCGCAGGGCGTTCTGGGAATCAACGAGAAACTGCGGCTGGTGCCCGGCCACTGCGACCCGACCTGCAACGTGCACGACTGGTATGTCGGCGTGCGGGGCGGCGAGGTCGAGGCCGTCTGGCCCGTGTCCGCCCGAGGCAAGGCCTACTGACGCAATCGTCCCGCGGCGGCGCGATGCTTCGGCCCGCCGATGAAATGGAGAAAGACATGCCAAACGATCCGGACAAGAAAACGGCGCCGACGGCAGGTACGCTAATCGTCTCGGAAGCCGACTGCGAGCGTCTCGTCGGTCCCGGCCAGGCCTTCAACGCCGTGGAGGCGGTCTTCGGGGCGATGGCGCGCGGAGACGCGTGCAACTTCCCGGTCGTCCGGGAAGCCATCGGCCATGCCGGTGCGCTCTACGGCTTCAAGTCCGGTTTTGATCGCGCCGGCCTCGCGCTCGGCGTCAAGTCGGGCGGATACTGGCCCGGCAACGCGGAAATGGGTCTGACAAACCACCAGTCGACGGTCTGCCTGTTCGATCCAGACACCGGCCGGCTGATGGCGCTGGTCGGCGGGAACCACCTTACGGCGATCAGGACGGCGGCAGCGTCTTCCGTGTCCATCGCCCATCTTGCGAGACAGGATGCGCGCGTGCTTGGCATGATCGGCGCGGGCCACCAGGCCCAGTTCCAGCTGCGCGCCGCCGCCAAACTGCGCAACTTCGAGAAGGTTGTCGTCTGGAACCCGCATCCGGAGATGCTGCCGAGGCTCGCGGCCGTTGCCGACGAGATCGGGCTGCCCTTCGAGGCCGTGTCCGCCAAGGAGGTCGGAATGCAGGCGGACGTGATCATCACCGTCACCTCGGCCTTCCAGCCGCTCCTGTCGGCAGAATGGATCCAGCCCGGCACCCATCTCGCCTGCATGGGAACCGACACCGCGGGCAAGCAGGAGATCGATGCCGCGCTGGCGGGAAAGGCGTCGGTCTTCACGGACGAGGTCGCGCAGTCGATCTCGATCGGCGAGATGCAGCACGCTGTCGCCGCCGGAATCCTGTCCGAGGGCGACATCACGCCGATCGGCGCCGTAATCAACGGCACGCATCCCGGACGCACGTCCGGCGACCAGGTCACACTCTTCGACGGCACGGGCGTCGGGCTGCAGGACCTCGCGGTCGCAGTCGTCGCCGCGCGCGCGGCAGCCGACAACGACCCTGTTTTCGTCACGCTTTGACGGCTTCCGGCCGTGCCTTGACTGAGGAGGAAACCATGGGCGTCAGGGCCTGTAACAATTTCGGGGACTTCCGTGAGTTGGCAAGACGCCGGCTGCCCGGGCCGATCTTCCACTACATCGACGGCGCTGCCGACGACGAGATCACACACCGCCGCAACACCGAAGCCTACGAGAACTGCGATCTCGTCCCGAATGTCCTGGCCGGGGTTCAGCATGTCGACATGAGCGTCAAGGTCATGGGCCAGAAGCTCGACATGCCAGTCTACTGCGCGCCGACAGCGCTGCAGCGGCTCTTTCACCATGCCGGTGAACGTGCCGTTGCCGCGGCGGCGCAGAAACATGGCACGATGTTCGGCGTATCCTCGCTCGGAACAGTCAGCGTGGAAGATCTTGCCGCGATGGCGCCCGGGCCCAAGATGTTCCAGTTCTACTTCCACAAGGATCGTGGGCTGAACGACGCGCTGCTCGAACGCGCCAGGGCTGCCGGGTTCGACGTCATGGCGTTGACCGTTGACACGATTACCGGCGGCAACCGCGAGCGCGACCTGAGAACCGGCTTCACTTCGCCGCCCCGGTTGACACTCGGCAGCGTGGTCAGCTTCGCGACGCACCCGATGTGGGCGATCAACTACCTCTACCGCGAGAGATTCGACCTGCCGCATCTCTCGGACCATGTCAGTGCGGGCACGAACCTGACCATGTCTGTTGGAGACTATTTCTCCACCATGCTGGACCAGTCGATGGACTGGAGGGATGCCGAGGAGCTTTGCCGCAAGTGGAACGGCGAGTTCGCCCTCAAGGGCGTCATGAGTGTCGCCGACGCGAGGCGCGCGGTCGACATCGGCTGCACCGGGATCATGGTTTCCAACCATGGCGGGCGCCAGCTCGACGGCTCGCGCGCGCCTTTTGATCAGCTGGCCGAGATAGTTGATGCCGTCGGCGACAGGATTGACGTGATCTGCGAGGGCGGGATCCAGCGCGGCACCCATGTGCTCAAGGCGCTGTCTGTCGGGGCGAAGGCCTGCTCCGGCGGACGGCTCTACCTCTACGCTCTCGCAGCGGCCGGGCAGGTCGGCGTGGAACGCGCGCTGGGAAACCTGCGCGCCGAGATCGAGCGCGGCATGAAGCTGATGGGCGTGACGAGCCTGGACCAGCTGTCGCGGGAAAACCTGCGCTTCCGGCAGCTGTGAAGTCACGCCAGGCAACGGTACCGGCTTGCGGACCGGTCTCGTGGGCGGCGCAAAGCGAAAAGGGCAAGACAGATTGCTGACTAACTTTCACCTCACCGCCAGCGACGTGCGCGGTCATGCGCTGGTCACGATCTTGACCTGGTCAGTCCTGTGAACGGATTGCCCGCGTTGAGCGGAGCCGGCGACCGCCGGCTCGCAGCCGCGCCCCCGGGGCGCAAACCGTGGCGGAAGGCCACTTCACAATTCCTTTGGAGGACTATCAAATGAAACTCACGACAACCTTGGCAGCCGCGGCCGCACTGGCTCTTGCGGCGCCGGCCATGGCAGCCAACGAAAGGATCCTGCTCAAGACGCCGGTCGCCTTCTCGACAGAGCTTCCCGGACTCGGCACGCCGATCGTCCGCGTGTCCGAAGATCTCGCGACGATTTCCGGCAAGCGGATCCAGATGAAGGTCTACGAGCCGGGCAAGCTGGTCGCGCCCTTCGAGATTCTCGACGCCGTCTCGTCGGGCAAGATCAACTCGGGCTATGCGACAGCCGGCTACTGGGCCGGCAAGATCCCGGCCGCGCCGCTGTTTTCGGCGGTCCCGTTCGGACCCGAGGCGGGCGAGTACATGGCGTGGCTCTACTACGGCAACGGGCTCGCGCTCTACCAGGAGATGTATGATCAGGCAGGCTACAACGTAAAGGTGCTGCCCTGCACGATCATCGCCCCGGAGACCTCGGGCTGGTTCGCCGAGGAGATTACGTCCGCCGAACAACTGAACGGCCTGAAGATGCGGTTCTTCGGTCTCGGCGGCAAGGTGATGCAGAAGCTCGGCGTCGCCACGTCGCTGCTTCCGGGCGGGGAGATTTTCCCGGCCCTGGAGAAGGGCGCAATCGACGCCACCGAGTTTTCCATGCCCGCGATCGACCAGAAGCTCGGCTTCGACAAGCTGGTGAAGTTCAACTACTTCCCGGGCTGGCACCAGCAGGCGACGGTCTTCGAACTCCTGATCAACAAGGACGAATGGAACGAGCTGGCGGCTGAGCTGCAGGCCCAAATCGAACTTGCCTGCAAGGCCCAAATGAGCGAGAGCTTTGCAGAAGGCGAGGCAATCCAGTTCGCCGCGATGCAGAAGAACGTGCAAGAGAACGGCGTGGCCATCAAGGACTGGTCACCGGAGATGCTCGAGCTGTTCCGCGCGACTTGGGAGGAAGTCGCTGCTGAAGAGGTCGCACGGGATCCCTTCTTCGCGAAGGTCTACGAAGACCTGAAGACCTTCCGCGACGGCTATGACATCTGGAAGTCGCATGCATTCCTGCCGCGCAACTGACGCGATCGTGCAGCGTCCGGGCCAGTCCGGCCCGGACGCGACCTGACGGCCGATGCACCAGACCCAGGAGGAAACGGCCATGTCCAGCGACCCGAGAATCCCTCCGCCGGAAGGCGTCCAGACCGCGGGGCAAGGCGCCCAATACGATCCGCTTTGGGAGGAAGTCGAAGGCGACGACCGAAAGGAACCCCTGCTCGCACGGATACTGGATCGCATCGTTCGCGGCGTCGGCCACGTGGTCATGTGGGCGAACGTCGTGCTCGTCATCGCCATCGTTTCCCAGGTCACGCTGCGCTATCTGCTCGACGTCAACTTCCCGAAGCTGGACGAGGTCCAATGGCATCTCTACGCGCTGACCACGATGATCGGCCTCAGCTATGCCGTTACGACAGACAGTCACGTGCGAGTCGACATACTGCGGATCAGGTTCTCGTCGCGTGCCCGCCGAATGATCGAATCGGCTGGAATTCTCGCGCTGGTCATGCCGTTCTGCTACCTCATGATCGATCAGGGCATCGACTATTTCAACGACAGCTTCCGTGTCAACGAACGCTCTGACAGTCCGACCGGCCTGCCGGCGCGCTGGGCGCTCAAGGCTGTAATCCCGGTCAGCTTCGCCTTGCTCGCGACCGCGACCGTGGCGCGGCTGTTACACGACGTCTGGATGATCGCTTCGAAGCGGGATGCGCGCGCGGAGAACTCTGGCCTGCGGCGGCTCGCGCTCCTGCTCTTCGGCTTCGCGATCGCCGCGCTCGCCCTTTCGCAGCTCGTCGAGACGCCGGAGGAGATGCTGGTCGTCTGGATGTTCGTGAGCTTTGTCGGGCTGCTCTTCACCGGATTTCCCGTTGCCTGGGTGCTCGCCGGGACCGGCGTCGCGTTCTGCGCCATTGCGTATCTCGCCGACAACGGCATGATGGTCTGGACCGGACTGGACGAGACGCTCACCGGGCTTGACTACCTCACACTCGGCACGGTCGTGAACCGTGTCTATTCGACGATGTCCAACGCCGTCCTGGTGGCGCTGCCGATGTTCATCTTCATGGGCCTCATGCTGGACGAAAGCGGCGTCGCGCAGCGCCTTATGTCGTCGATGCAGAGGCTGTTCGGACGCACGCGCGGCGGGCTGGCCATCACCGTGACAGCCATCGGCGTCATTCTCGCGGCCTCGACCGGGATCGTCGGGGCGTCCGTCGTGCTGCTTGGCCTTCTGTCGCTGCCTACGATGATGAAGCAGCGCTACGCGAAGACGCTTGCGGCTGGCGTGGTCGCGTCCTCGGGAACCCTCGGCATCCTGATCCCGCCGTCGATCATGCTCGTCATCATGGCCGACCAGATGGCGCTGAGCGTCGGAGACCTGTTCATGGCGGCGCTCTTTCCCGGCCTGATCATTGGCGGGCTCTACGTTGCCTACATCGTCTCCGCTGCGTTCCTCCGTCCAGACATGGCGCCGTTGCCCGATGACGCAAAGGGCGTGGACTGGCATGCAATCGTGGAAGTCGCACTCGCCGTTCTGCCGCCCGTCGCGCTGATCTTCGCCGTGCTCGGTTCGATCTTCGCCGGCGTCGCCACGCCCACAGAAGCTTCGGGGGTCGGCGCCGCCGGCGCGACATTGATGGCGCTTCTCCACGGCAGACTCACCTGGGCAAAGCTGGCCGAGGTGACGAAGGCAACGTTCAAGACGACGGCCTACATCTTCGGCATCTTCCTGGGCGCGACCTGCTTTGCGTTCGTGCTGCGGGAACTTGGCGGTGACGAACTGATCACCGACATCATCCATGGTCTCGGCCTCAGCGACCACGCGACCTTGGTCGCAATCCTCTTTCTGGTCTTCATGCTCGGCTTCGTGCTCGATTGGATCGAGATCACTCTGATCGTACTGCCGCTGATGGCGCCCGTGGTCACGGCGATGACGCTGGACATCCCCGGATACGACTCCCTGGACAACCCGTCGCTCGTGTGGTTCGTGATTCTCGTCGCGGTTGCGCTTCAGACGTCCTTCCTAACGCCGCCCGTGGGCTTTTCCCTCTTCTATCTCAAGGGCGTGGCGCCGAAGGACATGGATCTCGCGGACATCTACCGCGGCGTCGTGCCCTTCATCATTCTTCAGCTGGTCGGGCTGTCGCTGGTCTTCGTCTTTCCATCCATCGCCACCTGGCTGCCGTCGGCTGCCTACTGATCGCGCACCTGAAAGCGGAGAAAGGCCGTGACCGGCCGGCAAGAGCACGGAACCACGCAAGCCCACGGAGCAAGCCGTCGGTGCGAACGGGCCGTTTGCGGCGCGCAGACCTTCCCAAGTCCCGCATCTGGAGTGCGATCGCCGATCACACGCTGCCGAGGAGCAGGAGCCTGAAATGAAGCATGAGGCGCTGAGCTACCACGAATCCGGCCGGCCCGGAAAGCTCGCGATCCGTCCGACCAAGCCCATGGCCAACCAGCGGGACCTGGCGCTGGCCTATTCTCCGGGCGTCGCCGAGGCATGCACGGCCATCGCGGAGCGAGCCGTCGACGCCGCCCGCTACACGGCGCGCGGCAATCTTGTGGCCGTCGTCTCCAACGGATCCGCGGTGCTCGGGCTTGGCAACATTGGCGCTCTTGCAGCCAAGCCAGTCATGGAGGGCAAGGCGGTGCTCTTCAAGAAGTTTGCGGACATCGACGTGTTCGACATCGAAGTCGACGAAAGCGATCCGTACGCGCTCGCCGACACTATCCGCCGGCTGGAGCCGACGTTCGGCGCCGTCAACCTCGAGGACATCAAGGCGCCCGACTGCTTCATCGTGGAAGACCGGCTCAAGGCCGAAATGGGCATCCCGGTGTTTCACGACGATCAGCACGGAACCGCGATCGTCGTCGCTGCAGCGATCGACAACGGCCTCCATCTCGTCGGCAAGGAAATCGCCGATGTCAAGCTCGTGTCGACCGGAGGCGGAGCGGCGGGTATCGCCTGCCTGAACCTGCTCCTGGATCTCGGCCTTCGACGCGAGAACGTCTGGCTGCTTGACATCGACGGTCTCGTCTTCGAGGGCCGCATCGCCGATCTCCAGAAGGCCGCATTCGCACAGGGCGATGCGCCGGGGACGCTCGACGACGTGATCGAGGGGGCCGACATCTTCCTGGGCCTTTCCGGCCCGGGCGTGCTTGGGCCGGAACATTGCGCGCGAATGGCCGCGGATCCGATCATAATGGCCCTTGCCAACCCTGTGCCGGAGATCGATCCGTCGGCCGCGCGCGAAGTCCGCCCCGATGCCGTCATCTGCACGGGGCGCACCGACTTCCCTAACCAGGTCAACAACGTCCTCTGCTTTCCGTTCATCTTCCGCGGCACCCTCGATGTCGGCGCGACCGAGATCAACTCCGAAATGAAAAGGGCCTGCGTGAACGCCCTGGCCGAACTGGCCCGCAGCGGCTCGACGGACGAGGTCGCGCGAGCCTACGGAGAAAAGGGCCTGCGTTTCGGCCGCGACTATCTCCTGCCGAAGCCGTTCGACCCGCGGCTTCTTTGCGCGCTGGCCACGGCGGTGGCGCGCGCGGCGATGGAAAGCGGAGTGGCGACGCGCCCTCTCGATGACCTGGAAGCGTACCGGGCAAGCCTTTCGCGTTTCGTCCACCGCTCAAGCTTCCTGATGCGCCCGCTGTTCGATGTGGCCCGCGCGGCGCCCAACAGGGTGATCTTCGCCGAGGGCGAGGATCACCGGGTGCTGCGCGCGATGCAAAGCGTTCTCGACGAAGGGGTAGCGAACCCGATCGCCACGGGCAGGCCGGATCGAATCGCCGGTCTGTGCAATGAACTCGGCCTTCGGATCGCCCCTGACCGGGACTTCGAGGTCTTCGGTCACGAATGCCAGGAACTGACCGAGCGCTTCGGCGCAAGGCTGCACACGCTCCGCGCCCGTGACGGGATCGGGCCGGTCGCTGCCCGCAAGCTCTTCCGCTCCAGCGACACGATCGCGGCGGCGATGGCCGTGCACGAGGGGGTGGCGGCCAGCATGATTTGCGGAACGTCCGGCAGCTTCGCGACGCATCTCGAATGGATCACGCAGATTCTCGGCACCGATGGGCAAACCGTCGGGTCGCTGGTGCCGCTGATCCTCGATGCGGGGACTGTCTTCATCGCGGACGGCTACGTGAATTACGAACCCTCGGCCGAGGATGTCGCGCGGATCTGCCGCATGGCGGCCGAACAGGTCCGCGATTTCGGCCTGACGCCGAGGATCGCCCTGATCAGCCATGCGAATTTCGGTGCGCACTCGAGCCCCAGCGCCGCGCGGATGCGCCGTGCAACCGAGATCCTCACCGAAAGCGAGGCCGATTTCGAGTTCGAGGGCGAGATGCAACTGAACCTCGCGTTCGACAAGGTGGCGCGCGACAACTTTCTGCCTTGCGCGCGACTCACCGACAGGGCGAACATACTTGTCTTCCCCGGAATGGATGCCGCCAATGCCGCCATCGACGCCCTGACGACGCTCGCGGATGCCGAACCCATCGGCCCGATGCTCCTTGGCTTTCGCGGCGCGGCCCACATCGTCACACCTGCCGTCACGGCCCGCGGGCTGCTGAACGTGGCGGCGCTCGCGAGTGCGGGACGCGTTTGAACGACCAGTCCTCGATGCGCCGTCCCTGAAGGTGGAACCCGACAGCTTCGGCGGCATCCTCCGCGCTCCCTACCACGAGGATGGCCGGCAGGAAGCATTGCACGGGCTCCTCGCCCGCGGGCGGCGCGACCTCCCTGACATGGACGGGGCGCCGGACGGCGATGCTTGACCTCCACCTCTTCCCCGGCGCAGGGATGGAACCGGAAATGAATCGTCAGTGCCGAAGCGTGACAATGAGCCTTATGTCGGGACGCTGCATGTTGTCGCGAAACCGCACGTGGCTTGCAACGACCGACCCGGATCAGCCTGGAAACGTGCTGGGCCTTGGAGACTCCACGGACGCCTGATCGATCAGCTCCGAGCAAACGGGACAGGACGGCTTAAGCGTTGAACCGCCGACTTGCGGGTCAGATTCCGCCATGTTGCGCTGCGATGCGGCTCGCCTGAAGGCCGACCCTCGCGCCGCTGAGCGATTCCACCGCCATGCGAGCCGCATGCGCCGCAAACAAGACACCTCTCTTCCCAAACCCGGGACTCGCGAAGGATGCCCCATGATCGGCTTCAAGATCGGTCAATTCCGCATGCCCTGCCTTGCGCAACAGCTGGCAAACATCGAGGCGGCGAAAATCGAGCACATGCCCGCCGTCCCGATCCGCCGGCGGCTGCGCGGTCATGAGTGCGCCGTCTCCAACGGGCACGCGCTCCTGTTGTCCGACACCGCCAGAACAGGGAATCGGCGGCAATTGCGCCGACCTTTCCGAAACTCGAACAGCACAAAATTTGCTCACGTTTTTTGCACTGCCGCGAATGCTGTTAATTTTTTCAGCATTTCTCGGGAATTGCGCAGGCGCATCGCCGTTTCACTTTCCTAATGCCAAGCGCTTGCGGCGACACTCGGGTCAGGAATGCGCGGAGGGCCGCATGCGATCGCATCTCGATCTGGAACTGGTGAACATTACAAAGCGCTACGGTGACGCCGTTGCCGTCGATGCGGTGAGCCACCTGTTCAGCCACGGTGTCTATTCCTGCCTCCTGGGGCCATCCGGATGCGGCAAGTCCTCGACGCTCCGGATGATAGCCGGCCACGAATCGGTGACGGAGGGTCATGTCGTGCTGGCTGGCCGGGACATCTCGAAAATGCCGCCTGCGAAGCGCAGCACGGCGATGATGTTTCAGAACTATGCGCTGTTTCCGCACCTGAACGTTTTGGACAACGTCGCCTTCAGCCTGCGGATCAAGGGCGTTGCTGCTGAGACCCGCAGACGTCGCGCGCTGGAAATGCTCGATCTCGTTCACATGACCCCGTTTGCCGACCGTTTGCCGGCACAGCTTTCGGGTGGTCAGCAGCAGCGCGTCGCACTTGCGCGTGCGCTCATCACGGAACCGCAGGTACTGCTCCTGGACGAGCCCTTGTCTGCACTGGATCCGTTCCTGCGCGTGCAGATGCGCAGCGAACTGAAACGGCTGCAGCGCGAGCTTGGCATTACTTTCATACATGTCACCCACGGTCAGGACGAGGCGCTGGCGCTTGCCGACGAGATCGTGGTCATGAACGATGCGCGGATCGAACAGGCTGGCCCGGCCCGCGAGGTTTTCGACGCTCCCGCAACCGCATTCGTGGCGCGCTTCATCGGTGGTCACAACGTGATCTCGCTGCCCGAGGGCAGGATCGCCTTGCGGTCCGACGAACTGAAGATCGCGCGGCCGGAGGGTGCCAGGCTGCAGGGCAGGATAACCGGGGTCGAATACCAGGGAACTCACGTCGCGTTGACCGCCGCCATCGCCGGCGACCAGGAAGTGACGGCGCTCCTCACTGACAAGGACTTCTTCGGTGCGCCGAAGGACACGGGCGAGGCGATAGGTCTCGACTGGGACAGTGTCGCGGCACATGTGCTGCAGTGCTGACGGAACAGCAAACTCAAGGAAAGGAACTTTACATGACTCGGATTCCCAAGGTCCGCTACTCGCGGCGGTCGATGCTCAAGGCTACCGGCACCGCAATTGCGGTCTCGACCCTGCCAGCGCCGATGGTATGGGGCCAGGAGACCAGAAACATCACTTTGCGCCAGTTCGGCACCGGCGTGTCGAACCTGAACGAGGTCGCGCAGCGGGTCAAGGAAGACCTCGGCTTCACGCTCGCAATGACGGCTCTCGACTCCGACAGCGTGACGCAACGTGCCGCAACCCAGCCGGACAGCTTCGACATTGCGGACATCGAATACTGGATCTGCAAGAAGGTTTGGCCGACCGGCAACCTTCAGGCGATGGATACGTCGAGAATCGAGAACTACGAAAAGATCGTGGGGATTTTCCGTGACGGCAGGCTGACGCCGGACTCGGTCATTGCCCAGGGCACGGCACCGCATACTGTGGGATTTGTCGACGGGCCAGGCGGCAAGAGCTTTGCCGGCGAGGAAACCGGATGGATGACACTCATCCCTACGATCTATAACGCCGACACGCTGGGCATCCGTCCCGACCTGATAGACCGGCCGATCAAGAACTGGCATGAACTTCTTAACCCGGAGTTCAAGGGCAAGGCCTCGATTCTCGACATTTCCTCCATCGGGATCATGGACATGGCGATGGTTTGCGAGTCCATGGGCGCGATCAAGTACGGCGACAAGGGCAACATGACGCGGGACGAAATCGACAAGACAATCGGGATTTTCACGGAAGCCAAGGAAGCAGGCCAGTTCCGCGCCTTCTGGAAGACTTTCGACGAAAGCGTGAACCTGATGGCCTCGGGCGAAGTGGTAATCCAGTCCATGTGGTCGCCGGCCATCACTGCCGTTCGCGCTCGCGGCATACCATGCGTATACCAGCCCCTTGAGGAGGGTTATCGCTCCTGGGGCGGCGGCATCGGCCTGTCGGCTTCGCTGTCGGGGATGGAGCTGGACGCTGCGTACGAGTACATCAACTGGTACCTCTCGGGCTGGGTCGGCGGGTTCCTGATGCGGCAGGGCTACTACTCGGCAGTGCCCGAAACGTCGAGGCTCTTCATGAGCGAGAACGAGTGGGGGTACTGGTTCGAGGGCAAGCCGGCGACCGACACCATCACGTCGCCCTTCGGCGATCCTCTGGCACAGGCGGGAGACGTGCGTGACGGCGGGTCCTTCTTCGACCGCATGGGTGCGGTGGCTTGCTGGAACGCCGTCATGGACGAGAACCAGTACATGGTCCGCAAGTGGAACGAGTTCATCGCGGCGTGATGCAGCGCCGTAGATGAGTGCTGGCGCCTCGGTCTCCCTTCTCTCCCTGAGGGCCGGGGCGCCATCCAATGCCGTGATCCCCAAATGACCGAAGCTGCAGTTGTCGATGCAGCCGTGCCGAAAGCCGGTGCCGCGTCTGGCTCCCGGGACCTGGCTCGGCAAGTTTACGGCTGGCTTCTGGCTGCGCCTCTGGCACTGGTGCTCGCCGTGTTCCTGGTGCTGCCCATAGTGATGATAGTGGTCGTCAGTTTCTGGGGCGCCACCGAATTCTCGATCTATCCGGACTTCCAGTTCGAAAACTACGCATTCCTGCTCGCCTCCGACGTCACCTACCGGGTCATCTTGAACACTTTCAAGTATGCCACGATCACGTGGGCATTCACGCTGCTGATCGGATTCACTGTCGCGCATTTCCTCGCCTTCCATGTCCGCACGCTTGGCTGGCAGGTCACGCTCTTCCTGCTTTGCACCATCCCGTTCTGGACGTCCAACATCATTCGCATGATTTCCTGGATCCCGTTTCTCGGCCGGAACGGGTTGGCAAACTCGACGCTGATCTCCTGGGGCGTGGTGGACGAGCCGCTGGAGTGGCTGCTCTTCAGCGACTTCAGCGTCATCCTGGCATTCGTGCATCTTTACACGCTCTTCATGGTGGTGCCGATATTCAACACGATGTTGCGGATCGACCCGTCCCTGATCGAGGCATCCCGCGACGCCGGTGCGAGCGGTTGGCAGACGCTGTGGCACATCGTCATTCCGCTCACGAAACCGGGCATCATGATCGGAACGATCTTTGTCGTGACGCTGGTTATGGGGGACTTCATCACCGTACGGTTCATGTCGGGCTCGCAATCGGCCAATGTCGGGCGGCTGATTTCCAACGACATCGGGCTCCTGCAGTACCCGTCGGCTTCTGCCACGGCCGTCATGCTTCTAGTGACCGTGCTGATCGTCATCGGGATCCTGTTGCGTTTCGTCGACATCCGAAAGGAGCTCTGATGGACCCGCGCCCGCGCTCCTTTTACGTTCTGGCCGCCTTCTTCGCCTTGTTCCTGGTCTTCCTGTACGGGCCTACGCTGACCATCGCGATCCTGTCCTTTCAGGGGCCGCAGGGCGGGCTGACGTTTCCCATGAACGGCGTGTCGCTGCACTGGTTCCGCGATCTGTTTCAGGAACAGGCTGTGGGCGACATCTGGGGTTCGTTCAGGCGCTCGTTCGCGCTCGGCGTGCTTGTCATGGCCACCACCGTCGTCGTTTCGGTGATGGGCGGGTTGGCGTTCCGCAAGCGCTTTGCCGGATCGACGGTGCTGTTCTACCTGATAGTCACGTCGCTGGTGATCCCGTCAATACTGGTCTCGCTCGGCGTCGGGCTGATCTTTTCGCAATCCGGCCTCAAGGTTCATTGGGCGACCAGCGGTTTCGGAGCCCAGCTCACCTGGACGCTGCCCTTCGGACTTCTGATCATGTTCGCAGTCTTCAACAGGTTCGACCGGGCCTACGAAGAGGCCGCCCGCGACCTCGGCGCATCTCCGTGGCAAACGATACGCCACGTCGTGCTGCCGATCATCGCGCCTTCCCTGATCGGCGTTGCGCTCTTCGGCTTCACGCTCAGCTACGACGAGTTCGCACGCACGCTTCTCACCGCCGGCAGCTACAACACGCTTCCACTCGAGATTTTCGGCATGACCACCAACGTCACGACTCCGGTGATCTTCGCGCTCGGCACCCTGACCACCTCGTTCTCCTTCGCGATGATCGGGATCTTCATTCTCGTCATGTGGTTGAGCGGTCGACGCCGCGTGCGGCAAGGGTCAGACGCCGGCAAGGGATTGGTCTGACGCGTTGTCCTTTGTCATCATAAATCCAAACAGCACGGAGGCGATGACTGACGCAATGCTGGCAGCCGCCAAGGCTGCCGCGCCGTTATTGCACTTCGAGGGCTGGACCTCTCGTGACGGTCCGCCATCGATCCAAGGTGCGGAAGACGGACGCGCTGCCACGGGGCCGCTCCTGGAACGGGTCGTCGAGGCAGCGAACGCCGGCGCGGAAGGAATCGTGATCGGCTGTTTCGACGATACCGCCGTTGCACAAGCCGCCGCACTTGCCCCGTGTGCCGTCATTGGCATCGGCCAGGCAGCCTTCCACTTCTGCGCCCTTCGCCATTGGCGCTTCAGCGTGGTGACGACCCTGTCGGTCTCTGTACCGGTGATCGAGGGCAATATCGCAAGCTACGGACTGGCCAGGCTTTGCGGGCGCGTTCGCGCGTCAGAAGTGCCCGTCCTCGACTTGGAGAGATCGCCGGCAGATGCCGCCGTGCGAATCTTTCGTGAAGCCGATGAGGCTGTTGCGGAAGACGGCATATGCGCCGTCATTCTGGGCTGCGGCGGCATGGTTCATGTTGCCTCGTCACTTCGGGCGGCCCTCCCGGTCTCCGTGATCGATCCGGTTGAAGCCGCCGCCGCATGCATCGCCTGGCTGCGCGATCCAGCAACCTGACCTCTACTTGAACCGGCGAGCCCGGGCTGCCATGCATACATAAAAGGGACTGAACAAAGGGAAATTTCCGTGGAAGCCCGTCCGCATGGAACTGTCACAGATAAGCCGCACGTTGCGGGAAGAGGCGGCGGTTTCGCGGGTGGCCGCGATCCTGCCGCAGGAGCGGTTCGACAGCAGGTCCGCGCTGGGGCCGGCGCATCTGCGAGGAGTTCTCGTTAACCGGCGCCGCGGGACGCCCTCAGCTTGCAGGATACTTGAAGGCGCTCGGAGCCTTGGCGGAGAGGGTTCCCGGCATCGTCACTCCCGGCGCCGAAGGCGCCGGCGGCGACGGGCGGAACCGGATACGCCGAGCCCTTGGCACGCAAACGGCGAAAAGCCGCAACGCCACATCGCGCTTTTGCCGCATCTTGACGGCGAGGATTTCCGACACCGCTGGTCCTGCATCGCACCACCGGTCCATTTCCTCGCCGGAAATCTCCGGGAACATTGATGACCGTGGCGACCCCTCGAGGACTCGAACCCCGAACCTGCTGATTAGAAGTCAGCTGCTCTATCCAGTTGAGCTAAGGGGCCGCAGGACCGATTGCAGCCAAGTAGTCGGTTCACGGCTGTTCTTCAAGCCGAACGCAAACCGCCCTATCCCGACTTCCGCAGCCAACGCGCCGGGTTGCCATTTTCCGATGCATCGCGCAGTTTCCAACTGCGGGCTGGCATCGGTGCGAGGGCGGCTGTAGATTCGGTTCGTACCAACCGTCACGAAACACGAAGCAGCAACGAAAAGGATCATTGAATTGCGCCTCTTGAGGTACGGAAATTCGGGCGAGGAAATTCCATGTTGCCTGGATGAAGCCGGCAGGGTCCGAAGCCTTGCCGACCATGTTGGCGAGTTTTCCGGAGCATCGGTTTCACTTGACGTGCTCGATCGACTTCGCGGACTGGATCAAAACAGTCTTCCCGTCCTTGACGGCGGCGGCCGGACGGGCGCCTGCCTTGCGGACGTGCCGGACTTCCTGTGCATTGGTCTCAACTACGCCAGGCATGCAAGGGAAACCGGCTCACCGATTCCGAGCGAGCCGATCATCTTCTCCAAGGCAAGCTCCTGCCTCAGCGGTCCGTTCGATTGCGTGCGCCTTCCGGGGGGTTCCACGTCGACGGACTGGGAGGTCGAGCTTGGCGTGGTCGTCGGCCGCGAAGCCACGCGGATTAGGGAAGAGGATGCACTCAACCACGTCGCGGGCTACTGCATCGTCAACGACGTTTCGGAACGCAACTTCCAGACAAAGCGCGGCGGGCAATGGATCAAGGGCAAGTCTGCGCCCACCTTCGGTCCGGTCGGCCCCTGGCTCGTGACGGCAGACGAAATTTCCGATCCGCAGAACCTGTCGCTCCAGCTCAGCGTGAACGGAGAGACTCAGCAGAATTCTTCGACGTCGGACATGATCTTCACGGTCGCTCAGCTTGTCGCCTATCTGTCGGAATTCATGACCCTTCGCGTCGGTTCGATCATTGCTACCGGAACACCGGAAGGCGTTGGCCTTGGCAAGTCGCCGCCGAGCTTTCTGAAACCAGGAGATGTCATGGAATTGAGCATCGAGTCCCTGGGGACGCAACGCCAGACGGTGGTGGAAGGGACCCGCGCCTGAGCGGCCGGATTGTGAACGACAACCGCGGCCTTTCGCACGCCGCTGACGCGGCCGGTGCGGCCCGGCCGTAGCGCCGACCGATCGTGACCGTTTTTCGCTGGCACGAATCGGCAGTGCTTTCGGTTCCGGGCCGAGGCAGCCTGGACCGATCCAGCGCGGCGCGAATGATCCGCGCGCATGGAGGACAGGCGGAGACCGGTCCGCGGGGTATGGCGGTGCTCTGCAACCCCGACCCTGCGAGGAACGTCTCGGAGGCGTTCGCATGCATCGCCGCAGGATCCGCATTCTGCATTGCCGGGAAGGATGCTGCCCAGGGATTGGAGCGGCAGTGCCGTCGTGGCGAGCCGGAAGCACAATCCGGGCTAGAGGCGCGAATGGAGACGCCGCGCTTCGCAACGCTGACCGGCGGATCGACGGGGCCTCCTAAAGTGGTACTGCGCTCGCAGGAATCATGGATCCGAAGTTTCCGGGCGCTCGAGGCCCTGGGCGGCACGCACGCGGGCGACATCGTGGCAACGCTCGGCGCGCTCGCCCATTCGATCAACCTCTATGCCGCTCTCGAAGCGCTGCATCTCGGTGCAGTCATCATCCTGCTCGCAGGCGTGCGTCCGGATCGCCAGTTGCGGGAGATCAGGACGCGGGGCGCGACCGTCGTCTACGCCACGCCCTCCCAGATCCGGCGCATGCGGCGGTTGGCGCCGACGGACTGCGCCCCTTCCGTTAGGCGCGTGATGATCGGAGGCTCGGCCTGCGATGCTGGCACGCGCGCCCTCGCCGGGGAACTCTTTCCGCGAGCCGCGTTCGTCGAGTTCTACGGGTCGGCCGAAGCGAGCTTCGTGTCGCTCTCCGACCCGGACTTGCCGCATCTCCCCGGGCAGCCGTTTCCAGGCGTCGAGGTCGAGATCCGCGACAGCGACGGCTTCACCCTCGGAGCCGGGAAAAGCGGACAAATCTGGGTTCGGAGTCCCATGCTGTTCGACGGCTACCTTGCGCAGGGGACCGCCTGTTCGCCCGCCCAACTCGTCGACGGTTTCTTGCGCACCGGCGAGACCGGTTCCTTGACCTGGGAAGGAAGGCTCATCGTCGAGGGACGCGACGACCGCATTGTCCGGATCGCGGAGAAGAGCGTCGCGCTCGACGAGGTCGAGCAGCGCATCGCATCCTTCAAGGGAGTCAGCCACGTTGCCGCAGTGGCGGTGCCGGATGAGTTGAGGGGGATGGCGCTCGCCATCGCCGTCATGGTCAAAGGGGAAACGCCGATCGACCGGATACGCACCGATTGGCATCGATTCGCGGGACGGAATCTGAAGACGGCCACACTCGTCCACCTCGATCACTGGCCGCTGCTCAGGTCGGGAAAAACCGACTACTCGGCCATTCGGCAGTCGCTGGAACGAAACATGCGATGACTCGCGCTGCCTTCATTGCCGCGGCGCGGCGTACGCCCGTAGCGCCCGCCGGCGGGATGCTGTCCGGCCTAGAGGTTCACGAACTCGCTGCGCCGGTTATGCGCGCCTGCCTCGCCGACGTCGCCTGCCCGCCCGGACTGGTGGACGAGGCCATACTCGGCAACGCACTCTACGCTGGCGGAAATCCGGCGCGGCTCGCAACCCTCTTCGCCGGGCTCCCGGAGCATGTGGGGGGGCTGACAATCGACAGGCAGTGCGCGGGCGGTCTCGACGCGCTTGCTCTCGCGGCTGCACTGATCGAATCCGGCGCAGCGGACGCCGTCCTTGCCGGCGGCGCCGAAAGCCATTCGAGGCGGCCGGCCCGGATGCGGCGAAGCAAGGACGGCGAACCGCCCATACCCTACGAGCGGCCCCCGTTTTCGCCGTTCCCCGACAGGGACCCGGATCTCCACGAGGCGGCGGCTCGGTTGGCGGCGGACCTAGGGATCACGAAGGAAAGGCAGGATCGCTGGGCAGTTGAAAGCCACAGTAAGGCGAGGCAGGCGACAAACCGCCTGGCCCAGGAAATCGCCGCCGGCCCCTGGAGCGAGACCCGGGATCCCTTTGCGCGGACGCTCACCATGGAGACCTGCCGCCGTGCGCCCGGCCTCGCCGGAAGCGTTACGCGTGCGAATACCGCCGTGTCCGCCGACGCTGCGGCGTTCGTTCTCGTGGTCGAGGAAAGGCTGCTCGGGCGACTTGCTGCCTCGCCCGCGATTCGAATCGCCGCAAGCCGCACGACCGGGGCCGCTCCCGAACTCCCGGGACTCGCCCCGGTGGCTGCAATCAGCGCAGTTCTGGATGAAATATGCGCCCGGCCCGACGCCGTCGACGCCGCCGAAATCATGGAAGCCTACGCGGCACAGGCCCTTGCCTGCATCGACCTCGCCTGCATCGACCCGGCGCGGGTCAACCTCGGTGGCGGCGCACTCGCGCGGGGACACCCGATCGGCGCATCCGGCGCCGTTCTCGCGGTTCGCCTTTTCCACGAACTCGTCAATGCCGGGAGCACGGGCATCGCCGCGATCGCGGCCGCGGGCGGCATCGGGACCGCAGTCTGCCTTCAGCGCTGAGAGCGGGCGAGAATGGCTTCGGGCCGCGCGCGCCAGATCCCGTGAGTCACGAGCCCGCAGACGACAGCCTTGATGGCGTCGCCGGGCAGGAACGGCAGCGCCAGCGGTGCGGCCTCCGCAATGGTCAGATCGAGCGCCAGCGCCATCCCCGGGATGCCGAATGCGTAGAGGACCACTATGCCGCCGGCAACCGATGCTGTTGTCGCGACGATGAACATTCGCGGGCTACGCCAGGATTCGACAACGAGACCGGCGGAGAAGGCCGCAACGGGAAAGCCCGCCAGAAACCCCGCCGAAGGCGACAGGAACAGCCCGATGCCGCCGCGTCCGCCAGCGAGAATCGGCAGCCCGAGCGCCACGAGGCCGACGAAGAGAAGCGCCGCCAGGCCTCCCCAGCGCGCGCCGAGAACCGTGCCGCACAGCATGATGCCGAGGCTCTGCGCGGTAATCGGGACGCCGCCTGCGATCGTCAGTTTCGGTAGCAGACCAAGGGCGGCGACGAGCGCAGCGAAAAGCGCCACGAGAGCGAGCTTGCGTTCCATTTCGTCAAACCCTCCGTTGTCCGACGCCGCCGCGGGCGCGCAGTGCGTCGGCGACGGATTCCGCATCGTCGAGTGCCGCTAGGCACAGGGGAATCAGGATCGCCCAGGACACCCGCCGCGTCGACCTGCACTTCCAGGCATCGCCCATGTCCCTGCCCTTCCGGGCGAGCACCGGCATGAACCGGAGGACGAGGGCGAATGCGAGGGCAACGGCGGCCGGATTGAGTCCGATGCGACGGAGCGGCTTGGTCAGGTCCGTGACGAGAGCCACGAGGTCGTCGAGCCGCGATGTCATGGTGACAAGGTTTGCGAGTCCGACGAGCGTCAAGAGCTTTAGGGCGACCGCCGCCCCGGCCTCCGGCTGGCGGATCGCCGCGTGATAGGCGAAGGCCAGGGCCGCAAAGAGACTGATCGGCACAAGCATGCGGAATCCCTGGCGCATTGCGGCCCTTCCGAGGGAGACGCAGGCCAGAACCGCCGCAGCAAAGCAACCCGCCAGCGCGATCGGCGACTCGACCGGATAGAGCGCGGCTGTCGATGCAACGAGGATAAGCAGTTTCGGGCCGACCGGAATCGCGTGCGCCCAGGTTCTTTCCGGAAGAGTCAGTGTCAGCACGACGCGCCGCCTCCTGCCGACGTCCGGTCCCCCGAGCGTCTGGTTGCCGCCTCGCGCATTTCGAATTCGTAGGCGGGCAGGACTTCCCCTGGCGGTCCGTCCGCGACGATGACGCCCGAATCGAGCCAGATGACCCGCGCGCATGTAGCGAGAAGTGCTGGATCATGTGTTGCCAGGATCGTCTGCTGGCCCACGTGTTGAAGCTCTTCGCGGAGCCACAGTGTCGTCGGCAGGTCGAGTCCCGAAAACGGTTCGTCGAGAAGAAGCACGTCCGGCTCCATGAGCAGGACTGCAAGCAGGCACAGGTAGTGCTTTTGCCCCTGCGAAAGCGAGTGGCAGGACTTGCCGGCCCAGTCCGACCGGTCGTGGGCCTTCAGGCAAGCGCGCACCCTCCGCCGTGCATCCCGCTTGTCCCTGCCCTGCTGGGTCAGGCCGAAAGCGAGTTCCTCCTCGACGGTCGGGAAAATGATCTGCCGCTCCGGACTCTGGAAGATCATGCCGATCGCGTCGACCGCCCAGCGGCGCTCACGCGCCGGGTCGCGGCCGTGGACGGAGACGGATCCTCGTGTCGGGCGCTCAAGTCCCGCGAGCAACCGCAGCATGGTTGACTTGCCCGCCCCGTTGCAGCCCATGACGCCCAGCCTGCGTTCCCGGATGTCGAGGCTGAGCGGCCCGAGGAGTCGGCTTTCCCCTATTTCGAAAACGGTTTCCTCTAAGCTGATCGATCGCTGGCCCGCCATTGTTTTCCTGACCACTCCAGTCCGGAGATTTCACCGGTGCGGTCGCGGCTACGCGCCGGAACTCGACCCGGTTCCGGCCGCCTATCGCAGCGGCCGGATGGTGGCAAGGAAGCATCGCGGCGTCGGCGCCGTTCCGTGCCAGCATAACGGAACGACCGGGTTCGGCGCGATGTCACGACCCGTAGACAAGGTTCGGCAGCCAGAGAGCGATCTGCGGGAAGGAAAAGACCAGCGTGAGTCCGATCAGCTGAATGACCATGAACTGCATCATTCCGAGGTAGATGTCCTTGAGATCCCATTCCGGCACGACGCCTTTCAGGAAATAAGCCGACAGGGCGACCGGTGGACTGAGCCAGGCGGTCTGGAGGTTTACTGCCACGAGGATGCCGAACCATGTCAGGTTGACGCCGAGCTTGTGCAGCGCCGGGATCAGGATCGGTATGATGATCAACACGATGGGCACCCACTCCAGCGGCCAGCCGAGCAGGAAGATCAGGGCCATTATGATGATCAGGACCATGGTTTCCGAGAGATCCCAGACGAGAAGGGCCTCGGTCAGCATCGTCGGCGTTCCCAACCGCGAAAACACTGCGCCGAAGAAGTTTGACGCCGCGACCAGGAACAGAATCAGAACGGTGATCTCGAGCGTCTTGACGAGCGCCGAGAAGAATGAACTGAAGCTGATCTTTCGATAGAGGAAGCTCAGCACGAGAGCGCCGAAGGCCCCGCATCCGGCGCCCTCCGTCGGCGTTGCCCATCCGAAGAGAATCGAACCGAGCGCGAAGGCGACCAGGGCCGACGGGGGCACGAGACCCATGAAGAACTCGTACCAGAGGTCCGAAAAGAAGAAACCGGCCGGTTTGGCCCTGCGGACCCAGAGCGAGGCGAAGTACATGACCGCCATCCAAGCGAGCGGAATGATCGCCCACGACAGGGGAAAGAGGCCGGACAGGCTGCCGGCGAGCGCCATCACCACCAGCACGAAGAAGATCAGGATCGAGCCGATGACGCAGATCGCCTCGAGCCAGTAGTATGGCGAGGTTGCCGGCTGCTGATCTTCCGGAAGGATCGGCCCGAGCGCCGGGTTCAGCCAGCATCGGAACAGCGAGTATCCGGCATAGAGCCCGGCAAGCAGGATGCCCGGAATGATCGCTGCCGAGAAAAGGTCGGTGACGGGAACTTCAAGCACCGGCCCCATGACCACGAGCATGATCGACGGCGGAATCAGGATGCCGAGCGTCCCGCCGGCCGTGATCGTGCCCGCCGCAAGCCTGACGTCGTATCCGGACCGGTTCATCGTCTTGGCGGCCATGATCCCGAGAATCGTGACCGACGCGCCCACGATGCCGGTCGCCGCGGCGAAGATGGTGGAGACGAACAGCACGGCGAGATAGAGCGCGCCGCGCGTCCGCGAAAGCATCAGCTGCACGGACGTAAACAACCGCTCCATGAGGCCTGCCTTCTCCATGAGGATTCCCATGAAAACGAAGAGCGGCACGGCGGCCAACGTCTGTTCGAGCATGACGTTGTTGAACTGCAGGGTCTGGAGATAGAACACCAGCTTGCCGCCGAACCCCCACGCGCCGAACACGAAGCCAAGGAAAACCAGCGTGAAGGAGATCGGATACCCGACGAAGATCGCGAAGAGCATGACCGCGATCATGACGACGCCGATCCACTCTGGAGCGATGTTGGCAAGTCCCGTGGCCGCGAAGATCGATGACCATGCATCCCCGAGAGGCAGCACTTCAGGGTAGAACGTGCTCGTGAATATCGCCGCGAGGAGCAGGACATAGACCGGCGAGAACCGCAGGAACTGCCTCTCGCGATCCGGGCCCATGGCGTAGAGGCATTTCAGGTATTCGGATATCCCCTGCAGGATCAGGAAGAACGCGCCGAGCGGCATCGCCGTGCGCGCTGGCGCAAGCGGCGCCATCATCGTCGTGTCCATGGATCGTTCCCAACTAATCCAGGCCTTGACGGTGTATTCCGAGGAAATCCAGAAAAAGAACAGCATGGCGGGAAAGTAGAATGCGAGGTAGAGCGCGGCATCCACTGTCGCCTGGGTACGCTCCGACCATCCGCGATAGAGGAAGTCCGCGCGAATATGCACGCCCCGCATCAGCGCGTAGCCGGCGCCGAGCATGAACAGCGCGCCGGCGAACATCCGGCTCGTCTCGTATGCCCAGAGAGTCGGGGACACGAACAGTTTCCGTGCCGCCACCTCGTAGACCATGGCAAACATGACGGGGAGCAGAAGCAGGCAGGTCGCCCGCCCGACCCAGAGATTGGTCACGTCGAAAACCAGGATGACCTTTCGCATCCATGGCCGCATGTCTTCGGGAGTGTGCCAAGGTTCACCGGAGCGGCGCTCCGCGATCAGCTCATCGGTGATGTCCAGATTCGGTTCGTCCGGTTGTCTGGCCATTTCGACCTCTCCGTGCTCGTGCCGCGATCCCGCCGGCTGAAGATGTTTGGCCGGCGGGATCCGGCGCGGGTTCGGCTGGCGGGGATCGCGCCCCGCCGACCAATTTTGTATGGACTATTTCAGGCTGTCCGCAAACGCCTTTCCTAGGCTAGCGTTCGATGCCTGCGCGCCTGCCCAGAAGGGAACGGCAACCGCCGCGAAGTCCTTCTGGCTCTGCCAGACCTCGGCGAAGAACTCGTTCTCCGCCGCGTTCTTTTCGAGGCTCGCCCTTGCCGCATTCATGTAAGCCGGAAAGTAGTCTGCCGGCGTGTCGTGCAGGATCACGCCGTGGTTTTCGGTAAGGTCCTTCAATGCCTTGCCGTTCTCGTAGATCCGGTAGGACATGGCCTTAGTGAGGGATGCGTTCGCAGCCACTTCAATCGCCTTCTTCTGGTGGTCGGTCAGGGAGTCGTAGACATCGGCGTTGATGTAGATGTCGGCGTTGACGACAACCTGGTGAAGGCCTTGCAGATAGTAGTGCTTCAGCACCTTCTGGAAACCGAAAACCGAGTCCGGCTTCGGGCAGCACCATTCGGCCGCGTCGATCGTGCCCTTCTCGAGCGCCGGCAGGATATCGCCGCCGCCCATGGCGACCGACGCGATGCCGATGTCCTTGTAGGTCTGACCCGGAATGCCCGGAGGCGTGCGGAAACGGTACTTCCGGAAATCGTCCATGGACTCAATCGGTTCCTTGAACCAGCCGAGCGCCTCCGGTCCGACCGGCTGCAGCATGAATCCCTTCACGTTGACGCCCATCTCGTCCCAGAGCCTGTCATAGAGCTCGCGCCCGCCGCCGTACTGGAACCAGCTCAGGAAGGCGATGTTGTCGATTCCGACCCCGGCGCCCGCAACCGGCGATCCGAAGAGCATTGCCGCAGGGTGTTTTCCGGACCAGTAATGGGTCCAGGCGAAGCCGGCCTCGATCAGACCCGAGTCGACCGCATCGAGCGTTTCCCGGACGCCGACGACGGCGCCAGCGGGAAGCACCTCGAACTTGACCTCTCCGCCGGTCAGCGCTTCCACGTCCGCCGCGAACTCCTTGAGCATGACGACTTCGTCTGCAGTCGCAGGAATGACTGACTGCACCCGGATCGTCACCTCAGCGGCTGCCGCGGTTGCGAACGTAGCCAACCCGACCGCGACCGCGGCCGCATGGCTGGCAAGTTTCATATGGATTCTCATGATTTCCTCCATTTGGGTTGGTGCCTTCTGACCATTGTCCCTGCAAACGCCCCCGAAGGCAAAGGGGCGGACGAAGGCAGGGAGTTTCCTAGCGACCCTGTTCGAGTCGAACGTGCGGCTGCGCCGTACGCGGCGGCAAATCTGGTCGCCGGTTTCATGCCGACGCCCCCGCGAGACCGGCCAGATGCGCGACGTCCGGCCAGCCATCATAGAGCATGTGCAGCGTGAGGTAGACGAGAAAGGCGAGGCCAGCCCAGGAGAGCCAGACGAATCTCGTCATGACGCGCATGATGACCGTCGCGAAGACCGCCATGAACAGGATCGCGAGCGCAAGGCCGAAAATCAGCAGAACGGTGTTCTCGCGCGCAATCGCCGCGACGGCAACGACGTTGTCGATCGACATCGAAACATCGGCAAAGGCGATCGTGACCAGCGCCTGGCGGAGTTGGCGTTTAGGCTGCGCATGCGCCGCATGCGCTGGAGCCTCTTCATTGCCTTCCTTCGGAAAGTGATGGCGAAGGTCCCGCCAGAATCGCCAGCAGACAACCGCGAGCAGCATGCCGCCGAAGAACAGGATGCCGGGCACGCTGATGAGAATGCTCGCGATCGCGGCAAATACGATTCTAAGTCCCGCCGCGAGCGTCATGCCGATGAAGATCGCCTTCTTCCTGAGCTCGGGCGACAGACCGGCGGCCGCCATGCCGATGACGAGCGCGTTGTCGCCGGACAGAATTATGTCGGCAAAGACGATCTGCAGGATATCGAGGACGACTTCAGTCATGCGCGCGCGTCCTCGAGGATCATGTCGGAAGCCTTTTCTCCGATCATGATGGCGGGTGCATTGGTGTTGCCGGACACGATTCGCGGCATGATCGAAGCATCTGCGACACGGAGGCCGCCGACTCCGCGAACCCGGAGCCGCGCGTCGACGACGGCCATGTCGTCCTGTCCCATCTTGCAGCTTCCCGTCGGGTGGTAGATCGTCGTTGCGGTGTTGCGCACCCAGTCGAGCATCGCCGCAAAGTCATCGTCCGCGACATCCGGACCCGGCGCGTGCTCGGCGATGACATGCGACTTGAGCGGTTCGTGCCGGGCAATTTTGCGCGCGACGCGGACTCCCGCCACTACAGTCATGCAATCTGTATCCGTCGCCAGATAGTTCGGGTGGATTTCCGGCGGGTCGAGGGGGTTCGCCGACCGGAGCCTGAGCCGCCCCGTACTTTCCGGCCTGAGCTGGAGAACCGAAGCGGTGAACGCGGAGAACGGATGGGTGTCCTCTCCGGGGGAGTCGGCGCTGAACGGCTGGATGTGAAACTCGATGTCCGGCGTCTCAAGGTCGTTGCGCGTCTTCAGGAATCCGGTCCCGAGGCTCGCCGCCATTGTCATCGGCCCGGTGCGGAAGAGCGCGTACTGCAGCCCGATCGCTGCACGCTTCAGGACATTGTTGGTCTCGACATTCATCGTCGGGAGTTCGGTCCTGAAGACGGGACGCGCCTGCAGGTGGTCCTGAAGGTTCTTGCCGACGCCGGGGATGTCACTCCTGACCTCGATGCCGTGGCGCCGGAGTTCTTCCCCATCGCCGAGGCCCGAGACCATCAGGATCTGCGGGGATCCGATCGAACCAGCCGAGAGGACGACCTCGCGGCGCGCGCTCATCGTCACCCGCCTTCCCTTAGAGACCGCTTCCACGCCCGCAACGCGGCCGTCCTCCAACAGTAGCCGCAGCGTCTGCGTGTTCGGAAACACGGCAAGATTCCGCCGTCGTTCCGCCGGCCGAAGGTACGCCACCGCCGCACTGCAGCGCCGACCGCGAGTCGCGGTCTGCTGAAAATGGCCCACGCCTTCCTGGTCGGCGCCGTTGTAGTCCGGATTCGCAGGGTAACCGGCATTGACGGCGGCCGAGATCCAGAGTTCGACGATTTGCCTCCTGAGGCGAACCGGCGAAACGGCGAGCGGCCCGTCCGAGCCGCGCCCGGCCCCGTCCGCGGAATCGCCGCGCCAGCTCTCCGCGCGCCTGAAGTAGGGCAGCACATCGTCCCAAGCCCATCCCGCGTTGCCGAGCTGGCGCCAGTGATCGTAGTCCTGCGGCTGGCCGCGGACATACAGCAGCCCGTTGATGGAACTCGACCCGCCGAGCACCCGTCCCCGGGGCCACGGGATCGAACGGCCATTCAGACCCGGATCTTCGCATGTCCGGAAGCACCAGTCAGTCGCCGGGTTGCCCATGGTCTTGAAATAGCCGACGGGCACGTGAATCCACGGGTAGCTGTCCCTGGGGCCGGCCTCGACCAGGGCCACGCGGTAGTCCGCATTCCCGGACAGCCGGTTGGCGAGAACGCAACCGGCGGAACCCGCGCCAATTATGACGAAATCGAACTCCACCGCACCTCGCAAAGTCAAAAAACGAGACTCTTTATCCCAATTTCAAATTGTAGTAGACGATTTTCGGAGTCGTGCCAAGTGCAAGTCCCGCCGCGTGCATCCAACCCGGCGGAAAGGCAGCCGGAGGGAGTAAATTGGCCGTCGAGAGGCGCATACCTACCAACCTCAGGAACATGCTGATCATCGAAATCGTCGCGAACAGCGGCGCGTCGATGACGGCTTCGGAAATCAACCGCGACCTCGGCCTTCCCAAGCAGACCGCACACAGGCTCTGCAACACGCTCGTCCGAGAGGGGTTCCTCGCTAGAGAACCGGACGGGCGGCGATTGAGACCCGGGCGCCGGCTGCGCACGATCGGCGTCGGCGTGCTGCACGCATCGCGATCGCACATCGCGCGGCGGCAGGTTCTCGTCGACGTCGCCGCCAAGGTGGAAGAAACCGTCAATTTCGTGGTTCCCGGAGACGACGGCATGCACTATGTCGACCGCGTAGAGACCGACTGGCCGTTTCGCATCCAGCTGCCCGTCGGCACAGACGTGCCCTTCCACTGCACGGCCAGCGGAAAGGTCTTCCTTGCGAGCCTTCCGCACCAAAGGCGCAAGGCATTCATCGGAGGGCTGCATCTGAAGGCCTACACGCCGAACACGCACGATGATCCGGCATCGCTTCTCGAAGACACGCAACGGGTCGCCGAACGCGGCTACGCGATCGACGAGGAGGAATTCTTCGAGGGCATGAACGCAATAGCCGTACCCGTCACCGACGGACGCGACAGGTACGTGGCGTCGCTGGCATTCCACGGTCCAAAGTCGCGGCTGTCGATCGAGACCGCGGTCTCCAGGGTGGACGTGCTTCTCGATGGCGCACGGAAGCTTGGCCGGGCGATACTCGCCTGACGCGCCGCCCCTTTCAGCCGCGGGGTTCGCGACTTTCCGTCACGCGCTCCGGTACAACCTCGTCATCACGAATTCCTTGTGGCCGAGCGCTTCCGCCGCCGTAATGCGGCCGCTCGCCGTCCTGCAAATCAACTCGATGAGGGCATCTCCCGCCTCATCCACAGTCTGCTGCCGAGTCAGGATTCCCGCTACGTCAAGGTCGACGTGTTCGGACATGGTGCGCAAGGTGCGCGGGTTCGCCGTGATCTTGACGACCGGAACGATCGGGTTTCCCACGACATTGCCCTGCCCGGTCGGAAACGTGTGCACCGTGAAACCGCCGGCAGCCATCAGTGTCACGCATTCGGCAGCTGCCGACGAACTGTCCATGAAATAGAGGCCGCGACCGGCGGCTGGCCGCTCGGCCGGGCCCAGAATGTCGACGTACCTCGACGTTCGGCCGATCTTCTCGAGGTTGCCGAGCGCCTTTTCCTCGATCGTCGTCAGCCCCCCCTCGATGTTGCCCTTGGTTGGCTGCGATTCCGAAAGGTCGTCCGTCTGGTGGGCGAAGATCACCTCGTCCTGATAGGCCTTCCACATGGCGTACCACCGATCCCCAACTTCAGGCGTCACCGCGCGCCGCCTGCAGATGTGCTCGGCCCCAGTGATCTCCGACGTCTCGCCGAAACACCCGTGGATTCCCTCCGGAAGCAGCTTGTCGAACATGTTGCCGACAGTGGGGCAGGATCCGAGGCCGGTGGTCGTGTCGCTCTCGCCGCACTTGGTGGAGATCCATAGATCGGACACGGCGCAGGATTCGCGCTGCAGTTCGCTCGCACGGTGCACGAACTCCTTGGCCTTCCGGGATGCGTCCATGATCGTCCGGAGATCGCCGTTCTGTTCGATGGAGAATCCGGCGACCGGTTTACCGGTCTCGGCGATTCCGTCGACCACCCGCTGCGTCCATCCCGGTTCGATGCCGATGACAACCGCCGCCGCCACGTTCGGGTTGCTGCCGGTCCCGATCATGGTCCGGAAGTGCAGTTCGAGATCCTCTCCGAACTGGAGGCGCCCGTAGGAGTGAGGCAGCGCGAGCGTGCCCTTGATGTTGTTGCCGACGGCTACTGCCGCCGCATTCGAAATGTCGTCCACGGGAAGTATGACGACGTGGTTCCGGACCCCGACCCTGCCGTTCTCGCGGCGGTATCCCATGAATGTCGCGGCTGCGCGTTTCGTCGCCATGACTCACCTCACCATCTGCGGGTTTTCAGGTTGTGCACATGCACGTGCTCACCGGTCTTCGCGTCCGAAGTCATCCGACCGATGTCCTCTCCGTACTTGACCGCGCTGTCGCCGGCGGACAGATCCCTGAGCGCGATCTTGTGGCCGATCGGCACGTCGTCACGGGCCGTGAGTTCGAAAGTCGAGTTGTCCGCCGTCACGCAGCAGAGCATTTGGGTGCCCGCGGACAGCCCCTCGATTACGACCACGCCGACGTTGTCGGCATGTTCGTGGACAAGAAGTTGCGGAATTCCCTGCATTTCCAATTCCTCCAGTCAGGGCTTCAGGATGATCTTCGGTACGGCGACGTTGCCGTCAAGCATGTCCTCGAACGCATTGCGCCCGTCTCCCAGCGCCCGCGTTTCCGTCCAGTCAAGCGAACCCAGCGCGCCTTCGAACATGGCGCTTGCCGTGTCGCGAAAGTCAGCCTCCGTGTATGTATATGTGCCGAAGAAGACAACCTCCTGAAGAGTCATGCGCCGCACGTCCAGCCCGCCTTCGGCAGCGTGCAGCCCGATGTGCCCGATGACTCCTCCTGGCCTGACGGTCCGGCAAGCCTGCGCCCGGGACCGTACCGAGCCGACAGCGTCGATCACGAGGTCCCACTCGCCGGAGCTGACGGCGGAATCTTCCGGACCTGCTGTCCGGAACCCCGACCGCTCGGCGACGATGGCCCTTCGCCTGTGATTCGGCTCGGCGATCAGGACTTCGGACGCATCTGCGGCACGGAGGCAGAGAGCCGACCCGAGACCGATGGCGCCACCGCCGAGAACCAGGCATCTCGCGCAGTCGGTATCTAGGCAGGGCATCTCGCCCGCAAGCCGGACCGCATGCCACGCCACGGCCAGCGGTTCCGCAAGCGCCGCCTTCCCCAGCGGCACGCTGTCCGGAACCTCGACGAGATTCCGTCCGGGAATGCGCAGGAACTCTGCGAACGCCCCGTCCCTGGGCGGCATTGAAATGATCTCGCGGCGGGCGCAGATGTTGGTCCGTCCGGAAACGCAATCCCGGCAGGAACCGCAGGTGACAAGCGGGTTTACCGTCACCTGCCGGCCCTCGAGCGGACCGGCGACGACGGTTCCCGCCGCCTCGTGACCCAGGATCAGCGGCGGCGGCCGGCGCTGGTCATGTCCGAGGTACGCATGCAGGTCGGACCCGCAGATCCCGACGGAATCGATTCGCACGAGCGCTTCGCCCGGTTCCAGCGCCGGTTCGGGCACGTTGCTGACCTGCAGCTCTCTCGCGCCGCGGTAGACCAGTGCCCTCATTTCGCCGTGAACCCCCCGTCGACGAACAGCATCTGGCCGGTCACGTATCGGCACGCGTCCGAGCAGAGAAAGAGGAGCGGTCCTTCCAGGTCTTCCGGCTCTCCGTTGCGGCCGATGCACGTCTGTTGCGCGATCCGCCGCGTCGCGTCGGCGTCCGCAAAGACCGGTGCCGTAAGCCGTGTCGGAAAGAAACCGGGTGCCAGCGCATTGACGACAATTCCGTCCTGCGACCAGGTTTCCGCCATCGCCCGCGTCAACTGTTCGACGCCCCCTTTCGATGCGCCGTAGGGCAACCCGTCCGGGAAAGCCCGGCGCGACTGCAGCGATGCGAAATTCACGATTCGACCCCACCCTGCATCCCGCATCCGAGGCACGAGCTGCCGCGCCAGAAAGAAGGGCGCCGCGAGGTTCAGGTCGATGGTCAGTCGCCAGGACTCCGGCGTGACCTCCTCGGCGGGTTCGCGCAGGTTGACGCCCGCGGCATTGACGAGGATCGCTGGCGGTCCGAACGCCGAAGAAATGCGCGATGCAATGTCCTTTCCCGCGCCGCCGGGCTCCGCCAGGGCCGCCAGATCTTCGGCAACGGTCGCGACTCCCTTCCCCGCCTCGCGACGCAGTTCCTCGAGGCGGTCGGCATCCCGAGCCACGCCGACCACCTGTGCGCCGGCTCGCACCAGGAAAAGCGCGGCGAGCCGGCCGAGTCCGCTGCTCGCGCCGGTGACGCAGGCAACCCTGCCCGCAACCGAGAACACGTCTCCCCCGCGGCTGGACATGCGGCTTCAGCCGGTCGGGGCGAGATCGAAAGTCTCGCCCGGAAAATACTTCTTGAGGCGGATGTCCGCGGTGCGCGCATGCCCCTCCATGCCTTCGCTGCGCGAAATCCGCGCCGTTGCTTCCGCGACGCGCCTGGAAGCGGCCTCCGTCGACCTCTGCCAGGTGACGACCTTCATGTACTTGTGAACGGACAACCCGCCCGTGTAGCGCGCAGCACCCGATGTGGGCAGCACGTGATTCGGCCCCGAAGCCTTGTCGCCGAACGCCACGGTCGTCTGCTCTCCGAGGAAGAGGGAGCCGTAGCACCTCAACCTGGCCAGCCACCAGTCCAGATCCGCAGCCTGGATGCTCAGGTGTTCCGGCGCGTATTCGTCCGCCGTCTCGGCGATTTCCTCGCGCGTATCGCAGAGAATCACCTCCGCAAAGTCGGCCCACGCCGTCGCCGCGCTCTGCCCGTTGATCTCCGGAAGATCGGCCACAAGTTCCGGAACCCGCCGCATGACCGTCACGGCAAGGTTCCTGTCGTCGGTGACGAGCCAAACTGGCGAATTGTAACCGTGCTCCGCCTGGCCGACGAGGTCGGCCGCCACGATTTCCGGATCGGCGGTGGCGTCGGCAAGGATCATGCTGTCGGTGGGACCGGCGAGCATGTCGATGCCGACGCGTCCGAAGAGAATGCGCTTCGCCTCCGCCACATACTGGTTGCCCGGTCCGACTATGATGTCCGCCCGGGGAAGACCGAACAGTCCGAATGCCATGGACGCGACAGCCTGAACGCCGCCCAGGGCCAGAATCGTGTCGGCGCCGCAGACATGGGCGGCATGCACGATTTCCGGGTTGACCCCGTTTTCGCCGGCTGGCGGAGAGCACACGATGATGTTCGAACAACCCGCGACCTTCGCCGTCGTCACGGTCATCATCGCCGAGGCGACGTGGCTGTACCGGCCGCCCGGGACGTAGCAACCCGCCGTTCCCACCGGGATGAGGCGTTGCCCGGCAACGAGACCCGGCCGGATTTCCATTTCGAACTCCCGAAGAGAATCCCGCTGCGCCTCTGCGAACCGGCGGATGTTGTCATGGGCGAACGCGATGTCGTCCCTGAGTGTTGCGGGCACCTTCGAGGATGCCGCCGAAATGTCTTCGGCCGAGAGATGGAACGGTCCGCCGTAGGCGTCGAAGCGCCGCGCAAGTTCCCGCACCGCCGTTTCGCCCCCGTTTTCGATCTCGTCGAGTATCGACTGCACCGGTGCGCGAACGGACAGCGATTCCAGCGCGGATGTCCTGCTCGCCGACTTCAGGTATTTTCGCGCCATGGCATAGCCTCCGATCAAGCTGGAAACGGACCCTTGTTGAAGCAACGGACTTCTAGCGGAGCGGCGGCGTTTCGGAAACAAGCAACTTCTTGCGCACGGAATTCGCGAATTGCGACGGCAGGTATTGAACCGAAAGTTCCCGACGGCGCGCGACTGGATGCCGCATGGCCGCCCGCGCGGCGGAGGCGGCGCGCCCGTCGGGAAAGTTCGGGTTCCGCATCCCATCGGTCCGGAAGAGCCGCAGGAATCCGCAAAAGACAATCCGCGACCGGAAGGAGGCTGCGTCGGCCCCAAGTGCGCTTGCGGCATCAATTTCGCACGCGACAGGGCCGCCAATCACGTCGCTACGTCGGACATGCGGCAACGCGCCCCGTGAAGCGGTCTGAGTGATTGGAGTCCTGCTCAGTGCATTCAGGCCGCAGGCCGCGCTGGTCAAGCCGCCGGCCAAATCGCATCCGGAACCATACCCTGGGTACGGATCGACAACTTGTTCGCCGAGGCACGACAGTGTCTCGTCCCCAAGGAACCGCCCCTGACTGCGCCCGTTTGAATGCGCGCGCCTTGTCGCATTGCTCGCATTGGTGTCCTCGCGGCAGGAGCGCGTTCTGCCGACAGACAATCGCGTCGGGAACTTGACGCGCCGGTCCGCACAAAATGTGCTGACTCCCGATTGTCCCTTTCGAACCTGCAAGAAAAACTCGCAGCATCGAGGGTTTTGACTCGGCCGGATGGATCCTGATGGCCTGTTTCTGCCGAACGAATTGCCCGGCGCGAGCGAATTCCGCTTTGCCGGGATCGGAACTGCATGCATCGTTGTCGGCGCATCCGATACCTACCGGACAACGGCTCGAACGAAACCGCGGATCCGCGACCCGCAGCTGTCCATGTCCTTTCGGTTCCCGAAATCCGTGCGTTCCGCAAAGCACTGGCGATGTTCAAGAGAGCTTCCGGCGAGCGCCCACCGGTTCGCGGCCGCATCATGGGAGCCTTGCTGCAGAAAGTCCGGTTTGCACACGCTTATACGGTTTCACATGAATTCGTTTTCGAGACCATTGGCGAGTTCGGGGCGACGCCACGCATCCGGATTGGCGGATCGCGGCCCGTCCAAATTCGAATCGCATTGCGGCAATTCCGGGGCCGAAACGTGCTGGAAGCGCGGCCGCCGCCCTGGAACGGCAGGACACCGCCTCGAGACAATGTCCGAACCTGCGGACGGCCAGCAGCAGCAACCATCAAACGCTCAGGGGCTTGAACTGCGCGATTCGGCTTGCGTCCGTGCCAGCCCGGTCTGGTTGCACTCGCCAAAACGGTCGACGGGAAGTCGTGGTGCCGCTGAAGGGACTCGAACCCGCGCCCGCATTGCGGCAATTCCGGGGCCGAAACGTGCTGGAAGCGCGGCCGCCGCCCTGGAACGGCAGGACACCGCCTCGAGACAATGTCCGAACCTGCGGACGGCCAGCAGCAGCAACCATCAAACGCTCAGGGGCTTGAACTGCGCGATTCGGTTGCGTCCGTGCCAGCCCGGTCTGGTTGCACTCGCCCACCCCCGACCCTATCATTACGAATGATATGCTCTACCAGCTGAGCTACAGCGGCCCAGCGCCATATTACACGAGTGCCCGTATCGCATCAAGAACCAGGAGCAGGCAGTGCAGGGGCATCCCACGCTGATTTCGGCTGGTTTTTCTTGACATCGGGCTTGTCTGCGTTGCATGCGCGCGCGACCGCGGAGCCGGAATTTTCCTCTGGCGTTCCCGTCCCGGACGTGCGATGCTCCGGCCATGTCGATTCGCAAGCGCCTCGAGTTCCATGCCCCGTTTCGCGGGATGCCGGCGGGGTTTTCCCTGTCGGACGTCGAGATCCGGCTGGCCAGGCCGCAGGAGCGCCCGCTCTGGGACGCGCTGATGGACGAGCACCACTATCTCGGCTTCCAGCGGCTGGCGGGCCGCGGCCTGCGCTACGTGGCGGCACTCGGGGACCGGTGGCTGGGCCTGGCGGCGTGGCAGAACGGCGCCTTCAAGTGCGCTCCGCGCGACAGGTGGTGCGGCTGGAGGCCGGAGCAGCAGTTCCGGCGGCTGGAGATGGTGGCGAACAACACCCGGTTCCTGATCCTGTCCGAGCCCGGGGTGTTCCCGAACCTCGCCTCCTTCTTCCTGTCGCGGATGACCTGCCGGCTCGGCGACGACTGGCTGGCGGCGCACGGCCACCGGGTGCTCCTGGCGGAGACGTTCTGCGACCCGGCCAGGTTTTCCGGCACGATGTACAGTGCGGCGGGCTGGCGGATGCTGGGCCGGACGAAGGGCTTCGCCCGCGCCAACGGGCGCTACACCGATCCCCACGGCGCGCCGAAGGAGATCTTCGCGGCGCCGCTGAGGCCCGACGCCCGGGCGCTGCTCTCGAGCCCGCAGCCGCTGCCGCCGGACGTGGCGCCGCCCTCCGGTCCCGGTCTGGCGCCGCGGGACCCCGGGACGATGCGCTCCCTGCACGCCGAGCTGATGAGGATCCCCGACTTCCGCCGGGCGCAGGGACGCAAGCACGCGGTGGCCTGCGTGCTCGCCGTGCACATCCTCGCCGAGCTCGCGAACATGAAGGGCTGCCTGGCCGCCGCGCAGTTCGCGCGCTCGCTGTCGCAGGAGGAGCTGGAGGCCGTCGGCGCCTGGCGGAACCCGAAGACGGGGCTTCGCGAGCCGGTCTCGAAGTCCACGATCCACAGGGTCGTGCAGTCGGTCGACCCCGAGGCGCTGGAGGACGTGGTCGGCCGCTGGTCCCGGCCCCGGCTTCCCCTCGCCCGGGCGCTCGCCGCCGACGGCAAGCGCATCCGGGGCGCCAACCGCAACGGCGACGGCCATCACGAGACCGTGGCCCTCGTCGACCACGCGACCGGCGCGCCCTTCGCGCTTCCGACTTCGGCGACGACGGGGGCGAGCCGGCGGCCACGCACGACCTCCTGGAGCGCAGCGACGTCCGCGGCAAGGTCATCACCCTCGACGCGCTGACCGCGGTCCGCAACACCGCGAAGCTGATCACCGGGCGCTGCGGAGCCGACTATGTCTTCTCGGTCAAGGGCAACGCGCCGGAGACCTTCGGCATCCTCGACGGCATCGACTGGGAGAGGGACGCCACCGGCCGCTTCGCGGAGGATCTCGAAAAGGCCCGCGGCCGCCTGGAGCAGCGCTCCATCAGCGTCCTGACGCCGCTCGATGGCGCGGTCAACTATCCGGGCGTCAGCCAGATCGCCCGGATCACCCGCTACCGCGAGCCGCTTAAGAAGGGCCCGGACGACGCCGGGAAGGACGACAAGGACCACACCGAGACTGTCTGTCTGATCACCTCCCTCGACGCCGGGGCCGCGTCGCCGGAGGAGCTGCTGAAGCTGAACCGCGGACACTGGAGTGTGGAGAACCTGAACCACCGCCAGAGGGACTGCGTCTTCGGCGAGGACGCGTGCCTGACCCGCACCGGCAACGGCCCGGCGAACCGGGCCAGCCTGAACAACATCGCGCTCGCGGTGGTCTTCGCCAGCCGCCGCGAGGCGGAGAGCCTCGCCGAAACCCGGCGACGCCTGCAGCCGGACCGCAGCGAGGCCATTGCGGCCCTGACCCGGCCCTGAGAGCCGGGCCGCGTCCGGGCCGGCTCCCGGACGCCGCCGGCAAGCCGCCAAACCTCCGAAACGAATCACCACGGGACCGGAACCGGCGCCCGCGACGGCGCGCGGACGGCTCCGCACACCCGGAATCCGGCCGGAACGTGCCGGTTCGCCCCCAGTTCGGCGGCAAATCGGAAAATCGCCAACAGCGTGGGAAAGTCCTGGCAGGCAGTGATCCGGCAGGATCGCCCCGCGCAACCGTTCCGGGTCCGGATCAAGGTTCCGGACAGCCGCTCCCGAACGAGATGCGATCGCTCGGGAACATCCCGGAGCGCGATGCCTTTCGGGCCGGGTCTCGGCGCGGGTTCCGCCGATGCGAGCTCCTGCAGTCTTGCCCGGCGCCGAAAAACCGACATCGCCGGCTTCCGAAACGACCCGGATCACCGGACCCGGCTCCGAACCTGGCGTGTCTGCTACGGCAAGAGACGAGGCGCATCCCTCCGGCACGCCCAAAATTTCGAAGCAGCCCCATTGATCATTTCTGAATTCTCTGAACATACGCCGATCCGATGGGTTTCGATCCGTAGAAATCTGAATGAATGTGACCGCCGATACGCGCGGCAGAAGTCGCTGCATCCCCGACGCAGCTGAATCAGCATCAAACACCTGTGAGACCGACGATCATGCCTGACTCCGACCCGGGATTTCCGAATACACCAAATCCGCCGGAGGAACGGCGTAGCCAGCGTTCGATCATGACCACGGAGAGCGAGTGGCGAATCATCACCAGCCGGGCCGAACGAGCGGGCATGACCGCTTCCCAGTTCCTTGTCCACCGCGCGCTCGACGCCGGCGAGTCGCCGTTGTCCGATGCAATCCCGCCAGCGACGTTGCCGGGCGTTCAGCGACGCCTGGCGCTTGCGACATTGGTCATGGCTCGGATCGAGGAAATGCGGATGCGGACGTCCGGCGAAGACTATGTCTGGGAAAAACTGGTCGAGGAGGAGAGCGCGTTTCTCGATTCCGAAGACCTCCTGGGGCCCGGGCTTCGCGAACGCAAGAAATAGGCGAAGGCAGCGATGCGGACTGCGCCGCCGCGCAGGAGTGTCGGATCCGGGCCGTGTTCATCGGACGCACCACCACCGGCGCCGCTTCCGACGGATCCCGGCACCCGACCCGCCGTCTCGTCGAGACCTTCAGGGTCGGAGGCGAGGTCCGGCAGCGCACGCTTCTCAACCCGGGACGGCACTTTTCCGTGTCCCGGGAGGACTGGCCCGCCCTGTGCAGAAGGGTCGAGGAACTGACTGCCGGACAGTGCGCCCTGGTGCCGGCCGCCCCGGAGATCGAGGCCGAAGCCGCCTGATTCGCCGCCGGCTGCTGGCCCGGCAGAGCCGCGAACCGGACACGCAGGGCCCGGACTGGCAGACCGTCGACGTCGGCACGGCGACGGATTTCGACCAGCGCGGCGCGGGGGACGGGCATGCGGCCCTGTCCGCGGTCGAGCGGTTCGGGCTGCCCGGGCAGCTCGACAGGCTGGGCTTCAGCCGGCGGATGAAGGTCAGCGCCATCGCCGGCATCGTCGCGCGCATGGCCGTGCCCGGGTCGGAACGGGCCGCCTTGGCATGACTCCGGCAGCGCAGCGGCCTCGGCGAGATTCTCGGCTTCGACATGGCCGGCCTCGGCGACATGGCCCTGTACCGGGCCTCCGACCTGTTGATGGACCGCCGCGACACCATCGAGGACCACCTGTTCGAACAGGCCTGCTCGCTGTTCGACTTCAAGCCGACGATCGCGCTGCATGGCCTGACGAACACCTGACCGGCCGGCCGGCCATGCCCAGGGCGAAGCGCGGACACTCGAAGGAGAACCGTGCCGACTGCCTGCTGCTCGCCCTCGCGCTGCTGCTAGACGACAGAGGGTTCGTCCGCCGTTCGCGGGACTGTCCCGGAAACGTCGCCGAACGGGACATCATGTTCGAGATGCTGAAGTCGCTCGGCGCCGAGCCCGGCTCCCTGGTGGTCATGGACGCCGGCATCGCCGATGCCGACAACCTTGCCGACCTGCGTCAGGCCGGGTGCCGGCACCTGGCAGTCTCGCGCGAGCGGATCCGCCGGTTCGATGCTGACGTGGCTCAGTCGATGAATGCCCGTTCGACAACGAAATGCCCCGGATCGGAATTGGCCCCTTCCTGAAGTCCATGGGCTTCGCAAAGACTCATCATTTCCTTGTTCAGAGCGAGATTGCCGCAAATCATCACTCGGTCTTCGCCGGCTTTCCATTCCGGCATTCCAAGCGTCTTGAACACGCGGCGGTCGCGTACGTGATCGCTAATGCGGCCCTCGATGTCCGAAGGCTCGCGTGTAGTGGTCGGATAGTAGCTCAGCGCGCCATCGACATTTTCGCCAATCAGCGGGTCGTCGGGAAGTGCCTGAATGACGCTGGCGCCATACGCCAGTTCCTCATTGTTACGGCAGGTATGCGCGACAATGACCTTTGCAAAGTTCTCCCACGTCTCGGGGTCCCTCAGCAGCGATGCGAAGGGGGCGATGCCTGTGCCCGTGCAGATCATCCAAAGCCGCTCTCCGGGCAGTAGCGCATCAAGCACCAAGGTGCCCACAGGCTTTGGCCGAAGCATAATCTGGTCCCCCGGCTCGATATTCTGCAGCCGCGAGGTCAGCGGCCCGTTTGGCACCTTGATGGAGTAAAACTCAAGTTCATCATCCCACGACGGCGAGGCGATGGAATAAGCGCGCAAGAGAGGCTTGCCGTCGTCCCCCAGGAGTCCTATCATCACAAATTCCCCGGATCGGAAGCGCAAGGCCTTTGGGCGGGTGACGCGGAAGGAAAAGAGCGTTTCCGTCCAGTGATCAACAGATGTGACGGTTTGCGCGTCCGGAAGGATCCTGGCGGTAGCCTGCACGTTCATGACATGTCCTCTAGATTGCCTCGGCGACAGGTCGTTCGGAGAAATGCGTGGAGAGTTTGCCTTCCGCGCCGTCCATCTCGCCGGCATTTGCCATCGGATTCTTCGATTCTAGGATGACTGGCCAGATTTCGGAGTATTTCCGGTTGAAGTCGACCCATTTCTCCATGTCGGGTTCAGTGTCTGCACGAATCGCATCCGCCGGGCACTCTGGCTCGCAAACACCGCAGTCAATGCACTCGTCCGGGTGGATCACCAGCATGTTCTCACCCTCGTAGAAGCAATCGACCGGACAGACCGACACGCAATCGGTGTACTTGCAGGCAATGCAGTTTTCGGTAACGACAAATGTCACGGTCACGCGCCCTTCTCCAGAATCGTCCATCAGCTTGACGAACCGCAGCAAGGTCGTCCGTAAACAAATTGACATTGCGGGAACGTTCCTTGCGGCAGTCTGGCTCCGGATAGAAGGGGAAGCCGTTCATGATCGACAGCCTTACGGCCAGCGACGACGCCGAACACCTGACCGTGACATGGTTGTCCGGCGAGGAAAGCGTTCTTTCTGCAGCGTTCCTGCGGCGCGAGGCTCGTGACGCTTGGTCGATCCGCGAACGGCTGGATCACGGGGAGGTGGCCGTCTTGCCCGGAATCAGGATCACGGGACTTCAGCAAGTCGGCAATGGCGTGAACGTCCACTTTTCGGACGGACACAAGACGGCCATATACCCGTTCCCCTATCTCCGAGAACTATGTGATCGCTTTGACAAGTAATTGACATTGCCCCTTTGCGCCGCACCGCAGAATGCGCAAAAGTTCGGGAGCCTGGCATGGACGAAATTCTTGACGGCCTCACGCAGATCGACTGCGACATTCTGGTCATCGGTGGCGGCACTGCCGGTCCGATGGCAGCGATCAAGGCGAAGCGTAAGAGTCCCGGGGCCAATGTCGTCTTGCTCGACAAAGCCAATGTGAAGCGGTCGGGTGCGATCTCTATGGGAATGGACGGACTGAACAACTCGGTCATTCCCGGATATGCCACGCCCGAACAGTACACGAAGGAAATCACCATCGCCAATGACGGCATTTGCGACCAGGCCGCAGTCTACCGATATGCTCAGGAGTGCTACGGCATAATCCAGGAACTCGACAGTTTCGGAATCCGGTTCCAGAAGGATCACAACGGCGAATACGACGTCAAGAAGGTGCATCACATCGGCACCTACGTTCTGCCCATGCCGAACGGCGACACGGTGAAAAAGGCGTTGTACCGCCAACTTCGTAAGGCGCGTGTCAACATCGTCAATCGCTTCATGGCGACCCGTTTGCTAATTGGCGAGGGCCGTGCCGCTGGCGCGATTTGCGTGAACACACGCACTGCCGAATTCCTAGTGGTCCGCGCAAGGGCGGTCATAATGTCTCTGGGGGCGGCCGGGCGGCTTGGCCTCCCGTCGTCTGGCTACATGTTTGGAACGTATGAGAACGCGGCGAATTCCGGCGAAGGCTATGCAATGGCCTTCCACGCAGGAGCGGGCTTGGCGAACCTCGAATGCTATCAGATCAATCCACTCATAAAGGACTACAACGGACCGGCCTGCGCCTATGTGGCCGGTCCGATGGGTGGATACACGGCCAACGCTTCCGGCGAGCGCTTCATCGAATGCGACTACTGGTCCGGCCAGATGATGCAGGAGTTCTTCGATGAACTGCAGAGCGGCAAAGGGCCAGTCTACCTCAAGCTTGACCACCTTGCCGAAGAGACCGTCGCCGAAATCGAGCGCGTTCTGCACGTCGTCGAACGTCCGACCCGTGGCCATTTCCACAAGGGCCGCAACACCGACTACCGCAAGCAGATGATCGAAATGCACATTTCGGAAATTGGCTTCTGTTCGGGCCATTCTGCCAGCGGTGTCTTCGTGGACGAGCACGCGCGCACGACGATTCCCGGCCTCTACGCTGCCGGGGACATGGCCAACGTTCCACACAACTACATGCTCGGCGCCTTTACGCACGGCACCTTCGCGGGGCTTGATGCCGCTGACTTCATAAATGATGCCGGCCTCGCCACCTTTGACAAGGCCGAGGTCGAGGCCGAACGCGCCAGGGTAATGGCGCCAACCAAGCGAGATGACGGCATCCCACCGAACCAGATCGAGTACAAGACACGCCGTCTAGTGAACGACTACCTTCAACCGCCCAAGGTTACGGCGAAAATGGAACTGGCGCAGAAGCGTCTCAGCGAAGTCCGCGAGGATATGGAGACTGGCATGTTCGTCCGCGATGCGCACGAACTGATGCGCGCCCTCGAAGCCTCGACAATTCTTGACTGCGCCGAAATGGCCGCCGCCGCTTCGATCTACCGCACCGAAAGCCGCTGGGGTCTCTATCACAATCGTGTCGGGTACGGGCGTGATGACGACAACTGGCTTTGCCATACCATCCTGACCAAGGGCGGTGACGGGACACCGGAGCACCGCAAGCGGAAGGTCAAGCCTTACATCGTTGAAATCGCCGATGACGAGAAAGACGCCTACTACAGGCAGCGTGTGCAGGTCTCTTCCCTGGCTGCTGCGGAGTGACGAACATGCCCCTTGCCCATGCCGCTACCACCGTTCCCGTCGTCGTCAACGATGACCTGTGCATCGCCGAGAAAGGCTGCTCGGTTTGCGTCGATGTGTGCCCGCTGGACGTGCTGCGCATCGGCGTCAAGGATGACGGCACCAAGACAGCCTACATGAAATACGACGAATGCTGGTACTGCATGCCGTGCGAGGCCGATTGCCCAACCGGAGCCGTCACAGTCAACCTGCCATACCTGCTGAAGTGAGATCCACGTGAACGCTCCATACGAAGACTTCGAGGACATTTCCAAACTCGCAGAGGGGCTGAACGCCCCTTCCCCGGCCGCGCGGATCTTGGCAGTAATTGAACTTGCCGACAGCGCAGAGCCGACGGCAATCCGATACCTGTCGAAAGCCATCACCGACGAAGATGCAAGCGTGCGCAGGCACGCGGCCCTGGCACTGACGGACTTCGACGGCCCGGACACAGCGGCCGCGCTTGTTCTTGCGCTGACCGACAGCGATCCTTCCGTTTCGGAGGCCGCCACGGCCAGCCTGACCGAGTTGAAGGATCCGGACGCCGGAGATGCAATCCTTCCGCATCTGGAAGCCTCCGACGAGACAAAGCTCGCGGCCTGCCTCGCTGGCATCAAGGAGCTCCGACGCCCCGAAGCCATGGGGCCGGCGATTGCCGCGCTGAATCACGCTTCGCCGAAAGTTCGCTCGCATGCCGTCGAGGTGATCGGCTGGCTGCAGGACGAGGCCTCCCTGCCAGCGCTGCGTGACGCGTCCAATGACCCGGATCCCCAGGTGCGCCGCACAGCTGTCGCAGCACTGGGCTTTTCGAAGGGCGCATATGCGGAAGCCACGCTGGAAAACGCGTTGAACGATCCCGACTGGATGGTACGCGAGGCTGCGGCCGAGACGCTGGCCAAGACCGGTGGCGCGTCCTGCACAAGCGCGCTCAGAACGGTTCTGGAAGACAAGAGCTGGCAAGTGCTGTTGAAAGCCGTTCGTTCGCTAGGCCGCCTTGGCGCGAAGGAGGCGGCGATGGAAATTGGCCCGATCATGGAGATTCCGGTTCCGAACCTGCGCAAAGAGTGCGCAGCGGCGCTGGGAGAACTGGCTGTTCCCGAGACGGTGCCGTTCCTCAAGAAATACGAAGAAGACTCCGACCCGGACGTCCGCAAGAATGTCCGCTGGGCACTTTCAAGAATGGACGCATGACCGCAGTTCCCCGGCGACTCCGCCACATTGGCAGAACCAGTCATGCACGCCAACCGGTCATCAATCCACGTCCTGATGCGAAACCGCGGCGCGTGCCTGTCATCCAGCGCAATTCGGTCCCGGACCTGAGCTCCGCCTGTTAGATGGCACAGTGCCATTGAACGCAGGGTCCGGCCTGAAGACGGCGGTGGCTGTACTCAAGGGCGATCCCCGGCGCGCCTCCTTCAGGCGGCATGCGGGAATGGCACCAACCGCAAGTCGCGCTGCCGGGCACCCTCTTTCGCGGCGCGGACTTGCGCATCGCCTGCGCGCTTTCCCGGAACGCTTGCGCCGGGCGCGCCGCCATACATAAATCCTACCAGCTGCAGCCTGCCGCCCGCCTGGAACCGCGAATCAACTTCCGGCTCAATGCCCGGAAACCGTCGGGAAAGCCAAGGAAATCAACCCTAAACTCCATGCTCTGGACGATGAAACTTTCCGCAAAGGACCTGAAGCGAGCGCAAAATTTAAGCAAGACCGAAAGGATGCAAAAAAAAAAATAGAAGAGGAATACGAGCTTAGAGCTTTTTTTGCACAGGAATTGGGGGAAAGCTAACGTGAAGCAATTCAAGTCATTCTACCTTCAGAAAGGAAACTGATGATGAACTTCACGAAACTTGCGTTCGTTGCCGCAATGCTTCTTCCAGCGGCTTCAATGGGATCGGCCGAGAAAATCAGCATCGCCATCGGTCATCAATCGATGTGCACAGACACATACACGGCCGGAATTGTGGTCAAGGAGCTTGGACTTCTCGAGAAATACCTGCCGACGGCGGGAAGATACGCGGATGCCAGATATGACATTAGGTGGGCCGACTACAGTTCGGGCGGGCCGATCACCAACCAGATGTTGGCCAACAAACTAAACTTCGGCGTCATGGGCGACTATCCGTTGATCGTGAATGGTGCGAAGTTTCAGGAAACCGAGAGCTTGCGGACAGTGTACGTGGCGGGCACCGGCTACAACCTCAAGGGCTCGGGCAACGCGATCGTCGTGCCGGTCGAAAGCGAACTGTATTCGATCGCCGACCTCAGGGGCAAAGAAGTCTCGACGCCGGTCGGTTCCGCCGCGTGGGGGATGCTGCTGAAGGCGATGCAGGATAACGGGATATCAAGTTCCGATTATCTGATGAAGAACCAAAGCCCGGCCGTCGGCGCGGCCAACATAGCGGCGAACAAGATCGACGCCCACTCCGACTTTTGCCCGTGGTCAGAGATAATGGAGTTTCGCGGCACGGGAAGGAAGATCTACGACGGTTCGGAAACCGGCGTTCCCTACCTGCACGGCGTCGTCGTCCGCCAGGACTTTGCCGAAAGGTACCCGGAAGTCGTCGAAGCGTTCATAAAGGCTGTCTGGGAAGCGGGCGAGTGGATCCCGGTCCGACCCGATGAATGCCGTTTCGCTGATGGAAGGCTGGACCGGCGTGGAAAAGGAGGTGCTGTACCTTTACTTCTCGCGGAGGGGGTCACCTGACGCTCGAGCCGTCGATCAAGACCGAGTGGGTTGATGCGCTCAAGTTCAACCATGGCGTCCTGGCCAGGGAAAAGGCGATACCGCCACTCGACTTCGAGGCGTGGATCTCTGAAGACTACATCAGGAAGGCCTATGCAGAACTGGGACTTGATTACGAGGCTCACAAGGCCGAAGTCGTTGACCCCGAAGTTGCCAACAAGGGGCTTCCGATGGAAATCTGGCACGCACGTGACGGGGTGTCGGCCTATTCTTCATTGCCGAAATTCCTTGCAGCGGCGGCGGAGATGAAGGCGACCGGCGCCAAGCTGAATGCAACCTATGTTTATGACGTCGAGACCGGTCTGAAGCTCTTCGGCAAAACCGCGTTCTGGGTCAAGGCGGGAGACGGCGGCTATGCGACGTTTCTGCGAAAGGGCGAGGCGGAAACGTTCGCCGCCGTCAGCGACGGCGCGCTGATAACTTTCGACGAAGCTCTTGCCGACTTTACGACCAACGACGGATGATTGAAACTTGTCCGCGATACGGGGACCGGAGCGTTTAGTTCACTCCGGTTCGCGTACAAAAGAGGAGTGTCATGCAGTTTCCATGCCAGCCGCAATGAAGTCCGAACCGACAGAAAAAAAGACGGCCGAAACTGAAGCGGATCATCCGGAAATTGCCGCTTCGATTGGCAACATGCGGCCCGGCCTTCCGACGCCAAAGATCACCGGCCAACAATTGCTTAACGTTGGGATCGTATCTATGTCACTGGCAATCGGCGTCATTTCCTGGCATTTCGTGACGGCAATGGGCTTCGATTTCTACATGAATTTCCAAAACGTGCCTCCGCCGGCGAAAGTCCTCGCCGCCTTTGTCGCACATGTTCAAACCGAAGTGTTCTGGACCCATGTCGCCGTATCGATGCGTCGCATCCTGATTAGCTACTGCCTTGCCGTGGTGCTCGGCATCTCTACGGGACTCGTCATGGGTCGTTCGCGGGATGGCGCGAGCGTTCATCATGCCGTACATTGAGGTCATTCGCCCGATTCCGGCGGTCGCTTGGATTCCACTGGCAAATCTTAATCTGGCCGACCGAGGAAAGCTCGATCAATATACATCACCTTCCTTGGCGCCCTCTTTCCGATCGTTCTGAACACCCTGCATGGCGTCGAGCAAACGCCTGAAGTCCTAGTCCGCGCCGTCCAGTCACTGGGAGCGTCACGATGGGCGGTCTTTCGGCACGTCGTGATCCCAGCCGCCCTTCCATCCATATCCGCCGGCCTTGCGATCGGAATGGGTGTCAGCTGGTTCTCGCTTCTGGCCGGCGAGATCATTTCGGGCCAGTACGGCATCGGCTATTTCACGTGGAATGCCTACAGCCTGATCAACTACCAGGACATAGTCGTCGGAATGCTGGTGATCGGCTTTCTCGGCACCGCATCCACCGCCGCTGTGAAGGCGATCACCCGACCGACCCTCAGATGGCAGGAAAGGTCTCGCTGATGAACGTTTTTTCGACGATCCGGGCCGATATCCGCCGCAGCTGGAGGAGCATGCTCCTGCACGGACTGGCCTTCGCGCTCCTGTTTCAGGTCATCATGATGATCGCGCTGATCGCCCGATTTCAAGCCGTGCCGAACTACGTGACCGTCCACGACTGGTTCGGCAATGTCGCGTGGATAGTCAAGTCGACGCCGTCCTGGCGTGACGTGCCTCCGATCATTTGGGAAGAGTGGCTAATCGAGATCGGAAAGATGAACTACGATTATGGCGGCGGCATTTCGGAGTGGAGCCTCAACGTTGTGCCATCGCGCCTGTTGGTGCTGTCCAATCCTTGGTGCGATGTTGTCGCCTCTGCATGACGCTTTTGCGCCACGACCCCTGCTCAGGCGGGGCATTCGCGACGCTTTGCGCCACGACGGGCTCGGGTGCACTCGCGGTCTCCATGACCAGCGCCACCATGAGTTGGGTGGTCTGCTGTGCCGCGCCAAGCTGGATCGTCGGGCCGGCCATGCTGGGGCTTGGCGTTTCGACCTCGCTTGCAATCGAGAGCATGGGACCGGTTCTTGCAACCTCGGGTTTCGGACTCATTTCCGCACTGATCCTTTGTCTCGCATGGCGCAAGTCGCGGCGAACGTCACGGACCAAGGGAGCCCCGATCAATGCTTGACGTGCTGAAGTCCAAGAAGCCCTCGAAACATGCAGGAAAGTGCAACGGCCAGATAGCGGTAAGGGAAGTGTCCGTAACCTTTGGCACTGGTACCGACGCCCATCTCGCGGTCTCAACAACCTCCATCGACGTCAAGTCCGGCGAGTTCGTCTGCATACTCGGCCCCTCGGGCTGCGGCAAGGTCCACGCTGCTCAACGCAATAGCCGGTTACATCAGGCCCACGACAGGCGAGATTACGGTCGACGGCTTGCGCGTCGAGAAGCCGGGGCCGGATCGCGGCATGGTGTTTCAGCAATATTCGTTGCTGCCATGGAAGACAGTGTACGAAAACGTCGCATTCGGCCCCAAGATGGCGCGGTAAAGACCGTGTTTCCGCCGGCTCCACCGCCAACACCTTTCTCGAATTTGTGGGTCTGAAGAGATTCGGCGGCCGCTATCCGTCAGAATTGTCCGGCGGCATGCAGCAGCGCGTAGGCATTGCGCGTGCTTTGGCAAACTACCCGTCGGTACTGCTGATGGACGAACCCTTCGGCGCCCTCGACGCGCAGACACGCTTGATGATGCAGGAAAGCCTGCTGGACATCTGGCGGAACTTCGGCACGACTGTCGTGTTCGTCACACATGACGTGGACGAGGCGATTTTCCTATCCGACCGCGTTCTGATCATGAGCGCGGCGCCAGGCGCCATCATCGCCGACCTCAAGATCGAGTTGCCGCAGCCACGATCAACCGACATGGCGTCTTCGCCGGATTACATCAAGGCCCGAAAGTTCTGCTTCGAAAGGATCAGGGGCCGAAAGCCGGAGAGCTTTCGAGGACCAAAACGCATGAAACGACTTGCAGCCTGTCTCCTTGTTCTGGCCGTTGCGCCTGCCACCGCGCAGGTACAGGGCGTGATGCTGGACGACCCGCTTGAACTGCCCGCCTTCGAATTCACCAACGAGCTTGGCGAAGACTTCACGTACCAGGAGCTCGAGGGCACATGGACACTTGTCATGTTCGGCTTCCTGTCCTGCCCCGACGTCTGCCCGTTCACGCTGGGCAATCTCGAGGCGGCGATAAGCGAAACCAGCTTGAGGGTCCGGCCTGTCAACGTGCCAAAAGTCGTCTTCATCTCCGTCGACCCGGACCGGGACGGCAGAATATGTCAGCGAATACGCCAAGTTCTTTCACCCGGACTTTGCGAGCTTCACCGGGGAACGCGGCCAGATTGACAGGCTGATCGAGGCGACGGACAGCTACTATCGGTTGATGAAACCCGACCAAATCGGCCACTACGAGGTTCAGCACAGTTCTTCTGTCTTGGTAATCGCGCCCGACGGCACGCTGCGTGCAAAGCTGCAACCGCCGTTCGATCCCGGTCTGACAGCGGAGTTCCTCGCCCGGTTGCAGGTCTCCTACCGCAAGGAGGCTTCGCAATGAAGCTGCTTGCGCTCGCGCTTCTGGCCATGCCGACGACTGCGCATGCCGGAAATCTGGAGTTCGACAACGCCGTGGTGCCGGTGGCACCGCCCGGCACGATTGCCCACGCAGCCTATGTGAGAATCACAAACGAAAGCGACACGGCCAGACAGCTTGTCGGCGTGACGGCCGAGGGTTATGCGATGACCCATATCCATCAAAGCGCAGTAGAGGCTGACGTGTCGACAATGACTCCGGTCGACGTGATCGAGATCCGGCCGGGCCAGACCGTGGCATTCGAGCCTGGCGGTCTGCACGTAATGCTGATGAGGCCGCACTCCCCGCTTAGCGAGGGCGATGCAGTCAGACTGGAATTCATGTTTTCAGACGGCACAACTGAATCCGTATCCGCCGCGGTCGTGCGCTTGTCCCATGGTCCATAAGACGGCACTTCTGCTGACGATCGCGGTGACGGCTGCTCAAGCTGACTACGACCCCTCTGCCTATCCTCCACATGAAACCTGCGCGCTGTGCCACGGTCTGAACGGCGTCTCGCAATCTTCGAAGTTCCCCAATCTCGGAGGACAGAAACCGTCATACCTTGAAGCACAGATCGCCGCCTTCCGGTCCGGCGCGCGCCGCAATGACGGCGGGCAGATGTCGACTGTCGTCAACGAACTGGATCCCGAAGAATTCGAGGACGTGGTCGATTGGTTTTCGACCCGGAATCCGCCCGCGCCATATCCGTCGGAAGACACCGCGGCTGGCGCCACGGCCTTTGCCGAGCTTGGGTGCGCCGGCTGCCATGACAATGCGCCCGACGGCGACCCAGAAATACCCTATCTCACCGCGCAGCACCCGCGTTACCTTGCAAAGCAGATGAATGACTTTCGCCAAGGAATCCGAGACGTCGAGAACATGCCCGGCATGCACAAGTCAATGCTGGCTGTGACAGACAAAGACATCCAGGCGATCGCGAACTACCTTGCCGCCGAGGCGCGGCCATGATTCAAGGCCGTGGCAGTGCCGCTCAGGGTTCTAGTCCGGGCACCATATTCCTTTCGGAGTACATCCTCGAGATCAATGAGGTTTCAGGCTTCCTCAATTCGCTGCCAGAATTCGAGCGCAGAGAGGTGCGCAGGTTCGGCGCGCGCTGCTCGTTCCGGAGAGGCCAAGGGATCTTTCTCCAGGGCGACAGCCACACCGGAGTCTGGATCATCGAAAGCGGGCGGGTGCGCACATATTACGTGAGTCCGGCCGGGCGCGAATTGACCCTGGCCTATTGGACGCCCGGCCACTTCATCGGCGGACCCGAGATCTTTGGGCGCGGGCGTCATCTCTGGTCTGCTGACGCCATGGAAGATTGCGAATTGCTCTTCGTTTCGGGCAAGAGCCTCCAAAGGCTTGTCCGCGAAATTCCCAATGTCGCTATCGCCGTCATTCAGGGGCTGATCGCCAAAGGCAAGTGCTACTCGGCGCTAATCCAAATGCTGGGAACCCGTTCTGCATCGGAGCGGTTGCGTCAGCTCGTCCTGATACTTGCGGACGCACAAGGGTTGCAAGAAGGGGATAGGATCAAGATCAAGCGCTCGATAACTTTCGAACAGATCGCCATGATCGTCGGCGCATCGCGGCAATGGGTCACCCAGTCTTTTGAGAAACTTCGTGTGGAAGGTCTGCTCGAAGTCACGCGCAACGAAATCATAATTCATGATGTAAAGGCCTTGCAGAGTTTCGCCGGTTGACAAAGGTTGCGCAGCCGGGTTCAAATGCGGCATCCCAAAATGCAGGATGCGTCCAACAAGTGTTGTCGGATCGGCTCCCGGTTTCAACTTTCAGCGAATGCCTCAAGCCGATCTGGCACGGGCCAAGCGGATTTTCGTTGAGGTGTCAGGCAGGAATCCTTGCTGTCGACGAACGGCGGGTCCGTCGGCTAGAACGTCTCGCTCCGGTGCGGCTTCAGGCCGAACGCCGACCAGATCCGGTGCACCGTCGCGTGCGACGCACCCGTCCTCTCGGCCATGCTCCGGACCGACCAGCGCGTCGCGTCCTTCGGCATCGTGTTCAGCGTCCGCTCGACCACCTCGGCCTCCTTGTCGTCCGTCACGGTTCGGGGCCGGCCGGACCTGCACTCGTCCGAGAGGCCCTCGATGCACCTCTCGGCGAACCGCCTGCGCCACTTTCCGACCGTGTGCTCGTGCACCCCGGTCCGCTCCGCGACCTCCCTGCTTCGAAGCCCTTCGGCGCAAAGCAGGGTGATCCTGCACCGGTCGGACAGCGACCTCGGCGCCTTGTGCCTGCGGACATGCGCCTCGAGGAAATCGCGCTCCTCCTCTCTCAGCACCACTCGTATGTTCCGAGAACCGGAAACGAACCAAGGGGTGGCTGTGGAAAAGCTTGGCGCGGGTTCCTGTGGACTTCCCACCTGTTGTAAAGTTGTTTCAGCGGGTTTTGTGCCCGCTCCATCGCTCATGCCGGGCTGGCATTCCGTGGACGGCCCGGATCGAATTCCGTCTGGTTCGTCAACATGGCACAAGCGACAGCGATCAGCCTGTCGGCCACGCTCCGGAGAGCACGGGCGTGACCGTGGCCCCTGGCCCGTAGCGCGGCGTATTTCGCCTGGCAAACGGGATCCCTCTGTACGGCTTTGCCGGCCCAGTGACAGACTGCATGCTGCAGGCGCTTGTGCGCGGCGAGCCGACGTTTGACGATCAGGCTCTTTCCTGAGCGTCGTGTCACCGGTGCGACACCGCACAGGCATCGCAATGCGTGACAGTC
>CAXXWA010000025.1:0-146067 GCA_963662815.2 uncultured Amylibacter sp.
CCCACTTCCACTCCGAAGTGCAACACCGGCCACTTCCGCAGCGAGCGCGCAGCTCTGGTGCCGAAGATGGCCCTGTGATGGCGAATCCAGACCCCGGGGCACCGGAGATCGGGGCCCGAGGCGGCTGAAGTCCCGTCGAAACGCAGCGTAGCCGCGCTCTCCGGACGGCGCAAGCCGCGCCCAGGGGGCGGCGGCGGCCCGCCGGGCGAAGGGAGGGCGGAGCCCGACCGAGGTCGGCGGGCCGCAGACGCCCCTTTCTCTCGCCGGACCAGTCCCTCCGGAACGCGATCCGGGACGGCTCCGGTCAGGGAGGCCGCGCCTTCCGGAACGCCTCTGCCGGGGTCATGTAGCCGAGCGCCTTCCTCGGACGCGCGTTCAGCCGGTCCTGGACGGCCTTCACCTCCGCGTCGGTCACCTTCCTGAAGTCCGTGTCCTTGGAAAAGTACCCTCGCACCAGGCCGTTCGTGTGCTCGTTCAGGCCCCGTTCCCACGAGTGGTACGGCGTCGCGAAGAAGAACCCGGCCCCGAGCGCCTGCGCCACCCAGGCGTGGCCCGCGAACTCCTTGCCGTTGTCCGCAGTGATCGTGCGGACCAGGGCGGCGAGCGGCAGCAGCATCTCGAGCAGCGCGGCACCGACCGCGGCCGCCGTCCTCCGCCCAACCCTCTGAAGAAGCGTGTATTTCGACGCCCGGCCCGCCAGCACGCCAGCGCGCCGCTGTGGCCCTTGCCGACGATCGTGTCCGCCTCCCAGTCGCCGATCCGCTCCTTCGCCTCCACGATCTCCGGGCGCTCGGAGATGTCCGTGCGGTCCGGGATGCGGCCCCGGCCCGAATGGCGTCCGCCCTTCCAGTTCGGCTTCTTCCCGCGGCGGCGCAGGAACAGGTAGAGCCGCCCGCCGGCCTTCCGGTCGGCGCGGACGTGCTGGTAGATCCACTCCCGGCCCGCCATCGGGATGCCCTCCTTGCGGAAGCGGCCGGCGGTCCGGTCCGGGCTCCAGCCCTCCGCAAGCCTGTCCTCCACCGTGCGCCACCGCTCCCGGGTCATCTTCCTGGCAACGGACGAGGCGGCGCTGCGCCGCGCCGAGGCCTTGCCCTGCGCTTGCAAGTGCCTGTATCCGCGCCCGCCGCCGTTGCGCCGGATCTCGCGCCAGACAGTCGTCCGGTCCCGGCCGATCTGCCGGGCAATGGCCGGATCGGACAGCCCGCTTTTCCTCAGCGCATATATCTGGCATCGTTCGCCATAGGTCAGGTGGTGGTAGCCGCTCGGCATGACAGCCTCCATGTTTCGTCACAGGGACTGTCGCCGCCATCTGGCCGATTTGCAACATCCTGCGTCGAAGGACGCAGGCCGCCACCACCTCTGGTGTTGCACTTCAGAGTGGCACGGGGGTCAAGAAATTCAAATTGAGAACTGCTGGAACCATTGCCACGCGCAAGGGTATTTGCTTACTCCGGTCAAGGTGACTTTGCCTCCGCCGGCGCCACCGCGGGATCGCTGGTTAACGCGCGATGAAGCGGCCAAGCTGTTGCGGGCCGCGTGGCGAAATCCGAAGTCGAAACACTTGGCACGGTTCATCCTGACGGCGATTCATACCGGCACCCGATCCGGCGCGATCTTGAATTTGATGTTCATGGCTCGCACTCAAGGCGGGTACGTCGATACTGAATCCGGAATGATGTATCGCCGGGGTGCAGGACAAGCTGCAACAAAAAAACGGCAACCGCCAATCCCGATCCCGGGTCCTTTGCTGGCACACATGCGTCGCTGGGAAAAGAACGGCGCGCGCTGGGTTGTCGAGGTCGACGGCCAACGGGTTGCCAGCGTCAAGACTGCTTGGGCACGGGCCCTGAAGGAAGCCGGTATCGATCATTGCACCCGTCACGACTTGCGGCACACGTCAATAACATGGGCGATGCAGCGGGGCATGGATCGGTGGATCGCTTCCGGATTTTCGGAGTTTCAATGGAAGTCCTGGAACGGACCTATGCCCATCACAGCCCTGACTACCTGCGCGATGCGGCCAAGATCATGGGGCGCCGACAGTGAGTTTGTTTCTGGTACATGTACCGGCTACGACAGTATTTAAAGCGTTTAAATGCGAACGAAACGCCGGATAAACCGCGAACGGAACATGAACAAAAGGTGTTGAACTGTGTTGGTAAGGGAGAGCTCGAGAGTTCAAGTCTCTCCGGCTGCACCAGATCCGATCCGTCGCCAAAATGCCCCCGGTTCCGTCCTGAACTCGTCAACCGCCATCCATTCAGGGTTCAAGGGAAAGCGGCTCCGGAAAACACTTCCCTGCCATAGCCGACATGCACGAGGAAGAGCCCGCCGGGAGGCGCGACCGGTCCGCAGGCACTCCGGTCGCGCCGTGCGAGCGCATCCGCGACCTGTTCGACTGACCATGAACCCGCGCCGACGCGTTCAAGCGTGCCCACGATGCTCCGGACCTGATGCTGCAGGAAGCTCCGCGCCTGCGCGGCGAAGACATACTCTTGTCCACGGCTGCCGGCGCGGACCTCGATGTCGAGACTGTCCAGGGTCCGTACTGGAGACTTGGCTTGGCAAAGCGACGACCGGAACGTGGAGAAGTCGTGGCGTCCGACGAGCGCGGCTGCGGCCTCGCGCATGGCCTCTGGATCGAGCCGATGGCCGATTCGCCAGGCCCGGCTGCGCTCGACCGTCAAAGGCGCCCGGCGGCAGACGATGCGATATTCGTAACGCCTCTTGGTGGCCGAGAATCGCGCATGGAAATCGTCCGGTGCGAGCGCCACGGCGACAACTGCGACCGGCAAGGGCTTCATGTGATAGTTGAGCGCCTCGGACAGCCGGAACGGGTCCCACGTCCTTGCGAGATCGCAGTGCGCGACCTGCGCCAGCGCATGCACCCCGGCGTCTGTCCTGCCAGCGCCATGAACGCCGGGGGATGCCGGATCAAGTCTTGCGAGCGCCTCTTCGAGCGTCCCTTGAACCGTGGTCGCGTTCCGCTGTGCCTGCCAGCCCGAGAAGGCTGCGCCGAAATACTCGATCTTCAGTGCGTAACGGGGCATGCCACGGCGATACTGTTGAATCCTGTTCTTGCCAATCCCCGCAGCTTGCTCCGGGCCGTATGGTCGCCGGCATGGCTTGGCCGGAGCCTTGGCAGGACTTTCCCACGCTGTTGGCGATTTTCCGATTTGCCGCCGAACGGGGGGCGGACCGGGGCGTTCCGGCCGGATTCCGGGTTTGCGGAGCCGTCCGCGCGCCGTCGCGGGCGCCGGTTCCGGTCCCTTGGTGATTCGTTTTCGGGGCTTGGCGGCCTGCCGGCGGCGTCCGGGAGCCGGCCCGGACGCGGCCCGGCTCTCAGGGCCGGGTCAGGGCGGCGATGGCCTCGCTGCGGTTCAGCTGCAGGCGTCGCCGGGTCTCGGCGAGGCTCTCCGCCTCGCGGCGGCTGGCGAAGACCGCCGCGAGCGCGATGCTGTTCAGGCTGGCCCGGTTCGCCGGGCCGTTGCCGGTGCGGGTCAGGCAGGCGTCCTCGCCGAAGACGCAGTCCCTCTGGCGGTGGTTCAGGTTCTCCACACTCCAGTGTCCGCGATTCAGCTTCAGCAGCTCCTCCGGCGACGCGGCTTCGGCATCCAGCGAGGTGATGACATACGCGATCTCGGTGCAGTCGTTTCCCCCATCGTCGCCGTCCTTCTTCAGCGGCTCCCGGTAGCGGGTGATCCGGGCGATCTGGCTGACGCCGGGGTAGTTGATCAGGCGCTTGAGCGGCGTCAGGACGCTGATGGAGCGCTGCTCCAGGCGGCCGTGAACCTTTTCGAGATCCTCCGCGAAGCGGCCGGTGGCGTCCCTCTCCCAGTCGATGCCGTCGAGGATGCCGAAGGTCTCCGGCGCGTTGCCCTTGACCGAGAAGACATAGTCGGCTCCGCAGCGCCCGGTGACCATCTTCGCGGTCTTGCGCGTCGTGTGCAGCGCGTCGAGGGTGATGACCTTGCCGCGGACGTCGCTGCGCTCCAGGAGGTCGTGCGTGGCCGCCGGCCCGCCGCCTTCGTCGCCGAAGTCGGAAGCGCGAAGGGCGCGCCGGTCGCGTGGTCGACGAGGGCCACGGTCTCGTGATGGCCGTCGCCGTTGCGGTTGGCGCCGCGGATGCGCTTGCCGTCGGCGGCGAGCGCCCGGGCGAGGGGAAGCCGGGGCCGGGACCAGCGGCCGACCACGTCCTCCAGCGCCTCGGGGTCGACCGACTGCACGACCCTGTGGATCGTGGACTTCGAGACCGGCTCGCGAAGCCCCGTCTTCGGGTTCCGCCAGGCGCCGACGGCCTCCAGCTCCTCCTGCGACAGCGCGCGCGCGAACTGCGCGGCGGCCAGGCAGCCCTTCATGTTCGCGAGCTCGGCGAGCACGTGCACGGCGAGCACGCAGGCCACCGCGTGCTTCCTGCCCTGCGCCCGGCGGAAGTCGGGCACCGCCGCCAGCTCCGCGTGCAGCGAGCGCATTGTCCCGGGGTCCCGCGGCGCCAGACCGGGACCGGAGGGCGGCGCCACGTCCGGCGGCAGCGGCTGCGGGCTCGAGAGCAGCGCCCGGGCGTCGGGCCCGGCGGCGTCACGAAGATCTCCTTCGGCCTGCCGTGGGGGTCGGTGTAGCGACCGTTGGCGCGGGCGAACCCCTTCGTCCGGCCCAGGCACTCCCAGCCCGCCGCCCTGTACATGGTGCCGGAAAACCTGGCCGGGTCGCAGAACGTCTCCGCCAGGAGCACCCGGTGCCCGTGCGCCCAATGGCATTTCCTTAACGTTTCGGCGTCGTTTCCTTAAGGCTGCGCGAGCGGTTCGGGGCTGCCGTGCCCCTTTCCGGTCCGGACGGCGGGTTTCGGGCTACGCGGTCTGCTCTCGCTTGCGGCTCCACTTTCCGACCGGTTTTCGCGAGCGGCGCGGGAACGACCGTCCCGGCCGCAGCCGCGCCCTGACCGCGAGGATCGAGTCCGCCATGCGCCCGACGGTGTCGGCCAGGGCCGCGGTCTGGGCCAGGATCATCTCCTCGAGGTTGATTGCGAGCATGGCCAGTGCGTTGGAGAAGTTCGTCCGCCTCTTCGGCAGGTCGCCTTCGTGCATGTCGTCGAGGAGGCTGTCGCCCTGATTGGAGAACAGGCGTGCCATGGCGATGAGGTTGAAATGGGCGCAGGGTTCCTGACGGACGCCGCGTTCGGTCCTGCCGTGGAATTCGTCCACCGCGATGACATGTTTGGAAGTCTTGTACAGTTCCTCGATCGACCAGCGTCCGTGATGGAGGTCCGAGAGGTCCGCCACGCTGTACCGGTCCGGGTCGTCGAGGGTCGTGGCGAGCACGCATCGTTCATCGGCGATGTCGTAGCGGACCATGCGCAGGACGACCGGAGGGACCGGGGTTGCGAAGCCTGCGGCCCGCAGCTTGCGCAGGGCCTCCTTTCCCGGGGTGATCCTGATGCGGGCGTCGTCGCGGTCGCCGTCGCGGAAGCTGTTGAAGGCGGCGGCGGAGCTGCGCTGGATGCGGAACACCGGATGCAGGCCGCGCACGGTCATGGCGTGCAGCATGACGAAGGAGAAATATCCCCGGTCGAAGGCCACGACGTCGCCGGGGGAGAGCGCGTCGAGATGGGTGAGCGCGGCGGCGCGTTCGTCGGCATCGGACGCGAGGAGGAAGTCGACGGGCATGCGGTTGTCGAGCCTGTACAGGCAGGACAGCAGGCCCTGCGGGTGGCGGGCGCCGTCGTTCGGGAGCGGATATCCGGCATCGACGAGCGGGCGCGGCAGGGTCGGCTTGGAGCCGTCGACGGCGAAGGTCCGGTGTCCGTTCCAGTTCGGGTCGTGGATGCCGTGCGCGAGGATCTCGCGGTGCAGGTCCCGGAACAGGTCCTCGTGCACGCGGGCGCGGGCCCTGCGGATCGAGGAGGCGGCGACCGGCTGCGGCTGCGGCAGCGCGATGCCGGACCGCCGGCACCGCTCCCGCAGCTCGGCCGTCACGGCGGCATGGCCCTTCCGCCCGCGCGCCAGCACCAGTCGGAACGCGAACAGCATGACGACGAGGCTGTCCGTCACCCGGCGTCTCTGCAGCCGTTCCCGGTCGTGGCGGGCGGCGATGCCGGCGGCCGCGTCGGCGATCCGGGACCACATGGCGACGAAGCGGCCGTCGGAGGCGGACGCAGGGGACTTGCCGCGGCGCTTCGGCTTCGGCTTCGGTTTCGCCTCTCCCTTCAGGATCTCGCGGAACGCCGGGTCCAGCGCCCTGACCAGGATCTCCTTGGCCGGCTTGGCGCCGCGCCCGCTGCGCTTGCCGGCGGTCATGCCGATCCGCTGCCAGCCGGCGGCCCTGTAGCAGGCGCCGTCGAAGCGGGTCGGGTCGACGAAGGTCTCGCACAGGACCGGGCGGCAGGCGTGCCGCTCCTCCCAACTGCCGGGCAGTTGGCGCAGCGCCATCGCCAGCGCCTTCGACGCAAGGTTGTCGACGCGGACCCATGGCACCACCAGGAAGCGGCTGTTCGACACCGCGAGGTGCAGCCGGCGGTCGCGGTCGGCCGCGCTCCACCCGATCCACTCGTCCCGGACCGGCAGCGTCCGCGCCGCCGCCTCGAACAGCAGCACCGCGAGATGCCGCCCGCGGCGGTCGCGGACGAACCAGCGGACGGACGGCCCGAAGGGCCGCGGGCATCCGAGATAGTGGTAGCGGTCGACGAGCGCCTTCCACAGCGCCACGTCCTCCGGAGACGCCGCCTCCTCCAGCGACAGGGGCTCCAGGGCCTCGAGACCGCAGGCGATCTCGGGCTGCGGGTCGGAGGCCCGCACGCGGACGATCGGCCCGCGCGCCGACTTCGCCGCGGTGTCGCGCTTCTCCGGAAGGGTCAGGATCCCGCATTCCTCCAGGTGCTCGAGAAGCCGCAGGCCCGCCGCGACGCGGTAGTCGCCCTTCGGCGTGGTCCAGTTCAGGTGCTCGCAGATGGTCTTCGACAGCTCGTTGCGGCTGTCGTTCGGGAACAGTTCAACCGTTTCCCGGATGTCGGCGATCTGGCGCCGCGTGAAGCGCCGGCCGAGGAAGGTGGTGGACTTGAGGGCTGCGATTCGCGGGTCCATGGCTGAAAGCTCCCGGCGGGACGGATTGATGCGAGCGTGGCATGCCACGAAAGGGAGGACGTGTCAACCCCCGGGGCGGAAAGGCGGAGCAGGCGGAAAAAGGACGCGGAATCAGCCGGCTGGCGCCGCGCGCGGAACGGCATCGCGATCCTGCCGGCCAAATGAAATGCCATTGCCCGTGCGCCGCCAGCCAGTCGTCGGCGAGCCGGCGGGTCATCCCCGCAAGGAAGAAGGAGGCGAGGTTCGGGAACACCCCCGGCTCGGACAGGATCAGGAAACGCGTGTTGTTCGCCACCATCTCCAGCCGCCGGAACTGCTGCTCCGGCCTCCAGCCGCACCACCTGTCGCGGGGCGCGCACTTGAAGGCGCCGTTCTGCCACGCCGCCAGGCCCAGCCACCGGTCCCCGAAGCTTGCCACGTAGCGCAGGCCGCGGGCCGCCAGCCGCTGGAAGCCGAGATGGCGGCGCTCGTCCATCAGCGAGTCCCAGAGCGGGCGCTCCTGCGGCCTGGCCAGCCGGATCTCGACGTCCGACAGGGAAAACCCCGCCGGCATCCCGCGAAACGGGGCATGGAACTCGAGGCGCTTGCGAATCGACATGGCCGGAGCATCGCACGTCCGGGACGGGAACGCCAGCGGAAAATTCCGGCTCCGCGGTCGCGCGCGCATGCAACGCAGACAAGCCCGGTGTCAAGGAAAACCAGCCGAAATCAGCGTGGGATGCCCCTGGAGCCTTGGCGGGGAGGCTGGACGCGAATCCCCGCGCCCGGTATAACGCGCCGCCATGAACGGCGGAGTGGCGACCGTGTCCCGAATACTCCTGCCGGTACCGCCGAGTGTCCGGCGTGCAGCAGACGTGGAACCGAACCCGCGGAACGCGGCGCAGACAGGACTGGCGGACTTGCCCTTCAACCCGACGCAGGACACCGCGCGACATGCCTGAATCCAGAGCCCAGAGCGAAGCCGAAGGAGTTCCGGACTACCGGGACACGCTTACACTCCCGTCTACCGAATTTCCGATGCGCGCCGGCCTGCCGAAACGCGAGCCGGATCTTCTCGCGCGCTGGTCCCGGCTGCGCATCTATGACCGCCTTCGCGAGAAGGCCTCCACCGTTCGAGGCACGGCGGCGGAGCGCCCGCCGTTCGTGCTTCACGACGGGCCGCCCTACGCCAACGGCCACCTGCACATCGGGCACGCTCTCAACAAGATTCTCAAGGACATGATCGTGCGGTCGCAGCAGATGATGGGAAGGGACAGCCGCTACGTGCCCGGCTGGGACTGTCATGGTCTGCCGATCGAATGGAAGATCGAGGAACAATACCGCGCTGCAGGCAGGGACAGGCGCGACGTTCCGGTTGTCGAACTGAGGAGCGAGTGCCGCAGGTTCGCCGAGAAGTGGATCGAAATCCAGCGAACCGAATTCCAGCGCCTCGGCGTAATCGGCAACTGGGACGATCCCTACCTGACCATGGACTTCGAGGCCGAGGCGGTGATCGCCGAGGAGTTCATGGCATTCGTCATGAACGGGTCGCTGTACCGCGGCTCAAAGCCTGTGATGTGGTCTCCCGTGGAAAAGACCGCGCTCGCCGAAGCGGAGGTGGAGTACCGGGAGCGGAAGAGCCCCGAGATTTGGGTGCGGTTCCCTGTCGTCCAGGGCGGTCTCGCTGGCGCATCCGTCCTGATCTGGACCACGACGCCCTGGACGATTCCTTCGAACAAGGCCGTCGCCTACGGCCGAAGCATCGCATACGGGCTCTACGAGGTTGCCGCAACCGAGGGAGATTGCTGGGCCCGTCCCGGCGAGCGCCTTGTGCTCGCGGATGCGCTCGCCGCGCATGCTCTGGGAAAGTCCCGCGTGGCGCGGTGGGACCGGATCAGGGACGTGAATGCGGCGGAACTCGATAGCTGCGTCTGCCGTCATCCTTTCGCGGACCTGGACGGCTTCTGGTCCTACGACGTACCCATTATCGAAGGCGGTTTCGTGTCCGACGATGCAGGGACAGGTTTCGTCCATACCGCGCCGTCGCACGGCGCGGACGACTACGAGGCGTTCGCGAGCCGCGGCTGGACGGACCGGATGACGCACAACGTCGGCGAGGACGGCGAGTTCCACCCGCATGTCCCCCGTTTCGCCGGCCTCAGGGTCTTCGACGTCAAGGGCCGGGAAGGGGGGGCGAATGCGGCCGTGATCGAGAGTCTCGTCGAAGCCGGCGCCATCATTGCGCGCGGCCGGCTGGAGCACAGCTACCCGCATTCCTGGCGGTCCAAGGCGCCAGTCATTTTCCGGAACACGCCGCAGTGGTTCGTTGCGATCGACAGCGAAGTCGGCGGCGACGATACCTACGGCGCCACGATCAGGCAGCGCGCGCTCGCGTCGATCGACAGGCTCGTGGCCTGGACGCCGCCGTCGGGCAGGAACCGGCTGTACTCGATGATCGAGTCCCGGCCCGACTGGGTGCTGTCCCGCCAGCGCGCTTGGGGCGTGCCGCTGACGTGCTTTGTCCGAAAGGGGGCCGACCAGCAGGATGACGGGTTTCTCCTCCGCGATGCGCGCGTCAACGCCAGGGTCGCCGCGGCCTTTCGCGAGGAGGGTGCCGACGCCTGGTTCCGCGAGGGAGCGTCGGACCGGTTTCTCTGTCCCGACCACGACCCCGAGGACTGGGAGCAGGTTTTCGACATTCTCGATGTTTGGTTCGATTCAGGCTCGACCCATGCCTTCGCGCTGCGAGACCGGCCGGACGGAACTGCCGACGGCATCGCGGATCTCTATCTGGAAGGCACCGACCAGCATCGAGGGTGGTTTCACTCGTCGATGCTGCAGGCATGCGGCACCACGGGCCGGGCACCGTATCACGGCGTCCTCACCCATGGATTCACGCTCGACGAAAACGGCATGAAGATGTCGAAGTCCCTCGGCAACACCGTCGCGCCGGAAAACGTGACGAGGCAGTACGGCGCCGACATCCTGCGTCTTTGGGTCGCGCAGTCCGACTATACGGCCGACCTCAGGATTGGCCCCGAAATCCTCCGGAACGCGGCCGACAGCTACCGGCGCCTGCGGAACAGCTTCAGGTTCATGCTGGGCAATCTCGCGGACTTCGACGCTGCATCCGCGGTTCCGCTAGCGGAAATGCCGGAGCTGGAAAGATGGGTTCTGCACAGGATTGCGGAACTCGACCGGGTCGTGCGCGAGGGGTACGCCAGGTACGATTTCCAGAAAGTGTTCCAGGCTCTGTTCCTGTTTTGCACGTCCGATCTTTCGAGCTTCTATTTCGACATCCGCAAGGATGCGCTCTACTGCGACGGCGCGCGCGGGCTCACGCGGCGGGCGGCGCAGACGGTACTCGATCACCTGCTGCGCCGGCTCGCCACATGGCTGGCGCCGGTGCTGTGTTTCACGATGGAGGAAGTCTGGCTCAATCGCGTCTCCGGCGACGCCGCCTCGGTTCACCTCGAGGACTTTCCCGAAACGCCCGCCGTCTGGCTTGACGAGGCTGTCGCGAAGCGGTGGGCGGCCGTTCGAAAGGCGCGGCGCGTGGTCACCGGCGCAATCGAGGTCAAGCGGAGGGACAAGTCGATCGGCTCGTCGCTCGAAGCCGCACCAGTCGTGCATGTCGAGGATCCGGACATGCGGAAGGTTCTCGAAAGCCTGAACTTTGCCGACGTCTGCATCACGTCCGGCTTGGACGTGGTCGCCGAAATGCCGGACGGGCAGGCTTTCCGGCTCGAAGACGTCCCGGGCGTTGCGGTCGCGTTCCGCGCGGCCGAGGGCGGCAAGTGCCTGCGCTGCTGGAAAATTCTCCCCGATGTGGGCAGCCACCGGCATGAAGGTGTCTGCGCGCGGTGCGACTCCGTCCTCGGCTGAGTCGCTCCGGCGGCGCGCGACCAGGCCTTTCGCATTTCGCGACTCAGCGCCGCGGGGGAATCGCCTGTTGCAGGACGCCGGCCAGCAAAAGGTACAGGCTTGATGCGGTGAGCAGCGCAGTCACGACCTGGCCCGGTTCGAAATCCAGCCATGCCGCGGTGCCGGCGCTCGCCGTCCAGACCACGGCGACCGGAAGGCTTACCTTCCGCCAGCGTTCCGTCCTGACCGGGTGAACGAACTTTAGGTTAGTGAACATGCTCGCGGCAACGACGATCACGACGCTCAGTATGATCCAGAAGTTCGGCTGCAGGGCGAAAAGCACGAGGACGACCATGTTCCAGCAGGCGGGGAACCCTGCGAAGCTCTTGTCCGTCGTCTTCATCCGCGTGTCGGCGAAGTAGATCGCGCTCGCGTAAGTGATGACGACGATGCAGATCCATCCGGTCCAGCCCGGCAGCAGACCGCTCTTGAAAAGGGCGAAGGCCGGGATGAAGACGTACGTCAGATAGTCGATGATCAGGTCGAGTAGCACGCCATCATATTCCGGCGCGTTCCGGCCGATGTCGTATCTGCGGGCGAGCGGGCCGTCCAGCCCGTCGACGACGAAGGCCACGACGAGCCAGAGAAACATGAGGCTCCATTTGCCGTCGGCGGCGGCCAGCATTGCAAGAATGGCGCAGACGGCTCCGGACGCCGTCAGGAAATGCACTGTCAACGCTTTCCAACGGGATGACATTGACGTGTCATAGTCGCTTTGCAATGGTTTCGGAAGTGGCCAGGCGCGCCGCCCGACCTCGCGTGCGTCGGCGGTGGTTCCTGAACCCCTCTCCCGATGCGGCGTGCTGACATGCCGTATTCTTCCGCGCATTTCAAACCGCTGAATCGGGGGTTCAAATGCAAGGACAGCAAATTCCCGAGATTGCTCCCGGACAGTCGAAGCTTCATGAAGGGCATTCGGATTTACCCCGCATCGGCGTCATGACAAGCTGCGCCGGCGCTCGTCCCGCGGCACTTTCCGGAGGCAAGCTTCATGAAATCGCGCACCAGGGTCGTGGTCGTCGGGGGCGGAATTGCTGGCTGCTCGACGACCTATCACCTTACGCAGGAGGGTTGGAGCGACGTTGTCCTGATTGAACGCAATGAATTGACGAGCGGCACGACCTGGCACTCGGCGGCGCAGGTCACCAACTTCGGGATGAACCAGACGATGATCGGGCTCAAGACCCATTCCATCAACCTCTACAGGGAGCTGGCTGACGACCCGGAGTACCCGATCAACTACAATCACGGCGACGGGGGCATGCGACTGGCGGGCACCGAGGCGCAGATGCAGGGCTACCGCCACTTTGCCTCAATGGCGCGCGGCATGAACGTGCATTTCGAGGTGATCGATGCCGAGGAATGCGCGCGACGGCATCCGTTGATTTCAACCGACAACCTCATCGGCGGACTCTGGGATCCGCTGGACGGCGACATCGACCCGGCGCAGCTCTGTCAGGCCATGGCCCGGCGCGCGCGCAGGTCTGGCGCCGAGATCCACCGCCACACCCCCGTGGTCGGGCTGGACCAGCACGGCGACGACACCTGGACCGTACGGACCGAACGCGGCGACATCGACTGCGACATTGTCGTGAACGCATGCGGTTACCGCGCCAACGAACTGGGCGCGATGATGGGGGTTCAGCATCCGATCGCGTCGATGGAACACCAGTATTTCCTGACGGAGGAAATCCCGGCCATCAGGGAGGCAGGACACCGCATGCCGCTGATCCGCTGTCCGACTTCGGACTACTACTGCCGCCAGGAGAGGTACGGGCTGCTGGTCGGATTCTACGAGCAGGGTTGCCGGACCTGGGGCATGGACGGAATTGATCCGAACTTCGCCAACGCTCTGTGCCCGGACGATCTCTACCGCGTCTCGGACGTGCTCGAAGGCGCTTTCTCCCGCATGCCCGCGCTGATGGAGGCGGGCATCCGCGCGATCGTGAACGGCCCGATCACATACACGATCGACGGCGCGCCTCTCGTCGGGCCGGTTCCCGGCAGGCGCAACGCCTACTGCATCATCGGCCTGCGCGCGGGCCTCGGCGAAGGGGGCGGCCACGGCTGGTTGCTGGCGCAGCAGATCGCGCGCGGCGAGGCATGCTACGACACCTGGTGCCTGGATCCGCGGCGGTTCACCGGACATGCCAATGTGGAACTGACCGCACGAAAGGCGGTCGAAGACTATCGGAACGAGTTCCGCTTCCGCTTCCCGCATGAGCACCGCCCGGCCGGCAGACCCGCCAAGACCACGCCGCTGACGCAGGTGCTGGCAGCGGAGGGGGCGGCATTCACGGTGGTGAACGGCTGGGAAAGGATAGAGTATCTCAAGCCGTCGCCGGACTTTCGCCCGTCGCTGAGCTTCGACTTCGACGAGGCGTTCGATCTTGTCGCCGCGGAGGTCAAGAACGTACGGGACAACGTCGGCCTTTGCGAGGTCAGCGGCTTCAACCGGTTCGAAATTGCCGGAGATGACCGTCACGCCTTTCTCGAACGCATGTTCTGCGGCAAGGTCGCCAGGCGCGAAGGCCTTGTCGGGCTGGGTTATCTGCTCAATCACCAGGGCATGATCAAGGGCGAGGCAACTGTCGCCAGCCTGCCGGCTACGGATCGCGGTCCGGCGCGCGCATGGTACGGATCCGCCGCCGCAAGCGAGTTCCACGACATGGATTGGCTGATCCATCACCTGCGGCCGGACGAAGACGTGCAGATCCGTTCGCTCACCAATGATCAGACGGTTCTGGTGCTGGCAGGTCCCCGAGCGCGCGATGTCATTTCCTCCTGCGCGAGGGGCGACTGGTCGAGGGATGCGTTCCCGTGGCGCAGCGTCAGGGAATGCTGCATTGGATTCGCGCCGGCGACGGTGATGGGCATCAGCTTCTCGGGCGAACTGGCGTACGAAATCCACGTGCCGAATGCGTCCCTCCATGCCGCCTACCTGGCGCTGCGCGACGCGGGAGAGGAATTCGGCCTGGAACTGTTTGGAGCGCGGGCAGTCGAGTCGATGCGGATGGAGAAGGGATTCCTGCACTGGAAAGCGGAACTCATCACCGAATACGATCCGTACGAGACGTCGCTCGACCGTTTCGTCCGGTTGGACAAGTGCGCGTTCATTGGCAAGGAGGCCCTGTCGGTTCGCCGGGCCAGGGGGCCGCGCAGGAAGCTGGTGACTTTGAGGATCCACGCGACGCACGCGCCGGCCCACGCCGGTTCCTCGCTCATGGACGGCAGGACGGTCGTGGGTACAGTGACCTCTGGCGATTGGGGGCACCGGGTCGACATGAACCTGGCCCGCGCGTTTGTCGAGCCGGCAATGGCCGGCGTGGGAAGTTCGATGCGGCTCGACCTTTGCGGCGAAATGGTCGGCGCCGAGGTGATCCCCTGCTCGCCCTACGATCCCGGACACGCCCGGATGCGCGCATGACGTGCTGGTCCTGAAGTCCGCTGGCCGTGGCGAATGCCTGTCCATCGGAAACGCGACGGCAACCGGTGACGGGAGCGCAATGCGGGAACCCGGCGATTCGCCTCTTCGTCCCCATCCTGCCGCTGGGCCTGGTCGGGATGATTCAAACGCCGTCGATTCTCATGCCCTGGGATGGGCCGATCTGTAGACTTCCATGAGCCGGGTCTGATCGATTGAGGTGTAGATCTGCGTCGTGGAGAGCGATGCGTGGCCGAGGAGTTCCTGAATCGTGCGCAGGTCTCCGCCAGCGGCAAGCAGGTGGGTGGCGAAGGCGTGCCGCATGGTGTGCGGCGAAGTGCCTGCCGGAAGCCCGGTCTGAATCCTTGCGCATTCGATGGCCTTGCGCGCGAGCCTGGGATTGAGCGGCCCGCCGCGATGGCCCAGGAACAGCGCGCCGTCCTTTCGGCGGGGATGCGGGCAGAGTTCAAGATAGCGCTGAACTGCGTTCCGAACCAGGGGCAGCACCGGGACGAGCCTCTGGCGCCCGCCCTTTCCTGATATCCTGATGACCTCGGGAAGGGGGGAATCCCCCTGCCGGAGATCGAGCGCTTCGGAGATCCTGAGTCCGCAGCCGTAGAGCAGCGTGACGAGCGCGGCGTTCCGGGCTCCGATCCACGCAGGTTCGGGTCCGTTTTCGAGGTTCTCGATCAGTGAATTCGCATCCTTCGCGGAGATCGGCCGCGGCAGGCCCGGTTTGAACCTGGGTGCCCGGGCGGCGAGGACTGCGGAGGCGTCCAGGTCTTCCTCGTCGGCGAGCCACCTGAAGAACGACTTGACCGCCGACAGGGACCGGGCCATCGACCGGGACGTGCAGCCTTGGCTGCGGCGCAGCGCCATCCATGCGCGAATGTCGGTGCCTTCCACGCGACCCAGCGCTTTGAGACTGGCCGGCGCGCCTCGGTGCTCTGCAAGAAATTCGAGGAATCCCCCGACATCCCGGCGGTACGCGGAGACGGTTCCGCCCGCGCGGCCGCGAACCGCCGAGAGCTGGCCAAGCCAGCGGTCGAGGATCTCTTCGGCGGCCGTACCTGTCAGCCGGACAGCCATATCGGAATCACCCGTTCGATGACGCTCCCGAGGAATTGAAGCAAGTCCGGTCTAAGCCCCGGTACGAACTGGTCTGCGTCAAGGGATCCGAGCGCAAGCATTGCCGGGGGATGGTCCTCGCCGAAGCGGAGGCGAACGAGCGCCTCCGAGAGAATCCCGGTTTCCCTGCCGCCGAAGACTGTCGTCGAGCCCTCGCGAATTCCTCGCAGCGTCACATTCCTGCGCGGCGCCTCCGGGGATCCCCCGATGTAACGGTCTATCCCTCCCGGTTCGAGCAGCGCGACGTCCGGACCGGTCGCGGAGAGGAAGGCGCCCTTCCGGGCATCGGAGGCTGCGTCCGTCTCGATGCAGAGCCGAACCTCGGCGACGTTCAGCACGTCCCGGAACTCTTCGCCCAGCATGTCGACGAAGCCTTGCCATCCGTCTGCCTCGAGGGCGGTCAGTACGGCGCGGTGAATCTGGTTGGTGCTCGCGAGATTGTCGTATGCGGCGGCGAGAACGGCGCTGTGCGTGTCCTCGAGCCGCGAAAGGCGCTGCTCGAGCCTGACGAGGGCAATGCCGCGAAGGTCGACCACGTTCGGACCCTGATCCTCGGCGGTCGCCTCCAGAAGCGCGCGCATCACTTCCCTGTCGTCGATGACGAAGTAGGGGTCGGAGAGCAGGTAGTCGCGTAGCTCGGGCAGGTTCTCCGGAACCGCGTCCGCCGCCGGCTCCTTGCCGGAAGGCATCAGAGGATGCTCTGCCGGGTTGCAGCCCAGTCGGCGAGAAATGCTTCCATGCCGCGGTCGGTCAGCGGATGTTCGACGAGCTTGCGGATGACTCCAGGCGGGGCAGTGGCGACGTCCGCGCCGACCCGTGCACAGTCGGCGATGTGGTTGACGCTGCGAATGGACGCCGCGAGGACTTCGGTCCCGAAGTCATAGTTGTCATAGATGGTTCGGATGTCCTCGATCAGTTCCATACCGTCGATGTTGATGTCGTCAAGCCGGCCGATGAAGGGGGACACGAACGTCGCGCCCGCCTTGGCGGCGAGAAGCGCCTGGCCGGCCGAGAAGCACAGCGTCACGTTCACCATGCTGCCGCCTCCCGACAGCTCGCGGCATGCCCTCAATCCGTCCCAGGTCATGGGCACCTTCACGGCGATGTTGTCCGCGATCTCCAGGAGCCGCCTTCCCTCGGCGATCATCGCGTCCGCTTCCGTCGCCACGACTTCGGCGCTGACCGGGCCGTCGACGAGTTCGCAGATTTCCCGCGTCACTTCCCTGATATCGCGGCCGGACTTCCGGATGAGAGACGGGTTCGTGGTCACGCCATCGACCATCCCCAGGTCGTTCAGTTCCGCGATGGCCTCTACATCGGCGGTGTCGACAAAGAACTTCATGTCAGGAGTTTCCGCATTCGAAAGGTGGTTTCGCCGCCGCCACTGATACAGCATATTCGGAGTCCTGCAAACCGCATCCGGCTCGGGACCGCACAATGGACGATGGGAACGCGATCTCGAATTTCGGTGACGGCGAGGTCGTGGCTGTCCTGACCACGCAGCCCGTCGACCGGCTTCTCGACTACCGGGTCGGCGAGGGCGGCTGCCGTCCCGGCAGCTTCGTGGAGGTGCCGCTGGGTCCGCGCAGGGTATCGGGAGTCGTCTGGGCCGCGGGCGAGGGACGGATCGAGGCCGCAAAAGTCCGAAACGTCTGCCGTGTCCACGACGTGCCGCCCATGCGCGCCGAGTTGCGGACCTTCCTGTCCCGCGCCGCCGACTACACGCTCTCGCCGCTCAATTCGATGCTGGCGCTCGCCATGCGCATATCCGGCCTCGGAGACCCGCCGCCGATGCGGCGGGTCTACTGCGCAGGTTCGGCCGCCGCCGAACGGCTGACGCCGGCCCGGCGCCGCGTGTTCGCCGTGCTTGACGCCTATGGCGGTCTGGGCTTCACCCTTTCCGAACTGGCGTCGGAGGCTGGCGTTTCGCCTTCCGTGATCACGAGGCTTGCCGACCTCGGCGCGGTCTCCGTCCGGGAGTTCCCGCGCGACGACGGATACCCGCCGCTCGACCCGTCGCGATGCGGCCAGGTGCTCACCGCCGATCAGCGCAGCGCGTCGGACAGGTTTTCGGCGTGGGTCAGGGACGGATGCTACAAGGCCGGGCTTCTGCACGGCGTCACCGGATCCGGCAAGACCGCCGTCTACCTCGAGGCCGTGGCCGAGTGCCTCCGTGCCGGCCGGCAGGCGCTTGTCCTGCTGCCGGAGATTGCCCTGACCGGTGCGTTTCTCGACCAGGTTTGCGCCCGCTTCGGCGCAATGCCGGCGGTGTGGCACTCCGGCGTCACGGCCGGAGAACGCCGACGGTGCTGGCTGATGGCCGCCCAGGGCCGGGCGCAACTCGTCGTCGGCGCGCGTTCCGCGCTGTTCCTGCCCTTCCGGGATCTTGGCCTCGTGGTCGTGGACGAGGAGCACGACAGTTCGTACAAGCAGGAGGATGGCGTGATCTACAACGGCCGGGACATGGCCGTCCTGCGGGCTTCAATCGGCGACGCCACTGTCATCCTCGCTTCCGCGACTCCGTCTCTCGAGAGCTGGGCGAACGTGGATTCCGGCAAATATGCCGGGATCACCATGCCGGAACGAATCGGCGGCGTTGCTCTTCCGGAGATGCGGGCGGTGGACATGCGCGCGGAGACCCTGGGCCCGAGCCGCTGGATCTCGCCGACGCTTCGAACCGCCGTTGAGGGCAGCCTGGAGCGGGGCGAGCAGGCGCTGCTTTTCGTGAACCGGCGCGGCTACGCGCCGTTGACGATATGCCGTGCGTGCGGCCACCAGATCGGGTGCGACCAATGCGATGCGCGCCTCGTGCTGCATCGCTTCCGCTCGCGCCTCATGTGCCACCAGTGCGGCGAGACAAGCGAGATCCCCGTCAATTGCCCGAACTGCGGATCCCGGGACCGCCTGGCTGCTGTCGGGCCCGGCGTCGAGCGTTTGGCCGAAGAAGCCGCCGAACTGTTTCCGGACGCGCGCGCCGCCATCCTCTCGTCGGACCTGGCGCTGTCCGCGGAGGCGATGCGGGAACGCATTCGGGACATTGCCGAAGGCGGGGTCGACATTGTCATCGGGACGCAGATCGTCGCGAAGGGGCACAATTTTCCGAGACTCACTACCGTCGGCGTCGTCGACGCCGATCTCGGCCTTCAAGGCGGCGACCTGCGCGCCGCGGAACGGACATTCCAGCTCATCCACCAGGTTTCCGGCCGAGCCGGCCGCGATGGCCGGGGGGGAGGCGTCGCGCTGGTGCAAACGCATCAGCCGGCTCATCCCGTCATCCGTGCCATTCTCTCCGGAGACGCGGAGGCGTTCCGGCGGTCCGAGACGGCGCAGCGGAAGGCGGCCGGCGCCCCGCCGTTCAGCCGGCTCGCCGGCATCATCCTCGCTGGCAGCGATCCGGTCGCCGTATCAAGCGTTGCGCAGCGGTTCGCCGCCAGGGCGGACATCCTCCGGCGCAACGGAATCGATCTCTTCGGCCCGGCACCGGCGCCGGTCGCCAGGATCAGGGGCCGGCACCGGTTCCGCCTTCTGGCGCGGGCGCCACAGGGGGTCGCGATGCAGCCCGCGCTCCTGCAGTGGGTGAGATCGGTCGAGCGCCCCGCGGCAGTTCGCCTGCGAATCGACATCGATCCGCAGTCGTTTCACTGAACCGGCGTCCGGAAAAATCGGCTGGAAACCCCGACGGGGCGAGAGTAGAACCCGGCCCGACGCAGCGCCAGGGCAGGCCAAGATGACGGCAGCACCCACACCAAGGCCGGGAATCCTCGACATTTCGGCATATGTCGGCGGCGGCAGTGCCGTTCCGGGCGTCGCGGACGTGGTCAAGCTTGCATCCAACGAGAATCCTCTCGGACCGAGTCCGCTGGCACGGAAGGCGGGCATCGAGGCGATGGCGCAGCCCGAACGCTACCCGCCAGGAGATCACCTGCGCCTTCGCCAGGCGATCGCGGACGTCCACGATCTCCCGGTTTCGCAGATCGTGTGCGGCGCTGGTTCGGACGAGTTGATCGCCCTGCTCTGCCGCATCTACGCCGGGCCTGGCGATGACGTGATCTTCACCGAGCACGGTTTCGCGATGTACCGGATTTCCGCCCTCGCGGCCGGCGCCTCGCCCCGGGCGGTGCCGGAACGCGCGCGCGTGGCGGATGTCGATCTTCTCGCCGACCGGTTCTCCGCCAGGACGAGGATCGTCTTTATCGCCAACCCGAACAACCCGACGGGAACAATGCTGTGCGAGGACGAGATCCGGCGCCTTGCGGACCTGATCCCGCCGCAGGCCCTTCTGGTGCTCGACGGAGCTTATGTGGAGTACGTGGACGGCCATCAAGGCGGCGCGCCCCTCGTGAGCGAACGCGAGAACGTCGTCATGCTCAGGACGTTCTCCAAGATTCACGGTCTCGCGTCCCTTCGCGTCGGCTGGGCCTTCGCGCCGCGAAGCGTGGCCGATGCACTGAACAGGGTGCGCGGTCCCTTCAACATATCTGCGCCCGGCCTCGCGGCGGCAGAGGCCGCCGTGCGGGACCTCGCGTATGTGGCGCACTGCCGCCGCGAAAACGAAAGGCTGCGCAGCGCGCTCGCTTCCGGCATCGCCGAACTCGGCCTCGCCGCGGACCCGTCATGCGCGAATTTCCTGCTCGTCCGGTTCGGCGCGCCGGACTTGGCGGATGCTGCCCATGGATTCCTGCTCGGCAGGGGCGTGATCACGCGCCGGGTCGGCGAGTACAACCTTCCTGCAGCGCTTCGCGTAAGCGTCGGCGACTCGTCAGGCTGCGAACGGTTCCTCGAAGGTCTCTCGGCGTTCATGAAGAAGGCCGCCTGATGACCGTTCTCTATGAGCGAATCGCGCTCGTGGGGCTCGGGCTCATCGCGTCGTCGATCGCCCGCGCAGTCGGAAAGGCGGGCCTGGCAGGATCGGTCGCCGGTTACGCGCCGAGCCCGGAGACGCGCGAGACCGCCAGGGAGCTCGGTTTCTGCGATGAAGTCCACGACAGCGCCGCAGATGCGGTCGCGGATGCGGACCTGGTCGTTCTCTGCACGCCGGTCGGCGTCATGGGAGACGTCGCGCGCGACTTGGCGCCCGCGCTCAAGTCCGGCGCGACCCTGTCGGAAGTGGGTTCCGTCAAGACCGCGGTCATCGCCGCGATCACGCCGCACCTTCCAGGGGACGTGCACTTCGTGCCCACGCATCCGCTGGCCGGAACGGAGTTTTCGGGGCCGCGCGCCGGATTCGCCGAACTTTTCGAGGATCGCTGGTGCCTGTTCACGCCGCTTGCTGAAACCGATCCGGCTGCCATCGAGAGGCTGAGGCAGCTCTGGCTGGGAATGGGCGCCAGGGTGGAAGACATGGCGCCCGAGCGCCACGATCTCGTCCTGGCCGTAACGTCGCATGTTCCGCACCTGATAGCGTATACGATGGTCGGCGTTGCCGAGGACATGCGCCGCGTGAGCGACACCGAGGTCGTCAAGTACTCCGCCGCCGGCTTTCGGGACTTCACGCGGATTGCGGCCTCGGACCCGACGATGTGGCGCGACGTCTTTCTCGGGAACTCGGCGGCGACCCTGGAGATACTCGGCCGGTTCACGGAGGAGCTCTTCGACCTGCAGCGCGCCATCCGCCGCGGCGACGCGGCGATGCTGCACGCTTACTTCACGCGCACGCGCGCCATACGGCGCGGAATCATCGAGGCCGGCCAGGACACCGCGCTGCCGGACTTCGGCCGGAGCCGGACAGCCGACGACTGACGCCCCGGCCGTCCGGGTTCAGGCGGGGTCCCCGCCGAAGTCCATGAATTCCTGGTCGATCTTCGGCAACGGCATGTCGTCGATTGCGGCTTCGAAAGCCTGCAGCCGCTTGTAGATCGAAATCAGCTCGACGATCGTCGTCCAGGAATTGACAAGGTACTGGAAGGAGTTCTCGACCCTGCCGAATGCGCGGACTATCTGCTGCATGACGCCGAGGCTGAATCCGGCGGCGATGATCGTCGGGCCGAGCGCGATGTAGGGCAGAAGCACCCCGACCTGCAGGTACCCGTAGCGGACGACGTTGAAGTAGAGGTAGTTCAGGTACAGCCGGAAGTAGTTTCGGCGCACGTTGTTGAACAGTTCGTCGATCGTCGGAGGCTGCGCCCGGGTCGGTTCGTCTTCGCCGTAGACAAGTTCCTTGCGGAATGCGGCCTCGACCCGCTGGTTTCGAAACTCCAGCCCCGGCAGCCTGATGCCCGCCGCCGCAAGCAGCGCGGTGCCGAAGACGGACCACAGGATGGCGATGAACACCAGGGCCTGCGGAACCTCGCCGACGATCGGCAGGACCTTCACCAGTTCGGAAAACCCCCAGAGGATCGGCAGGAACGCGATCAGTGTCATGATCGAGTCGATCAGCCTGACTCCGAGGCTTTCCATGATTGCCGCGAAGCGCATCGTGTCTTCCTGCACGCGCTGCGCCGCGCCCTCGATGTGCCTGACCCGGCCCCACATCGCGATGTACCGGTCGTTCATGGCTGTCCGCCACCTGAAGATGTAGTGGCTGACGAAGAAATTGTTGAGGACCGCGACGGTGATGTAAACGAGGGCGATCTTTGCGAATGTGAACAGTTCCGCAAAGTACTCGCCGGACGAGACGCTGTTCGGTTCGCCGAGCGCCTTCTGGATGATGTCGTAGAAGCTTCCGAACCAGTTGTTGATCATGACGTCGAGCTGGACCTGGAACCATGTCACGAAAAGGATCAGCGCCGAACCGTACAGCGACCAGCGTGCCCACCTGTGCGGCGAGAACCACTGCCAGAAGGCGAGAAAGGCGACATAGCAGGCCAGCATGTACTGGTAGAACCAGAAGGTTCCGGCGCTCTCGACGGCCGCCGCCTGACGGGCGACTTCGGCTTCGTCCGCGCTGCTCGCCGCCGGCGGCGGGAAGTCGTAGCCGAAGATCCAGCCGATGCTGAACGTCCCGCCCGCATTCTGCGCGTACCCGAACCACAGCAGGACGCAGGCGATCGACCAGGCTGCAAAGGCCGAAAACAGGAGTTTGGGTTTCGGGAAAAAGGATTCAAACATGTCAGCTCCTTTGCGGACGCACGGCCGCGTTGCATGTGGCGGGCGGCGGGCCGGCCAATTCGTCGACGGATCGCCCGCCGCGCCGCGTGAGCGCGAAACTATTTTGTCCGGATACTGGAATCCATCGGTTTCAACTCACGGCGGCGCACAAGATCGCGCTCGCCCGCCGCGCACCGGATCGTGTCAATGCAGGAAGCCGCGCGCCGCGGGATGCGCCTTTGAAACGTCTCGCCGGGGGGCGTCCGGAAGCGGCGGGAAATTGGCCTTGAATCCCTCAGGACCGGCGGTAATTGTGATTCGGAAAAACGTGCTCGCGGACTGGACTGGATACCATGAAACCGATCCTCGACGAAGTGTTCAGGCCGGTCAGGCTTGCCCGCGGCCTCCCCAACGAGCACTACATCGACGACCTCGTGTACGAGGAGGAGCGCGATGCGGTCCTCTTCGCGACCTGGGCGGGCATCGGATTCGGCAAGGACATTCCCGATGCCGGCGACGTCATGCCGGTTGACTTTGTGGGCATGCCGCTGGTCGCCGCGCGGCGCGAGGACGGCGCGATATCGGTCTATCAGAACACTTGCCGCCATCGCGGAATGGTGCTTGTCCAGGAAAAGACGAACGTTCGCGGAACATTCCGCTGCCCCTATCATTCGTGGTGCTACGGCCTGGACGGCCGACTCCGGGCGACGCCGCATGTCGGCGGCCCCGGTCACAACGTGCATGCCGACATCGACCGCGATGAACTCGGGCTGATCGCGATCAGGTCGCATGTTTTCATGGACGTCATCTTCGTGAATGTCTCGGGCCGCGCGCCCGGATTCGCCGAGGTTCACGGCGGGCTTCTCGAAAGGTGGCGGGAATTCGACCTTCCCGCCTACCACGGCGGCGGCGACAGCTCCTTCGCTCTCGACCTCGCCTGCAACTGGAAGCTTGCGGTCGAAAACAACTGCGAAAGCTATCATCTGCCTTGGATCCACCCGGGGTTGAACAGCTATTCGCGCCTTGAGGATCACTACAACCTGGAGTTGCCCGGCAGCTGTTCCGGCCAGGGTTCGCGCGTCTACCGCAGGCTCGCCGGCGAGAAGGGCGAGACGTTTCCGGATTTTCCCGGGCTCGGAGAGAGGTGGGCGACTGGTTCGGAGTATGTCTCGCTGTATCCGAACGTGCTTCTCGGGGTGCACTGCGACCACCTGTTCGCGATCGTTCTCGAACCTCTTGGGACGTCGCGGACGCGTGAACACGTCTCGATTTACTACGCGGAGCCGACGGTCAGGAACGCGCGGTACCGGACGCTTAGGGAAGCGAACGCCCGACAGTGGCGCGAAATCTTCCTGGAGGACCTGTTCGTCGTCGAAGGCATGCAGAAGGGGCGGCGCGGTCAATTCTTTGACGGAGGAAGGTTTTCGCCGGTGATGGACGGTCCGACGCACCTGTTCCACCACTGGGTGGCGACAATGGTCGAGGCGGGACGGCGAGGCCCGGCGGAGTGACGCGGTTCGCCGCCGAGAAAGACGAGGGCAGGGGCGTTTCCGAAGACGCGGCATTCCTTGCGGCGCACTCGGCGGGCGACAACCGCCGACTCGTCGAACTATACCGCGCGGCCGGACTGTCGCGCATCGATTCCGGAGACATCGATGCAGGATGCTTCTTCCTGACGCAGGCGTACGTCTTCTCTCTGGAAGCGGGTCTCCGCGATTCGGCGGAACTTCATGGCCTTCTGGCGGCCCGCGGTCGGGAGGAGTGAGACCTCTCCGCGCCGCCTGGAAACCTCCGGCCCGGGCGCTAGACCCTGGTTCGGGCGGCTAACCGGGTCATCCGCCAACGCGTTGCAAGCCGCGGGTTTGTTGCAGTGCGGCGCGAACACGGGTTCGGCGGGGCGACGAGAAGCCGGAAATCCACCTCCTGACCGGTAAGTTTCCGCGGCGCCTTGTGAGAATTCCTGTTGACAGGGCCGGAAATGTACTGTCCGGACGGTTCTGCCCGAGGGACGACGGGCGCCGCTGGCAGGGCAGGAGTCGAGGCCGATGAAATCTCACGCGCAGGCAGTCGTCATTGGCGGAGGGCTGGTCGGCTGTTCGATCCTCTATCACCTCGCGAAGCTCGGATGGACCGACGTTGTCCTGCTCGAGCGAGACGAGCTGACTTCTGGATCGACCTGGCACGCGGCAGCCAATCTCCACGGGCTGCATGACCACAACAACATCTCGAAACTCCAGTACTACACGATGAAGCTGTACCGGGAGCTCGAGTCCGAAACAGGCCAGGGATGCGGGGTTTTCCAGCCGGGCGCGCTCTACCTCGCGCAGACCGAGGACAGGGAGCATCAACTCCGCATCCAGGCAGCGAAGGCGCTTTACTTCGGGGTGGAATTCCGGGAGGTGACCCGGGAGGAAGCCCTGTCCCTGCATCCGCTCGTCGATCTCGACGACATCCGGTGCATCATGTTCGAGCCGGACGGCGGCAACGTGGACCCGTCCGGGGTGACGCATGCCTACGCCGCCGGCGCCCGCCGGCTGGGTGCGGAGATACACCGCTTTACGCCGGTCACCGCTACCCGGCCTCAGGCTGACGGAAGCTGGATCGTCGAGACGCCGTCGGGCAGCATTCGCGCCGGATGGGTAGTGAACGCGGCCGGACTCTGGGCGCGGGAGGTGGCGGCGATGGCCGGATTCCGTCTGCCGCTGCAACCGACCGAGCACCAGTACTTCGTGACCGAGACGATTCCCGAAATCGAGGCGCTAGGCCGTCGGCTGCCGTCCGTCGCCGACAGGGACGGCGAGTACTACATGCGCCAGGAGGGCAACGGCCTCCTGATCGGCGCGTACGAGAAGACGCCGAAGTTCTGGGCCGAAAAAGAGACGCCCGCCGACTTCGGCCACGAACTGTTCGCAGACGATCTGGAACGGATCGAGGACAACATGCTGCGGGCGCTGGACCGCGTGCCGGTCGCCGCGACAGCGGGAATCAAAAGGGTCATCAACGGACCGATGATCTGGTCTCCGGATGCGGCGGCGCTCTACGGGCCCGTGCCGGAGCTTCGGAACTACTTCTGCTGCTGCGGCGTCATTCCCGGGTTCTCCCAGTCGGGCGGGCTTGGCCTGATGTCCGCCCAGTGGATGGTGGAGGGCGAACCGGAGCTCGACCTGTTCCCCTGGGATCTTGCGCGCTACGGAGACTGGGCCGGCCGCCGCTATACCCGCGAGCGGGTCGCGGACCAGTACTCCAACCGCTTCGCGATCCATTTTCCCTACGAGGAACGCGATGCCGGACGAAGGGTGCGCATGCGCCCCGCCTATGAATCGCAGAAGGCGATGGGATGCGTGTTCGGTTCCAGCTACGGCTGGGAGCATCCCCAGTGGTTCGCCGGCGAAGGCCGCGCAGGCAGCGAGTCCTACGGGTTCAAGCGGCAGGACTGGTTCGAACCCGTCGGCGCGGAATGCCGTGCGCTGCGCCGCGGCGTCGGCATCGTGGATGTCTCGAACTTCGGAAAATACCTGATTCGGGGAGACGGAGCTGCCGGGTGGCTCGACCGGATCATCGCAAATCACGTGCCTGCGGAAGAGGGCAGGTCCTGCCTCACGCCGCTGCTCGGCGACCGCGGCGGCATTGCCGGCGACTTCACGCTGACGAGGCTCGACCGGGACTGCTTCATGATGATCGGCTCCGGCATCGCCGAGCGCTACCACCTTCGATACTTCTCCCGCGTGCCCCTGCCAGCCGGCGTGACATTCGAGAGCATCTCCGACGCCTACTGCGGCTTCAATGTCGCAGGTCCCGACTCCCGGAAACTGCTGGCCCGCCTGACGCAGGAGAACCTCTCGAACGAATCATGGAGATTCATGCGTTCGCGCCGGATCACGGTCGCCGGAATTGACGTTGTCGCATTCCGCGTATCGTTCACGGGCGACCTCGGCTGGGAACTCTACGTGCCGGAGGAAAGCCAGGTCAGGCTGCACGACGCGCTTTTCGAGGCAGGACGCGACCTCGGGGCGCGGCCGGTCGGCAGCAGATCGCTGCTCAGCCTGCGGGTCGAGAAGGGGTACGGCTCGTGGAGTCGCGAGTACTCGCCGGAATACTGGCCGCAGGAAGTCGGACTAGACAGGCTGATCAAGCTGGACAAGCCGCAGTTCCTCGGCCGGGACGCCTGGCTTGACATCAGGGAGCGGCCGCCGCGGGAGCTCCTCGTCAACCTGGCGGTGGAGAGCACGGAGGCCGACGCTGCCGGCGGCGAGCCGGTGTTCCTCACCGACGGCACGCCTGTCGGCCGCGTCAGTTCCGGCGCCTACGGCTTCTCGGTCGAAAAGTCGATCGCGCTCAGCTTCGTCAAGGCGGAGCACGCGGTCGCGGGCCGGGAGTTTCACGTTGCCGTGCTTGGCCGCCCGCACCGGGCGGTCATGCTTCCGGGGGCCGCCTTCGACCCGGGCGGCGCGCGCCTGCGCGCGTGACGACCGCCAGTCGCCGGTTCAGGCGATGTCCGGAGGGACTGCTTCCCCGACCAGCCTGGATACGGCCTGCTGCAGGTCGATCACCTCGGACGACTTTTCGCCGAGGCGACGGAGCGAAACCGTGCGTTCCCGGACTTCCCGCATTCCTACCGCCAGGATGACCGGAACCTTGCCAAGCGAGTGCTCCCGCACCTTGTAGTTGATCTTCTCGTTGCGCACGTCGGCCTCCGCCCGCAAGCCGGCGGCGAGCAGAACGTCCGCGGCTTCGCGTGCGTAGCCGTTCGCGTCCGAGACGATCGAGGCGACCACCACCTGCCTCGGAGCAAGCCACAACGGAAACCTGCCGGCGTGGTTTTCGATCAGGATTCCGATGAAGCGCTCGAAGGAGCCGAGGATGGTGCGGTGCATCATCACCGGCCTGTGCTTGTCGCCGTCGGAGCCGACATACTCGGCGCCGAGCCTTTCCGGCAGGTTGAAGTCGGCCTGGAAAGTGCCGCACTGCCAGGCCCGCCCGATCGCGTCCGTCAGTACGAAGTCGAGCTTCGGTCCGTAGAACGCCCCTTCGCCGGGATCGACTTCGAATGCCAGCCCCAGGTTTCGTATCGCGGATTCGAGCGCCGCCTCCGCCTTGTCCCAGACCGCATCCGAACCCACTCGCACGTCCGGTCGGGTCGACAGGCGGATGTCGAATTCCGAAAATCCGAGATCGCGGTAGATTCTGCCGAGCAGTTCGATGAATGCCGCGGTTTCCGCCTCGATCTGGTCTTCGGTGCAGAAGATGTGCGCATCGTCCTGCACGAATCCGCGCACCCGCATGAGGCCGTGCATGGAACCGGAGCTTTCGTACCGGTGGCAGGAACCGAATTCGGCGTAGCGAAGCGGTAGGTCGCGATAGGACTTGATGCCGCGGTTGTAGATCTGGACGTGGCAGGGGCAGTTCATCGGCTTGAGGGCGTTGGTCCGCTTCTCCCGCGCGTGCTCTTCGTCGATCTCCGTGATGAACATGTTCTCCCGGTACTTGTCCCAATGGCCGGAAGCTTCCCACAGCTTTCGGTCGACGACTTGCGGGGTCCGGATCTCGCGGTAGCCGGCAGCGTTCTGCCGGCGGCGCATGTAGTCTTCGAGCGCACGGTAGATCGTCCAGCCGTTCGGATGCCAAAAAACCATCCCCGGCGCCTCTTCCTGCAGATGGAACAGCGACATGGACTGCCCGAGTTTCCGGTGATCGCGCCTTTCCGCCTCTTCCAGCATGCGCAGGTGCGCCTTCAGGTCGTGCCGGTTGCGGAACGCGACGCCGTATATCCGCTGCAGCATGCGGTTGCGGCTGTCTCCGCGCCAGTAGGCGCCGGCGACGGATGTAAGGCGGAAGGCGTCGGCCGGAATCTGGCCGGTGTGCGCGAGGTGCGGCCCTAGGCAAAGGTCCTGCCAGTGACCGTGCCAGTACATCCGGATGTCGACGCCATCCGGGATTCCCTCGACGAGCTCGACCTTGAAGGGCTCCTCCGACCGGCGGTAGTGGTCGATCGCGCGCTCCCGCTCCCAGACCTCGGTTCGAACAGGATCGCGGAGGTTGATGATCTCGCGCATGCGCTTCTCGATCAGGCCGAGATCGTCCGGCGTGAACGGGTCCTCCCGGTCGAAGTCGTAATACCATCCGTAGTCGATGACCGGGCCGATGGTGACCTTCACGTCGGGCCAGATTTCCTGCACCGCGCGCGCCATGACATGCGCGCAGTCGTGCCGGATGAGCTCGAGCGCGACGGCTTCGTCCTTCATTGTGTGGATCGCGACGCGAGCGTCCGAAAGAACCGGCCGCGACAGGTCGCGGTGCTCGCCGTCGACCGAACACGAAATCGCCGCCTTCGCCAGCGATGCGGAAATGTCTGCGGCGATCTCCATGCCGGTCGCACCTGCCGGACAGGGACGTTCTCTGCCATCTGGGAGAGTGATTCGGATCGTATCGGCCAAAATGTGCCTCATCGTCGTTCTGGCGCCCACGGAACGCCCGGTTGCGGTCGGCGACCTATTCTTGACGGAGACGCGGCATGTCAACGGGAAACGTCCGGACAACCCTTCGATAGCGGTTGAATGTGGCCGATCAACCGCACTATTCCCGGCGATGACAATCATTGGAGGGAGCGTCGGCATGACCAGCGGAGAAGCGAATCCGGAGTATCTCCAGACCGGGCACGGTCGGCGAATCGCATTCAGGAGAAGTGCTGGCCAGGGGCCGGGAATCGTCTTCCTCGGAGGTTTCCGATCCGACATGAGCGGCACCAAGGCGCTTCATCTCGAGGACTGGGCGCGACGGTCGGGACGCGCATTCCTGAGATTCGACTATTCCGGCCACGGAATGTCGTCGGAAGCGTTCGAGGACGGCTGCATCGGCGACTGGGCCGAGGACGCGCTCGCAGTGCTGTCTGAACTGACGGCGGGTCCGCAGATCGCCGTCGGTTCGTCGATGGGCGGCTGGATCGCGCTCCTCCTCGCCCGCCAGGCGCCGGATCGCATTGCCGGCGTGGTCGGCATCGCGGCGGCTCCGGATTTCACCGAAGACAGCATACGGGCGTGTCTGTCCGCTTCGGAACGCATCGAGCTGGAAAGCCGCGGACGCATCGAGCGGCCTTCGGAATATTCCGATGAACCCGAAGTGATCACGCGCAGGCTCATGGAAGACGGAAAACGCAACCTCGTTCTCCGATCACCGCTCGTCCTCGACATGCCCGTACGGTTGCTGCACGGCACCGAGGACAGCGACGTTGACATGTCGGTTCCGATCCGGCTGCTCAGCCACGCCCGCTCGCCCGACATGCAGTTGACACTCGTGAAAGGTGCGGACCACAGGTTCTCGCAGCCGGAAAACCTCGCCATGATCGAGGCGGCCATTCAGGCGGTCGCCGAAAGCAGCCTGCCGTGAACCGAGCGCATCGCCTCCCGCGAAGCTGCGGGGCGATCGCGACTCGGAGTTTGAATCATATTGCCATATGTTGTTTCTTGGTGGCGAAATTCCGACAATTCCACAACATAATGTGTTTGTGTCGGACTCTTAGGTCAAGCTCTCAGAGCAGGATTCCCGCGATTACGACCGTCAGACCGATCGCGGCGACAGAAAAGGAAGCAACGTTCATTGCGACTAGCGTGCGAAGGTGCCTGACCAACGCATGGCCCTCCAGTTTGGCGCGTCTTGCGGCATTGGCCCTGAGCATGCACCAGGCGAGGCCCAGAAGTCCGAGCGTGGTGATGGCGACGCCTGTCCAGACCATCATGTCCATGCCGCACCTCGTCGATGAAGCGGTCGGGTCGGTTGCGGCGCACGCAGCGATCCGCACCGGTGACGCTCGTCTTCCTGTTCGAGCCCGGATCGGAAGATCCGACTCGATCCGGACGTTCCCACGACAGGGACGGATGCGCAACAGGCATCGCGCGACCCGCGCCGAACGGCATTGCCGGATCCGGCAAGACCTGGGATTGCGCCGGGGTGAATAAATTCGAAATCCCCTGCCACCCCAACCTGGAATCGTATCTCTCGGCATATGTCGCGGATGCCGGAATCCCCGGCGACCGTGAGTGTCCCCTCTTCCGCTCGCTCGAGCGTGACGGTTCGCTTTCGGAGCGCCGCTTCAACCGGCCCAGTGCCTGAGAGATGCTCGTGCGGCGCGCCCGGGTAGCGGGAATCACGACACCCGTCGGCAATCACTCGTTCCGGGCGACCGGAATCACCGCCTAACTCGAGAACCCGAAGGCGCGGGTCAAGGTCGCCCAGTACTTGGCTGGACACGCGAAGACGGAAACGACGAAGCTCTACGACCGGCACCAGGAACGTGTCTCGCCGGACGAGATCGAGAGGATCGGGATTTGAAAAGAATCAGTCCTGAAATCCTTCATTTCCTCCCAAGGCCCGTTTTCATGGTATCTTTCCCAAACACGATGTTCATCACTTTGGTTTCCCCAGGTTTGGCCACTCCGGAAGTGCAACACCGGAACTCTTGCGAATGCGAGCGCGTGAAACTCAATGAACGGCAGATCAGGAATCGTGCAGAAGTATCCGGCCCCGTGGTCCGGCGATAGTCCAGAAGTTCCCCTCGAAGCAGCGGAGATCATGGAGCTGCCGAGCGGCTGAAGTCCCGCGAAGTCTCACGGCTACGACACGAAAATCGCTGCCGGACGGTGCAAGCATTGAGGAAAGCGCGGCGGCCCGATGCCGGGCCAACGAGGAGCTTCTCAAGTTGTATCTGGATGCCTCGACCGAGTAGCCGCGGCGTGTGCCGCTTAGACGCCGCACGTCGCCGGGGCGGTGGGCGCAGTCTATCCGGCCGCCGGGGAAATTGGCTTCGGTCGCCAACGGACGGCAGGCGGCGCGAATTTTGCCGGGGAACGTGACGTTCGTCCGGGGCACTCGTAGCCGGAGCCGCCTTCCTCGGAGGAAGCTTCAGCCCCGGCGCCATGGACGGGCCGGCTTGTTCCGCCTCGGTATCATACTTGATGGATTCGGGCCCGTGCAGCGGAAAAATACGTCCGCGCCTGAATTCCCACCTGGGGAGAGGCCGTGACGCGAGGCGGCTCGTTCTGGATTCTCCCCGCTCCCATTGGCTTTTTGGCAATACGTCATATAAACGTTGGCAGTAGAATCCCGGATCATAATGGAAGCGCCCGCGCCACCCAGGCATGGAGGCCGGAATTCTCGCACCGATCGCCTTGCCATGATGCGCGTCCGCGGTGGCGATCGTGCCTGAAAACAACAGGGCGGCGAGCCCAGCAGCACCCGTCAGCGCACGTTCGCCTTGACATCAACGCGGCCGCGGTCCTGACAGGCCCAATGCCCATGATGAATTGTGACAATGCGTGTATTTTTCAGATGCCCGGTGAGCATCAGGGACACCAGCGCAAGCCGCAGTGGCCCTTGCACGATGATCGAGGCTCTCAGGGCCCGCTATGTCGCCGAATGGACTGCGCCGCAGCTGAAGCCTTCGGTTACACGATCGGGTCCTTCCGCAACCTCGCTCCGCCTTCCGTGCCGATCCCGGGATGCGGCTTCTTCCAGGCCCGAGTGGCCGAAGGCCCTTCCGGCACCGGCTTCTTCCCGCGGCGCCGCAGGAACCGGATCCTGGCCTGGCCCCCGATGCCTTCCACCAGGTCGATGTTCTCGACGTGCTGGAAGATCCATGTCCCGGCCCGCCTGTCGATGCCCTCCAAGGTGATCCGGAAGCCGGACTGGCGCTGGTCCGGGCTCGGCGGCCCTCCGGCGGACTGTCCGGCCCCGACATCCGCCGTTCCGGATCATCGTGCCTTCCCTCGAGGACGGCGCCTTCCGCACCCGCCGCGGGCTGTTCGTCTTCGCCCCGATGCTGGTGGCCCTCGATCCGATCGCCTGCTCAAGGAGGCGGCCATGCCGAGCCCGCCGCCGTCCGCCGCCGGGCTCGCGCCTCTCAAGCTCGTCCGGTCCGGGCCGCTGCCGGGCAATGGCCGTCGGACTTCGATCCCGGCCTCCTCAGCGCGGCCTATGCCATGGCAAGCGTTCGACCCTCATAGGTCAGCACACGGGTCGGTAGCCGGCTCGGCTGATGCGGGCCTGGAACCATGCCATCCGCGACCAGGGACTGTGTCGCCGCCATCCTTCGGCCGATTTGCACACATTCCTGCGTCCATGGCGCAGGTCGCTGATCGAGACATCCGGTGTTGCACTTCGCGAGTGGAACGGGGTTTGGTTTCCACAAGGTTTGGCGCGGAAAATTGCTCTTGCGGCCACACCGGTGCAGGACTAGGCGGAACTCTTGCGAATTCGTCCAACAGGTGAAACTCAATGAACGGAACAGATCAGGAATCGCGGCGCGTATCCGCCCCCGAGGTCCGGCAGATAGTCGAGAAGTTCGAACGCCTCGAAGCCGAGCGGCAAGAGATCATGGAGCTGCAGCGAGAGGTCATGAAGGAGGCGAAGTCTCACGGCTACGACACGAAAATCCTGCGTCGGGTCGTGGCATTGAGAAAGCGTGATCCCGATGCAGTTTCCAACGAGGAGGCGCTTCTCAAGTTGTATCTGGATGCGCTCGAAGAGTAGCCGCTGGCGTGTGCCGCTTACTGAACGCCGCACGTCGGTGTGGGCGTGGGCGCAGTCTATCCGGCCGCCGGCGGAAATTGTCCGCGATGTCGCCAACGGACGGCATGATTTCCCGGCAGCAGGAATTTTGCCGGGGAACGTGACGTTCGTCCGGTTCAGCACTCGAGCCCTCCCGGAAAGCCTGCCGCCAGGAGGTTTCGCGAAGGAAGCTGCGTGCCCCGGCGCCATGGACGGGCCGGCTTGTTCCCGGTTTCCTCAGTATCATGTACTTGATCGATGATTCGGGCCTGCGAATTGCAGCGGCGCGGAACGTCTCGCTAGGCAATCCGGACGGGAGTGCGAGCCTGAACGCGAGAAAGCGCCTGCAGAGGCGCTGGCGGGAGATTGGCGGGCGCCAGGGCGTTTGCGGGCATCCGCGGAACAGGCGGGGGCGCACGTCCTGAAGACCGTGGATGCGCTGCCGTGCGGAAACGGCAGGGTGCGCCGGCGGCGCCGGTTCAATCAACTGGCGCGCCCTGGATGGTCCAGACACCGATTCGGCGGCATCAACGCGATTCCGCCCCGGACTGTCGGGCGCACCTCGCGCGCCCGACAGTCCGGTTCCTGCGGGGATCAACCGACGAGAGCGTTGTCGTCGCGCTTGATCGTGATTATCGACGACCTTGGCAGGCTTTCCGCGCCGTCCGGGAATGGCCGGGCCGGATGCTGGATTCCGACGAACATGGTGCGGCGATCCGAGGACCATGTCAGCCCCGTCACCTCGCTTCCGTTCGGGCCGGTCATGAACCGTCGGATTTCGCCCGTTACGGGATCGCCGGCCAGCATCTGATTGTTGCCCATGCCCTCGAAGTCGCCTTCGTCGCCGTCATTGCCGTCGGTCTGGATCCAGATCAGGCCGGAGGTGTCAATCTGCATCCCGTCAGGCGAGTTGAACAGGTTGCCCTCGTTGATGTTCGCAGTGCCGGCATAGGGTCCCTCGGCATGCACGTTCGGGTTGCCGGCCATGACATACAGATCCCAGTCGAATGTGTCGGCCGAATGGTCGTCGCCGTGGGGCCGCCAGCGCACGATCTGGCCGTACCGGTTGACTTCGCGCGGGTTCGGCGCGTTGACGGTCATCGCGTCGCCGCCTGCATTCGTCCGGATGGAACCATCATCGTTCGTGGCTCCGCGGCGCGAGTTGTTGGTCAGGCAGCAGTAGGCTTCGACGGCGGTCGGATTGACCGCGATCCATTCCGGACGATCCATTGTCGTTGCGCCGACGGCGGATGCCGCCATGCGCGTGAAGACCGCGATGTCGGCCTCGCTCATGCCGGTCGCGTCGGGTGTCAGAGCGACCCATTGGCCGGTCATGTCTTCCCCGAATCTCGCGGCAAAGAGCCGGCCTTCGCTCATGAGCGTCGAGGTGTTCCCTCCGGGAGCGTAATTGTCGCGAGATATCCACTTGTACATGAACTCCCCGCGTTCGTCGTCGCCCATGTACACGACCACGCGCCCGTCTGGAGCTAGCACGCATGCGGCATTCTCGTGCTTGAAGCGGCCCAGCGCAGTGTGTTTGACGGGAGTCGAATCCGGGTCCGAGGGGTCGATCTCGACGATATAGCCTGCGCGATGCGGTTCGTTCGGATTCTGCGAGAGATCGAATCTTTCGTCGAAGCCGTGATAGTTGTAACGGCCCGGATCGACCTTGGTCGACACGCCGTACCGCTTGAAGCCCGCCGCTACAGAATCTTCCAGCGAAAGTTCGTCAGTGGGGCCGAAGTATCCGTTGAAGTTTTCCTCGCAGGTCAGATAGGCGCCCCAGGGCGTCCGGCCCGATCCGCAATTGTTGAACGTTCCCAGCGACCGCGTGCCGGTCGGATCGGCCGCGGTTTTCAGAAGGTCGTGACCCGCCGCCGGACCGTCGAAGTCCATCGGCGTGTTGTGGTGGATGCGGCGGTTGTACGGGCTGTCGATGACGACGCTCCAGCCATCCGTGCTTTCCTCGATCTCCATGACGGTGACGCCCTGGAAGTTCTGCAGGCGCAGCACGTCATTGGCCGAGGCCGGCTTGCCGTCCTCTGTGTGGGCCAGATTGAATTCGGTGTTCACGTATTCGCTGTTGACGGCCAGGAGTTCCCTGCCGCCCACGTTGAACAGTTCCATTCCGTCGGTGTTCTCGCCGAACACGCGGTCCGACCCTTCCGTCGGAACGCCCAGCGCGGCGTCGAATGCGGGCGCGTCCGTGAAAAGCGGGTCACCCCAGCGCACAAGTATGTCCCAGTTGTAGTCCGCAGGCACATGCACGGTGCCGTCGGTCTGCGGAGCCAGCTGTTCGAAGGCAAATCGGCTGGACTGCGCCGACAGGGCGGTTCCGCCGTTGAGAAACGACGTGCCCATGACGCCGGCGCCGGACCCGAAAGCCAGTATTCCTCCCAGGAATCCGCGACGCGAGATCGCGCGTTCCACGACGTCGTCGAATTCGTGCCGATTCGGACGCGGAAAGTTGAGTTCGTCCCATTCGTCGGCAGACAGCTTGTGCGGATCGATGTCCTTCATGATTTTCTCCGGTTTTGGTGTTCTCGGGAATCTCTTTCCCGGCAGCGGGAGCTACTCGCGCTCGGCGACAGCATTGTGAGGGTGTGCAGAGTTTTCGAAGATCCGTTCGTTTCGAAGAGGGCGGATTTTGCGGAGTCGGCGAAGGGAACGGATTTGGCGAGTCCGTGAAGTGCCGTACGCGGATTGCCTGCAGCGATCGCCCTTTCGCAGCCGCAGCCGCGGGTGGACAGGTGGAATCCCGTGGGATAGACGCATTGGAAATGCAAGAAGTTCCGCGATTTTCCGGGCCTTTCCGGACGATTTCACTCCCTGTCGATGCGTGGTCGTTTTTTGCGGTCATTCTTGCTCTGTTCGTGTTGCTTCCGATTATGTCGATCATCTGGATCGCGATGTTTCCCACGGAAAACATCTGGCCGCACCTGGCGGCCACGGTCCTGCCGAGGTACCTTTCGAACAGCCTTCTGCTCATGACCGCCGTTGCAGCGATCACCGGTGTAGTGGGAACCGTGACGGCCTGGCTAGTCGTCATGAGGTCCTTTCCAGGACGCGCGGTTCTTGAATGGGCGCTCCTGTTGCCGTTGGCGATGCCCGGATACATCGCGGCCTACGCGCTGGTCGATTTCTGGGAGTTCGCCGGTCCAGCCCAGACGTTTCTTCGCAGCCTGTTCGGATGGGAGTCCGCTGCAGACTACTGGTTTCCGAACGTTCGCTCGCGCGGCGGAGCCATCCTTGTCCTTTCGCTCTCGCTCTATCCTTACGTCTATCTGCTTGCCCGCTCGGCGTTTCGCGACCAGTCTGCGGGCGTGCTCGAAGTGGCGCGCACGCTCGGTTGCGGTTCGTTCGGGAGCTTTCTAAGGGTCGGACTTCCGCTTGCGAGACCGGCGATTCTCGGCGGCATGGCCATCGCCATGATGGAAACGCTGAACGAATTCGGAGCGGTCGAGTACTTTGCCGTCCAGACATTGACGACAGGCATATTCACGACATGGCTCGAATCGTCGAATGCAGGAGGCGCGGCACAGATCGCGTCCCTCATCCTCGTGATCGTCGTGGTCCTCGTTCTGGTCGAGAAATCCAGTCGGAGACGCATCCGGTTTCACCAGGAGAGCCGGAGGCAGTCCGGAACGGTTGGCGAACCGCTCAGCGGTCCAAGTGCGCTTGCCGCCGTCGTTGCCTGCAGCGCGCCCGTGGTCCTCGGCTTCCTGATGCCGTTCGCCATCGTGCTCTCGCATGCCATCGACAACGCACACCTCTGGTTCCTGGCATCGCTCTGGAGTTCGGTCTGGACGACATTCTGGGTTGCAATTTTCGCCGGCATCTTCACCGTTTCGGCAGGCGTCATCATGATCTACGGCATCCGGCTTTCGCGCAGCCCGGTCATCTCGGCGCTCGCACCGGTGACGACCATCGGATATGCGGCGCCTGGCGTCGTGCTGGGTCTCGGCATCCTGATTCCGGTGGCGGCATTCGATCACGTCCTGGCGGATTCGATCCTTTTCCTTACCGGATTCGAAATCGGATTGCTGCTCACGGGTTCCGGAGCCGCCGTCGTCATGGCGTGCTCGATCCGGTTCTTCGCGCTCGCATTCTCGACGACGGACGCCGCCTTCGATCGTTTGAAACCGTCGCTTGGCCATGCAGCGCGATCGCTGGGCAAGTCCCCTGCGGCAACGCTCGCGCGGGTTTATCTGCCTCTCCTGAGGGGATCCCTACTGACGGCGGGGCTGCTGGTATTCGTCGACTCAGCGAAGGAGCTGCCCGCAACGCTGCTGCTTCGGCCGTTCGGCTTCAACACGCTGGCGACGCGGACCTATGACTTCGCGTCGCTCGAAGACATCGGCCGAGCCTCGCCAGCGGCGACAATGGTCGTGCTCGTGAGCCTCGTCTCGGTCATGGTGATTGCGGCGTCTTCCCGGAATTCGGGTCCGGCGACCCGCTGATCCGGCAGGACTCCCGCGTTCTTCCCGAGCCAGGTCTTGCAATGCTTCCAATCATGTCCAATAAGCCGCACACTGCCCTCATAGCTCAGCCGGTAGAGCAACTGATTTGTAATCAGTAGGTCAGGGGTTCGAATCCCTTTGGGGGCACCAACAAATACAGTCACTTACGCGGTTTGGGCGATCATCGACAAAAATCTGAGTCACCAACGAGTCACCAAGGCGGGATGTTGACCGCCCGTGTCGAATTGCCGCATATTCCTGACGGAAGAAGCACAATGGACATATCAACCGACTGGATCACGCTTGCCGGAATCGCCGGGATACTGGCATTCCTCTGGAAATTGAGCAGTGACATTGCCGAACTGCGCGAACGCATGGCCCGGCTTGAAGGACTGTTTGAAGGGTTCACCCGAAAGGCGACAAGGGACACTGGAACGTCCTAAAGCCCAGCGGGGATAATCGCGGCATGGCGAGGTTCAAGGGAGCAACGCGGCCCAACCGGCAGGGCAACAGGCCCAAGGCGGAAGCCGGCCGGGCCGAACCTCAGATCGCGACGGGCCGGATCGGGCGCCAGCGCATCGAGGATCGCCGGATCGCGCTGGGTCGGCCGGTTCGGATTGAAGCTGGCTTCGCGGCCGGGGCCCGCGGCCGCACAGCCGGGGCTGTCCGTGCAGTTGAAGCGGCAGCGGCGCTGCGACTTGCGCGTCGACTGCACGCAGGGGGGTCGCAGCAGACCAGTTCGTGGCTGTCGAAGTCGAAGCCAGACAGGAACGCGTGGCAGCAGCCGTGGCGGAGCTCGACCGGATAGGTGCAACTGAAGTTCCGATCGCCCGGCGGTTGAGGTCGATGCCGATGTTCCTCGGCGCCGTCGGCTTGCGCTTCATGATGGCGCACCCCGAGATGCGTCTCGATATATGTAGAATGCGGGGGCATGCAGCTGAGGATGGCCTGCGAGAGACCCGTCGTTGCCTTCGACCCGAACCATGCCCCCAATCGAAACGGTCTCCCCCCGGAACCGACAGCATGATGCTCGTTCTATAACGTCAACCGGAAACTCCCGGCGGCCGCCCGGACAGCCTGACGGTACAGGCTCTGTCAGGCTGTCCGGGCGACGCGAACACGCATTCAGCGCTGACTGCCGAACATGGAGGTTCTTGAGTCAGTGGTTCGAGAAGGAATAGGTAATGGCTTGACAGATGGTCTAGCGAATTAGCCACCAGTCGATGCCGGGAACATGAATCAATGTCAGAAGAAGACGAAAAACCTGATGTCGAATTTCTGATAAAGTCGCTTCTTGACGTCGCCGTCGAGTCATGGCGTTTCGGAAGGCCATTTAATCGCCTGTTGCTGAAACTAGACGCCGGGGAACAAGGTCGGTATCGAGGGTAATTCCGTTGGTTTCAGAGAAAGCTGGAAGCCTCGCTCACGGACGCTGGGATGCGAATCGTGAACGTGGAGTGTCACGCTTTTGACCCGGGAATGGCGGCGACGGCACTGAACATCGAGGAATTTGGGTCTGACGATACCTTGGTTGTGGACCAGATGCTCGAACCAATCATTATAGGATCCGACGGCGTTGTCAGGACCGGGAATGTTATGCTCAGGAAAGTGGAATCATGAAGAACTACATCGGCATCGACCTGGGTACTACGAACAGTGCGATCTGCTCTTACGCGGCGATGAGGCCCGCATCTGGAAGAGCCCGGAACAGAATGACGTGACACCGTCGGCGATCTACATCGACCGGCGCGGCAACAAGTACGTCGGTAAACGCGCGTACGAATCCGCACCGCATAGCCCGGACAACGCGGCGATGCTTTTCAAGCGACTGATGGGGACGAGCACGCCCATCACGCTATCCGCCGTGGACATAACCATGACCCCTGAAGAGTGCTCATTCCCGGGCGCCACTCCGAAGTGCAACGCCGGCCATTTCCGCAGCGGGCGCGCAGCCCGGGTGCTGAAGACGGCCCGATGATGGTGAATCCAAGCCCCGGGGCGCCCAAGATCCGGGCCCGAGGCGGCTGAAGTCCCGTCGAGACCGAGCGTAGCCGTGCTCTGCGGACGGTCAAAGCCCCGGCGGTAAGGGATGCCGCGCCTTCCGGAACGCCTCTGCCGGGGCCGTGCAGCCGAGCGTCTTCCGCTGACGCGCGTTCAGCCGGTCCCGGACGGCCCCGCCGCTGCGGCGCCAGTTCTACCTCGGCGACAGCGAAACCGCGTCAGGCATCGAGAACTCGCGCGTCCGCGGTGACGTAGGGCATCCAGTACGCGACGCTCTCCGCGATCTCGGCGATGACCGCGCGGTCGCTCGGTTCGCGCTCGCGGAAAGACAGTTCGAGGCACAGGTCGTTGTCTGTTCCGCCGCCGTCCGCGAGCGCCCGGAGGAGGGATTCCGGATTGATTCGACCATTGGCATTGTTCGCTGCCGTGAACGGTCGATGGCTGCTCTTGTCCGGCATGGACTGCTTGATGTGGATGATCGGCGAGACCTTTGCGACCGCCCTTGCCCAGGCGTAGGGGTCGGTGTCGTCGGGGTTGGAAGAGGTCAGGTCGCCGTGGTCGACGTCCGCCATGACCCTCATCGGGATCGCCATTCGCGCTGCATCGAGCCGATACTGAAGGCCGAGGCACGCCTCGATCGTGTGGCCGAACTCGCGACCCACGGACATCGGCTCCCAAAACAGGTGACGAAGGCCGGCCGCTTGTCCGTGTTCCGCCACCTCTGCCCAGCAGTCGATGGCGATCTCGACGAGCTCCTCGCGCCTGCCCGGCGCGTCGTAGTCGGAATAGGTGAGAATCGCGAACGGAGACCCGACGGCCGTTCCACCGAGATCGGCGATGATGTCGACGAACGTCTTGAACCAGTTCACATGGTACTGCCGCACGTCGCGGTCCGGATGGCCGAACTGATTCAGTCGGCCGGTCGGGCCGATCATTCCGGACTCGATCTTCATGCCTGTCCGCGCCAGAGACCGCGACGTCGTGCGGGTCAGCCGCCTGACAACGGACGACGGCCAGGCCGGGTTGATGAACTCATGCGTGAGCTGCAGGCGGCGGATTCCGGCGCCGCGTACGACCGTGTCGATCAGGTCCGCAGGTTCGGCGAACCTGTTGACCAGCGGATTGGTGTTGAGCGAGAGCGTGTACGGCATGAATCACCCCGTTGATGAAGGTCGGTTCGACTGCAATTGCCCGGTCTTCCCGGCAGGTCGTTCGAGCGCCGGCGGCCCGGCCCTGGGTCGACTTCCGGCTTGCATCATCCTGACCGCCGCGTGATGGATTCGTCCGGAATCGACGCCGTGGCGACGGGGATCCGGCCCTGCAAGGGTCGCAGGCGCTGACCGAGTTGCGCCGAAGAAGGGGTAGAGAACCGTGTCCGGCTGGATGCCGCCTCGCGCGACGCCAGTGCATCGCATGCAAGAAGCTGCTCGTCGACTGTCTGACCATGACGAGAGGACTGAGGGCATGTTCTTTGCTATACCGCCGGAAGTGCGCGACCGCCGGTCAACTTATGGAGGATGAACGTTGAAGTCGAACAATTCCTTGCCGTCTTTCCTGGTCGAGAGGTACCGGGACTGGAAGTCCGTGGACCACGCCGACAATCTTGAGCGGTTCCGCATCCTGGCCGAACTCGGTCAGGCGCCCGGGACCATGGCCATCACTTGCTGCGACAGCCGCGTGCACGTGACGGCGATATTCGAAGTCGAAGAGGGCGAATTCTTCATTCACCGGAACATCGCTGCGCTTGTCCCTCCGGCTGATCACGAAACCCGCCACGGAGGAACCCCGGCCGCGGTGGAATATGCGGTGAAGGAACTCGAGGTCGCCCGGATTCTGGTGCTCGGCCATTCGAACTGCGGCGGGGTGCAGGGGTGCATCGACATGCATGACCAGCCTGGCAATCCGCTGCCGCGCCAACTCCCGTTCGTTGCCGAGTGGCTCGAGGTCCTTCGCCCGGCATATCCCGGGGTCGCGGGCATCTCGGATCCTGACCGCAGGCGGACCGCGCTTGAACGCCAGGGAGTGGTCCTGTCGCTCCGAAACCTCATGACCTATCCGTTCGTGGCGGAAGCCGTCGGCGCCGGCGCGCTGACGCTGCACGGGCTCTGGCACGACATCGGTTCCGGCGTGGTCCTGGAGTACAACCAGCGCACCGGCGAGTTCGAGGAACTCTGAAAAGGCAGCCGCGAATTCGGAAGACCGCAGCAGGAAGCGCATCCGGCCGGACGCGCCGATAGAGTTGCGGCGCTCGGCGGACACGGACGTTCACGCGTCGGCGGCTGAAGTCGCGCGAACGTCGCGCCCTCGTGCGATGTCATGGCTTCGACCGGCCTTCAGCGCGGCGCGAACAACTTCGCGAATTCCTCCGTCAGCCGCTTTTTCAGGACCTTTCCCATCGCATTCCGGGGAAGATTGTCCCGGAAAACGATTCTTCGGGGCTGCTTGTAGCGCGCAAGCCGCTCTGCGGCATGCGCCAGGATCGCTTCCGCCGAGGTTCCGGTGTCCGTGCCGTCCGAATCGCGCACCACCACCGCGACCGCAGCTTCTCCAAGGTCATGGTGCGGCACGCCGACGACCGCGACTTCGCGAACTCCCGGTGCCGCATCGATGACGCGCTCTACCTCGCTCGGGTAGATGTTGAATCCGCCGGAAATGACGACGTCGCCTGATCTGCCGACGATTGTGACATAGCCGTCATCGTCGATGCGGGCGATGTCGCCGGTCACGAAGTATCCGTCATCGGTGAAGTCCCGCGCCGTCGCTTCCTCGTTCATCCAGTAACCCGGAAACACGTTCGGCCCGGCGACTTCCAGGATCCCGATTGCGCCATCGCCGGCCGGCGAGTCTCCGCCGTCGCGGCCTCCGCCTGCCGCGCCGAGGCGCACGGTGATGCCAGGGAGCGGCGTGCCGACCGTTCCGGCCCTGCGCTCGCCGTGACACGGGTTCGAGGTGTTCATCCCGGTCTCGGTCATGCCGTAGCGCTCGAGTATCGCCTGGCCTGTCGCAATCCGCCACGCCTCGTGGACGCTTACGGGAAGAGGTGCGGAACCGGAAATGAAGAGCCGCATTCCGCTGGCGGCCTCGCCGAGTTCCGGATGCTCCAGAAGCCGGGAATAAAATGTCGGCACTCCCATCAGCACGGTCGCGCGCCGCATGCACGCAAGTACGGCTTCGGCGCCGAATTCCGGCAGGAACTCGACCGCGGCCCCGGCGACGAGAGCGACGTTCGTGGCGACGAAGAGCCCGTGGGTGTGAAAGATCGGAAGCGCGTGAACAAGCACGTCCCGGGAGGTGAACCGCCAGCAGTCGGCGAGCGTCAACGCATTTGTCGACAGGTTGGCGTGGGTCAGCATGGCGCCCTTGGGCCTTCCGGTCGTGCCGGACGTATAGAGGATCGCGGCTAGGTCGTCTTCCTTGCGCGCCGCCGGCCGGAAGCCGGACCTCTCCTCGTTTTCGCGGCCGAACTGCTCCAGGCTTCCGTCGCCGGACGAGTCAAGGGTCGCGACGGCCGGAACCGTCGCCATGGCGGGCGTGCCCGCCAGTGACTCCTGCCTTCCGGGGTCGACTACGAACGCCCACGGCCGGGCGTCCCGGATGAAGAAGTCCACTTCGTCCGGCGTGTACCCGGGGTTGAGCGGAAGGAACGCGCCGCCGGCGAGAATCGTACCGAGGTAGAGTTCTATGGCGGCAGGCGACTTTTCGACGAGCGCCGCAACGCGGTCGCCGGGTCGAACGCCGAGCGACATCAATGCGTCGGCATATTTCTCCGCCGCCGCGAAGCTGGCATCGAAGGACCTCGCGCGCCCTTCCGGCGGGGACAGGAACCTGCGGCCGCCGGATGCGGCGGACGAAGCGCGCAGGCAGGACGCCAGGTGGTTTCCTTCGTACATCCCCGTTCCCGCTCGCATTCCCGTCGCAACGAATGCGACCGCCTCCCGGATGGGCTGCGCGATAGACGCGAATCCGCCGGCCGCCCCGCGCCCATTCGACCTGTTTCTCGCCAGTCCCTGAGGCGAGCTCCGGATGGCAACAGGAGCCGTACTCTATACCAATTGCAAGGCGAGTCGCGACCCCCACTGGATGGCTTGCCCGGCCGGGAGACGGCCTTCCGGTTTCTTGGCGGCCCCGTGCGCGCGCGCCGGTGCCCGGTGCGCCCGGGCGACCGTTCCGAGGTTGGTTTGCAGACCGATCGCTTCTATCATCGAGTTGCTCGGGAATCCCTCCCGCGGCACGAACGGGTCAGGCATGGCAATCCACCGCGAACGGCAGTCAACGAGGCGAAGGACACAGGTCGTCATCATCGGCGGCGGGCCGTCGGGACTCCTTCTCGGACAGCTCCTGCACCGATCCGGCATCGAGACGGTGCTCCTCGAACGCCGTACGCGCGAATACGTCCTCGGAAGAATCCGGGCAGGCGTACTTGAAACCGGAACCGTCGAGACCCTCCGCAACGCCGGAGTCGGCACCCGCGTGGACAAGGAGGGAATCCGCCACGATGGATGCTACCTTGCGTCCGAGGGCCGCGGTTTCCGGGTCGACTTCGCCAGGCTGGTCGGCCGGAGCGTGACGGTCTACGGGCAGACGGAGGTCACCGCGGACCTGTACGAGGCGCGTGCGGAGTCCGGTGCCGCCACCATCCACGAAGTCGAGGGCGTGACCCTGCGGGGCCTTGACGGGAAGTCGCCCTTCGTGACCTTCGGTTGCGGGGACACCGAGTTCCGGATCGACTGCGACGTGGTAGCCGGCTGCGACGGGTTCCACGGGGCATCGAGAAAATCCATCCCGGCCAGGGAACTCAGAGAATGCGAGCGCGTCTATCCGTTTGGATGGCTTGGCGTTCTTTCGGAGACGCCTCCGGTCAGCGACGAGCTCATCTACGCGTCCCACGAACGCGGCTTCGCCCTCTGCTCGATGCGAAACCCGATGCTCAGCCGCTACTATGTCCAGGTGCCTGCGGACGACCGGCCGGAAGCCTGGCCGGATCGGCGGTTCTGGGACGAAATCCGGCACCGCATTCCCGAATCGGCCGCCGATTCGCTGATCACCGGCCCGAGCATAGAGAAATCGATTGCTCCGTTGCGCAGCTTCGTGGCGGAGCCGATGCGCTGGGGCCGCCTGCTCCTGGCGGGGGATGCCGCGCACATCGTGCCGCCCACGGGCGCCAAGGGGTTGAACCTGGCCGTCTCAGACGTTCGCCTGCTTCACGATGCGCTCGTCCGGCACTACGCCGGGGAAGCGGGTGCGCTCGACATGTACTCGGAACGGGCGCTGGCGCGCGTCTGGATGTCGGTCCGGTTCAGCTGGTGGATGACGAGCATGCTGCACCGCTTTCCGGATGACACCGAATTTTCCCGGCGGATGCAGGCAAGCGAGCTTGCCTATCTGGAGCAATCCGAAAACGCGCGCCGCAGCATGGCGGAAAACTACACCGGTTTGCCCTTTTCCTGAAGCTTGTCGAGTTTCGCCTTGAGCGCACCGAGTTCGTCGCGGATGGCGGCAATCTCTTCGGAGGCAGCGGCTTTTTCCGGCTCCGCCGGGGCTGTCCTTTCTTCCCGCGCCGCTTCGCCGGTCGCGCGTGGCAGCCAGGCGGACAACATGGCCGAAACCATCTCCGCGTTCCGGCGTTGAAGCTCCGCCGCCGTTCCGAACACGCCGGCCGGGTCGAGAGGACCGCCCTCGGTCACCGGCACGCTTGCCGCGACCGCTTCCTGGTGTCGTTTCAGCGCTTCCAGCGACATCGACATGAAGTCAGGCAACATGGTTCCCGCACCGCTGCCGTAGCTGCGAACGAGGTCCGTGAGAAGGTTTACGGGAAGAAGCTGTTCGCCGCGCGCTTCGCGCTCCGCGATTATTTGCAGCAGGTACTGGCGGGTCAGATCCTCGTCGGTTTTCCTGTCCCGGATCTCGACGTCGTGTCCCTGCCCGATGAGCGCGGCGACATCGTCCAGCGTCAAATAGGCGCTGTCGCGCGTGTTGTAGAGCCTGCGACTCTCATATCGGCTGATGAGAATCTTGTCGCGCATGGTTTCGATCCGTTTGCGGGAAACTAACCGAACCTGACGCGACAAAAAAGGGGCACCGTTGCCGGTGCCCCAGGAATCCGAAGTCCCGGGAGGAGAAACGGGGGCTTCGGAGACCCTACTTTGCAGCCTTCGCCGTCGGTGCCGCCTCGGTCTGCATGGTCTTGCCGGCGTCGACGAGCAAGTCGATTGTCGCCAGTTGCGCCTGGCGGGCGACTTCGGCGTACTCGGCGAGCTTTCCGGGAATCTCGCGGGCCTGCTCGACTGCGAACTCGGACGCCGCCGCGGCATAGCCGGCCGGGTCCTTGCGTGCCGTGTTGCCGGCTTCGATCCGGCCGAGCGTGTCGCTGCTCCAAGCGCTGGTCAGCGCGATGCCCTTTTTCGTGGCGTCAATGGCGACGTTTCCGAGCCGGGTATTGAATTCAATCGCAGTCCTGACCGCGTCATCGATCATCTTGGTATCGACGTTGAAAGCGCCCATGAACTGGTCCGCCGCCTTGGCGAAGTCGTATGTCTGCTTGCGTGCCATCTGGTGTCCCTTTCCTTTTGGCATTTATTCCTTTCCAAAGCAATATGGATGCCGCAGCGCAGCAATTCAAGAGAAAAATGCTGCACTGCGGAAAAAAGTTTTCCTGAAGCGCGCAATTCCGCCGGACCCGGAAGGGGTGCACAAAAACAGTCCGTCGCGAAAGACCGCCCCGGCCGCCGCCACTCGACATGCCCTGGCCCCGCCATTGCCGGAGGCGGACAGGTCGGCGCGGACGCGTTGCGGACTACTGGAGCACGTAGCTGCCGGGCGCCTTTTCGATTTCCGGGTGGCATTCGTCTCCCGGGTGCCTTGCGGCGACGTTCTGAACCTGGCCGGCCGTCAACCAGGAATTCCAGCGCGGCCACCAGGACTCGGCGTGAAAATCGGCTCGCGCAAGCCACTCGTCCTGGTCTTCGGGCAGCGAGGCGTTCGTCCAGTGCCCGTACTTCTTCCTGGATGGAGGGTTCACGATGCCCGCGATATGTCCGCTCTCGGCGAGCACAAAAGTCTTCTCGCCCCCGGCCCGCACCAATCCGGCAAAGCTGCTCTTCCACGGCGCGATGTGATCGGCGACCGTTGCGACGGCGAACAGCGGCACCTCGATGTCGGCGATTCGCAGCTTCCGTCCCGCCAGCTCGAACCTGTCGTTCGCGAGATCATTGTCCCTGTAAAGGCGTTCCAGATACTCTATCGCCATCCGGGCCGGCAGGTTCGTCGAGTCCCCGTTCCAGTGCAGCAGGTCGAACGCCGGAGGTTTTTCGCCGAGCAGATATGCCTTGACCGCCGGACCGTAGACCAGATCGTTGGCTCTCAAGTAGCTGAACGTCCGGGACATTAGAAAGGCCGGCATGTATCCCTTTTCGTCGATTTCCTTCCGGATTCCTTCGAGGAAGCTCTGTTCGATGAACACGCCGAGATCTCCGGGGTGCTCGAAGTCCGTCAAGGTTGTCAGGAACGTGGCCTTGCGAACCTGGCTTGGTCCGCGTCCGGCTGCGAGATAAGCCAGTCCGCAGGCGAGCAGAGTCCCGCCAATGCAGTATCCGACGACGTCCGCCGCGCTCTCGCCGGTAATCTCCAGAACAGTTGCAAGAGCGGTCAGAAAACCTTCTTCCAGGTAGGTCTCGAGACCCGCGGCCCGAAGGCTCGCGTCGGGATTGACCCACGATACGACGAACACGGTGTGGCCCGTCTCGATCGCGTAGCGGATCAGGCTGTTGTCGGGGCGGAGATCGAGAATGTAGTACTTGTTGATCCAGGGCGGAATGATGAGGAGCGGCGCACCGTACACCGTGTGGGTCCGCGGCGCGTACTGGATCAGCTGGAAGATCCGGTTCTGGAAGACCACTGAGCCTTCGGTTGCGGCAAGATCCTTGCCGACGGAGAATGCATCGGGATCGGACAGCATGACCGCATGCCCTTCCGGGTTCGCCTCGAGATCGCGGACGAAGTTCTCGAGGCCGTCGACCAGCGACTTGCCGTCGGACTGGATTGCCCGGTCGAGCGCGTCCGGGTTCGTCGTCAGAAAGTTGGTCGGCGACATCATGTCGATGATCTGCCTCGTGAAGAAGTCGACGCGGTTCCGCTGCCCCGCGTCGAGTTCCGTCAACCCCCGGGTGACCGACGAAATGGTCTTCGACGACAGAAAGTACTGACGCTTGATGAGGTCGAAGTAGGCGTTTCTCCGCCAATGCTCGCTCGAGAACCGCCGGTCCGCTTGCTTCTCGGGCTCTTCGTCGGCTGCCGTGTCCTGAAGCACCCGCTTCTGGATGTCTGCCCAGTTCTTCAGGCTCTCGCTCCAGTAGTTGACCTGAGCCTCGATGAGCCGCGACGGGTCGTTCAGCATCTCCGAAAAATATGCGGCGGCTGCTTCGGCATAGAGCTTCTGGTCCGGAGCCTCGAGCCTTGGATCCTTTCCCTTGCGGGCCGCCAGAGCTTCCGCCAGCCTTGGAATCAACGCATTCAGCCTCTCGATGTTCTGCTCCAGTTCGTTCGGGCTGGACGGTCGTTGCTCTTCCATGGCGTGCTCCGGTTCAGGTTGCAGGCGATCGTGATCTCAAGCATACAGGGACATTGTGACTAGAATTTGATGAAGGATAAAGACTTGTTTGTGGCCCACGAACTGCAGGAGGGACTACGAATTTCGAACCAGTGGTTGGGGGCGACCGCCCGGACATTCTGGGGGCAGCCCGCGTTCGCCCTTGCCGCGCATCCACTCCCGTCGGTTCTGGCTGCCTGGGGTGAAGTCACGGAAAGGACATTCGAAAGGGTCGGCACGATTCCCGACTGGGGAATCGACCATGTGGTGTCGGACGGCCGGAGGCACGAGGTCAGAAAGGGAACGGTCGCGCAGAAACCGTTCTGCGACCTTGTCCGATTCTCCGTCCGTGACGGCGGGTCCGCGCGTCGAAGGATCCTCCTCGTTGCTCCGATGTCCGGACACTACGCCACGCTGACCAGAAAGACCGTGGCGAGCCTTCTGCCCGATTGCGACGTCCATGTGACCGCATGGAAGAATGCACGCGATGTGCCTGTGTCTGCAGGGTGGTTCGACATCGAGGACTACACGAACTACCTGATTGATTTCACGATATTTCTTGGTCCGGACACGCATATTGTGGCGGTCTGCCAGCCGGCTCCGCTCGCGCTCGCGGCAACTGCCGCCCTGGCAGTCGAGCGGCCGGAATCGATTCCGAGGACGCTGACGCTCATCGGCGGTCCTGTCGACCCTGACGCCAATCCGACGGACATCACGGACTTCGGCAACCGTTTCACCATGGGACAGCTGGAAGCGGGAATGATCCAGACTGTCGGGCTGGCCTTTGCCGGTTCCGGGAGAAAGGTCTACCCGGGGTCGGTGCAACTGGCTTCCTTCATGTCGATGAACTGGAAGACGCATGCCGAGGCATTCGCGAGCCAGATTTCACGGGTCGCGCGGAACGAATGCCGGGACGGGGACAGGCACAACCTGTTCTACGACGAATACCTCGCCGTCATGGACTTGACCGCGGAGTTCTATCTCACGACCGTGGAACGCATCTTCAAACGCAGGGAGATCGCGCGCAACGCGTTCACGCTGGGCGGCGAACATGTGGACATCTCCAGGATCGCCGGAACCGCCGTCCTGGTCGTCGAGGGCGGGCGGGACGACATCTCGGCACCCGGCCAGTGTCTCGCGGCGCACGACCTGTTGCCGGCGCTCCCGGCGGACATGAAGGAATCCCATTTCGAACCCGATGCCGGGCACTACGGCATATTCTCCGGCCGCCCCTGGCAGGAGCGCATTCGCCCCAGGGTCCTTGCTTTCATCGACCGGCACGGCCGCAGCTGATTCGGTCTTCGATGTGTCCCGGTTCGCCCAGGGCCTCGGAGCGGGCGCGAATCGTCGGGAGAATCCGGAGGGCCGCAGCTGGCGGTTGCGCGGCGCGCCCTTCCCTTGCCGGAAACCGTCAGCCGAACGGCGTCCCGCTTCCGGCGGGCGAGCGGCGGCGGGGCAGGGGCGTTCTTCGGGTTCCGCCCCGGCGCATTCGCACGAACCCGGCTTGACTACGCGCCACCGTAGCCGAGGGTCGCGACGCCGCCAACGATGAGGACGACGCCCGAGACCTGCAACGGCGTCATGCGCTCACGAAGGAAGATGCATGCAAGGACAATCGTCACGACGCTGAACGTGGACGAGATCACGGCGGTGAATTCCGGGTTCGCGGTCGTTCCGCCGGCCAGCAACAGGAAGAAACCGAGCGTGTCGAGCACTCCGTGGGCGGCAACCAGCCCTTGCCAACCCGGAGAAAGGCGCCAGAAACGCAGGTCGCGGCCGCGGGCTGCGAGGAGAGCCGTCACGAGCAGCAGCCCTGCGAGGCGTCCGAACCAGAGCGTGGAGAAATCTCCCGACAGAACCGCAGCTTCCTGACCGGCGACCACGGCAATGGCATAGAGTGAGCTCGCCGAGACAGCAATCGGAAGCACGCGTCGGGCGGCGCCTTTCGTTGCGCTGCCGCCCTTGCCGCCGGTCGCATATCCTACGAGAACGACGCCTGCGACGATTGCCGTCATCGCTGCCCACTCCGACAGGCCCGGGATGCGGCCGGCAAACACGGCGAAGGCGACGACCAGGACGGGGTGCGCGCCGACTATCGGCGCCGCCACGCTGATCGGACCCCGCGCGAGCGCCGCGAAGAAAAGGAGGAGCGCCAGAGCCAGGCAGACCCCGTGAAGGAGAACCAACGCGGCCGCGCCGACGCTGTCCGGGGCCCCCGCGCCCATGAACAGTCCGGTGGCGGTGAGTCCGGCAGTGCCGACGGCGAGCATGCCGCAAAGCGCGCGGTCGGCGCCGAGGCGTATTGCGTTCCGGTTCGCGAGGAAATCCGCGACACCCAGCGCAAGCGCGCTGAGCACGCCGAAGACGACGGCGATCATGATGACCCGTTCAGGTGGATCACGTCCGGATGCCCGGCGGCGGACGGTCGGCCATCTCCCGAAAGCATCTCACCGCTCCGGAATCAGGCCCCTAGGGAAGAAGCGCAGAACCAGGATCAGGATTATCCCCATCACGAACAGCCGCATATGGGCGGCGCTGGCGATCAGCCGTTCCCGTACAGGACTTTCCTGCGGCAGCCCGGACGTAACCACATCCATGACAAGCAGGCCGACAGGCTCGGATTCGACCCAGAGGAGCCAGATCAGGAAGCCGCCGAGGATCGACCCCCAGTTGCTGCCGGAACCGCCGACGATGACCATGACCCAGATCAGGAAGGTGAACCTGAGCGGCTGGTAGCTTCCCGGCGTCATCTGCCCGTCCAGGGTGGTCAGCATTGCGCCCGCAATTCCGACGACGGCGGAACCGAGAATGAAGACCTGGAGATGACGTCTGGTCACGTCCTTTCCCATTGCGTTCGCGGCGACCTCGTTGTCGCGAATGGCGCGCATCATTCGGCCCCAGGGTGAATTCAGCGCGCGTTCCGACAGCCACATGATCACGAGAAGAACGGCGGCGAAGAGCGCGGCGTAGTTGAGTTTCACGAACAGCCCCGAGAACGTCACCACATCGTCATCGAGGCGGTTCGCAAGCGAGACGAACCAGTCCGCGCTCTGCAGGTCGATCTCGTACGGGACGGGCCTCGGAAGTCCGGTTACGTTCTTGACTCCACGGCTCAACCAGTCTTCGGCCTTCAGTACCGAGACGATGATCTCCGAAATCCCGAGTGTTGCGATCGCGAGGTAGTCAGAACGCAGGCCGAGCGCGACCCTGCCGATGAACCATGCGGCAACGCCGGCAAGCGCGCCGCCGACTGCCCAGGAGAGGATGATCGGCAAGCCCATCCCGCCGAGGTAGCCCGTCTTCGCCGGCTCTACTCGTTCGATGGCGCCGGTTGCCGGCTCGAAGAGTGCCCGCGCGACGAAGTACCCGCAGATGACGACCGCGGCCACGGCGAGCTTGCGGCGGGCTCCGCGCGCCATGCGGTTGTGCAAGAGGACCGCGAGCGCTCCGGCGCAGACCACGGCAATTCCGGCGCCAAGCACGCCGACGCCACCTGCCGCCCACGCATCGCGGACCGGCGGCGCGGACACCAGGACGGCAGCGAGACCGCCGAGAGCGGCGAACCCCATGATTCCGACATTGAACAGCCCGGCATAGCCCCATTGAATGTTCACGCCGAGCGCCATGACGGCCGATATCAGGCAGAGGTTCAGGATGCTGAGCGAGACGTTCCAGCTCTGCAGCTGACCGATGGCCACGAACAGTCCGGCCAACGCCGCGAAATAGAGCGCGTCCCGTCGTTTTCCGGAAAGGGTCATGCAGCCCTGCCGCGGAAAATTCCCGTTGGCCGGTAAAGAAGGACGAGCACGAGAATGACGAAGCTGACGGCGAACTTGTACTCGGTCGAAAGCAACTGGACTAGCGTCGCCGGCGCGAGCGAATCGGGCAGAATGTAGCCGAGGAACTTCTTGTACGCATAGGTTAGCGAGATTTCCGAAAACGCGATGACGAAACCGCCGGCGACGGCACCGAGCGGGTTGCCCAGTCCGCCCACGATGGCGGACGCGAAAATCGGCAGCAGCAACTGGAAGTACGTGAACGGCTTGAAGCTCTTGTCCAGCCCGTAGAGGGAGCCGGCCACGGTGGCGAGCGCCGCCGAAATGACCCATGTGTAGAATACCACGCGTTCGGGGTTGATCCCCGAGAGAAGGGCGAGATCCTCGTTGTCGGAGTACGCACGCATCGACTTTCCCGTCCGGGTGCGGAAAAGGAACCAGAAGAGGGCGCCGACGGCTGCCGCGGCGGTGACGATTGTGATGCACTGGCTGACCTTGAACGTCAGCCCTTCGGCGAGGCCCGTCGCGTTCCGGAATTCGCGCGCATTCAGGATGAAGCGCGCGCCGTCGGAGAATCTCTGATCATCCGGGCCGACAATGAATCTCACCAGCCCGTTGAGGACGAACATGACCCCGACTGATGCAATGACGAAGGTTACCGGCGCGGACCGTTTCCGGCGAAATTCCCGGTAGACCAGCCGGTCGCAGACCACGACCATGGCCGAACAGGCAATGACTGCAGGAGGAAGCGCGAGCAAGGCCGTGGGCAGCGGGGATATGGACACGCCCGCCGATTGCAGCCACCAGGTCGCGAGCACGGTGACCATTGCGCCGAACGCCATGGTGTCGCCGTGCGCGAAGTTCGAGAACCTGAGAATTCCGTAGACAAGCGTTACGCCAAGCGCCCCGAGAGCAAGTTGGCTGCCGTACGCGATCCCCGGGACGACCACGAAGTTCGCGAGGAGTATGAATGCATTCACGAAATCCATCTTGCGCGGATTCTACAGGTCCCGGCGGAACCAACAAACGCAAATTCGCGCCGCGGGCTCCCGATCGAGTTGCGCGGACCTGCCGCAGGGTCAGTATGGAACGGTTTTCGCGAGCCAGAAGGATCGGAAGAGTTTTGGCCCCATGCCAGTGCGGACGTTCCCGCGCTCGCGCGGGGCGAATCGCTGCCCCTGCCCGGTGCGATCAGGCCGCCAGACGGTCAATGATCCCGGGCGCCGGCTTGTCCTGACTTCGATTCCTGCACCGAAAGCGCGTCTATGTCAGTGAACGGCGTTTCCGCGCGTGCGTCCGGGTCTCTGCATGCGCCGGACGGCATCCCCGATCTGGGGAGAGCGAACGGTCGCGTCGGCGGGACCGTTCGCCGGGTTCTGGCCGCAGGCGTCAGTTGCCGAGAAACGAATTCCTGACGTCGTGGTCGGCGAGCAGGGCCTTGCCCGAGCCCGTATGGCGGTTCCTCCCTTGGACAAGCACATAGCCCTTGTCGGCGATCGCCAGCGCCTGTCGCGCATTCTGTTCGGTGATCAGGACCGCAATGCCCGTTGCGGCGACCTCCGCAATGATGTCGAACAGGGTGTCCATGACGATCGGCGAGACTCCCGCCGTCGGTTCGTCAAGCATCAGGACTCTCGGCCTGGTCATGAGCGCGCGCGCGAATGCCACCTGCTGGCGCTGGCCTCCGGAAAGCTCGCCGGCCCTTTGGCTTCTCTTCTCGTTGAGCGCCGGAAACAGCGAGAAGATCTCCTCGATGGTGCCGGTGATGTCGTCGTCTCTCAGGAAAGCGCCCATTTCCAGGTTTTCCGTGACGCTCAGCGATGGAAAAATGTTGTGAGTCTGGGGAACGAACGCCATGCCGCGCGCCACCCGCGCCTGCGGCGCCAGCGCCGTGATGTCGTCGCCATCCAGCGTCACGCGCCCGGAGCGCAGCCGGATCAAGCCGAACATGGCCTTCATCGCGGTCGACTTGCCGGCGCCGTTGGGTCCGACGATTGCCGCGACCGCGCCGGGAGAAGCGGCAATGGTGCAATCGTGCAGGATGTCGGCGCTCCCGTATCCGCCGGTCATCGACTGGCCGACGAGGGAGCTCATGCGGTTTCGGCCCCGATCCGGTGCCTCCGGCCGAGATACGCTTCGATGACCTGCCCGTCGGCCTTGACTTCGGCGGCCGTTCCCTCGGCGAGGATGCTGCCCTCGGCCATGCAGATCACCGGGTCGCAGAGCCTCGTGATGAACTCCATGTCGTGCTCGATGAGGCAGAACGTGTAGTCGAGTTCCCTGTTGAGGCGGATGATCGCATCGCCGATCCTGCGAAGGAGCGCACGGTTGACGCCCGCGCCGACCTCGTCGAGGAAAACGATGCTGGCGTCCGCCATCATGGTTCGACCGAGTTCGAGAAGCTTCTTCTGCCCTCCTGACAGGTTTCCCGCGAGTTCGTCCGCGACCGCATTCAGTTCCAGAAATTCGATGACTTCGTCGGCGCGCGCGCGGATGCCGCGCTCCTCGTCGATGATTCTCGTCCGCGAGAAACAGGCGTGCCAGAGGTTTTCTCCGGACTGGCCGCCCGGAACCGCCATGAGATTGTCGCGCACGGTCATGGTCGCGAATTCATGCGCGACCTGGAACGTCCGGAGCACGCCCATCCGGAAGAGTTCGTGCGGCTTTCGCCCGGTTATGTCCTTGCCGTCGAGGAAGACGCGGCCGGACGTTGGCGGAAGACGGCCTGCGATGACGTTGAAGAGGGTTGTCTTCCCTGCGCCGTTCGGGCCGATCAGCCCGGTTATCGTTCCCTTGCGTATTTCGAACGACACGCCATCGACGGCCGTGAAGCCGCCGAAACGCTTGCAGAGATTGTCAACCGCGATCACGCGCGAATCCGCTCGCCGTCACGGGGCACCGGGATCCGTCCGATTCGCTCGGCCGGACCCCCGCAAGTATGGTACGCGACCAACCCTCAGCGATAGCCAACGGTTTCGAACATGCCGCCCTTGACCTCGAATTCCCGGTAGTTCCCAGCGGATTCGCCGCCGCCGATCAGTTCGACCGCGGATGCGCCAACGTAGTCGATGTCGCCGCCTGCAGCGAGAATGTCGAGTCCCTTCGAAAGTTCTCCCGGATAGATCATCTCGCCCGGGGCGTTGGCGACGTCGAAGACCTTGTCTTTCAGCGACTGGCTGTCCGAGGCACCCGCGGCCTGCATCGCGAGCAGGATCAGGGCTGCAGCGTCATAGGCTTCGGCAATGAACGGACCGGTGCCGTCAAAGCCGGCCTCGGTCGCCAGGCCCGTGAACGTCGCCATCCCGGGGCTGTCGGTTCCCGGATTCTGGCCGAACGATCCGTCGAGATCCGGGCCGATTGCCTCGGCAAGGCTTTCGCCCACCATGCCGTCCGGCAGCACGAAGGTATCGAACGCGCCGCTGTCAAGCGCGCCTTGGATGATCCCGCGTCCGCCCTGGTCGACGTATCCCGCTACTACGAGAACGTCGCCGCCGGCAGCCGCAAGTGCGCCGACCTCGGCGCTGTAGTCCGCTTTGCCGTCTTCATGCGGCGCGCTGATCGTCACCTCTCCGCCAAGTTCTTCGAAAGCGCCCTGGAAGCTGTCGGCAAGCCCCTTGCCGTAGTCATTGTTCGTGTAAGTGACCGCAACCGAACCGATGCCGCGATCCATGATGATCTGCGACATGACCTGGCCCTGGCGGGCATCCGATGGCGCGGTCCTGAAGAACAGGCCGTCGTCCTCGGCGGTCGAGAGTCCGGGAGATGTCGCGGACGGGGAAATCATCACGATGCCGTTGGCCCTGGCGACGTTTTGCAGGATGGCCCCGGTTACGCCGGAGCAGTCCGCGCCCATGATCGCGTTGACCTTGTCCGTCGTAATGAGGCGCTCTGCGGCAGCCGTTGCCGAGGCGGCGTCGACGCACGTCGAATCGCCCCGGACCCCGGACACTGTCATTCCACCGAGCAGTTTCCCGGACGAAGACACTTCTTCAATTGCGAGTTCGGCTCCCTGCGCAATCCCTGGCGTCAGGGATTCGATCGGGCCGGTGAATCCGAGGATGATGCCGATTTTGACATCCTCGGAAGCGGCTGCAGTGGCGGTGAACGCCAGCGCAGCAGCTGTTGTCAGACAGAAATTCCTCATGGTTTCAGCTCCCGCGAATGATTGACACTTGCGAATACAGCTTATCTTGCGTTGCAAGAGAGAGCAAAAGAATTCGATGGGGCCGGGCAGGCGGAGTCGTCCGTCAGGTGCCCGTTTGCGGGGCGCCGCTCGACAGCGCAACCGTCGGCGCTGCCGTGTTCCTTGAAGCGGCGGCGAATCATGCGACCAGACCTCGCCACCCCGAACGCGGGGTTCGCGGAGAAGCAGGGCCGTTGCACCGTCGGCGGATTCGCACATTCCTTCGCCTCAGGCCTCGCCAAGTTCGTCGCCAGCAGCAGGCGCTTGAACGTCACGAAAGACCGACGCGCAATCGACGAGATCCCTTGGCCCACCCCGCACGTGAGGACCGGAAGATGACGCAAGGAAAGAAACGTGTCGCCCCCCGGCATTCCTCGTTCCGCCAGCGATTGAGCGCTCGCCGTGGCAGGTGTACAACAGGGTTCCAGGTGCCGGTTCGCTACGGCCGAAGCGCAAACGCGCACCTTTGCGTCGAAGCACTGCGGTCCCCGGTCACAAGAAACCCGGGAAACGCTTCAGCGAGAACGGCTTGAGCAGTTCGGGTGTCACGCCATCGGCGATGGCCTCGGCCATGAGTTCGCCGAGCGCCGGCGCCAGGGTAATGCCGCTGTGGGTTGCGATCACGTACAGCCCTTCGGCCCCCGGAAATGGGCCGGCAATGCTCTTGCCGTCATTCGGAACCGGTCGGATCCCGATGGCGATGTCGCACGCGTCGATGCATGCCTCGCCCGGAAAGCCGGGAAGCACGGCTTTCGCGCGCCGAAGAAGCTCGATCGCGGCGCGGCGGACCTGCTCCGGCGACTGGTCTTCCGCCACCCATCCATCGGTTTCCGGCGCGCCCATCCGCAGCCCGCCGTTAGGAGCTGGGCGCAGGTGAATCTCGCCGGGCTCCACGTCGAAGTAGGTTATGTGGCGGAGCAGCCTCACGGGCGCCGTACTCGGGCTGGTGACGAGGAGACCAGGAACGCGGTTCATGGGAAAGCGGGTGGCAAAGGCCTCGAAGCCAGTGAGCTTGCCCAGAACCTCTGGCGTGTCGGGGCCTGCCGCCACGACCACGCGTGCGGCCTCGAACCGGCCCTGCTCGGTCACCACACCGGTGACCACGCCGTCGTCACTCACCGAGAGTTCATTAGCTGCACATTGCTCCAAGACCAATGAGCCCATGGCGCGCAGTTCACTGGCCAGATGTCGCGCGAACCTGGGCGCGTCGAGCCAGGCATCGGCCATCGCCACCAGTGCCTCGCCGTCGTCAGTGCAGCAGGCATGCGGTTCGAGGGCCGCGAACACGCTGGCACCCACGGTGGCAACCGGATAGTCAAGAGCCTGCAGCCGTTCGGCGCGATGGCGCATTGCCTTCAGGCGGCTCTCGTTGCCAGCGCTCACCCACTGCAGCATTCCGGCCGGATGGTACCCGAGGTCTTCCTCGCCGAGTTCGGCCGCGAGTTCCCTGTGTTGTGCAGTGCCCATGGCATTCAGACGAAGATAGGCGTCTTCGGCCACCTTCGCAGTGGCGTTGATCCAGGCGAAGCTGGCGCTGGTGGTGCCGTCGCCCACACTGTGGCGTTCAACGAGAGCAACCGCCAGCCCCCGGCGTGCCATGTAGTAGGCCGCAGAGCAGCCGACAATTCCGCCACCCACCACGATCGCATCGAAACGGTTCGGGACTGTTGTCATGACACTCCTTTTGACTGTCCGGAACCGCGTCGGCGTTTCAACCCGGATCCATGTCGTGAACAGAACCGTCCGCACTGCTGACGGAAACTCAATCGAAGCAGGATCCAGTTACGCTGCTTGCGATGACGGGTGTGCGGCCCGGCCAAGATTGAATCACTAACAAAAAAATATTTCCCCCGTGCCACTCCGAAGTGCAACGCCAGAGGTGGCGGTGACCTGCGTCTTACGGCGCATGATGTTGCGAATCGGCCAGATGGCGGTGACAGTCCCTGTGTGCAAACAAGGAGACTGTCATGCCGAAGCGCTACCGCCGCCTGACCTGCGAAGAAAGATGCCAGATATATGCGCTGAGGAAAAGCGGGCTGTCCGATCCGGCCGTCTTCAGCACCCGGGCCGCGCGCCCGCTGCGGAAATGGCCGGCGTTGCACTTCGGAGTGGAAGTGGGGTCTCGTGCGCGGTCTTGTTCCAGGACATGTGAACCTTCTCGTCTGTCGTGAATAACCGACTTGGAATACCACATTCCCCAGGGCCGCGCACTTCTAGGTCAAGCTCTAAGGGCTCGTGCGAGGAACTTTCCCCGGCAAGCGACTTGTCACGCTATTCCTTCTGACTCCGATGTTCGTGCCCGTGATCGTGATCGCGCTCTATATGTATTTTGCCACCTTGGGCCTGACGGGGAGCACGTTCAGTATCGTGGTGGGTCACACGCTGCACGGAACGCCGTTCGTTATTGTCCTGTGCATGATGTGGTCGAGTTTGTCTGAACAGTTTGAGGGCGAAGCTTAGTTTGCCTTCGAAAGAGAAAATGCCCTCGTCGAGGTTGAATTTACTCCGTGTTCCAGAGAATGGTCAATCAACTTCCATGTCGTGCCGCGCCCCGGTTCGCACGCAGGGAGCGCAGCGGCCGCAGGGCGAGCCGGGGCGCGGCGCGGGCCGCTCACGCGGCCTCCTTCCACGGTCGGCGGGACGTTTCCGCGAGGCAAGCCTCCGCCGGCGTGTGCCCCTCCAACGCCAAATGGGGGCGCCTGTGGTTGCAATGGTCCAGCCACGAGGCGATCGCCCGGCGGGCGTGGCGACCGCCGACCGGTTCCTCCGGGCAGACGGCCTCGCACTTCGGCGACCGCCACAGACGCTCGATGAACCGGTTGCCAATCCGCCGCCCCCGGCCGTCCATGCTGATCCGCACGCCCGCCGCGAGCAGAGGGCGCAGGCATGCCTCGCTTGTGAACCGGCTACTTTGCCCTGGTCGGTGTTCGAGATCAACGGCGCCCCATGGCGCTCCAGCGCCTCCTCAAGCGCGCTCGCGCAGAACCCCGCCTCCAAGGTGTTGTCCAGCTCCCAGGACAGCACGAACCGGCTCGCCCAGTCCATGATCGCCACAAGGTACAGGTGCCCGCCCCGCACCGGAATGCAGGTGATGTCCGCACAGACCGCCTCTCCGGGCAGGATGTGTTCAAGCCCGCCAAGGAGACAGGGATGGATCCGGCGACCGGACCGCGGCTTCGAGGTGCGCGGCCCCGGATGCACCGTGCGCCAGTTCACCGCCGCCATCAGGCGACGCGCCAGGTCCCGGCCCGCGTCGCGGCCTTCCCGGCGCAGATGCAGGCTCGCGCGGCGCGTGCCGCAGTGCGGGAACTCCATGCACGGCCTGTCCACCCGCGACAGAAGCTCCAGCCGGCGCCCGTCCTCCGGCCTCGGCTCGCAGTGCAGCGAAGAACGGCTCACCCCCGCCAGTGCGCATTTGCGCGACAGCGACAGGGTCCCGTCCTCGCGGATCAGCCTCGCCCTCTCGGCCCGCCCAAGCGCTCCAAGCCCCGCGAAAGAAATCCCGTTCCACCGTCAACTCGCCGATCCGGGCGTGCAAGCGCTCCACCAGCCGATCCGTTTCGCGGTCCGCCGACTTGCCCTTGCCGTCGGCAAGCACCTCCAGCAAACCCTCGTGCGCCTCCGCCTTCCACTTGCTCGCCCGGTTCGGGTGCACGCCGTGGCGCGATGCGATCGAGCGCACCGTCTCTTCGCCCCGAAGCGCCTCCAGAACCACCCTGCGCTTGAACGCCGCCGTGAACTTCCGCCTCTTCATGGTCAGTCTCCTGTCCGCTGAAGGCTAACTTGGCAGACTGTCCAAATTTGCCCGACCTCTTCTACCCCTGTTGGTTGGAGGAACCCGTTCACTGGCGCAACGTCTCCCGTGGTTTGCGCGAAGTGCGCCAGAAATCGGGCGTGCCGATTTGTGCCGGCCAATCTGAGCTGTCGGTCTTTGGCTGCTACGAATTGCTGGCCGGGGAGTCGGTGGACGTCTTGAACGTCACCGCCAACCGGGGGGGGGGGGGGGGGGGGTCGAATTACGGCGTGGCTCAAGATCGCCGGTGCTGCCGCTCTCGCCGATGTAACCATGGGTCACTTCGCCGATCCGCACATCGGCATGCATCTCATGGCCGGAATTTCAAATCCGACATTCGTCGAATGTTACCCCGACATCCGCCGCGACGCCTTTTGGGACGAGCTTTATGAAGACCGCCCTGCGATCGTGGATGATTACATCACACTCCCTGACAGGCCCGGTCTCGGACTGACGATCAATCGGCATGCAGCGGAACGCTTCGCCACAGGGCCTCGGCGGTAAGGGGAGCACCCCTCCGGTCCAAACCGGCAATAATGGCCATTGTCGACCGGCATGTCAAATTGGCGATTGCCTTGGGGTGTGAATCCGTCATGGCGACATGATCCGGCGCGGATGGAGGGATTCGGCGGCTGCGAATCAGGCGAAAGCGGGTGTTCCGGCGTGTTTTGGCCGGTCGGGGCGGCGGGATTTCGGGTCGGTCCGGAATTTTGTCACCATCTGGGGATTTCGGGAACGTTCCTTCCGCACGACATCGCTATCGTGCGGCGAGTTGCAGAGACCGGCGTTTCGCCGAAGCAGGGAGCATTCCCGACGACGCTCTCGCATGCCTGTTCGGCGCTGTCCAACCCTCCCGGCATGTCCGGAATTGCCGATGCGGCAGCTGCGGACATCCGCCGCGAGGTTCTCGAACGCCTTGCCGCGGCCGGTGCCGCGTGCGGCCTTGCCGAGGTCGGGATGCCGGTTTTCGATTCCGTTGCCGCGGCGGGTCGGGAGATGCTGCGGAACCTGATCGAAGCCCGCGATGTCGCCGCGCCCCGGCCGGTGCGGGACGACAAGCCCTGGCACCGGGCCGGCGCCACCCGCAAGACCATCATGACCCTGCTCGGGGAGGCGGGCCATGAGCGCAGCCGCTTCCGCCGCCGTGGCGAAACCATGTCATGGATGCCGGTGGACGAGGGTCTCGGGCTGACGGGGGCTGGACGGCGCGGCCGGCGGCGGAGGCGGCGGCGGCGACGGCGGCCCGCTGCGCCTGCCAGGATGCGGAACAGCTGCTGCGGAAGACCGGCGCGATGACTCCGTCGGCGAGTGCGCTGCAGGATCCGGCGCGCGCGGTGCACGAGCGCCGGAGCGCGGCCGGGGATGCGGCGGCGGAGCAGGTGCGGGAGGCCGAAGGCATTCCGGGCGCGGCGGCATCGGCGGCGGTTTCTCTGGATGGCGTGATGGTTCCGATGCGTCCGGGCGAGGACGGGCGCGCGGAGGCCTGCTGGCGCGGGGCTTCCTGCGGGACGGCATCCTTCCTCGACAGGGAGGGGACGCGTCTTGCCGGCGTTTGCCTGGCGCGCATGCCGGAGGCGGGCATGACCGGCCTGAAGGCGCGGCTCCTGGGCGAGGTTGCGCGGATCCGGGAGGTGCGTCCCGACCTGGTGCTGGCGGCGGCGGCCGGCGGGGCGCTGTCGAGCCGGGACTTCCTTGCGAAGCTGGACCCCCATGCGGAGGTTCTCGACGTATGGCACGCACTCGAACACCTTCATGTCGCCGCACAATCCGCACGTGATCCGGACCGCTGGTTCCGGAAGTGGCGCGGTGTGCTGATGGACGAACACGGCGGGGTGGAACGGGTCATCCGGGCCATGCGCTGCCTGCGGGACAGTTGCGGTCGTGGCCGTGGAGATGTGGAGCGGGAACTGGAATACTTCCGCAGGAACGGATCGCGCATGCGCTATCGGGCCCTGAAGGACCGCAATCTCCCGATCGGGAGCGGTGTGGTCGAGGCTGCGAACAAAAGCATCGCGACAAAAGGATTCAAGGGCTCGGGCATGCGATGGAGCATGGAGGGCGGCCAGGCGGTCATGACCTTTCGGGCACTGATCCTCTCAGGCCGGTTCGACCGCGCGTGGACCGCTATCGCGGCAAATGACAACGCAAATCCAACCCGACAGGTCCTCGCAGCATGAGCCCAATAACGTCGCCATTTTGAATTTACACCCTTGCCTTGGCAAATGACATTGAGGGAACCGCCGCCGTACACAGCCGGGCCAGTTCCGGCCTACCAGGTCGGCGATCTTGTTCATGACGATCACATCGCTCCCGAGAATCGGGGCAAGCTGGGCGTCGAGGATGGGATTCAGAAGTCCGATGTCCTGACAGGTCAGGCACGTCTGCAAATCCTGGAAGACAGCGATGCCGGCTGTAGACCATTCGAAGGGGCCTACAACCCACCGAATCCATGGACGTCGCCCTTACGTGTTCCTCGTCCGCGAAAGTGCGTATCGGCCGGGTGCACGGGAATCTGCAGGAATCCCTGTTTTCCTGTCACTTGTCAGTGACTTCGCATGCCCGAAGGTAATAGGGGCAACTTTCCGGGAATTGCCGCCGGGCCCGAGGGGGCGTGTCAGGCTGCGGCGCGCTGCCTGACGAGGTCGGCGAGCCTCGGCACGTCGGGAGCGCCGGCAACGCCGAGGCGGCTCCTCAGGTAGTCCCAATACGGCACGCCGAGCTTCCTGCAGGTCTTCTTCGCTCCGATATAGGCATCGCGCGCCGCCCGCCCGGCATCGCTCCGCGTCCCGAACGAGACCTTGCGCCGGGTGACGTAGTCCCGGATGTCGTTCTCGACCCTGTTGGTGTGGAGCGGCGTCTCCGGACGGTCGAGCACGCGCAGGAGCTCGTCCCGGTTCGCCGCCAGCCTTTCGAGCAGCCGGTCGAGGCTGGCGTAGCCGGCGGCCGTGCCGAAGATCCGGTCGAACCGCCGCTGCATGACGAGCTTGCGCAGCGGAGTGGGACGCTTCCGGTAGCGGCAGAGGCTGCGGTACAGCCTCCATACCCTGTCAAGCACCTTGTCGACCCGTTCATGCTGGTACGGGGCGCTTCCGTTCAGCTTGGCGATGTTCCGCTCGGCGTGGAGCCAGCAGAGCGCGTGGAGGTCGCCGACGTTGAACTGCCCGGCGTCGTCGACCGGGATCACGGTTCCGGCAATGCGTCCCGCATCGCGGATCGTCCCCCAGAGGGCGCCCTCCGTGGCGATCTTCGCCGGATCGGGCGACACCGTCATCCCGGCAATGCCCAGCGCCTCCAGATGGGCCCGCCAGCCGTCGCCGTCGCCGAAGCGCCGCCGCTCGTGGCCGGCGAGAAGGTCGATCACCCTTCCCGACAGGTTCCGCTTCCGCATGTATTCGAGCGCGGCGTCGTTTATGGTGCAATCTTCCTCTCCCGCGCAGGGACGCTCGAGGAAGTCGAGGCGGCTCTTCGAGCCGGTCGACCGGAAATGCACGAAGAAATCGTTGCCGATCGCCGTGCAGTACCCGTTCCCGGCCTTGTGGCGGGCGCCGGTGTCGTCGACGTTGATCCACGCCGCCGTCTCCAGGCCGGCCCGCAGCACCTCCTCCTGCTCCCCGGCGATGCCCCCGGCATCCGCGGTCGGGAAGCGCCCCACCTGGCGCTCGGAGACGTCCAGGCCGATCGCGGCCGGCATCTCCGCGATCCGTCCCGCCGTCGACTGGCACTGGTGGCACGGCATGATGGCCAGGGCCTTGACGCAGGGGCCGTACTGCTCGCGTCCGGCCGCCGCCCCCGGCGGCAGCGGCGCCACATGCCGGGAGCCGTCGGGAAACTCCCAGACCTCGCGGCGATAGACAACCTCTTCGGCGCAGAGCACGATGTCGCGGACCGTGTGGTCCTGATAGCCCTTGTGCACCGCGCCCTCGGGCACGTTCCCGAGGCTCACGGTCTCCTCGCGGCGGCGCAGGTTCGGGTTCCGGCGCCGCGGGCCGCGGCCTCTCTTCCTCTTTTCCTTCTCCGACCGGCCGGACCCGGAGGAGCCCGGCGGCGGGCCGTCCCCGTCCCCGTCCGATGCGCCGGGGCTGTTCGGCTTCAGGTCCGGACGGCGCGGGAGCTTCTTCAGCCGCCTGATCTCGTCCTCGAGCTCCCGGACCCTTTCGGCCTGCCCGGCGAGCCGCCTGTCCTGCTCGGCAAGCTGCGCGTCCCTATCGGCAAGCTGCGCGTCCCTATCGGCAAGCCGGCCGGCAAGGTCGGCGAGCTGCGCGTCCCTCTCGGCGAGAAGGGCCCGGATGGCCGAAAGCTCCGCCCTGAGCGCTGCAAGGCCGGCAGCCGCCTGGCGACCTGTTTCCGAATCATCCATGCCCCCTTGGAATCAGAAAACGATTCGGGAGGGAATCCCCTGAATCCTGCCGCAATTCCCGGAAAGTTGCCCCTATTACGCCCGAAGGCATCGTGGACCGTTCCCATCGGAACGCGAATCAGAACGCGTCGCTCATGTACCTGAATTCGTCGTCGATCGGGGAGCTGGGTACCTGAAGCGGACCGCGATACACCAGAGCCTCGGTCGTGACCGCCAGGCTCGCCAGGGAGGCTGCAGCCTGCAAGGCAGTGCGGACGACCTTTGCGGCATCAATGATTCCCGCATCCACCATGTCGACCTCGCGCCCGTTCCTGACGTCGAATCCGATCTTTCCGTCCGAGAGGGCGGACAGGCGCGCCACAACCGCCGACCCCTCATGTCCCGCATTTTCGGCGATACAGCGCGCTGGTTCGCAAAGAGCTCTCCCGACGATGTCAATTCCCGCCCTTTGGCCTATGTTCGCCGGGTCGATCCCGTCCAGAACCCGTGCCGCCTGGAGTAGAGCAGCACCGCCACCGGGAAGATATCCTTCCTCCATCGTCGCTCGTGAGGAACGCAGGGCGTTGTCGAACCGGTCGCGGCGTTCCTTGACCTCGTCTTCCGAGCCGCCTCCGACCCGGATTACTGCGATCCCGCCAGCCAGTCTCGCGAGACGCTCCGACAGCCACTTGCGGTCATCGTCGGAAACGGTGTGCTTGGCTTGCTCCCGTATGGCCGTGCAGCGGTCGCCGATCTCACGGGAATGACCGCCGCCATCGACGATGCAGGTCTTGCCAGCAGTCACAGAAACGCGCCGCGCCTGCCCGAGGTGCTCGATGCCGGCATTCGCGGGGGCCAAGCCCAGTTCTTCTGCAAGGACCGTTGCCCCCGTCACGGCGGCGATGTCCCCGAGCAAGGCATTTCGCCGTTCTCCGAAGGCCGGGCCCTTGACGGCCGCCGCCTGCAGGGCGCCGTTCTCCGTGTTGACAAGGAGCATGCTCAGCGCCTCGCCCTCGATGCTCTCGGCGATCACAAGAAATGGACGCCCGTTTTCATAGACGTCGTCGAACAGTTGCAAGAGCGGCTGGAACTCAGATAGCTTGTCCTGGCTGACCAGGATCAACGGGTCTTCCAGTTCGCAGATGCCGGTCGCCCTGTCGGTCATGAAGTGATGCGACACATAACCTTGCTTGAATTCGAAGCCCTGGGCTACGGTCATTGTTGTTTCCAGGCTGTGGCCTGCCTCCACCGTGATTGCGCCTTCGGAGCCGGCGGATTCGAGCGCCTCTGCGACGATCCTTGCGATCTCCGCGTCTCCGTTGGCGGCAATGCGTGCAACGCTCTCGATCTCGTCTCGCGTCCCGATCCTTCGCGCGCGTGCGCCAAGCGTTTCGACGACCTTGGAGACTGCGATGCCGATTCCGCGGCGAAGGTCCATGGGATTGAGGCCGGCTGCCACGGCCCTGATGCCGTCCCGAACCATGGTGTTGCAGAGAACGGCCGTTGTTGTCGTGCCGTCGCCGACTTCGTCGCTGACCTTGACCGCCGCGCCGCGCAGCAGTGCGGCACCGATGTTGACGAACGGGTCGTCAAATTCCATCATCCTTGCGACGGCGACCCCATCCTTGCTGATTCGTCCGCCGTAGTCCCTTTCGAGAAATACGTTGCGGCCGAGGGGTCCGAAGGTGACGCTGACAGCGCGGCCGGCGATGTCGATTCCATGGAGCATTCTGTGTCGGGCGTGCCCACCGAAAACGATCTTGCTTGCAGACATGAAACCCCCGCCCGATAGAATGCGGCGCAGACTTGCATTTTCCGCCTTCGATGACAATTGTCCCGGTCATTACGGGTTTCCCGTGATCGGGCCCGGTGGACTATGCTAGGCACTGTACCCAAAACATTTGACATTACTGCGGGAAACTGTCCAGACAAGGAGTTCGAGGCATGAGCGGCGACCGGCACGACATGACGGATGCGGAACGGGAAATCCTCCGTTCCGTGATTCCCGGAAGCACCAGGGCCCGAAGCGGGTGCATGAAAGGCGGGTGACGGACGGCATCCTCTTCGTGCCGTGCACCCGGCACGCCGTGGCGCGACCTCGCGGAGCGCTGCGGTCCCTGCGCGACCTGCTTCAGCCGCTGGAGCAGGAACGGCCTCAAGGAAAGGATCATGGCGAAGCTTCAGGAACTTGCGGAAGGCGGCGACAGCGACGGCAGCGGGGAGCTTCGCCTGCGCATGGTGGATTCCTCGTCGATCCGCGTCCGCAGGCACGGCGCGGGCGCGTCCCGGGATGGCGAGCCTCCCGAGGCCGGGACGAGCCGCGGCGGCCGGACCGCGAAGGTTCGCACCGGCACCGACGGGAACGAGCTGGCGAGGGCCGTGCTACCGGCCCCGGGACAGGCAGCCGGCTGCACGCAGGCCGGGGCGCTCCTTGAGGGGCTCGGGCCGGACGAGACGGCGACCGGCGACAGGGCTTATGGCAGCAACGCCATCCTGGACATGATCGCGGCGGCCGGAGCGACCGCGGCGACTCCGCCGAAGTCCAGCCGGAGCGGGCAGCGCGGGCCTGATCGGGAGGCTTACCGGGAGCGCAACCTGGTCGAGAGATTCATCGGGAGGATCAGGGAGTTCCGAAGGGTTGCAACGCGCTGCGACAGGACCGCGCGCAGCTTCCTGTCCGCCGTGCGCCTGGCCGTCAGCCGGTTCCTGCTCCGGCGGGTCGCAAGCCGGTTAATTGAGTCCGCAGCCTAGCATGTGTCTTGCCGCAGAATGATCGGGAGAAGCTTAGATGAACCAGGATAACACCGCTCACCAGGGCACGTTGTTGACGGAAGCCCGCCTCAAGGCGCCACCGTCGTCGCAACTTATCCAGTATACGCACGCGCCGAGACTCTTGCGGGAGAAGAAACGGTTCACCCAGTTCCTGAGGGTCGACATGGCCCACACAGCGATGCTCGTCGAAGAGGGCATCCTCTCCCGGGAAGACGGCGGGAGAATCCTGAAGAGGCTGCGCGTCCTCTCGGACCTCGGGGCCGGGAACTTTCGAACCGAACCCGCCAAGGGCAGTTTTCTGTTGCAGGTCGAAGATTTCCTCTTCGATGAACTGGGAGAGGACGTCGGCGGCCGCATGCATACGGGGCGGAGCCGCATAGACCAGGGCGCAACGGTCGAACGCCTGTACGCCCGGGATCGCCTGCTCGAAGTCGCCGACCAGCTTGTCGGCCTGCAGGCCGCAGTGTGCGGGCTGGCCTCGAAAAACACGACTTCGATCATGCCGGGTTATACCCACATGCAGCATGCGCAGCCGTGGGTCTTCGGTCACTACCTGCTTGGCGTCTTTCATGCTTTCTCGGAACACTTCGACCGCCTTGTCGCTGCCTACGAACGGACCAACCTCAATCCCCTCGGCACCGTCGGTCTCTCGGGGACGTCATGGCCGCTCAACCGTGACAGGACGACCGAATTTCTCGCCTTCTCAGGCCTCGTAGACAATGCGCGCTTGGCACTGGAAGAATACTATGCGGTAGAGATCATGGCGGTTCTTTCCTTCATCATGTCAAGCGTCAACGATCTCGCCTCTGACTTCCACCTGTGGTCCGGATTCGAGTTCGGCTTTGTGGAGACGGCGGATTCCTACTGCGGGTCCAGCAGTATTTTTCCGCAGAAGAAGAACCCCTATGCCCTGGAAACCATCAAGAAGGAGGCGGGAATCTCGACCACCTGGATGGCATCAGCGTTGTCCTCCTTCCGAACCGAGGGATCGGGCGATCACGCGCCCCGGCGCGTTCTCCAGGTCGACGACGGCCTTGAGGTCACCGAGAACATGCTGGACTACCTTGCTGGCGTCGTCGATACGCTCATCGTGCACAAGGATCGCATGCGTGTCCTCGCCACCAGCAATTGGTCGACATCCAGCAACCTCGCCGATGAAATCGTTCGCGCGACCGGGCTTTCCTATCGTCAGACCCACCACGCCGTGGCCCGGATGGTGCGCCTCGCCATCGAACGTCGAATTCGTCCGGTCGAGGTGACGGCGGACCTTCTGGACGAAGCCGCTCTAGAGACCATTGGCCGAACCCTTGATCTCGATACAGGCAGCATTCGCCTGGCGCTGGACGCGGAGGAGTTCATCCGGACCCGCGTTACTGTCGGCAGCCCGAATCAGGCCGAGATCAGGCGTCTGCTCGGCAGCGCCCGGAGACGGCAGGGCCGTGAACGGCGTTGGATCGCCAGGCAAAGGCGCGCAATTGCGGACGCCCAGGGTAAACTTGACGTTGCCATGGACCGGATCTGCTGAACGCGCTCAGCCCGTCGATGGCAACCTGTCGCAGCGTGACAGCAGCGCAATGGAGAACGCGATGTAGCCGATCGCAATCCAGGCTATTGTTTCCATGGAAACGCCCCAGTCGAGCAATCCGCCGACGGAAAACACCGCCAGGGCGGAAATGGCAAGCATCAGTGCCTGGGCCATGGCACGGATTCCGCCCAGATGCGCAACGCCGTACATCTCCGCCCAGAGCGCACCCATGGCAATCATCCACATTCCCGTCGAAACACCGGCACCACCAAGGTAGACGGGGACCACCCAGGGATGGTCGGAAATCGCCAACGCCAGCAGCCCGGCGACAAGCGGCAATGGGTAAAACGGCAGCAATCGCATGGAACCGTGGCGATCCACCATTCGGCCGAAGACTAGGGCCATGGCGACCTTGCCGATGGCATAGACGATGAACCCGCTGGAAAACCACGCGAGGTTCCAGCCCTTGGTTTCAACCAAGTGGACGTGGTGGAAGACAAAACCGGCCAGGACAAATGGCAGCGCGAGCACTGCGGGCATGACCAGATAGAACCGGATGTCTCCGAGGACCTCGCGGCGCGACCATTGCGGAAAGCCCTTTCCGGCCACCGCGACATCAGCTGCGGACGGCTTGAGAAACTGCCGGTGGCGATCTCCCGTTCCATGGAGCAACCAGATGACAACCGGCATGATGGCAACCGGGAACGTCACAGCGAGTATGACCCAGGCGAGCCGCCAACCGAATGCGTCCATGAGCAGCACTGCGGCGAGCGGGAACACGGCCGGACCCAATCCGTAACCCAGGCCGCCAATGCCCATGGCTTCGCCGCGCCGGTTGCCGAAGTGGCGGGCGAGACTGACAACCGCCGTGTGCATGAACAGCCAGTCGCCGATCAGGCGGACGAAAAGGAGACCGACAACAAGCACGGCGACAACCTGTGATGCAGCGATCAGCAGACTGCCTGCGGCATACCCAAGGCACAATACCAGGCAGTAGACGCGCAGGTCTACGTAGTCGATCATCCGCCCCAGCCATACCAGCAGGGGTCCGCTGAGCAGCATCGTGAACGCGAATATGAGACCAAGGTCGGCGTGGGAGAGGCCGAACTCGCCGCGAATGCTACTGCCGAAAAGGCCTATGAAGTAACCGCTTCCCAGTGTCGAAAGAGCCGTGAACAGCCAGCCGAAACACATGTATCGCCAGTGTTCGACGAAGAAACCCGCTGTGTTCATCTGGACGGCGGCGAGGGTGTTTCGATGCGACCTTCGACTGGAAGGAGGATGGTGTCATCCGCGCTCCAGGCGACGTAGACCTCGCTGCCGGCTTCCGGTATCGCCTGCCCGGCGCGAGTAAGTTCCTGGACCACCATGCTGCTGCCGTCGGCCAGCCGAAGGTAGCTCTTGATGACGCCACCGAAGGTAATGGTGTCAACCATCCGGGCCGGAAACTTGTTGGGATGTTCATCCGGGTTTCCGGGCGGCAGCATGAACACGTTTTCCGGTCGCACCATGACCTTGACCGGCGTTCCGTTCTCGGCAAAGCCGCTGTCGCGCGTGCACCGGCACTGGCCGACTGCCGTCGATACGATCACGGGTGGCCCGGAGTCCTCGACCGTACCGCCAAGGATGTTCGAATCCCCCAGGAATTCCGCGGAAAACGGCGAACGCGGGTGGAAATAGAGTTCGTCCGGCGTACCCATTTGCTCGATCCGCCCGTTGTTCAGCAGAACGATCCTGTCCGACATGGTCAACGCTTCTTCCTGGTCGTGTGTCACGTAGAGGGCGGTAATGTCCAAACTGGCGTGGAGGCGCTTGAGTTCGAGCTGCATTTCCTCGCGCAGCTTCTTGTCCAATGCGCCAAGCGGTTCGTCCATGAGGATGATTGCCGGATTGTAAACCAGGCAGCGAGCGATGGCGATGCGCTGCTGCTGGCCGCCCGACAGTTCGCTCGGCTTCCGCCGGGCCACTTCGGGAAGGCGCACCAACTCGAGCACTTTGGCAACCTTGGTCCTGATCACGCGCGACTCGAGCTTTCGGACCCTGAGCGGAAAGGCAATGTTTTCGAACACCGTCATGTGGGGCATCAGCGCGTAGTTCTGGAAAACCATGCCCAGTCCCCGCTTGTTGGGCGGCATCTCAGTAATGTCCTGGCCGTCTATCCAGATTCGACCGGCGGTCGGTCCGACCATGCCGGATATCAGGTTGAGGATCGTCGTCTTCCCCGAACCGCTGGGCCCGAGCAGGGTGAGGAACTCGCTCCTGCGGACTTCCAGGTCGATTTCGGCAAGCGCGACAACGGTGCCATAGTGCTTGGTCACGTCTTGCAACCAGACCATGGGAGTCGCGGAATCGGAGTCATTCGGTCGAGTCATTTCTCAAGGGGCTCCGTGTCGGTTGCGGCCTTCCCGGCCAGGCGCAGTTTCGTCCTGCGGTCGGGGTTGTAGAAAATCGTGATGATCACGCAGACGAAAAAGGCGAGCAGGGTCAGCAGCACCGAAATGGCGGACAGGACGGGAGAGATTTCCAGCACGATGCTGTCGTACATCTTTACGGGCAGCGTCTGTGTTCCGAAGCCCGACAGGAAGAAGGAGATGACCAGTTCATCGAAGGACATCAGGAATGCGAACAACCCTCCGGTCACCATTGCCGGCCGCAGGAGCGGCAGGGTGACCCGCCGGAAAGTATAGATCCGTCCCGCCCCCATGGTCTTGGCCGCGGCTTCCAGGTTTGGGTCGACGCCGCGAAGCGCCGCCATGACCACGACCATCACGAAGGGTGTGACGAACAGGGTATGACCGAGGACAAGGCAAAACGTCGTTCCCTGGAGTCCCATTCTGGCAAAGTAGATGTAGAGCCCGAGCGCGATCACGATGTTGGGAACGAAGAGGGGCGACAGCAAGAGTGCTCCCAACATCTTCTTGCCCCGGAAGGTGGCGCGCACAATACCATATGCGGCGGTCGCACCGAGGAACATTCCGGCCAGCGTCGACAGTATGGCGACCTTGAAGCTCTGGAAGGTCGTTTCCATCCAGACGGATTCGAAAAAGTATTCCCTGTACAGGAACAGGGACAGGCTACGCGGAGGGAAGTAGAGTTCATTCAGGTCACCGAACGACATCGGAATGATGATCAGGCTTGGGGCGATCAGGAAAAAAAACATGAACCATGCCACCCAGGCGGTCGCCCGCCCCGGCGGCAATCCCCCGAGGGTCTCGACCCGGCGCTGACTGACGTCGGCCACTTTACGTCTCCGCTCCGAAGATCTGCGCGCCACGCAGCCGGGCCAGCGCGACGAGAAAGACGCCGGCCATGACCGCCAGAAGGATCGAGATCACGGCCGCCATGTTCCAGTCGAGAACATCGTTGACGTGAAAATCGACCAGATTCGCCATCATGATGTCGGTCCTCCCGCCCAACAGGGAGGGGGTCACGAACTGACCCATGACACGGACGACGACCAGCAGGATACCGGCAAATATGCCCGGCAGGCTCAACGGGAAGGTGACCTGCCAGAAGATGCGGGTGCGGCTGGCACCCATGATTTCCGCCGCCCTGTGCAGCGCGGGGTTCTGCGCCAGCAGGTTGACGAGGATCGGAAACACGATGAACGGCAGCATGTCGTGGACGATTCCGAACATCACGCCGACCCGGTTGTAGAGCAGCTGGACCGCGAATTCCGAGCCAAGGAAAAACCGCAAAAGCCAGTTAACAGCACCGCTGTGTCCAAGGATGACGACAAATGCAAAGCTCTTCACCAGGATGCTGGTGTAAAACGGCAGCAGCACGAAGAGCGACAAATACATTCGTTTCTTCGGCGGTTGCTTCGCGAGATAGTAGGCAATCGGATAGCCGCACAGCAGGACGATCAGGGCACCCATGAAGGAGACCTCGATGGTTGTCCAGAGGACGCGCAAATAGAGGCCTTGAGTGAAAAAAGCCTGGAAATATTCGAATGTGAACTCGCCGGTATCCTCGGAAACGAAACCTGTAAAAAGGATCAGCCCAACGGGAATGAAGAAAACAATTCCCATGTAAATCAGGAAGGGCGCTACAAAGAACATTTCGCGCAGGGATCCGCTACCGCGTCACCACGAACTGCATTTTGTCCACATGAACGGCGCCGGGATCTCGCAACCGGTTCCCGACGCCGTCTATGTTCGCGAATAATGTTCGCGAGTCGGCAGTACTGTTTCGTCAGGTCAGCAACCACGTCTTGTATTGCTTGACGACGTCTTCCAGGTTGTCTCCCCACCAGCCGACGTCGACCCAGTTGGCCTTCGGGTTCGCGGGATCGGGCAGCTTGGCCTTTACCTCGTCCGTCAACTTGGCCATGGTTTCCGCGTCCGTCGGGCCATAACCAATAAACGCGGTGAACCACTCCACGCCCGGTTCGCCGTTGAAGAACCATTGCACGAGCTTCAGGCAGGAATCGTAGTTCTGCGCGCCTTTCATTATGCCCACGTTCTGGGGCGACGAATTCGGCATGTCGAATACGAAGTTGAGCGGAAGACCTTCCGACCTGGCGATGAAGATCCGGCCGCTGAAGGTAGACGTGTAGTCGAGTTCCTGGGTCTGCAGGTGTTCGATCGTCTTGGCGGTCTGTTCGATCCAGATCTTGATGTGAGGCTTAATGCGGTCCATTGACTTGAATGCGCGTTCCAGGTCCATGGGGTAGACGTCTTTCGGTGCCACGCCGTCCGCCATCAAGGCTTCCTCGAGCGTGTACTGGGGACGTGTCCGCATGCCCCGCCTGCCCGGAAACTTGTCGACGTCCCAGAAATCTGCCCAGGTCGTCGGCGGATCACTAATGGTCTCTTCGTTGTATCCAAGGCCGCCCGAGAAATACTCCCACGCGAGCGTGTCTTCCCAGTCCCATTCGGGGAAGAGCTTGTGGGTAAGGTCGAGCTTGGACTTGTCCAGCTTCTCGAGGAGTCCCGCCTTCGACGCCGACACGAGGTTGGAACCGCCGTCGTTGACCATATCGAATTCGAGATTGTTGGCCTTGACCATGGCCTTCATCTTGGCCAGGTTCTTCTGCCCGATGTAAGTCTTTACCTCGATGCCTGTCGCTCTCATGAACGGTTTGATGTAGAGCCTGTCGCGGCCCTGGCCGGTGCGGCCGCCGTCGTCAGCGTAACGAATTACTTCCGAAGCCCTTGCCTTTCCGGGTGTAAACACGACCGGCAAGCCAGCCGCCAACCCGACTCCGACCGTCGTCGCACCGCCTAGAAACTCGCGTCTCGTGGTCTGCCATGTCGGCTTTTGCCGCGTGGCTTTCGATCGGGGATTTCGTTTAATCATTTCTTCCTCCTAGCATTCTGCGAGAGTCCGTCATGTGGCGGGCCCCCCGTTGGCTGGCTCGCGACCAGCAAGTACCGGCCACTCCTGAAAGGAGGCCACATCGGGCCAATTGAGTCTCCCGACGCAACTAATCCGGCTGCGGCTAGCCAGACAGCAATGTGGAAACACATTCGCATCCAATCATTTGACCTGTCAAGCTACATGTCAGTAACGGCACGACAAAATTGTGGCGAACGGCGCGAGCTGCCAGCCGTGAATGAAGTTCGCCGGCACATCTGGCAAAAGGTTGCTGTCAGTTGCCGTGCCCGAGCTTGAGGGCCGCCTTCCAACCTGTGGAGGCGATCATGCCGGACATCGAAGAACCGAAGCGCTCCGGGGACGAGGCTCGGGCGCGGTTCGCCGCCCTCGGCGACCTGCGTCCCGGAACGCTGCGCGAGAACTGCCACAATTGCGGCAAGCCCGACCGCCGCTGCGCCGGCAGCGCCGGTCCAGGGCACGGTCCGGGCTGCGCGCCCGGCCGCTCGATCCGCATTCCGCCCGACGAGCACGAGCGCTTTATCGACGTCCCGGCGCGGCATCAGGAAGCCGGCGAGGCGCTTGCGGATGCGGTGCGCGCCGAAGGACGGGACGCGGACGGTCCCGAAAAGGGGGGCTCTTCGCGCAGGCGGCCGCGGCGGATGCCTCGAAGGACATCGAGTGCTTGGCCGGCGGTCCGTTCGCCGGGCCGGACTTCGAGGTCCCGGAGCGCGAGGTCCGCAGAGCCGCGGTCACGGCCGCGGCCTCGCTGGTTGCCGCAAGGCAAAACGCAGGGCTGTCGGACGGGGACGCTGCGGAGCTGCCCTGCGCATGCGTTGGCGACGCCCGCAGTGCAGGGCGGCGGCTCGGGATCCTCGCCGCGGCACCCGGCCCCCGACCCTGGAGCGTGCGCGGCTTCAGCCCGTGCGACAGCGCCCTTGCCCCGACGGCGCGTCGCCGTCGCCCGCGGCCGCGCATTGTCGGGGCCGCCGCCACCGAGACCGGTTTCGGGAATGGCGGCACGGTCCTGCGGGAACCGGCTGGCCGCGAGGTCGTTCCCGGGCAGGCGGAACGTCATGCCGAGGCCCCGGGACACGATCGCGCGGGAAGAACGGGACGTCGTCGATCCGGAGCTGCCGGGAGCTTCCACGCTCTGTCCTGGCCTTGATGGTACCGGCATCCCGGTGCACGGGCCGGAAGCCGAATACCGTGCCGGCAGGCAGCCCGACGGCCCGGCCGGGACCCACTAGGCGACGCTTGCCGCCGTCCGGTCCGCCGGGAGCGGCGACATGGGGGGCCGGCCGGTTCGCGATGCCGGATCCGACGCCTTCAGCGCCGCCATCGAATCGATCGCAGCCCGCGACACGGACAGGGAGCCGGCCTCCTTCGCCAGGCGGATCCCGTGCGAGACGGAGCTGCGCGGCTTCTTCGGCGCCGACCGCAGGGCGGTCCCCGGCGACCGCGCTCCCAGGATACGGAGCTTCGCCGACGGGCATGCTCCGGACGCCGTCCGGATCGTGGATGTCTTCCGCGCGAAGCGGCAAGTGCTCGATGTTTCCAGGCCCCCTGCGGGAAGGAGAGCGATCCCGCGGCGCAGCGGGGCAGGGCCCGGCGCGACGAACTCGACCGGGGGCGCCTCGATCCCGTCATCGCGCTCCGCTGCGCGGTTCGCGGCAACCGCTTCGACGACCGCCGGCAGCGGCGTACCGGCTGAATCAGGCTCAAACTCACAAAATTGCCGTGCGCCCGCCAGTAACAACCAGTAATGATGGAACCTTGAGGACTCCCTGCCACCGTCTCCCGTAACCCGGACACGGGATCAGGCAAGCGCTGCGGTATCTGCGATGTCCCGGTCCCCGAAAGGATGATTCCCCGAAGTGACGGGCAGGGCACGGACAACCCAAGGTCTTCAGCCAACGCGACTGCCGGGTATCTCGAGGGCGGTCAACGGAATGTGCTGCTGGCAACCGTAGACATCCGATTCGCCGAAGTCGTCGGAAGTGACGGGGCGGGGAATGGTGATCTTGAAGGACAGCGCCGGATCGTAGGCGCGGCAGACGAGAACCTCGTTGTCTGATATGCCGTAAAGCTGCGCTACCAGCCGAGCTGTGATGACGCCGCTCCGCCGGATCGTCTCATAGGCCTCGCGATTGTCGAACATGATGTCGAATGTCAGTTCGAACGGTCCGGCGTTCTTGCTCCGGATCACCGTGGCGTACTGGCTTAAAGTCGCCACTTCAAACCTGTACCAGTTTCATCGGGAAAGCACTCGCAAGGGTCTTCGAGAAGCAAAAGGTGGTAGACCGCGAACCGGTAGGCGGGTCCCACAGGTACGTTGAATGGGGAGAACGGGTAGGCAAGGTTGCCGGCGGTCGCGATGATCCCCGGATAACTGGAATGCTGCAACGTCCCCCGCACGTACATGGCAACCGCGCTGGCCAGGTCCTGATCGTTCGCCACCACGTTTATCAGGATGCAGATCTCGTGGGGATCAGCCCCGGTTACGGGCTCCAGGTGGCGCATGACTGCGTTCTTGCCATAGACGTGAAAGTCGATCCTGAACGTATCCGGCCCGCATTCGGCGAAACGCGAGTCTGCGCGTTCGCGCATCTCATGGAGGAGGCCGTCGATCTGGCCGATCAGGACGGGGTCGCGCACGCCTGCGATCACGATGCTCCGGTATCCGACAAACTCGGCCCCTTCCAGCTTCACCCGGTAGACCGGGTCCGGGATGAAGCGGCTGCCTGTCACCCTTACCGTGCGGCCGTCAACGTCCCGGTATGTTGCATGATCAAGGTCGTTTACGCCACCTGGTCCGGGCTGAATACCGGGGTCCCCGCGTTCGTAGAGGGAATGCCCGGCAACCGACAGGCTCGTACAGCGGTGGTTCGGATCGCCGGGCCAGACCATGAAACCGTCTTTCTCGATGCGTCCCACGAGGGGTTCGGCAAGATCACACGGTATCGCCGAGAGCCCGGCGCATTCCAGGATCTTTCCCATGTGCAGGGACAGACCCCTGTCGAATCCCTTCATCACCGGGTAGGCAGCGAAAACGGCATCGTCGCAGGCACGACCGGCGATGATCACGTCGGCACCGGCATCCAGCGCGTGGATCAGGGGCTCCACACCCATTTGGGCGACGATGTGCGGACAACGGTCAACCAGATCCGGGGTCAGATCCTCGTCCGGCCCGAGACTGTCGATTCCGCCGTCCCCCAGCCGCCGTTTAAGGAATTCCTTATCTAGTTCGGCATCGATGACTGCCAAGGTGAACGAGTGGCCCTGTTCTTGCGCGAGCTCCGAAATGATATCCACGGTGACGTCGAGCTGCGGCCTTGTGCCGTTGGTCAGGCACGATCCGACAAGTAACGGGATCTCCCTCGCCCGGGCGGCGTCGAGCATCAGGCCAAGATCGTGCTTGTACGAAGCGCGAGGCAGGAACAGCGCGGAAGTGCCCAGGTAGTAGGCGCCCATATCCGTCGACCCTGCATCTTGGCCGATGAAATCCGGTCCGGCTTCAAGGGCGTTCTGAAAAGCAGCAAGGTTGAAACCACTGCCGAGCGAGCCCGAGGGGGCCAGCCCTGTGACCTGTTCCATCCCATTTATCCCTTCCGCCACTGGCGCAGGCGACGGTAACACTCGCCTGAATGCCCATCAAGCGGCGTCGCTGTCCCGGGTTTTCCCGTGGCAGCGGCAGCCACAGGGAGCGCCGCTGAGGACGGCAACGTCGCCGCGTCGCGCCCGGTGGCGCTTGCTGCGTCGGGAACGCTCCGGAGTCTGCGCACGCTCGCATTCCGCGATCATCCCCTGGAACCGGACGAGGAGATGGTCTTCGGGGGTTTCCATCGACGGCGCGTTCAGGAACGCGGTTTCGACGCCCTGGCGGGCGAGTTCCTCGATGATCGGAACCTGACAGGCATGGCGACGGCCCGGACGGTCCGGTGCATGGACAAGGACGGCTTCGATGCGGCCTTCCGCGGCGAGGTCCCTGACCCGCTCGAGCCCCGGGCGTTCGAGAACGGCGCCGCTGAAACCGTCATCCTCGATGACCATGTCGGGCGCCACATGGCAGCCGTGGCGCTCGGCGTGAGCGAGCAGGGCCTCGGTCCGGCTGGCAATCGTGTTGCTGTCCCTCTGCTGCTCGCCAGAGACTCGCGCGTACAGGGCTGCAATCTTCATGACCGTCTCCTGCGTCTTGGGTTCGCGGCGGGATCCTGTGCGCCTGATCGGGCACCAGGATCGCGCAGGCGTTCCGGAGCCTGGCGCCGAGCAGGCGGTCGAAGGCATGATCGAGATGTACGGCCGGCCGGGAACGCGAGCGGCGTTCAGCCATGACGGTCCATGTCCGGGAAGAGGCGCCTCAAGGCCCGCGCGACGATCTCCCCGATCGAATCGCCGCTGCTCCCGGAGCGTGTCCGCAACGTCTCCGCCAGCGTGCCCGGAATCTTGACGGTGATCGGGATCAGCGCCTCGGCCGGCTCGACCGGCCGGTCCATGGCGCGGGCATCCTGGACGTAGCGATGCGCCTGACGCTGCGACAATCCGAAGCGCCGCGACAGGCAAAGCACCGCCTCGCTCGCCGAGACGCCTTGGGCGAGCAAGGTGTATGCGGCGTATGCGGCGTATGCGGCGTTGAGCCGCTCGATCTTTTGGGATCGCGATGGTCGCGCCATCTGACATAACAAAAATTGTCGTTTGCGTCGAAAGTCAATCAGCGGGCGGTTGCGCCACTGCACGATCTATCGCTCAAGGCGGAAGTTGCCTTTTGCGTACGGGACGTCGTCGCTTCCCTATTGCAGCCGCGCAAACTGAGAGCTTGAATCATAGAGCGCCGAGCTAACTGGCGCGGGGGCAGCCGGTGCAAGTCCGGCAAGAAGTAGAGGCCAGCCACCACTTTCGCCGCGAGCCGTGCGCCGAGCACTCGCGAGGGTGCACACGAAGCGCCGGCAGCGGCGCGTGTGGCCGGAATGATTGAACAGTGAAAAGGCTGTTGTACGGAGTGCCGAGGTTCTTGTGATGACCAAAGGCAACACCTGCGGGACCGTCATGGCGAGGGACTGCCGGGCTCCGCGCTGTCCGAGGAATCCGGGGACGCAGGCATTCCCCGCGCCGGGACTCGGGAGGGCTTCAATCTGCCCCGGCAGTCGTGCCGGGGCCGCTGAAGAAAGGAGATGCTCTGAATCGATGACGAACGGATTGAAGCAGTCGGATCCGGCCATAGTACGTAATTGGGGCAACTTTCCGGGAATTTCCGCCGGGCCCGGCGTTGTGTTCCGTACCTCCCGGGAGGTTGGGACCGGCATCGGCACGCGGTGCCTGCGGGCTCTCCACACAGGATGATTTCCAGATGCGTTCCGGCGCTGCCGGGCCGGGGCGTGTCAGGCTGCGGCACGCTTCCTGACGAGGTCGGCGAGTCACGGCACGTTGGGAGCGCCGGCAACGCCGAGGCGGTTCCTCGGACAGTCCCGGCACGGCACGCCGAGCTGCCTGCAGGTCTTCTTCGCTCAGATGCGCAGGCATCGCGTGCCGCCCGCCCGGCATCGCTCCGGGTTCCGAACGAGACCTTGCGCAGGGCGGCATGGTCCCGAATGTCGTTCTCGACCCTGTTGGCGTGGAGCGGCATCTCTGGATTGTCGAGCACGCGCAGGAGCTTGTCCCTGTTCGCCGCCAGCCTTTCGAGCAGCCGGCCGAGGCTGGCGCAGCCGGCGGCCGTGCCGAACAGCCGGCCGAACCGCCTCTCCATGACAAGCTTGCGAAGCGGGGCGGGACGCTTCCTGCAGCTGCCGAGGCTGCGGTAGAGCCTGTCGAACCGTTCATGCAGGTACAAGGCTCTTCCGTTCAGTTTGCTGATGTTCCGCGCGGCGTGGATCCAGAAATGTTGCGCGCAACATTTGACGTCGACCGTGATGTGGCGTTTCCGGCCCCTGACCTTCTTGCCGGCATCGCAGCTGGCCGGGCCGCCGTTCTCGGTGGTCTTCGCCGACCGGGCTGTCGATTCGCCCGCCGCCGTCGGCCCTCCGGAGCGTCCTGCCAGTTCCCGCGCATGCCCGCGCAGCGCGTCCAGCATGGCCTCGAACACACCGCTGTCCCGCCATGCGTAGTAGTAGTTCCGGATTGTCGCAGACGGTGGAAAACCCGACGGAATCGCCCGCCACTGGCACCCCGTGCTCGGCATGTACTGAAGCGCGTTGAACACCTCGCGGAGATCGGTCGCGCGCCCGGCGACCCATCAGCGACTGCGGTGGAAGAAGCGGCCTGATCAGCGCCCCACTCTTCATCCGTCAAATCGGTTTCAAAACGATCGCCAATCCGCTTATATGTCTCGTGCGCGGTCTTGTTCCAGGACATGTGAACCTCCTCGTCTGTCGTGAATGACTGACTTGGAATATCACTTTCCCCAGGGTCGCCTACTTCTAGGTCAAGCTCTGAGGTATTGCCATGGAATCCAAGGTCAGCGGATTGCTCACGGAGGCGGTTGCGCCCGAGATCCAGCATCACATCTACAGGGCCCCGCCTCGAGCGCATGTTCGTCCCGTGTTTTCCCTATCTCACGGAAATCAATCAGGCCCACGTGGTTATGCTGGCGCGGTGCGGAATCATCACACCAGACATCGCCCGCGAACTGGCAACGGCGCTCCTTGAACTCGCGCGCGCAGGCCCCGAGGTCTTCGACCTGGATCCAGCGAGAGAGGATGCCTACTTCAACTACGAAGCGAAGGTGATCGAGAAAACTGGCGCTAACGTGGGTGGCCGCATGCACATCGGACGGAGCCGCAACGACTTGCAGGCGGCACTCGACCGCATGCGCTGCCGGGACTATTGCCTGGACATCCTCGCTGCCCTCAACGAGGTGCGCCATGTCGCCCTCGAACGGGCCGCAGCCCAGACGCATGCGGTAATGCCGGGATACACGCACCTGCAGCCGGCCCAGCCAGTCACCTTCGGCTACTACCTCGTAGGTATCGCAGGGGCATTCGAGCGGGACTTCGGGCGCATCGCCGGCGCCTATTCGCGCATGAATCTGAATCCTCTAGGTGCAGGAGCCCTAGCCGGGACGTCATTCCCGATCGACCGGAACCTGACAGGCCGAGCTGCTCGGATTCAGCGGCGTTCTGGAACACGGGCAGGACGCTGTCGCCTCCCGGGACTTCCGCAATCGAGCTGCTCATGGGCTGCGCCAGCCTGGCGCTTACCTGGAGCCGGTTGGCCCAGGACCTGTTTGTCATGGTCTCGCACGAATTCCGGACCTTGAGTTTTCCTGACAGCGTGTTCGGCACCTCCAGCATGATGCCGCAGAAAAAGAACCCTGTTGTCCTCGAGCATCTGAAAGGGAGCTCGGGTCACGTGATCGGTGCCCTTACCGGTGCGATGACCGCGATCAAGGGGACGAACTTCACTAACACGGTGGACGGAAATACCGAGGCGTTGCGGTACTGTTTCGAGGCGCTCGCGGACATCTGCGCCGCCCTCTCGATCGTCAAGCTGGTTCTTGCCAACGCCGAGTGCAATGAAGAACGCTGCCGAGCCCTTGTCGAGGAGAATTATTCGACCGCCACTGATCTCGCCGACCTTTCGTACGTGAGGCCGGACTGTCGTTTCGGCAAGCCCATCATCTGACCGGCCTCGTCGTGCGCCGCGGGTTGGAACGCGGGCTGAAATCGCACCAGATCAGGGGCGGCCTGATCCGGGAAGCGGCAAGGGAATTGTTCGAACGGGAGCTTGACATTACAGATGCCGCCCTCGAGCACTGCCTCGACCCGCATGAGGCCGTGGCCAGCCGCACGGGTATTGGTTGTCCCGCAGAACCGGAAGTCAGGCGCATGATTGAGGAAGCTCGACACCGCCTTGGCCTGGAAGTGGATGAAACGAATGCCCGCCGCAATGCGCTGGACATAGCTCGGGAGCAACTGCAGGCGGAATCTGTTTCGCTTGCCGGCCAGTGAACGCTGGCGTCACGTCGTATCCTTGAATCCGTGAGAAGTGAGGATGAGAACCGCCGTTCGAATCTCTTCGAGCCGGCCCGACCGGTGGAGAGTTTCGAGTGCTGCCAGACCCGCGGCGGAAGAAGACTCGCAATAGAAGCCGTGGCTGGCGAGGTTCGAAATCGCAGCCGTGACTTCGTTGTCTGTGACGACTACCGCGTCACCGCCGGAAATTTTTACCGAATGCACCGCCTGGTAACTCACAGTGTCGCCGGCGATTGATGACATGCGGGTGGCCCCGGGATAACCTAGGCGGTAGTCCGAGCCTGCAAGGACCCGCGCAATGCGCGGATATGGCTCGACAGCGTACATTCGGGGTATGGACCTGATCTGTCGCAGACTATTCAGTTCCCGAAAGCCTTCGAGGATGCCCCAAAGGAGGTCACCTCGGGCGGTCGGCACAACGATGCAATCAGGCACTTCGGCACCGAGTTCCTCGACGATTTCGTATGCGACGGTCTTGAACCCCTGGACACCGTACGGGTTGCTGCCCACCGGTGGCACCATATAGTTCGTGGCCGGGTACCAGCTTCCATTACGGGTCATTTGGCGAAGCACGTCCCAACGCTCCCGGGCATTGGCCGTGACGATCAATTCCACTCCGTAGGCTTCCAGGGCCCGCTTCCAGGCGGTGCCAACAGTCTGCGAAGTGACGACTGCGCAATTCAGCCCGACGACGGCGGCATGAGCGGCGAGTGATACACCCGCATTGCCGCTTGAGGCAGCGGCCACTGTCCGGTGCCCCGTTGCCAATGCGCGCGCGACGACCAGCGGGCTCATCCGATCCTTGTGAGAGCCGGTCGGGTTCTGGCCTTCGTTCTTGACCCAGACCTGCTTGAGGTTGATGCCGTGAGCCAGTTTCGGCACGGGCACAAGCGGCGTCGCTCCTTCACCAAGGCTGGGAAAGTCCAAGTATGGTAGAAAATCGCGGTATCGCGCCATTCCCTTGTCCGTTCCAGTTGGCGGCCAACAGGGGTTGCCGCGGTAAGTCGCGTACAGGCTGGCGGGAAATCCGTCCGTGGCTGATGCCGAAGATCCTTCGTGGTAGTCCCCGACGGGCAGTCCGATTCCGGTACGCAGGCAGGTGAAACCGGTGAGCCTCGGATTGATCTGAAACATCGTGGATTTATGCAACTGTCTTCCGACAATTGACAAGTCCATCGATTGACAGGAAACGAATTGCGGCAGGGTGTTTGTCCCGTGGCGGGATTTCCCCAACGTCCCGATATGCTGCCCATGATCACGTTTCCGAGCTGACGATTCATTGCCGGTTCCATCCCCGGGGCCGGGGAAAGGGCGGAACTTGAAAGCCGCCGCCGTGCGCCGTCCGGCAACAATCTCAGTGTTCGCCTGCTGTCGAGCGGCCGTCCGCTGGCGATTCGCGAATGGATGACCTGACCGGAATCGGCGGCCTGGGCGGTGCGTGGCCATCCGAGGCTCTCTCGCGAGGGTTTGTCGGACCTGCGCATGATCGTCGATACTGTCGTCTCCAACCTTGCAGACGACGGAGGCAACGATGAAGCGAGACAGGAGGACGACACGACTGGGACGGCTGTTCGGGCCGGACTGCCCCGAAACGTCCCGGAGGGAGATCGGAAGGCGGAACTGCCGGCCCTCCTGGCGCAGCTGATCCGGGAGGCGGCGACGAGAGCCGCGCGGAACGCGAGGGAGGCGGACATGAACAGGATCACGGCTGATCATTCTGCGCGAAAGCCGATCGTGCATGTGCGCCAGCCCTCCGAGAACCAGGTGCGCCGCAAAACAGGGAGCCAGGAGTGGCAGTACGGTCTTGAGGCCCGCGCCGAGGCCCTTGGCTGGACGGACGTCACCGTCATCGACCAGGACCTCGGTCTGTCGGGCAGCGGCCGCACCCGGCTGCCTGGCTTCAGGATCTTGCTCTACGCAGTCTGCAACCGGGAAGTCGGCATCATCCTGTCGGTGGACGCTTCAAGGCTCGCTCGAAACGGCCGGGAGCGGCATGCCCTTCCGGAGTTCTGCGGCATCGCGGGCTGCCTGCTGGCCGACCACGCTTGCGCACGGATCTGCGAATGCGATCCAGGAGGTGTCCGGTCCGACCCGCCCTGCGGGGCAAAGCCCCGCTCCGCCGCCGCCTGGCCAGCGGCGGCGGTCCCGACACAGGAATGAACTGTGGAGGCAACGGGTGGCAAGAGGCGGGTTTTCCTGTACCTGTATCGATGCCTGATGATCGCCGCCCCGCAGCCGCCCCGGTTTCCCCGGAGCGCGAAAGCGCGGTTCAAGCGGCAGCGGAGGCCGCTGGGAAGAGTCGAGCCACGATTTACCGATGGCTGGCGAATCAAGAGGCCAGAGGTCTCGGCGGCCTTGCGCGAAAGAAGCATGCAGACAGAGACGAGCGCAGGGTCATTCTCACGCGCAAATGGGACTCCGCCGTCGATTTCGACGAAGAGACCAAGGAGCGGATCGCGCAGGAAATGAGGACTAGCTGCAATTCTCTTTGGGCCAATGCCGGCACGGACGTTGGCCGCAGATGGATCACACGGCTCGCGGCGGCGAAGCTGGTGAAGTTGACCATTGACGCCGGATAAGAAGGCAGCAGCGATGCACTGCGACAGGATTGACACGAGCTTCGCTGCAGCGATTCAATTCTCGGCAGGCGCGGTCGCCGCCACCTGATTGCAACAGTCCCTAGTGCCCGGAACCGCTGCGCGCCGTGGACCGTTTGTAATGTCCCTGGATGATGCGGTCGATGACCATCGCGCAAAACAGGATCGCGAGGCCGGCCAGCATTCCCTGTCCCTTGGCTGCATACTGGAGAGCAACCAGAACGTCCTGTCCAAGACCCTTCGCGCCGATTAGGGATGCAATTACGACCATCGAAAGACACATCAGGATGGTCTGGTTGATTCCCGTCATAATTGACGGCAGCGCGAGCGGGATCTCTACGTCCTTGAGAAGCGTCCATCGGGTGCAGCCGAACGCGACGGCGGCTTCCTTGGTGCTTTCTGGTACGCCGCGGATGCCAAGCGCAGTCAACCGGATCACGGGTGGCATGCCGAAGACCAGCGTGGCCAGCACGCCGGGCGGTTTGCCCGTGCCGAAGAAGGCAATGATAGGAATCAGGTAGACGAAAGCGGGCATCGTCTGCATGAAGTCCAGTACGGGTTGCGCCACGTTGTACGCCCTCTGGCTCTTGCCGAACCAGATGCCGAGAGGAATCCCCATGAGCACGCACAGGAAGGCGGCTGCGCCGAGCAGGGCGACAGTAACCATGCTTGTCTCCCACAGGCCGAACAGGGCCAGATAGGCGACCGCGGCAAGGGTGAACACCGCAACGCGGGGGCCGGCCAGCCGCCAGGCGACGACCACGATCACCGTCATGACCACGGGCCACGGCGCAGTGACCAGCACGGTTTCCAGTGCGCCGACAACGGCCCGGATGGCGGCGACGACGCCGTCGAAGACGCCGGCTCCCTTGATCGACAGCCAGTCGAATCCCGCATCAAGCCAATCCGATACGGGCGCGTAGTATGACCCCTTGTCGACCGGAACGCCGACGACATAAGGTTCGAGGGCGGGGGCGATCTTGCCGACGGTGAACCGGTAAAGGGTAAGGGGCACGATCGCCAGGCAAAGCAGACCGCCCAGTCCGGCCCGGATCCAGCTCAAGCCGGCAACGGTACCGGACGGATCGGCTCTCCAGAGAAGATATCGCCGTTCGTAAAGCAGATTTGCGTAAAAGCCTTGAATGAGGCGCAAACCGATCAGCAGGGCAATGCCTACAAGCAGAATCGTCGTCGCGCCCTGTGCTGCGAGCTCCGCTTCCTCTGCGACCTGCGTGGCGATCTTCTTGAGGTTCTCGGCGCGATTCAGATAGGACTCCGCGTCGGGGTCGTTGGCGAGCCGCGCCGCATCGTACTTTTCCATGAACTCGTTCGCCTTGACGGAGAGCCTCTCCAGGCGGGCAAGCTGGTCTGCCCCTAGGTCGCCCCACCATCCCCGGCCGATCTGGACGAAGGCGAGGATTTCGAGGACGATGAACAACCAGAAGTATCCCCAGAGGCCCCGGGCCGCCCCCCACAAGGGTCCGGCGACGGCAGCCATCGAATTCCACGACCACGGAAATCGTTCGGCGGACTGGATTTTCCCGAACTCGCGGCCATAGTAGTCCTTCCGGGTTTGCACGAAGTTCCCGACCGAACTGGTGAGTCCGGCAGGTTTTTCCTGGACTTCAATCGCGTTCATCAGTCGCTGCCCCCCTTGATTCCGTGGAGAAGCGTAGTCTTGTCGACGACTCCCACAGGCGTGCCCTCACGCGTTATCACGATGGGCTGGTCGGTGGTGACCGACACATCGATGAGGCCGCTCAAGTCCGTATCGTGATCAACCCGGGGCGCCGACTCCAGATTGTCGCCAGGACCTGGAGCATATGCGTCGATGGGTTTCATGATCGTATGGGCGAATATGAGCTTCAGCGTGGAAATTCCTTCCACAAAATCCCTGACGTAGTCGTCGATCGGGTTGGTGACGATCTCTTCAGGAGTGCCCACCTGAACGATGCGCCCGTCATTCATGATGGCGATGCGGTTGCCGATGCGAATGGCTTCGTCCAGATCGTGCGTGATGAAGACGGTCGTCTTGTCCAGTTCCGCCGACAGCGCCATGAACTGCTCCTGAAGCCTTCGTCGAATCAGGGGATCCAGCGCGGAAAACGGCTCGTCCATCAGCAGGATTTCAGGGTCGGAGGCCAGCGCCCGGGCAAGGCCCACCCTTTGCTGCATCCCGCCGGAAAGCTCGTTCGGGAAACGGTCTTCGTATCCGTCGAGATTGACGAGGCTGAGGCAGCGCTGCGAAACCTCCCAGCGCTTCGCCTTCGGCTGGCCCTGCACCTGCAGCGGAAACGCGACATTGTCCCTCACCGTGCGGTGCGGGAACAGCGCCATGTGCTGGAACACCATTCCGATCTGTGCGGCGCGCAATTTCCGCAATTCGCTTTCGCCGAGCGCAAGAACGTCTCGTCCCAGGACCTCGATGTTGCCGGAAGTCGGCTCGATGAGCCTGTTGATGTGGCGCACCATGGTGGACTTTCCGGAGCCAGACAGCCCCATGATGCAAAAGATCTCGCCACGGGGAACCTCGAACGAGCAATCCGCAATGCCGACGACGCATCCGAACCGTTCAAGCACCTCCGCCTTGGTAAGGCCTTCCCGGGAAATCGCCACCATCGCGTCCTTGAACCGCGCGCCGAAGATTTTCCAGACGCCCTCCAGCCTGATTACAGATTCGTTCATGGAATTTCCTGCATTGAGGCCCCCGCACGGTTCCGAGAATCCGGTTGTCCATCCCGCCGAGCTTGCGCCAAATCCGAACCCTGCGAGAAGCGCCGCCGGGAGGACACCGTCTCAAGTTCGGGGAAGGAAGTTCCGGTGCCCGCCCGACCTGGATGGCTTCTATCGGCAGCAAAGATACAGACAATGGGGAGGACGGACAGTGTCATTGCCTGTTTGTCTAACGTGAAGGGCGGCAATTGTAAATTGCGGGAGTGAATCCCGCATGTCGGCAAAACCTGGCGTGAACCGGAAGAATTGCCGCTGCGAGCAGGGCGAAACCGGGGTTTCGACAAGTTGCGGCGGGTCGAGACGACAGGGCTTCGGACTGGCTCGGAATCCTGCCGCTGTCGAAGAATTTCCGGCATGTCGCTTCCGCGAAGCGTCGCTGTAGTTCGGCAAGGGACCGGTAGTGAAGGCCGCCAAGTCACAGAGGTCCTGCGGCGGGAGATCGTCCTTGCGGCCGCGCATGGACTTGCGAATGTGGCGGCGAGGGCCGTCCGGATTCCGGGTCAGGCGGGAATCGCTCGGTCTCCGGTTTTCCGATAGGATTCAGGACACTTTGTTCGAACGCCGCTCGAGGAGAGACCGATGACCCGCCGACGCCTGCCAATCGGGATCCAGTCGTTCCGGCGACTTCGGGAAACGGACAGCTACTACGTCGAAAAGACCCCGCTCATCCGGGAACTGATCGACCGGAGCGACCATTGCTTCCTTTCCCGGCCTCGCCGGTTCGGCAAGAGCCTCCTGCTGGACACGCTGAGATCGCTGTTCGAGTGCCGCGAGGAACTGTTCCGGGGCCTGGACATTCACTGCCACTGGGACTGGTCGGCCCCCCATTCGGTGGTGCGGCTCAGCTTCGGCGGAAAGTACAATGGTCCAGGCGACCTCGATCGCGGCATCCTCATTCAACTGGATGTGACGGAGCGCAACGCGGGTCTCTCAATACTTCCTGCCGCACCGGGCCCGAGCGCCTGCAGAATGTCCTCTATCGCCTGCATCATGCCACCGGGCGCCAGGTGGCGGTCCTTGTTGACGAGTACGACAAGCCGATTCTCGACGTGCTCCACGATACCGACCTCGCCATCGCCGACCGGGACTGCCTGCGCGGCTTCTACGGCATCATCAAGGGCAGCGCCCGTCATGTCCGCTTCGTCACCGGCGTGAGCATGTTCTCCAAGGCCAGCCTGTTCTCGGGCCTGAACAACCTCGCGGACATCAGCCTCGACCCGCGCTACGCCACGATCTGCGGCTACACGGAGGACGACATCGACGCGGTCTTCGGACCTGAGCTCGACGGGCTGGACCGGGAGGAGATCCGGACCTGGTACAACGGCTATCACTGGCGGGGCGGGGAGAGGGTCTGCAACCCCCATGACGTGCTCCTGCTGTTCGGCAGCCGTGAATTCCGGCCCTACTGGTTCGAGACCGGGTCTCCGGCCTTCCTGTTCAGGACGCTCATGGAGAAGTCCGTCAGCACGATGGAGCTGGAGAACCGGCTGGCCGACATGTCGCTTGCCTCGAAGTTCGACGTCGGCGACGTCGGCGTCGAGGCGCTCCTGTTCCAGACCGGCTGCCTGCCGATCGCGGACGAGTTGAGGGAGGGCTTCCGGACGCACTGCAGGCTGGACTATCCCAATCTGGAGGTGCGGCTCAGCCTGAACGATCAACTGCTCGCGCATCTGGGCAAGCCCGTTGTCGAGGCGCTGGACCGGGGCCGGGAAATTCGTGCGCTTCTTGATGCCAACGACTTCGAGGGGTTTGGCGAGCGCCTCCGCTCGTACCTCTCGGGGATCCCCTGCCAGCGGCACGCGAGCGGCGACCTCGCCCGCTGCGAGGCCTGGCATGCGAGCCTCCTGCATATGTGTTTCCGGGCCATCGGCGTGGACGTCCGGGCGGAGGACGCATCGAGCCGGGGTCGCGCGGACATGGTCGCGCTGACGGGCGGGCAGGTGTTCGTGCTGGAGTTCAAGATGGCGGAGGGAAAAGGTGACGCGAACGCCGCGCTGGATTCGGCGATTCGCCAGATGCGGGACCGCGGCTACGCAGATAAGTACCGCAACCGTGGGGAACCGGTCCACCTGATTGGCATCGCGTGCGGACGCGAGGTCAGAACCCTCCTGGCGGTCCGGGCCGAGCTTGATTGAGGCCGGAACTGGCTGCGCGGCATCCTGCCGCTTTGAGCATCGCGGCCGCCAAAACTGCTTGACGAAGACGATGTCTCCTTCGGTTCATTTTCGCCAGCCGGTTCCGCTGCTGACTTCGGGGTAGGACTTCGCTTGCGTCGCCGCTTCCGCCCCGCAGACCGAACGACAAGCCGGGCCATGTTGATCCCGCTGGAACTTCCGCTCACGTCCTTCACGCACACAGGCGGAAACAGGAACTTCCCGGATTCCGGGACACCCTGTCCTGCAACTCTGCGTCGGTCCAGTGACCCGTTCCGTTCCTCTCGATTCCGGTCGCCTTTGCCGTATTGTCGAAACGTCTGTCAGGGATGAGGATGCCATAGGTCGGCAACTCCGAGAGGAAGGTCCTTACCTCGCTGCCAGCAATTCAAGCGTCTTCCGGAGCGCCATGCCAACTTCTTGCAACAACGCCGGATTCGTCACCTCCGGGCCGTCTCCCGCAAGATGAAGGAACCTTCCCGGTCCCATCAGGGAAAACCCGTTGAACACGGGAATGTCACCGCTGCCGCGATCGACCTCGGAGCCAGCCAGCCGGCGTTGTCCAAGCAACTTGGCCGCCTGGGACGCGAACTCGGAAACCCACCGCTTGAGCGTCTTTCCCGTGGTGTGCAGCCCAGCGCGAGCACGGAAAGATCCTTGAACACTATGCAAGGTCCATCGACGCGAATTACTGCAGCGCATTGCGGCATCTTCGATCGTCCGGTGGCAGGAAGGGTGGGGAAATCGCGATTGGGGCTGGGCACATTTGGCTTCAGGGACTGTTGCCGCGTGCGATGGCTCGGCTGTCGCACGAGTTTCCGAAGGCGCATATCAAGATCGTCGGCGGTGTTCCGGCGGTGTTCCGGAGGTGCTGATCGAAATGTTGTTGCGGGGCGAACTGGATCTGGTGTTGGGACCGGTAGCCCTTGGCGAACAGCGCTCGTCCAGAATCACGGCTGTCAACCTGATCCGGACGGATACGGAAATCCTCGTGCGCAAGGGTCATCCCGGGTTGGGCACGGCCAGGGAGACCGTTTCCGATCTGACGACAATGAATTGGGTGCTTCCCGAAGGAACATGCGTATGGAGCTGGTTTGATCGGTTGTTCCGTATATCACGAGCTGGTTCCTCCCGTTCCCAAGATCGAGACCAACGATGTTCAGTGCGCTCTTTCCATTGTTGCAGACAGTGAACTTGCGACACTTGCGACTTCGCTTTCTCCGGCGGGGCAATCTTGGGCAAGGCTGAGTTGCCTGAACTGCCCGGATCTGGGCGCCACCCGCGAAACCGGCATTCTGATGACGAAGGAAAGCTTCAAGCCAACGCTCTGCGACGGGCTCATGGAAATACTATGCGGGATTGTTCGTGAACATCCACATGCGATGACTGCGTGAGCATCCGGCATCAAGCCATTCGGGCCGCTGCGCAGGAATGCCGGATTTCGGAATCAAATGCGGCCCGTTTTGGTTGAGATGCTCGACATGCACTTGCGTGTGTCGGCTTCATGGTCGAGATCAGACCAGTGCCGATACGCGCTGGCGGTCTCCGTGCACCGGTTTTCCAGCTTGCCGAAATCGATCGCATTGTGGTTTACGTCAACGCGATGAGAAGCCGGAACGGGAACAGCATGATGACGGAGTTGCGCCGCTGGGGCCTTCAGAACGACTACGGACCGCTGAGAGAGGTCCTTCTGGGCACGCCTTCATTCTTCCGCTGGGTCGATGCCGGGCCCATCACCATGCGGACGCTCAACAATCAGGAGCGCACCGGCGTCGAATTCAACCTTCAGACCGCCATGTCGCAGCACGCGGAGATGGTCTCGATCTACGAGGAGAATGGCGTCAACTGTCATTATCTGGACGCCGACGAAGTCCTGCATCGCAATTTCTTCGCGCGCGATTCCAGTGCCATGACCCCTTGGGGCGCCCTGATCTGCCATATGCAGCTCAAGTGTCGACGCGCCGACTACGTGACCGCCATCCGTTTCTACCAGAGCCGCGACATCCCCATCTGGCGCTATGCCACTGCAGGCCACTTCGAAGGCGGCGACTTCAATATTCTCGAACCGGGATTTGTGTTGATCGGTTTTTGTGGGGAGCGATCCGAACGCGAGGGATCGGAGCAGGTGGCCGCCTGGGTCCGGGAGCAGGGATGGGAGGCGGTGGTTGCGCCCATTTCTCGGGAGTTCGTCCACATGGATGGACTGGTCGTGCCGCTGGCGCCGAAGCTTCTTGTCGCCTGCGTGGATGCGATGGAGGACTGGCTGGTGGCATTGCTTCGCGGCCGCGGCTTCGAGTTCGTGGAGGTCGGCTACTCGGAAGCCAGGAATCTCGGCGTCAATCTGGTCGCGCTCGGCAACGACCGCGTGCTCTCGATGCGTGGTGCGCAGGATCTGAATGACCGGATGCGCGCGATGGGATTTGAAGTCTTCGATCCGGACATGTCGATGTTCACGCTAGGCGGCGGCGGCGTTCACTGCCTGTCACAGGCGCTTTATCGGGAACATGTTTGACGGGAGATAACCCGCGCAGTCCTGCTCTCGTGAAGGGGTAGCGTCCACCTTGGCCAGTTCCGTAGGTTGCGACATCCGAGTCGACGATCGGGAACGACCGGCGGCGTTGCGGCGGCGGGGAACGCCGGTTTGCCCGAAGTAAGGGAGGGCGACGCCGAGGCGCCGCCCTCCAGGAATTGTCGGGTTGCCGGCGATCCGTTCGCCAGCCGGATCGCGGCACGCGCCGGGTCCGCGCGCAACGGCGCGGAATCGTATCCAGCGCGAATCGCGCGCGGCGGAGAGGTCCTACTTCAGCCAGGCATCGACGACGTCAGCGTTCTCCGACACCCACTGTGCCGCGAAGTCGCCAGCGTCCATCTTGTCCACGACAAGTGCGAAGGTCATCTCGGAGACCGCGTCCGTGGTGAACTCCACGTTGCTGAGAAGCGCTGCGGCGTCAGGATGCGACTCTTCCAGTGACGTGGCATAGTGCACGTGCAGGTATGCCAGGTCCCAGGCGACCGGAGCGCTCGATTTTTCCAGCCACTCGGGATCGTCGGTGGGCTGGATGACGTTCCATTTCGACTCGTCGTAGTCCGGCTCGTTCAGAATGACGAGGTCGTGCAACGCGAAGACATGGTTGGGCGTGTAGCAGTAGAAGACATGGTCTGCATCCTTGGCGACCGCCGAATCGACGTTTGCCATGGCCAGCGACTCGTCCATTTCCAGGAGTTCCATGGTTTCGTCGTACCCGTAGCTCTTCGCACGGATCTTCTCGACGTTGGTTGACGCCCAGCCCGACGCCCCGATCCAGACTTCGCCGCGTCCGTCGCCGTTCGTGTCGAAGTTCTTGGCCATGTCCGGGTCGGCGAGATCGACGATGTCGGTGATGCCGGTGCGGTCGGCCGTTGCGCGGGTCACGCACATGCCCTGAAACGACGGAACGCCGTTGGGGCTTATCCTGACGGTGCCCTTCTCCTCGACGAACTTGCTGTGCAGATTGGCCTGGTTGGGCAGCCAGACTTCGGGATGCACGTGCATGCTGCCGGTGTCCATCGCTTCGAAGATGACGGGATTGGTGCCGTTCTGAAGCTCCACTTCCAGTCCGAGATTGTCCTCAAGCACCACCTTGAGGATGCTCGCGGTGGCTGTCGCCGACGGCCAGTTGGGAACGCCGACCACGACGTCTGCGGCCAGGGCCGGTGACGTGACAATGGCGGGCGACATGCCCACGGCGAACAGTGCCGCGAAGATGCTGCGGCGTCCTTTGATGGTATTCATTGCTTTCTCCTTGATTTCATCGGGTTCAGGGCCATGCGATGCGTTCACATACGCAGGATATGGACTTGACGGCTTGCTGACGGGCTCGCGAATCGGGATCAATCGGTTCCAGTTCAGCCAAGCAGGTGAGCCGTCGGAGGTGACAATGATGCGCCGCCATGCGCGCCTCAGAGTGTACCCGACGTCGAAGGAACCTGGATTCGTTCGGCATCTTCAGTCCTCGTGGCGGGACACGATCACCGAAATCAGGCGTTTCGACGTCTCCACCTTGGTCAATAGTCTTTGCACTGCCATCAATCAAGTTCAAATGACCTTTCGCGCCGCGCCGATCCTGTTTTGCGGTGCGTTGCGGCAAGGTTGCGAGCGCCGCTCGGCAGGGCGGCCCAGAACGCGCTGGCCGCCTGCCCGAAAAGCATTCCTACTCCCCGAGGCCTGAGCGCAACATTGTGCGCCGAACCCGATTGCGGCGGCGTTCTTCACGATTTGCGGGAGCAAAGCGGCATACAGCGCGTGAACAGGCGTGGTCCTGACGGCGGTGCCCTCGTCAGGCCTGACCGGGAAAGGCATGCGTCACGGTCTGTTTGCCGCGTTCCCTGTAAGGCGTCGTTCCGTAGTGCGCGCGGTAGCATTTGGAAAAGTGCGACGGCGACGTGAATCCGCAAGCAAGCGCCACATTGATCACCGACATGTCGGTCTGCATCAGGAGATTGCGGGCCTTTTGCAGCCTGAGATCCATGTAGTAACGCTTGGGCGAACGATCCATGTAACGCCGAAAAAGCCTTTCGAGTTGACGCGTCGACATGCCAGCGCCGTGCGCGAGAATCCTCGGAGACATCGGTTCCTCGATGTTGGCCTCCATTTCCTGGATCACGGCCGAGAGCTTGGGATGCCGGATGCCGATCCGCACCGGCACCGAAAGCCGCTGTTCGTCGCGGTCGGTTCGCATGGCAGCATAAACCAGCTGGTCCGCGATCCAGTTCGCCGTGTCCTGGCCAAGGTCGTCGGCAATCAGCTTGAGCATCAGGTCCAGCGATGCGGTGCCTCCGGCAGACGAGTAGCGGTTGCCGTCGACGACAAATACCGACCGCTTGAGCTCGACGTCGGGAAACTCCTCGTGGAACGAGTCGCGATTCTCCCAGTGGATCGTGCAAGACCTTCCGTTGAGCAAACCGGCTCTCGCCAACGCATAGGACCCGGTGCACAGTCCGCCGATAGGGTTGCCCTTGCGCGCTTCCCTGCGCAGCCAGTTGAGAACAGGTTGCGTCGTGGCGCTCCTGACGTCGATTCCGCCGCAGACCAGAATCACGTCGTTGTGTTGTACGGCGTCGAGCCCCATGTCGAGGCAGACCCGCGTTCCGGAGGAACTCGCCATGTGCAGCCCGCCCTGACCGGCGAGCCGCCAAGTGTAGCGCGCGCCCGGTCCATGCCGGTTCGCGAGCCTCAGCGCATCCAGGGCGCTCGAGAACGATACCAGGGAAAAACGCTCTAGAAGCAGGAAGATGAATCTGCGTGGACGTTGTCCGGCAGAACGGCTGCCGTCGAAAAACTGCATCCTCATCATGGTGCTCCGTCACCCGAATCAGTCGGCAGCAAACTTTCGTGCAAAATTGGCGTCAAAACGGGCTGCGATCAAGCAAATCCGCGACAATCTTATGCAGGAATGACCCGTCGAGGAACTCCGGGGTCGAATCCTGAACGGTGAGGACGGCCTTTCCGGTTTCCTCCCGCCGCGCAGCAGATGTTCGGACGATCCGGGCGAACTGGTTTCATGCGGCCATTCAACCTGGCACAATCCGGGACTTGCCCCTCTTGCGCAGCCCGTTCCACTCTGAAGTGCAACGCCAGAGGTGGCGGTGACCCGCATCTTTCGGCGCAGGATTTTGCGAATCGGCCTGATGGCGCGATAGTCCCAGTGTTGAAGTCAGGAGGCTGTCAGGCCGGCGCACGGGAAGGTCTCGGCGCAGCGCGACCTCGTCGGTTGCAAGGAAGATGGCGCCGGAGCGGTTGCAGACGGTGGAGGACGGGCTGGCGGAGGGCTGGAGCCCCGATCAGACCGCCGATCGCTTCCGGAAGGAAGGCGTGCCAATGGCGTGCCAATGGCGGGCCGGGAGCGGCCGCACGGCCTTCTACCGGTGTTTTCCGCCAGACCGCATCAAGCAGTTCAGAAGCGACCACGCCGACGGCATTCATCCGTAGCCGAATCCAATGGTACTTTCGGGATCTTTGTCGGGATAGACCCGGCATGGACGCTATCGGGGATCGTATTGCGGAAGGGCAGTCACGGACGAGGATCGTTTGCGAGATGGGGGTCTCGCGCGAACCGGCTGTCGGACGGGCCGATGGCCAGGCTGCCGGGAATTGCTGCCGAACGCAACACAAGTGTTGCGCTGCCGTGATTGCCGTGCTAAATGTCGCGCAGGCACTGAACTACTTACTACATTGAACCGGGTTTGGAACAGGGAAGGGCCGACACCTGTTCAGTCGAGAAGCCGGATCGCATATCGGAGATCAGACGCATGGTACATCAGCAACATTTGAAAATCAGGAGTCGGTTCGGTGAAATCCACAGAACTTCGACGTTGGCTCAAGAAACGGGGCTGCACGTTTGAGCAACACAAAGGTGGCAGTGGCCACCTTACGGTCCGGTTGGGTGACCAGACGTCGCAGCTTCCGATGCATGGGTCCCGCAAGGGGTTGCACTGGAAGCTGGTTGCAAAGATCAAGAAGGATCTTGGGCTAAAGTAATGTTGCGTTATCCGGTGTTGTTGGACGACGACGACGGCACCATGTTAGTAACGTCTCCGGACTTTCCGGAACTCACAACGTTCGGGGACGATCGCGACGAAGCGATCGCCCGGGCCGCTGATGCGCTCGAGGAAGCGATTGCCGCACGAATCGCTGCACGGCAGGACATCCCGGAACCGTCTGCCGGCGAAGAGCGCGTGAAGGTGCCGACGCTGACGGCGTTAAAAGCCATGCTTTACCAAGGCATGCTGAATCAGAGGATCGGGAAAGCGGAACTGGCGCGGCGCCTAGGGTGGCATTTGCCGCAGGTCGACCGTGTGCTGGATGTACGTCACAGCTCGCGGCTTGATCGTATGGATCTCGCTTTGAGTGCAATTGGCCTCCAGATCGAGGTCCACGTGCGAGAAACGGACTCCGACGCGTAGCGTCACGGGACTTTGGCGCTGTGATCGCGTCTGCAGGAGAGCACCTATAACCCGAGGGGCAAGCCATGCCCCTGAATTCGGATTACTCGATCCTGCAGGACCTCCAAAGTGACAACAACGCGTGGGCCGCAAGTGTTCCAACAGGAGAGCCGCATCTATGTCCTTTCGGTAGCAAAAAGACGATCGGGCAGCGGCCCGTCGCGAATCCCTAGAAGGCGTATCGCGGTTCCCGTCGCCACCTGTTTCCGGAACCGGAGCCGCATGTCCCATCGATCTGTTCTCACGGCACGCCAGCGTGCTGCCCTTTTCGATTTGCCCACCGACGAAGTATCTCTTCTCCGCCACTGCGCCCTGACCACCTCAAACTGCAGCCACAAAAGCAAAGGAAACCCCCGTGCCACTCTGAAGGCAACACCGGATGTGGTGGCGACCTGCGTCCTTCGACGCAGGATGTTGCGAATCGGCCAGATGGCGGCGACAGTCCCTGTGATGAAGCATGGAGGCTGTCATGCCGAGCGGCTACCACCACCTGACCCATGGCGAACGATGCCAGATATACGCGCTGAGGAAAAGCGGACTGTCCGACTTGGCCATTGCCCGGCAGATCGGCCGGGACCGGACGACTGTCCGGCGCGAGATCCGGCGCAACGGCGGCGGGCGCGGATACAGGCACTTGCAAGCGCAGGGCAAGGCCTCGGCGCGGCGCGGCGCGGCGTCGTCCGTTGCCAGGAAGATGACGCCGGAGCGGTGGACGACGGCGGAGGACAGGCTGGCGGAGGGCTGGAGCCCGGACCGGACCGCCGGCCGCTTCCGCAAGGAGGGCATCCCCATGGCGGGCCGGGAATGGATCTACCAGCACGTCCGCGCCGACCGGAAGGCCGGGGGCCGGCTCTTCCTTTTCCTGCGGCGCCGCGGGAAGAAGCCGAACTGGAAGGGCGGGCGCCACTCGGGCCGGGGCCGCATCCCGGACCGCACGGACATCTCCGAGCGCCCGGAGATCGTGGAGGCGAAGGAGCGGATCGGCGACTGGGAGGCGGACACGATCATCGGCAAGGGCCACAGCGGCGCGCTGGCGTGCTGGTGGACCGGGCGTCGAAATACACGCTTCTTCAGAGGGTTGGGCGGAGGACGGCGGCCGCGGTCGGTGCCGCGCTGCTCGAGATGCTGCTGCCGCTCGCCGCCCTGGTCCGCACGATCACCGCGGACAACGGCAAGGAGTTCGCGGGCCATGCATGGGTGGCGAAGGCGCTCGGGGCCGGGTTCTTCTTCGCCACGCCGTACCATTCCTGGGAGCGGGGCCTGAACGAGCACACGAACGGCCTGGTGCGGGGGTATTTTTCCAAGGACACGGACTTCCAGCAGATCACCGACGCGGAGGTGAAGGCCGTCCAGGACCGGCTGAACGCGCGTCCGAGGAAGGCGCTCGGCTACATGACCCCGGCCGAGGCGTTCCGGAAGGCGCGGCCTCCCTGACCGGAGCCGTCCCGGACCGTCCTGCGGAGGGACCGGTCCGGGGAGAGAAAGGGGCGTCTGCGGCCCGCCGACCTCGGTCGGGCTCCGCCCTCCCTTCGCCCGGCGGGCCGCCGCCGCCCCCTGGGCGCGGCTTGCGCCGTCCGGAGAGCGCGGCTACGCTGCGTTTCGACGGGACTTCAGCCGCCTCGGGCCCGGATCTCGGGTGCCCCGGGGTCTGGATTCGCCATCACAGGGCCATCTTCGGCACCAGAGCTGCGCGCTCGCTGCGGAAATGGCCGGTGTTGCACTTCGGAGTGGAAGTGGGGAAAGGATCCTGGACGGCAGTGCCAATCCTCAAGCCTCCTCCGGTTCTCTCGCGGGTCGCCGCCGTCATTGGCGGCGTGAGTTCCATCTGGCACGCGAGACTCTGCGATCACTGCATTGCGCCTTTAGGAGTTACAAGGAATTTCGTGAGAAAGGCCCCATCGCAAATAATGGCGAAAGCGGCGCTGCCCGTGTAAGGAGATTGAGCATTTGTTCGCCTTTAGTCCGGACGCGTTCGGGTCGATTGCACGCTGAACGCTGGTCGTCCGGCGCCAGTCGGCGACCATCGTCCGTAGTACGGTTGATGGGACGGGCAAGAAAGTCGCCCTCGCAATCCGGCATTCGCGCCGCGTATTCATCTTGGTCTTGCTATCAGCATCTCAGATGACACCTGCGGAAGGACGAGCGCCTTTCCGTAAGCAAATGGCGGTCGAAGCAGGCAATTCCTCAGTGCCCGCCGGGCCGGGGAACGCCGGGTTGGGGACTCGCATGCTGCATCAGTTTCGGATATAGGCTTCGCTTCGACTGTAACCTGTCGGTGGATGCGGAGATCGTGGGAGGCATGCCATGGCATTGGGTTGGGAAAAGACGGACTGGCGGCGAAAGGAGCGGGTCCAGATGCCGGAGTACGACGACCAGGAGTCTCTCGGCAAGGTGGAGAGAAAACTCCGGAGCTACCCGCCGCTGGTCTTTGCCGGCGAGGTCCGGACGCTGAAGTCCCGGCTCGGCGACGTGGCGAGCGGCAAGTCGTTCCTTCTGCAGGGCGGCGATTGCGCGGAAAGCTTCCAGGAGCACAGTGCGGACAACCTCCGTGACACGTATCGCGTCCTGCTCCAGATGGCTGTGGTCCTCACCTACGGCGCCAAGCGGCCTGTCGTGAAGGTCGGACGTGTCGCAGGGCAGTTCGCCAAGCCGAGGTCGTCCCCGACGGAAACCGTCGGCGGCGTGGAACTGCCGAGCTACAAGGGCGACATCATAAATGACATGGAATTCACGAAAAGGGCGCGCCGGCCGAATCCGAAGCGCATGCTGCAGGCGTATGCGCAGTCCGCCGCCTCGCTCAATCTGCTGCGCGCTTTCAGCATGGGCGGATTCGCCGACATTCACCGTGTCCATGCCTGGAATCTCGGCTTTGCAAAGGATTCTCCGGCGACGGAGAGGTATCGCCGGCTGGCGGACAGGATATCCGATTCACTTGACTTCATGACCGCGGCCGGCGTCAATGACGAGTCCACGGGCGTTTTGAACACGGTCGAGTACTATACTTCGCATGAGGCGCTTCTCCTGGAGTACGAGGAAGCGCTGTGCCGCGTGGACAGCACGACCGGCAGGCCGGTTGCGGGCTCGGGGCACTTGATCTGGATCGGGGACCGGACCCGAAGCCCGGACGGCGCGCATGTGGAGTTTTGCCGCGGCGTGCAGAATCCGATCGGGTTGAAGTGCGGCCCCACGCTCGACCCTGACGATCTGATCCGGCTTGCGGACGTTCTGAATCCGGAAAACGAGCCCGGGCGGCTGACCCTGATCGCGCGCTTCGGCGCAGGACGCGTCGCAGATCACTTGCCTAAACTCGTACGCAAGATCGAGGCAGAAGGGCGCATCGTCGTCTGGTCCTGCGACCCGATGCATGGCAACACCATCAAGTCGACAACCGGCTACAAGACCCGCCCGTTCGACAGCGTGCTTCGGGAAGTCCGGGAGTTCTTCGCGATTCACGAGGCGGAGGGCAGTTATCCGGGCGGCGTGCATTTCGAAATGACCGGCAAGGATGTCACGGAATGCACGGGCGGGATCAGGGCGATCGCCGAGGTGGATCTTTCGTCGCGCTACCATACGGCGTGCGACCCAAGGCTCAACGCGTCGCAGGCGCTTGAACTTGCCTTTCTGGTCGCCGAGGAACTTGACGCGCGGCAGGCTCAGAGACGCCTGGCCGTCTGAGACTGCGGTGCCGTGATGAGCAGCGGTTCAGTCCCGCATGCCGCAGCGGCTGGGCCCTGCCTCGACGCCTCCCCGACTGCGTTTTCCGCGTGAGTGCTGTGGGAGCGACCTGCAGATGAGGGGAGGCGACACTGCGGATGCCGCACCCCCGGCTGCGGTGTCGGCGACTGCCGCCGACGTGCTTCGTTCCATGACCGGATTCGCATCAGTCTCCGGCCGAACCCTGACGCGCGGCTGGGTCTGGGAGATGCGGGGGGTCAACGGTCGAGGGCTAGATCTGCGCGTCAACCTGCCCGAGGAATGCGAGTTTCTGGATTCGGTCGTCAGGAAGGAGGTCGCAGGCCGTTGCGTCCGAGGGCGGATTGCCGTCACCCTGCGTGCAAGGCGGGAGGAGGGGGAGTCGGAAGTTGACCGCGCGGGCATGGAGGCGGCATTCGCGTCCGCGAAGCGCGTACAGGAAATGGCGGCGGCGGCCGGAATCGCCCTCGCGCGCGACACGCCGACGGCGATGATTTCACTGGCCCGGCAGTTGAGCGGCGCCAGCGAATCGGAATCGGAATTGGCGGAGTGGCGAGCTGCCCTCGAAACGCAGGTTTCGGGGCTTGTCGCCGCGTTCGATAGTGCGAGGCAGTCGGAGGGCAACGCGCTCCGGGATGTCCTGGCAGGGCACGTCGACAGGATTTCGGAACTCAGGAAAGACGCTGCGCGTCTTGCCGAGAGGGGCGTCGAATTGCAGACCGAGAAAGTCAAGCGCGGTTTGCAGGCGATCCTGGCCAAGCGCGATGACTTCGACGAGGGGCGCATTGCCATGGAGGTTGCCCTCCTTGCCGCCAAGTCGGACGTTACAGAAGAACTCGACAGGCTCGGGGCGCATGCCGACGCCGCCCGAGGCCTGCTTGCCGCGGGAGGTCCGGTCGGACGCCGGCTTGACTTCCTTTCGCAGGAGTTGAACAGGGAAGCGAACACGCTCTGCTCCAAGGCCGCCACGGCGGAACTGGCCGGCATCGGGCTCGAACTCAAGGTGGCCGTCGACCAGCTGCGAGAGCAGGTGCAGAATGTGGAGTAGCGATGCCTGACCTGCGCCGCCGGGGATTGATGCTCGTCCTGTCGTCGCCTTCGGGCGCAGGGAAGTCCACTTTGGCGCGCCGCATGGTCGGGAGCGGCAATATGCAGCTGTCGGTATCCGCCACGACGCGCCCGCCGCGACGCGGCGAGGAGCACGGCCGCGAGTACTTCTTCGTTTCGGACCGGGAGTTTTCGGACATGGTCGCCTCCGATGCCATGCTTGAGCATGCGGAAGTCTACGGACACCGGTACGGCACGCCGGGCGCGCCCGTCCAGAACTGTCTAGCCGAAGGCAGGGACGTCGTCTTCGATGTCGACTGGCAGGGCTGCGATCAACTCGTGCGATCAAGCCTCGGCGAGCACGTGGTTTCCGTCTTCATATTGCCGCCGAGCATCCGCGAACTCGAACGCCGACTCATCGCGCGTGGCAAGGACCGGCCGGAGGTGCTTGCTATTCGCATGGAGCGCGCCATGGACGACGTCCGGCATGGAGTCGATTACGATTACGTGCTGATCAACCATGAGTTCGAGAGGTGCAGCGAGGAGCTCTGCAAAATCGTCGAGGCGGAGAGGCTGCGCCGCATCAGGCAACCCGGCATCGCCGATCACATGCGCCGGCTCGACGCCGAATTCGAACAGCGCACCGAAAGGACGCAGGCGCCATGACAGTGTATTCCCTCGGCGCTGACACCCCCGAGATTCCCGGAAACGGCGACTGCTGGATTGCGCCGGGTGCACACGTGATCGGAAGGGTCGTGCTGGGAAAATCCGTGTCCGTCTGGTTCGGCGCCGTGCTCCGGGGCGACAACGAGGCGCTGACTCTGGGGGAGGGGACCAACATTCAGGACAATGCTGTATTGCACACGGATCCTGGGTTCCCGCTCATCATCGGTTGCGGCTGCACGATCGGCCATGCGGCGGTGGTGCATGGCTGCCGAGTCGGGGACGGATCGCTCGTCGGCATGGGGGCGACCTTGCTGAATGGCGCCGTGATCGGCAGGGGCTGCCTCATCGGCGCCGGCGCGCTGGTTACCGAGGGTGCGGTAATTCCCGACGGCTCGCTGGTTCTCGGCATGCCCGGAAGGGTGATCAGGCGCCTTGAGGTGCATGAAGTCTCGGATCTCGGAGCAGCCGCGAAACATTACCAGGAGAGATATCGAAAATACCGTTCCGAACTCCTGGCCGGTTCATAGCATGGCTGCCCGGGACGGCTTCGCGCACATGCGGCCAACGCCCGGCGCCCGTTGTCTTCGTCAAAAAGTCGGCGTTGCGAGGACATCTTGAGTCCGCTGCTTGCTCCTGGCGAATTCGTTCGTCATCCCGAACGACCGGACTGGGGAATCGGTCAGGTTCAATCTGTCGCAGGCGACCTTGTCACCGTGAACTTCGAGGAAGTTGGAAAGGTGGTGGTCAATTCGCGGATCATCGAGCTCACGCCGGAAATCGATCCTCTCTGATTCGGAGTTGCCGAATGGGGAGGCTTGCCGTTGACAGTTCCCACGCAACTTAGCTTCCCCAGTTTCCCGACGTTGCGTTCGCGGTGAATTGCCCTTAGGCTTCGGGAAATTCCATGAAGATTGGCTGGCAATGCAGTTCGACGGGCGCCGTTTCACGTTGAAACTGGCTGAAACCAAGGAGGAAATCCTTGCATCGCAACGGCTGCGCTATCGCGTGTTCGTAAAGGAGATGGGGGCGCGGGTAGACGGAGAATCCGAGCGGATGGGCATCGAGCGCGATTCGTTCGACCCATTTTTCGATCATCTGATACTGCTTGACAACGCGCACGAGGATCCCGGCGAAGCGGTCATAGGCACCTATCGGCTGCTCCGCGGCGAGGTGGCCGCCGAGGGCCCAGGATTCTACGGCAGCAGTGAATTCGACCTTGAGCGCATTGCCAAGGCAGGTCGCCGTTCTGTCGAACTTGGCCGTTCCTGCGTCGACGCGCGCTACCGGGGCGGGCCCGCGATGCTTCTCCTCTGGAACGGCCTGGCTGACTATGTCCTCAGCCGGGACATCGAGATCATGTTCGGAGTCGCATCCTTTCCGGGCGTTGATCCGGACCCGATCGAACACGCCCTGTCATACCTGTACCACAATCATCTCGCGCCGTCCGATATCCGCGTACGCGTGCACGAAGACTGTGCGACTCCCATGAACACGCGCCCCCTGGAGACGACGAATCGCAGCGCCGCACTTGCCCAGATGCCGGCGCTCATCAAGGGATACCTGCGCCTTGGAGGGTTCGTGGGGGAAGGCGCGTATATCGACCACGGATTCAACACGGTGGATGTCTGCCTGATTCTCGACACCGCGAGAATGTCAGCCAAGCACAAGGCGCACTACGTCCGGGGCTATACTCGGTGATCACCTGGCAGGGCGTACGCCCGTTTGTTCTCGAGCGGCCGGAGGGGCTCGGTTGGCTGCGCCTTGCCTGGCGCCTCGTCGTCGTTTTCTGCGTTGCGGGGATTCTCCTGCCGCCGCTCCTGATCGCCCGCCAACTGAAACACGATGGGATGCGCAGGCGGATTGTCAGGCTCGCCTGCCGGCAGGCCCTGCGCGTGCTCGGCCTCGACATGACAGTGCGCGGCGCGCCGATGCGAAGGGAAGGCGGGCTCGTGGCGAACCATTGCTGCTGGCTCGATGTGGTCGTCCTGAACGCCGCGCAACATGCGTATTTCGTATCGAAGTCCGAAGTCAGGTCCTGGCCCTTCTGCGGCGTGATCGCGCGAGCCGCCGGAACAGTGTTTATCCGGCGCCGCGCGATGGACGCGCTCCTGCAGAAGCTGATCTTCCTGGACCGGTTTCGCGAAGGCCATACGCTGCTCTTCTTCCCGGAAGGCACCAGCACCGACGGGCTCAGGGTCCTTCCGTTCAGGTCGTCGCTCTTTTCGGCGTTCTTCGATGCGGAAGTGCGCGACCGCATGTGGGTCCAGCCGGTGAGCCTGGTCTACACGGCTCCGGAGAGCAGGCGAGTCGACTTCTACGGTTGGTGGGGAAACGCGAGCTTCATCGGCCATTGCGCGATGATCCTGTCGGCGCCGCGGCAGGGATCGGTCGAGCTGGTGTTTCATGAGCCCTTGCGCGCGGCGGATTACCCTGACCGGAAACGCCTCGCCAGCGTCTGTCGGAACCGCGTGAATTCCGCTATCGATCCCGCTCCAGTCCCGAGCGTATAGCCAGCGCCGCACGCAGCGGGTCCGCCGCCTCCCAGATGCCGTTGCCGAGAAACAGGAAATCGGCGCAATTCGCGAGCCGCGCCGCATCCGCGGCAGTGTCGACGCCGTCCGCCGCCGATGGAACCTCTATCATTTCCGACCACCATTCGAACAATTCGGTCCCTGCGACGGACCCGTCGCCCAGTTTCGACGGCGTGACCGGTCCGAAAGCCACGTAGTCGGCACCCTGTTCGCCGGCAATCAGCCCCGCATGGCGGGAATTGCCGCAGAAGACGCCGATGATACGGTCCCGGCCGAGTTCCGCGCGGGCGTTCCGGCAGGATAGGGCGGTGGAGGACAGGTGTACGCCGTCGAGGCCGTGCGGCTCGACAAGCCGGACATGATCGGTGACCACGAGCGCCACGTCGCGCGCGTGGCACGTTTCCCTGAGCGCATCTGCGGCCCTTAGTACGCGATCCTCGTCGCGCGTTGCCAGATCGAGGCGCACGCAGGCGACATCGGTTGCGTCCAGAACCGCGCCGATCGCATCGGTGAAGTCGCCTAGCCGGATCGCCGGGGGAGTGACGAGGCATATGCGCGGATCGCCGGTCATGTTCGGACAGGACCGCGTCCGGACGATCCGCGCGTAATGGCCGGGACTGGACGGGGACGGCGCATTCCGGGCCGCACTCAGGCGTTGCGAAGGATGGAATCTCCGGCGAACTCGGCACCGTCTCCGAGCGCTTCCTCGATGCGGATCAACTGGTTGTACTTTGCGGTCCGGTCGCTCCGGGACAGCGAACCGGCCTTGATTTGGCCGCAATTCGTGGCCACGGCCAAGTCCGCAATCGTCGTGTCCTCGGTTTCGCCCGAGCGGTGCGACATGACCGAACTGTACCCTGCCGTCCGGGCGAGATCCATGGTCGCCAGGGTTTCCGTGAGCGTTCCGATCTGGTTGACCTTGACCAGGATCGAGTTTGCGCAACCGGTCCCGATGCCGCGCGCCAACCGCTCGCGGTTCGTTACGAACAGGTCGTCGGCGACGAGTTGGCAGGTTGTGCCAATCCGGTTGGTCAACAATTTCCAGCCCGCCCAGTCGTCTTCTGCCATGCCATCCTCGATCGATGCGATCGGGAAGTTCTCTGCGAGGCCGGTCAGGTACTCCGCATGCTCCTCGGACGACAACACCCTGTCTTCTCCGGCCAGCACGTATTTCCCGTCTCGAAAGTACTCCGTGGCGGCGCAATCCAGCGCGAGCCAGATGTCGCGTCCCGGCGCGTAGCCCGCTGCCTCAATCGCGGAAACCAGGAAATCGAGCGCCTCCGTCGTTGATTGGAGATCCGGTGCGAATCCGCCCTCGTCGCCGACGTTTGTGTTGTGGCCGGACTTCGCCAGGTTCGCCTTGAGGCAGTGGAAAACTTCCGAACCCATCCGCACTGCCTCTGCGATGCAGGGCGCGGAAACCGGCACGATCATGAATTCCTGGATGTCGATGCCGTTGTCGGCGTGCTGGCCGCCGTTGATGACGTTCATCAGCGGCACGGGGAGCGTGCGTGCGGAGACGCCGCCGACGTATCGGTACAAGGGTTGTCCGGTGGCGAGCGCCGCTGCCCGTGCGACAGCGAGGGAAACGCCGAGAATCGCGTTGGCGCCGAGCCTTCCCTTGTTGTCGGTGCCGTCGAGGCGGGTCATCATCGCGTCGATCTCGGCCTGCTTCGTGGCGTCCTTCCCGCAAAGCAACTCGTCGAGTTCGGCCCCGACTGCCCCGACGGCGTTTCGGACGCCCTTGCCATGATATCTCGAGGGATCGCCGTCCCTGAGTTCCACCACCTCATGCGCACCGGTCGATGCACCCGACGGAACTGCCGCCCTTCCGACGGTGCCGCAGTCGAGCCGGACGTCGACCTCGACCGTCGGGTTCCCGCGGCTGTCGAGAATCTCGCGGCCGGTGATTTTCCGGATGACTGCCATTGCCTGACCCTTGCTGCGTCTACTGTTCGGGCGGGGCTTTGCGGGGAACTCCGTAGAGTTCGAGCTTGTGTCCCCGGAGTTCGTACCCGAGCCTTCGCGCGATCTCTTCCTGGAGCGCCTCGATTTCATGATCCACGAACTCGATGACTTCGCCCGAGTGCAGGTCGATAAGGTGGTCGTGGTGGTCGCGCTCCGCATCCTCGTAGCGCGCGCGGCCGCCCAGGAAATCGTGTCGGTCAAGTATGCCCGCCTCGTCGAAGAGCTTGACCGTTCGGTAGACCGTGGCAATCGAAATTCCGGGGTCAAGCCTGGACGCGCGGGCATGGAGTTCCTCTACGTCAGGGTGGTCCTTGGTGTCCTGAAGTATCCTGGCGATGACTCTGCGCTGCCCGGTCATCCGGAGCCCTGAAGCTTCGCAACGTTCGATTATGCCATCGCCCGACATGCCGATCCTTTCGAATCTTCGAGACTACAATTGAAGCGTTTTCCGGGCAATCGCTGTTTTGCTCCGTTCGGCCTCGAAGTGATTCTGCGGACGTCCCGCTGCACCGTTGAGGCAGCCCGGGAATCGTCCGGGAGCGCGCCGTCGTTTGCCTTGGATGGCCTGGAGCGACACCGGATCCACGGCCCGCATATCGCATAAATGCCGGTCTGTGTCTTTAGCATCCGGACGACGCGGCGGCTTTGCCGCGGTTCTTGAGACGGTGGGCGCTGTTGTTGCGCCCAACCGTCCTTCCGGCCGCGGCGTGCGGGCGGCGTGTTGCGGCACCCATCTTCATCGGGGCCGCTCGCGGTTGCCAGGTGGGGCGGCGGACGGCGGGTGCTCCCGCCGTCCGGTCGTGCCGTGCGCGGCGACACTATCCGTCGAAGTCCACCTCTTCGACGAGGCGAAGCGAGGCCGGGCGAAGCTTCGCGACGTCAATCAGATTCAGCGAGTCGGACTCGAAGGATCCCCAGCCTGCTACGAGGTCGCTCGGTGGAATGCCGGGGGTTATCGGATACTCGTTGTTGATCTCGGCGTAGATTTGCTGACCTTTCTCCGATGCCAGGAATTCCATGAGCTTCATGGCATTGTCCCTGTTCGGCGCGGCTTTCGTCATAGCGACGCCCGACAGGTTCACATGCGTGCCGCCGTTTTCGAACGTCGGGAACACGATGCGGACGCTGTCAGCCCAGGCCTTCTGTTCCTCGTCGCGGAGCATGAGGCCCATGTAATAGGTATTGCCAACGGAGATGTCGCACTCGCCGGCGTGGATGGCCTTGACCTGGGCGCGATCATTGCCCTGGGGCTTGCGCGCCAGGTTCGCCTTGACGCCTTCGAGCCAGTCCCGCGCCCCGTCTTCTCCATGGTGGAGAATCATCGCGGAAGTCAGCGCGAGATTGTAGGCATGGGTGCCGGAACGGGTGCAGATGCGACCGCGCCAGTTTTCAGACGCCAAGTCCTCGTAGGTCGTGACTTCCCCGTCGCCGACGCGGTCCCTCGACGCATAGACGATGCGCGCCCGCGCGGTCAGGCCGAACCAGTGACCGTCGGGGTCGCGGAACTCGTCGGGGATAGCATCGTCGAGTGCAGCCGAATCGACGGCCTGGGTCACGCCGCCCTCGACGACGCCGTGCAGTCGGGAAATGTCGACGGTCAGCACGATGTCGGCTGGCGACCGGTCGCCTTCCGACTGCAGCCGTTCTACAAGTCCCTTTTTCAGAAAGACCACGTTCACCGCTATTCCGGTCTCTTCGGTGAAGGCGTTGAACAGGGGCTCGACAAGTTCCGGCTGCCTGTAGGAATAGACGTTGACCTCCTGTGCGTTCGCCGTGACGGCAGTGAGCCCGACGCCCATTGCGAGTGCGGCGAGAAGCGAGTTTCTCTTGATGTGCTTCATGGCAACCTCCTAATGTTAATGCCGCAGGCACAATATCTGACAAAAACAGTCAGAACAAACAAAAAAACTGTGCATACAAAAAATGTCGAATCGGAATTTCTACACCGACACCTGGATTTTCGCTTTTCCAATGTTTTGCGGAACGCCGCGGCCGGTACTTCTGAACCTTTGAGGAGGCGGAAGTCAGGATGTTCTGTTCCGACCAAACAAAGTGCCATTGGGTGGCACCCCGACGGGTTCGGGTACGCCGGCTTCGACGATGCCCGGCCCCCCCGTCACCGCCGGCATCTTCGGCAGCGAAAGAAAGGTGCCGGGGACGCTCCCGGCCAGGACGGCCAGCGCCTTCATGCAGCCGGCAAGGCGGAGGCGTCCCGCGGCGTCGAACAAGGAGAACTCCTCGCAGACACGACGGCCAAGTGCGGATCGGCTGTCGAACCGCTCCTGCGACTGGAACAAGGATGTCCGAGAAACCGCCGCATCTCTTGCCGCAGCTTGCGGGTGATCCGCGACTGCCCATGGTCCAAGCATAGACCGCCGACGAGCTGCTGTTCAGCGGAAAATGCCATGACGCGGCAGGCCTGGACGGGTCGACAGTTCACGGACAAACGCGTCGGAGCACTCGGATCGCCTCTTCACCTGAGCACGCAATTGTTGCAGCAAGTCGTTTCAATCGGTGGCCGTCGGCATCAGAACGCTACCCGAAGGCCGAGTTGCCCTACATACGCTTCATCGTTTGCAGTCAGGCCCTCTGCGTGCAGACTGCCTTGGAACCGGGCCGTTTCCGCCAGACGTCACGCCATGTTCATGCCCAGCACGACCCTGCTCTCCGAGGATTCCGTGTACAGCTTCTCGCCCTACACCGTCACCGCCGTCCCCTCGCCATGCAGCATCCGCTCCACGCCCAGGGCCACCGCACCGTGAATTCTTCCGCGAGGCTGACCTCCACTGGCCCGTCGGCACCGATCGCCACGCGATTCACTTCCTCCACCGAAACCCGCGTACCCACTGCGTCCGTGAAATCGCCCGCCTCTGCCCGCGTGCCGCTCATCCATGCCTGCGCCGTCAGATGCGCCCAATCATCGAGCGCGAAGCGCCGCCCGCCTTGCAGTTTCAGCGATTGAACCGTCGCGTTCACGCCGGTTCGCAGCTGGCCCCGCGTCGCCGACGACATGTTCAGGCTGTGCCACATCGCCGAGAGGCGCACCGCGCTAGGCGAGCGCGGCGGTCAGGCCGCGGGGCAACCGCTCGTCCAGGATCGCCTCGATGCGGGCACGGCTCTCGCCATGCGCCGAAAGCATTTCGCCATGTGCGGAAAGCGTTTCCTGCATTGCCGCAACATTTGCCTGAAGCGCGACAATGCCCTTTCCGTGCTCGGAGAGCGTTCCGTTCGTTTTGTATGTCTGGATGCCCAGCCAAACAAGCGCCGCTGCCATCGCCGCACCTATGCGCAGGTTCCAGACAACATTTGCCTCGATCCTGGTCCGCTGCACGATTTCGGCTTCAGCTTTCCCGTTCGTCTGTGTGTCGACTGCAACATCGGTCATGCCCAATATTGGGATCGATGGTCGGTCCGGTTAACGCAAACGGGTCCTATTCCGTACAACAGCATCGCTGGCGGCCACATCGCTTTGCCCCCACATATCACTGGCAAAGCCGGGCGGATGACGGGATTTTGCCGGACCGGACGCCCTCGGCCGGTGGCGGGAATTCCACTTGCGAGCATGACCGTACTTTCCGGTTCAGGTGCCATCGAAGTCCGGAATGGTGCTAGCGCTGTTTTCAGTTGCGCCGGGACCAGGACAGGGGCATTGGCATTGTTGCATGTCAAAGGCTTGAGCGACCTGCGACAATCCCCGGCACCGGACGGATTTCCGGTTTGCCGGGATTGACTGCAAGGCATCTTCACTGTCGCTACTCCATTCCCGCACGAGCCCAGCGAGTCGGAGGGTTGTCTGGTCCGCCATGCCGAAAAGGGCCAACGCGCCAAGCCCGGGGGAAACACGATTAACCGCCGCCTCCTTCCAATCGGAATTCAGGACTTCCGGACGATACGGGACCAGAATTTCTACAATGTGGACAAGACCCCTCTAGTCAGGCGGGTGGTAAGCGAGGGACGCCATTACTTCCTTTCCCGGCCTCGCCGGTTCGGCAAGAGCCTCCTGCTGGACACGCTGAGATCGCTGTTCGAGTGCCGCGAGGAACTGTTCCGGGGCCTGGACATTCACTGCCACTGGGACTGGTCGGCCCCCCATTCGGTGGTGCGGCTCAGCTTCGGCGGAAAGTACAATGGTCCAGGCGACCTCGATCGCGGCATCCTCATTCAACTGGATGTGACGGAGCGCAACGCGGGTCTCTCAATACTTCCTGCCGCACCGGGCCCGAGCGCCTGCAGAATGTCCTCTATCGCCTGCATCATGCCACCGGGCGCCAGGTGGCGGTCCTTGTTGACGAGTACGACAAGCCGATTCTCGACGTGCTCCACGATACCGACCTCGCCATCGCCGACCGGGACTGCCTGCGCGGCTTCTACGGCATCATCAAGGGCAGCGCCCGTCATGTCCGCTTCGTCACCGGCGTGAGCATGTTCTCCAAGGCCAGCCTGTTCTCGGGCCTGAACAACCTCGCGGACATCAGCCTCGACCCGCGCTACGCCACGATCTGCGGCTACACGGAGGACGACATCGACGCGGTCTTCGGACCTGAGCTCGACGGGCTGGACCGGGAGGAGATCCGGACCTGGTACAACGGCTATCACTGGCGGGGCGGGGAGAGGGTCTGCAACCCCCATGACGTGCTCCTGCTGTTCGGCAGCCGTGAATTCCGGCCCTACTGGTTCGAGACCGGGTCTCCGGCCTTCCTGTTCAGGACGCTCATGGAGAAGTCCGTCAGCACGATGGAGCTGGAGAACCGGCTGGCCGACATGTCGCTTGCCTCGAAGTTCGACGTCGGCGACGTCGGCGTCGAGGCGCTCCTGTTCCAGACCGGCTGCCTGCCGATCGCGGACGAGTTGAGGGAGGGCTTCCGGACGCACTGCAGGCTGGACTATCCCAATCTGGAGGTGCGGCTCAGCCCGAACGATCAACTGCTCGCGCATCTGGGCAAGCCCGTTGTCGAGGCGCTGGACCGGGGCCGGGAACTTCGTGCGCTTCTTGATGCCAACGACTTCGAGGGGTTTGGCGAGCGGCTCCGTTCCTGGCTCTCGGGCATTCCCTGCCAGCGGCACGCGACCGGAGATCTTGCCCGCTGCGAGGCCTGGCATGCGAGCCTCCTGCATATGTGTTTCCGGGCCATCGGCGTGGACGTTCGGGCGGAGGACGCGGCGAGCCGGTTCCGTGCGGACATGGTCGTGCTGACGGGCGGCCAGGTGTTCGTGATGGAGTTCAGAATGGCGGAGGGTGACAGCGATGCGGCCGCTGCGCTGGACGCGGCGATCGCGCAGATGCGGGAGCGGGGTTATGCGGAGAAGTGCCGCAGCCGCCGCGAGCCGGGCTGAGCTTGCTTGAGTACCGCCCCTGGGTAGCGAAGACTTGTGGTGAGAGGAACGGGATGCCGCTGTCACAACAGACTTTGGCCTTGTGGACCGCGATGCCGTTGCAAGGTTGCGGAAGGAGTTGCGAATCTTCTCTTCAGTGCGAGCAACGTCACCGGCCCAACGGCGCAAATTCCAATCACGAAGCGTTACCCAGTTCACCGCAACCTGCCACAATTGCCGCAGGGCGTCACAGAGCAGACGCTTTTTTTTGCGCTTTCCTCTCAAGCCTGAACGCAACGGTTTCAGGTGCGCGCACGGCGAGAATCGGGTAACTCATTGGGCAAGTCGAACTCCTGTTTGGCAACCAAGCCGAGAGAACATGCGATGCCTGCCACCATGACCACACTTGAAAAAGCCCTGGCGCTTCAAGCCGGCTTGAAAGCCTGGATTGATGCGGATGTCTATCTTCGAGAAGGCGTCCCGTGCCGACACAGGATCTCAAAACTGCGAAAGGTTTTTCGCGACAACTGGGACAGCCGGATCGGTGCCGACAAGTTCGGAGGTGTTTGGTCGATTGGCAAAGCAAAGACAAATTTGCGGCATCCAGCCAGCAAGGCGGCTCTCGATGCAATTACGGACGCGACCGGCCATACAGACCGAAGCAGATGGTCTGGCTCCAATGCCGGGGGTGTAAAGGTAACGGTCGAACACGCGATTCCAATTAGCGTTCTCTTTGACCATTTCTGGCGGGCTGAAACTGCGGACGAAATGCAGAAAGTGATTGACGCATACGTTGTCGCGGTCATCACGGACGCCGAAGAAAGGCGTTTGCGCAGTAACTATTTACAGCAAAAAATGCCGGATGACTGGGCTGGTTTGGCAGATCCGCTGGCCCGTTGGAACAAGGTCGGCATCGAAGTGCAAGGCTTGGATCGCTTGTCTGGACTGCAAAATGTCGATGGGCCCGAAATTCAGTCGGCGGTTGACTGCACCAAGGGCGATTCCGCTAGCCACCGCAGCCAAGCAAAGCGGCTGAACCGGTTCATGATAAAAAAAGATTGGGAAAATCGAGACTTGTGGCTCGACTGCCCGGCTAGAGGGTCGCGATTCTTGATTGAGCATGATCGTTTCAAGGCCATCGTCGCTGAAAACACGAATGCTCTCAACACCAGGTCCTGGACGCAGGGCGGAACATATAGCTGGCCGGCGCTGCCAGAAAAGCTGCTCAAGGAAATTCAGCCATACAAGAAATCTGCGAACATGAGCGAGTGACATAGTCTTGCATGCGTGCGCCGGTTGCGGCGACGAGGAAAGGCGCATTTCCCGAATCAAGGGATGGGGCAACGGAGATTCGCGACATGCGGTTCGCCGAGCCTGGACGAGGGTGCCGCGAGGTTGGCGGAACAGAGACCGGCGAGCTTCAGAGAAGCTATCCTGCGTGGAAACCTTGGGAACCGAAGAACTCAGCGAATGGCATGCCGACGCCCTGTCGGACCAGCGGAATCTCGAAGCGAGACGTTATCCCTTGACGGCGCCGGCAGTAAGTCCGCTGACGATCTGCTTCTGGAAAATCATCACCAGGAAAAACAGCGGCGCCGTGATCGATACCGCGGCTGCCACGGCGCGCACCTGATCGGTCGACGTTGTTTCACGATTGAAAAAGCTCGTAATTGACGGAACCATTGTCTGGTTCTGCGCGTCAAGAAGGAGCGAAGTCACCAGGAAGTCATTGTAGCCAAGGAGAAAGCTGAACAGGGCGGTTGTGATCACTCCCGGCCACATCACCGGTATGATCACCAGTCGGAAAGCCTGAAAGTAGGTGCATCCGTCCACTCGGGCGGATTCGTCGAGTTCAGGCGGAATCGACGCGAAGAACGACCGCAGCAGCCAGATCGTGAACGGCTGATTGATGGCGACGAGAACGAAGATGACCGGCAGCGGCATGCCGTAGAGCGTCGGTGCGGACTCGCCCAGAATCGGCCGCAATATCTCGGCGGAATTGACGAAGACCGGAAGATAGCCCGAGACGAGAACCGAATGAGGGAGCGCCCGGAAGATCAACGCGGCAATCAGGATCCAGAACGCAATCTTCATCTGGCAGCGGGCAAGTCCGAATCCCGCCAATGTGCCGACGGTGATCGAGACCACCACGACGCCTGACGTCACGATCATGGAATTGATGAAATTCCGATAGAATTCCCCGTGGACCCAGACCGAAACATAGTGGTCCAAGGTGAAACCGATCATCGGGCGGCCCAGGACACCCAGCCAGGGGTCCAGGACTCCCGTGACGGCCGGCCACAGAAGAAACGCTGCAATCAGGAGTCCGACGACGTAGGCGGAACCCGATAGACACCACGCGACAATCCTGCCGCCAAACGGCATCATGCCCTTCGCCATGGCCGGAATTGCGGTGACTGCAACCCTGACGGCCCCGAATGCCAGGACCAGGGCGAGCGCGAGGCCGAAGGCGGACACGCCGATTCCTGTTTCGCGCGTCGCACTTCCGAAAACCACGTGGAACGGGTTCGACGAAAAGGCGTCAATCGGATCCTTGAGGCTCATCACCGTGATCCAGAAGATCGGGAAGGCGGCGATCAAGCACCAGAAGCCCAGAAACCCGAACGCGCATGCCTTCAGCGAAGCGGATGGTTGCAAGGCTCGCGGCAGCGGCATTTCAGATCTTTCCGCCGTAGTAGTCCCGCCAGGTCTTCCGGAGCGGGAAGATCAGGATGATGGCGATGCCGATCATGGTCAGCATCGACGATGCGGATGCCCGGCTAATCGAGCGGTTGCCGGCATCATCCGGGGTCAGGAAGTCATAGGTGATCCACTGCAGGCTGATGACATGGCTCTCGGACGAGAAACCGACGATTTCCTCGAAAACCCTGTAACTGTCCATCAGGTGAATGATCGAAAGGAACACGATGAGCGGCATCAGGTGAGGGATCACGATGTAGCGCAGCCTTTGCCAGCGGCTTGCTCCGTCAATGATCGCGCTTTCTAGGCTGTCCGTGTTGAGTGTCTGAAGACCGGCATAAAGTACGATGAAGGCGAAGGGGGCGACGTGCCAGACCCGGTAGAAGAGCATCAGTATCTCGATGGTCCAGGCCTGCGCGAACATCGCAATGTCCGTGTCGAGCCACCATTCGATAAGCGCTGTCAGGATCCCGTCGCCGATGAACAGCCACTTGATCGACAAGGCGCCGATCACGGGCGTGACAATGAACGGCAGCAGAGAAACGAAGATCACCTGGCCCTTGATTCGCTCGGTTGCGAGATTCACGGCAAGCGCAATGGCGAGGCCGGTCGCCAGCATGATCGGCAAGGTGATGAACGTGAACGTCAGGGTGAATCGCAGCGCCTTCCAGAAGTCGATGGCGAGCAGTCCGAACCAGTTTCCCTTGGAGAGGACATCGGCGACCCGATCAAGCTCCAGCACGTTCCGGTAGCTCTGTAGACCGACGAACTCGGTTGTGGTGATGACCTTGCCGGCAGCATCCAGCAGCGGCCGGGTCTTTGTCTCCGTCTCGCAGATCTGGGCGGCGAACCCGGGCGTGCAGGTTTCGACCTCCACGGTTTCAAGCACCGGGGTCGTGACGCGGAAGCTCTGTATGAAGACCGATACGAGCGGGGCCGCGATGAACGCCAGCATCAGGAGGACCGACGGTCCGACAAACCAGGCGAAGGTTCTGGCGTTCATGATGCCGGCCCGCTGCGACTACACGGCCGGCTGTTCCGGCAATTGCGCCATAAGGTCGACTCCGCAATCGGCGGCGAACCTGATCAGGTCAATGATGACCCAGTTCTCGTGCAGGAGGCCGCCTCGGCACGTATAGAAGTCCATGACGTTTTTCCCGATGGGTCCGCCCGTCGGCGGAATGCCGCGGAACGACTCGCCCTTGAATTCGCCGGTGAATGATGGCCAGCCGACAAACCCCGCAACCGGTCCTTCCGCCAGGAACGAAATTTTCGGCCAGGAACCCTTTCGGCCAGGAAACGACCGTACCGACGGATTCTGGGCGTGGAGGTAGAATTCTTCCATGCCGTGGGCGGAACCTATACCCCACGGTCCGTGCCATGCCATGTCGTCGTTCCAGAATCGCTCCAGACCCTGCGACGTCAGGTCGCTGCCAACAAGCCGATTGCATCCGTTCACGATCATGTTCCGGACCAGGTTCCGGGTCGCCGCCGTGAGTTCGGGATCCTGCGGCGTCTTGACGATGCCGACGTTTGCCGGAGGTCCGCATGGAATCTGCGCCGCGCCGCCAAACTCGGGCAGCAGTTCGAATCCGGCCTGAGAGGCGAGCCCGGGAATGTCGAACAAGCAGCGGATTTCGTCGATTTGCCCGCCTTCGAATCTGTAGAATTCACCAAACCGGAGCTTTGCCGGCGCGAGGCTGGCCGGAATGCCGAGCCAGTTTGAAGCCAGCTCGCCTTCGATGTTTCCTGTTGCGCTCACCCAGACATGGCCCTGATGCTGGCCGCCGAGGTAGATGTAGGGCCGTTTTCGCGCCGCCGGCATGGCCCGGCGTAGTGGGCCCAGTACGGTTTCGAGGAATGCGTCGGCCCCGATCCTGTTCCCGATCGGAGCCGGCCCGAAGAAACGCAGGTCCTTCGCAAGAATCCCCGGGTCCGGCCGCAGGCTGCTGGCCAGCGACCACGCCTTCTCCTTGGCTTCGGAAAGTGCGATCACGTCGAGGTCCTCTTGTTCAAACAGCCGACGACCGGACGTGGCCGCAGCGCCGCGCCCGGAACGGCGCTGCCCGCCTGCGTTGACGGGCGATCGGCCATGGCCGATCGCCCGGGCATGTCTGCTACTGCAGAATGCCTGCTTCCTTGGCGGAAACGACGTAGTCCGCCTCCATGTCGGCCAGCGTCGTAACTGCGTCCTTCTCGCCGTTCAGATAGGCTGCGACGTTGTTGGCAATGGCCTTCTGCATCAGGCCCATGTGGCTTGACGCCGGGTAGGGCCTTGCGCCGTTCGCCGCAGTCGCTGCGGCTCCGCTCGCAACCTCGCCCGGCGTGAATCCGGCAATGATCCAGATGGCATCGTCGGGATTGGCTTCTGCCATTTCCGCGTCGATGCCCTCCATTGCGACCCGGAAAGCAGCCTCGGCTGCGTCGTCCGAAATGTTCTTTGCGATCACGAATCCGTCCCACCAAAGCGTCGCCGCCGGAATACTTCCCGGAACCGGCGCCGGCGCAGATGCAAACTTGATCATGCCGGCCACTTCGCTCTCCGCGGGGTCGTTGACGGCGCCCGCGCGGCTGGCCCAGAAGTTCGCCATCGCGATCTTTCCCTTCTGGAACTGCTGCTGCGTGTAGGTCGAGTCCGCGACAAGGTATTCCGGATCCATGTAGGCGCTGAGATTCTTCATCATCTCGAGCGCCGCCACGCCGTCGGAATTGTTGACATTGGGCTGAAAGCCTTCCTTGAAGAACGAGCCGCCATAGCCGAGATACATGTTGACGAACTCGAGCCACGTCGTCTTCCAGCTTCCGCCGAGCGGGTAGTCGACGACGCCGGCAGCCTTGATTGCTTCTGCGGCCTTCAAAACGTCCTCATAGGTTTCCGGGACGGCAATCCCGAGGTCGTTCAGAATGTCCACGCGGTACATCAAGTGCTGGGCGTTGACCATCATCGCGATGGCCATCACCTGTCCGTCGATCTCGATCAGCTGCGACGGCGCCAACTGTTGCCCGAATTCGGCAACGAGGTCGTCAAGCGGACGGATCAAGCCGGCATCCTGCAACGGCACCAAAGACGAATTGGCAACGCCGCCTATGGCGTAGAGCGACGGGTCGGCCGCAAATCCTGCTGCCTGCTTTTCCTGGAATTCCTGGTTCAGCTCGGCAGAGAAGTTGCCGCACTCCTCCATAGCCGCCGCGACGGACTTCCAGGCCTGAAAGGCTGCCGCTGACATGCTGACCGGAATCCGGTTGTCGTAGCTGCAGGCCGCATGGGCTCCGGTTCCGAGTACGGCCACGGCGCATGCTGCCAGAATTTTCTTCACACTCATTCTCTTCTCCCTGGGTTTGGGCGCAGGGTCCGTGACATCGGACCTGCATGTGACATTCAGCCTATCAATCCTGCAACATTACGAATAATGAATTCGATCAATGACTGATATCAATCAAAGTGAATTCAGACTGGTCAACGGAACCTTGCTTCTCGTGTTCCTGGGGCTCATGCGTCACCGCAAGGCCAAGCGCGTTGCCGACGACCTCGGCGTCACCCAGCCGGCGATCAGCCATGCGCTGTCGAGGCTGCGCACGCTTTACGACGATCCGCTGTTCATTCGAAATTCCCGGGGCTTGGAACCGACGGCTCTGGCGCGCGAGATCGAACCGCGGATCCGGAGAGCTGTCCGGACGCTCGGGGAAACGCTGTCGGAACCGATGGCGCTTGACCCCGCTGACAGCGAGATCACGTTGCGCATCGCCGGATTCGATTACGAACTCGCAATTCTGGTTCCTGAACTGATCGCGACCACGAAACGGATGGGACGCAGAATCAGCATCAGTTCCCTGACGCTCTCCAGCCGGGACGCACTGGATGCCCTTGTTCAGGGAAGAATCGATCTTGCAATCGGTTTCTTTGAAACTCTGCCGGGTCGGGACCCTCGCGAACCCTTCATTTCGGAAGATCTCTATGTCGAGGACTATGTCGTGACTGGCCGGGCCGGCCATCCGCTGTTCCGGCAAGCGATCGACGCCAGGGCCTATGCCGATGCGCAGCATGTGCTCGTGACGCCGTCGGGCGTGGTCCGGGGTCTCGTTGACTATGCGCTCGACTCCCGCGGCTTGCATCGATACGTCCATGCCACCGTGCCCATGTTCTTTCCGGCCCTGACGCTGCTGGAACGATCCGACTTGATTGCGACGCTGCCGCGAAAGGTCTCGGAAACCTTCGCTGCGCGATTCAACCTCGAGTTCGCTCCCCTGCCGTTTCCGGGGCCGACGTTTTCCGTGCGGGCGGTTCGTCACCGTCGCGACGCCGACAGTCCGGTTCACGGCTGGCTGGTCGACATGCTGCGTTCACTGCACGTTTGATGCTGCCATGCGGTCGAACCGACCACCGATGAAAGGGTGAAGGCGGAGGCAAGCAACGCCGTAGCTGCTCGGCAAGCGGACGCATGAATCACTTCTGCACCCCGAAACAGACTGCGTTGGTTGCCGAGGCGAGTATGGCGCCGGACAGGTTTGCGCGGGGGCCGTTTTGCCCGGGCCGACGTCGAATCCTCCCTTGGAACGAATGTCCTCAAGGGGCCCTGGGGTCAGCGGAAGGCGTCTTTTCGGTTCCCTTTGCAGAGCCATCTGCGATCCGCAAGCGGCGATTCGAGGGGTTCGTGCGGATCGTGCAGTCGCGCAGGTCAATCGCAGGCAGTGATCTTCGAACACGGCCGCGTGATTCGGAGCTGTGGAGGAAACGGAAGCGGCAATGGTCGCGCGTGACCGTCGAGTTGCTCCAAGCGTCGGACCTGTTCGTGCACGAGTTCACGCCAACCGCGGTGCCCGTGGCAACGGTGACCGAGCGTAGCGCAGTTCCATGGAACGATTGGCTTATCGGGGTTCGCCGGCTTCGGCCTTCGCCTCGTCCCAGAGAGAGTCGAGTTCGGCGAGACTGGCGTCTTGCGGTGATCGCCCGCATTCTGCGAGCTTTGCCTCGACCGCCGCAAACCGCTTGGCGAACTTGGCGTTGGCGGAGCGAAGCGCGGCTTCCGGGTCTATGTCCAGTTGCCGCGCGAGACCGACAAGCGCGAACACGAGATCGCCGAACTCCTCCTCGACTCGTTCGTGGGGAATTCCCTCCTTCCGGGTCTCGGCCAGTTCCGCGGCTTCCTCGGCAATCTTTTCGGCCACGCCGGTCGCGTCAGGCCAGTCGAAGCCGACTCGTGCCGCCCGGGCCTGCAACTTCGCTGAACGCGTCAGAGCGGCGAGATTCAGCGGAATGCCTGACAATGTGCCGGCTGTGCGTTCGCCAACCGATTGCCGTTCGCCCGCCTTGATATCCTCCCAGTCCCGGATCTGTTCCGCGGCGGACTTGTTGCGGTTCGATGCGCCAAATACGTGCGGGTGCCGCCGAATCATCTTGCCGGTAACCGTCTCGGCGATTCCCGCGAAATCGAAGAGACCAAGTTCGGCAGCAATCTGTGCGTGGTAGACCACCTGCAGCAGCAGGTCGCCGAGTTCGTTCCTGAGGTTCTGCATGTCGCCGCGCTCGATCGCGTCAGCGACTTCGTAGGCTTCCTCGATGGTATAGGCGGCGATGGAGCGAAAAGTCTGTTCGACATCCCAGGGGCAACCGGAATCCGGGTCGCGCAACTGCGCCATGACCTCGAGCAGCCGCCGCAATGCGACCTCGGCATGGCGTCCGTTACCCGCGGAAGCGTCTTTGCCGGATTTGCCTGCCCCCGGATCTGGCATGCCTTCCCTCTCCCTAGCGGCCGCGGTCCTTGCCGCGCAATCTGATTCCGGCCCGCTCCCGGAATGCGGTGACCGGTGGCCTCCCGCATTGCGCGGGATTCGCCTGCACCTCCCGGAATCCCGCACGCAGGGATAGGCCGCCGGTTCCCCGCATCGCGTATCGTTCAAAGCGCGTGCGGCCACAAGTTCCCCTGGACCGATGACGTTCAGACCGGCGCCGCGCGGAGGGCCTCCAGGCCGTGGAAATGATAGCAGTTCGCAAATCGCGGCGCTTCCGCGAGGTGCAGTCCCGGATAGTGTTCGAACAGGACGCGGAGCGAAATCGACAGTTCCGCCCGGGCGAGCGCGGCGCCGAGACAGAAGTGCGCGCCGGCGCCAAAGGAAAGGTGGCGATTCGGGGTGCGCGCCGGTCGAAAGTGCCCGGCATCGGGTCCGAAGGCCCGTTCGTCCCGATTGGCGGACGCAAGCAGCAGGGCGACGCTGTCTCCGCGTCTGAACCGTCGGCCGAGAAACTCCATGTCCTCCTTCGCGTGCCTCTCGAACATGTGCAGCGGCGGGTCGAAGCGAAGGATTTCCTCAACCGTCCTGGATATGCGCGGCCCCGAACACAGGTCTTTCGGCATGTCCGTCTGTTCCAGCAGGAGCTTCACGCCGTTGCCGATGGTGTGGACCGTTGCCTCGTGGCCGGCGTTCAGGAGCAGGATGCAGCTGCTCACAATCTCGCCGTCGCTCAGGCGTGCCCCGTTGTCGTCAGCGGTCGCCAAGTGCGAAACCAGGTCATCGCGCGGCCGTTGCCTCCGTTCGGCCGCGAGGTCCCGGACATAGGTCGCGAACTCCGTAGAGGCTTTCGCAGCGCGCTCCTCGACGGCTCTGTCGCGCCTCGCCTGGTACATGGCGACCATGTCATGGGACCAGGCGAGCAGCTGGTCCGCCATCGCGTCCGGTACGCCGAGAAGGCGCGCAATGACGATGACGGGTATCCGTTGGCCGAACGCGGAGATCAGTTCGCTGGCGCCGGGACCGAGCGCGGCGGCGAGTTGCCCGGCAAGCTGCTCGACTTCCGGCGCAAGCGCCTCGATGCGCCGCGGAGTAAAGGCGCGGAGCACCAGTCCGCGAAGTTTCGTGTGACGCGGCGGATCGATCTCCAGCATCGAGTTTTCCTCGATGTCCATGAACGGCCGCAGGTGCGCAGGAACGCTCTCGCGAAACTCTTCCGGGACCTCGCGTCCCCAGCGCCTGTCACGGAGGATTCCGTCCACTGCGCGGTACGTGGAGGCGCAGGTCCGTCCGTACTCGCGCCAGAAGAAGAAGTCTCCCTGCTCGCGCGCCCTCGCGTAGAACGGGTAGGGATCCTGCACGAAGCCGTCGTCGGTCGGCGATTGCGACATTTTCGGCAACGGCGCGTTTTCGGCAACTGCGTCGGTCATGTCCTACTCTCGCGCACGGGGGCTCCCGGTTCAACAAACATCCGAAAGCGCCTGTCGGAGATCTGCTACAAGGTCGTTCGCGTCCTCGAGGCCGATCGATAGTCGGAGAAAGTTGTCCGGGAGGCCGGATTCCGGCCCTTCGATCGTCTTCCGATGCTCGATCAGGCTCTCGGTGCCGCCGAGTGACGTGGCGGGCGCAAAGAGAGCGCATCGGCGCACCACGCGCAGCGCAGCGCCCGGATCGCCCTTGACGACGAACGAAAGAAGACCGCCGGATCCGGCGCTCATCTGCCTGGCGGCGATTTCGTGCCCGGGATGGGTCTCGAGGCTTGGATAGTGGACGGACTCGACCTTGGGATGGCATTCGAGCGCGCGCGCCACGGTCAGCGCGTTTTCGGAAATCTTGGCGAAGCGGACATGCAGTGTCCGCAGGCCGCGCATGAGAAGCCACGCTTCGAATCCCGGGAGCGCGGTACCGTGGAATGTCCTGACAGTCTCGACTTCCGACGCGAATTCGCCTGCGCCCCTGAACGACAGCGCGCCAGCCGTGATGTCGGAATGGCCGTTCAGGTACTTGGTTCCCGAGTGGAACGACAGCTGCGCCCCAAGGTCGAGGGCAACAGTGGTTGACGGCGGTGCGGCCGTGCCGTCGACGAGGAGAAGCGCGCCCGCCGTCCGCGCAATTCTCGACGCGGCTGCAATGTCGGTCACGATGCATTCCGGGTTGGACGGGGTCTCGACCCAGACGAGCCGCGTGTCGCCCTCGCGGATTGCGCCGGCGAGGCTCTCCGCGTCGCCGGGGCGGAATTGATCAGCCACGATTCTTCCCATCCGGGCAAGTCGCCGGACCCAGGCCGACCCGACGTGGTACATGCGCTCGGGGACGGCGATACGCGCGCCGGCGGGAAGCGCCTCTAGCACGGCCACGAGGGCGGACATGCCCGAGTTGAACAGCATGGTTTGCTCCGCCCGCTCGAGAGTCCGGACAAGTGCTTCCGCCTCGCGCGCGGTTGGCCCCGCGTCGCGCGCGTAGGTGTACGATTGACGTGCGCCGTAGTCTTCATCGCGCGCGAACGTGGATGCCAGATGGATGGGCGGCACCAGCGCGCCGGTGACCTCGTCGTGATGCCGCGCCCCGTTCGCTGCAAGTGTTTCGGGAGACAGATGCGGCGCAGCGCGGAATCCGTCGTGCTCCTGGCGCTCCGAGGTCATGATCAGGTGCCCCGGTAAGGCTCCACGTACTGGAGCGCCATGTCCCAAGGGAAAAAGATCCAGGTGTCTTGCGACACTTCCGTGATGAATGTGTCGACCAGCGGGCGGCCCTTCGGTTTTGCGTAAATCGTGGCGTAATGCGCTTCAGGATAGGCGAGGCGCACGACCTCCAGCGTGCGGCCGCTGTCGACGAGATCGTCGATGATGAGGACGCCCATGCCCTTGCCCATGAGATCGCTGTCGGGATGCTTGAGGACTTCCGTGTCGTTTTGCGTCTGATGGTCGTAGGACTTGACGCTGATTGTGTCGACGACGCGTATGTCGAGTTCGCGCGCCACGATCATCGATGGCGCCATGCCGCCACGGGTAATCGCCACGACAGCCTTCCAGGCCCCGCCTTCGCCCGGCCCCATGCCGTCGAGCCGCCACGCGAGCGCCCGCGCGTCGCGGTGAATTTGGTCCCAGCTGACGTGAAACCCCTTTTCGTGAGGCAGACGCTCCGCCATCACTTGCGGCCGGTCACCACGTCGATGTCCGGCGCATCCTCTGCCTTCATTCCGACGATGTGGTAGCCGGCATCCACGTGATGGTTTTCGCCGGTGACGCCGGACGCGAGATCCGAACAGAGGTACATTCCGGCGTTTCCGACTTCCTCGGTGGTCACGTTCCGCCGCAACGGCGAGTTGAGTTCGTTCCACTTGAGGATGTAGCGGAAGTCTCCGATCCCCGAGGCGGCGAGCGTCTTGATCGGACCGGCAGACAGCGAGTTGACCCGGATGTTCGCGCGGCCGAGGTCGGCGGCCAGATACTTGACCGATGCCTCGAGTCCCGCCTTTGCGACACCCATGACGTTGTAGTGCGGCATGACCATCTCGGCGCCGTAGTACGTCAGCGTGAGGAGTGCGCCGCCCGCGGGCATCAGCCTTTCTGCCCGCTTCGCGACGGCGGTGAAGGAAAAGACCGATATGTCCATCGTAGTCCTGAAATTCTCGGCCGACGTATCGACGTAGCGTCCGCGAAGTTCGTTCTTGTCCGAGAAGCCGATGGAATGCACGACGAAGTCGATGCTGCCCCACTCCTCGGCGATGGCCTCGAAGAGCGCGTCGAGCGATCCGGCATCCGAAACGTCGCATTCGATGATCATCCGGCTGCCGAGGCTCTCTGCGAGCGGCCTGACACGCCGTCCGAGGATTTCGCCCTGGTAGGAAAACGCGAGCTCGGCCTCCTGCAAGTGACAGGCGCGCGCGATTCCCCACGCGATCGACCGATCATTGGCGACCCCCATGATGAGGCCGCGTTTGCCGTTCATCAGCCCTGATGACATCGAAATGCCTCGTCCCAGGCAACCCCTTGCGGGGGTTTATTCCAAGCACCGGATTGCTTCAAGAGGGCGCATCCTGGATGCAGAAGCTTGCGACTGGCGCCTTCCATCCGATCCGCTCCCTGCGGCCGATGCAGGCATTGCGGACGGGAACCGGGGAACGGAAATCGCTGCCGGACTGCTCGCGGACGGACATGCGCCGGCGGTTTCGGTTCCCTTTGCGTTTGCATCCGAACATCAGCTACCTTGCCGCGATCAACCGGAGGAATCGCATGCCGGACAGAAGCGGGATCTTTGCGGGGGACGACCCCTTCGACATCGCAGGCAGGTGGATGCGAGAGGCGGCAGAGGCGGAGTTGAATGATCCGGATGCAATGGCGCTCGCAACCGTGGACGCCGGGGGGCGGCCGAATGTGAGGATGGTGCTGCTCAAGGACATTGAGGCGAACGGGTTCGTGTTCTACACGAACCTTGGCAGCATCAAGGCGCGAGAGCTCGCCGCGACCGGGCTGGCGGCGATCGTCATTCACTGGAAGTCGATTCGACGGCAGATCCGCGCCCGGGGGCGGATCGAGCAGGTCGGTGCGACCAGGGCGGACGCGTATTTTGCGACGCGTTCGCCGATGAGCCGAATCGGCGCCTGGGCGAGTCGCCAGTCCGAACCGCTTCGCGACCGCGCGCAACTCGAAGAACGTGCATCGCGGTTCAGGGAGGAACTCGGCGAAAACCCCGCCCGCCCGGACTTCTGGGGTGGATTCCGCGTCGTGCCCTCCGAGATCGAGTTTTGGGCGAACGGGGATCACAGGCTGCACGACAGGTTCAGGTGGACACGCGGCGACGAGTCCGCCGGGTGGGCGGTCGCGAGGCTGTACCCGTGAATCCGCCCCTTGGTCTGCGCGCCCGGCGTCGACCGGATTGGGCGTCCGCATTGCAACTCCTGCAACGCTGCTGGCCGGCCTCGCTTGTTCGCGCCGGAGCGCTTCTCTTGTTCCTGTCCGGGACGGCTTCGGCAGATGGCCCCGCGGAATGCGATTATTCCCGCGCGCAGCTTCGCTGGGACGGCGGGCAGGCCGTGTTCCGGGTCGAACTGGCGGTCGACGCCGCCGCGCGGCAGCGCGGCCTGATGTTTCGGGAGTCGCTGCCGCGGTTCTCGGGCATGCTCTTCGCGTATCCCGCGCCGGAGCGCGCGTCGTTCTGGATGAAGAACACGCCGATACCGCTCGACATTCTCTTCTTCGACGGACGGGGAGTCCTGAAGAGGCTCCACCGCGATGCGGAGCCATACAGTCTGGATTCGATTCCGGGCGGCGACGGCATCCAGTTCGTGCTGGAGATCAATGGCGGGCTCTCGGCGGAACTCGGAGTCGTCGAGGGAGCCGAAATCCGGCATCCGCTCGTGCCGAAGGGCGATGCGGCGCCGGCGTGCGCCGTGATGACGGTCAAATAGGAATTCCGGAATTGCCGCTTTCGCTGCCGGTGAATCGGTAGTAGACGGAACTCCGGTCCGGGGCGTGGCGCAGTCTGGCAGCGCGACGGTTTTGGGAACCGTAGGTCGCAAGTTCGAATCTTGCCGTCCCGACCAGATCCCCTGGCTGCAGACCGCTCGCCGTTCCGATTGACCGGTCGTACCGGGCGGGTTCGTGCCGCTTCCCGGCGCAAGTACCGGCAAATGCGCCGTAGCCACCGGCTAGTTTCAGGTCTCCTCCAGTCCGGGAAAGTCCGCTTCCTCGAGGAGCAGCGCCAGCTGCGCGCCGTGCATGTCCCGGTCGTGACGGCTTCCCTGGATCGCGGGTCTCGGAAAGCTGAACTTCAGCGCAAGGGCGCCGGGGATCTCGAACATGCTGACCGATGCCGGATCGATCCCGAAAACCCTCGCAATGCCGGCTGCGGAAAGCGCCGCCCTGACGCGGTCGAACGACTCGCCTGTCGCGCAGAACACGTCGACGGTGATCATGAACGGACCCGCGTTCTTCGAACGGATGCCCCTGACGAGGTCACCGAGTCTGGCCATCTCCGACATCCCTGACTTCGAGGCCGAACGCGTCCATGGGATCGTCGATCTCCATGACGTGGTTCAGGCAGAATTCGTAGAGCGGTCCGCGTTCCGTCTCCGCCGGCGAATACGGAAAGGCGAACGTCGGCAGTTCCTCGTCTTCGGTGAGCGGGAAGTGCAGAAGGAACGGGTTTACGAGTCTCGCGATGTCCGTTGCCCGGGCCTGCGACTTCGCGGTGACGATCACGAGGACGCCCACCTCGGAGGGATTCGAGGGCTTTGTCTCGAGCAGGCCGAGGGCGGCATCGACGCCGATCGCGCGAAACTCGATCCCGTATCCGTCCGGGCCTTCGACCAGCCCTGTCCGGGAAGCGATCTCCCGTTTCACGAACGACTCGAGGCGGGCGAGCCATGTGCGGATGTTCCGCACGTACCGCTCGCTGCGCACGAGCGCGAGGATCGTGGTCTGGTACCCGGCCAGCCGCGCGCCCTCGAGCTTGACGCGGTACGATCTCGCCGCCACCCACTGCGACCCCGTGATCCTGACCCTGCGGTTGTCCGCAGCCTCGTAGTGCGCCCGGGAGGCGTCGAGATGGCCACCCGGTTCGTGAAGGACGAACGGATCGGAGTTCTCGTAGAGCATGTGCGCGGCAACGGTTTCCGGCGTGCACCTTGCGCCTTCGGCGAAGGCCTCCACGGTGCACGCGTGTTCGTCGAAAACGACGCCGACAACGCCCGAGAGGGGTCGGGTCGAGCAGAGCGCGCCGCATTCGGCGATCTTTGCGCCGTGCCAGGCGGCACCCGCGTCATCGCCGTTCATGATCGGAAGCGCGGAAATCAGCGCCGTGTCCGTCGTTCGGCCGGCAATCACCACGTCGGCTCCGGTTCGGATCGCCGCGCCGATCTGTTCTGCGCCGGCCAGCGCCACGATGTTGGCGCAGGCATGGAGGTCGGCGGCACTGAGGTCGGGTCCGATCCTCGGCGCAAGCGGCGCCACGCGGCCCCGTCCGATCGCCGCCGCGACCCGCGCCGCCGGCTGGCTGGACGAAAGGGTCGCAACCCGAAGTCGCCAGCCCTTTTCGCGCGCGATCTCGTCGGTAATGGCGAACATCCACTCTACGGTCGCGTCCGTGCCGGATGTTCCCGCGGAACCGAGGACGAGAGGAACTCCCGCCTCGGCGCGGGCGGCGAGGAGCGCCGCCCATTCGGCCCGCGTTGCGTCCCGCGAGTACTTCGAGGTGCCGCTGCCGAGATAGTGGGGACCGCTGTCCGTGGAGCCTCCGTCGATGCAGATGATGTCGGGCCGCCACGCAATCCCGCGGCGGAGGGCGTCGCTGTCGAACCCGAGGCCAAGGACGCCGGACGGGACGAGGACCCTGGTCGACATGTCAGTGCCCGGTGGGTTTCTTCAGCAGGTTGCGGAGGAACATCGGCGCAATGAACCCGATGATGGCCGCCGCCCAAAGCCCGATGGAAATTCCCGACGAGAACAGGTAGGTCCAGTCCCCGTCCGAAATGACCATCGCGCGCCGCAGGCTGTCTTCCATGTTGTTGCCGAGGAGAATGCCGAGAATGATCGGCACCGTCGGCACGTCGAGCTTTCGCAGGACATAGCCGAGCAGGCCGAAGGCGATCATCAGGATAAGGTCGAAGCTGCTGCCCGAGAGGGAGTAGATTCCCGAGAAGGAGACCATCGTGATGCCCGGAAGCAGCAGCCATGGCGGCACCGACAGCAGCTTCACGAAAAGCCGAACCATCGGCACGTTCATGACGAGCAGGACGAAGTTCGAGATGAGAAGCGCCGCGATCAGGCCCCAGACCACCTCCGGACGCTCGTCGAACAGCAGCGGGCCCGGGGTGATGTTCAGGGTAAGAAGCAGCGCGAGCAGCACGGCGGTCGTCCCCGAACCCGGTACGCCGAGCGTCAGCATCGGAACGAGCGCACCGCCGGCAGCTGCATTGTTGCCGGCCTCGGGCGCGGCGACGCCGCGCGGATTGCCCGTGCCGAAACTGTCCTTGTCGCGCGCGACGGACTTTTCGGCCATGTAGGCAAGGAAGCTGCCGAGGGATGCGCCGGCGCCGGGGAGCACGCCGGCGATGAACCCGATTCCCGTCGCCCGCAGCATGGTACCGGCGCTGTTCGCGATGTCCCGGAACGGTATGGTAATCCGGCCGAGCTTGACGCCGAGCGCGGACCCTCGGCCGTGGCTCTCGATGTAGACGAACACCTCCGCGACCGCGAAGAGTCCGACGATGGCCACCAGGAAGTCGATGCCGTCCATGAGGTGCAGTTCGCCGAAGGTAAGGCGGGGGATGCCGGTCTGGTTGTCGAGTCCGATCATCGCGATGCCCAGGCCGATTGCCGCCGAGAGCGCTGACTTGGCCTGGTTGCTGGAGGACATTCCGCCGAGCGTGCAGAATGCGAGCAGATACAGCGCGAAATATTCGGACGGGCCGAAGAGATAGGCGACGCGCGCGAGGACCGGCGCCATGAGCATGAGCCCGACGGTGGCGAGGAATGCGCCGACGAAGGACGCGACGCCGGAGAGAACGAGCGCATCCGCGGCGCGGCCCTGCCGGGCCATCGGATAGCCGTCCAGCGTCGTCATCAGAGCCGGTTCGTCGCCGGGGATGTTGAGAAGTATGGAGGAGATTCGACCGCCGTACATCGCGCCGTAGTAGACCGATGTCATGAGCACGAGCGCGTTCGTCGCCTCTAGGCCGAGAGCGAAGGCGAGCGGAATCAGGATGGCGACGCCGTTCGATGGGCCGAGACCGGGCAGTGAGCCGATGATGGTGCCGATGAAGCAGCCGGAGACCGCGAGCAGCAGGGTCATCGGCGTCAGCGCGACCGCGAACCCCTGGGAAAGGCTGGCGAGGAGTTCCATCCCGGACCGCTCAGCCCGTCAGCATCCTGCCGAAAGGCGCGAGACCGAGGCCGAGTGCATGCTTGAGAATGAAGAACAGGCAGACCGAAAGGCCTGCGCCCGTGGCAGCCGCGACCCGCACGCTCGGATGAATCTGGTAACTGATGATTCCCGATGCGATGGCGGCGGGAATCAGGAACCCTACCGGCCTGAGCGAGACCGCGAAAGCGTAGAGCACGACTGTCGTGATGACGATCCGCCCGATCGTCGGCAGGTTCGGCCAGTCGGGATCCGGATCCGGCCGCACGATGATCGCCAGCGCGCAGAGCAGCGCGACGCCGCCGATGAGGTACGGAAACGTTCGCGACCCGACCGGATCCGATAGGAACCCGATCTGGATCTGGGTTGCGCTCAGGATGTACCCGAGCGCAACCAGAGCAATCAGCAGACCGAATATCCGGTCGCTCGTCACTACTGGATGACCCCGATTTCGCGGGACAGTTCCTGGATTTCGCCGACGACCATGTTCACGTAGTCTTGGAAGTTCGATCCGACCTTGGTGAACGGCGCGAGTCCGTTGGCCATCATGGCTTCGGCCCACTCATCGGAAGCCGCAACCTGTGCAAGGGCATCCGACCACTTCTGGTAGTCGGCATCGGAAATCCCCTTCGGCACGTAAAGGCCGCGCCAGTTGACCGCGACGACGTCGATTCCCTGCTCCTTGGCAGTCGGAATTTCCTCGAAGCCGGGAATGCGCTCATCCGTCATGACTGCAAGGACGCGGACCTCGCCCGCCTTCAGGAAGCCGACGACCTCGGAAATGTCGCCGGTCATCGCCTGCGTGTGTCCGCCGATGGTCTGGGTGATAGCGTCCCCGCCGCCATCGACTCCGATGTACTTGACGCTGCGGATGTCGTTGAAGCCGGCGCGGCCGAGCGCCATCAGCACCTTCAGGTGGTCGAACCCGCCCACGGCGGAGCCGCCGGCGAAGGTCACGGACGTCGGGTCCCCGATGACCGCGTCGAGCAGGTCGTTCAGGGACTGGTACGGCGCGTCCTTGGCCACCACGATCACGCCGGGGTCGGCGCCGATCGCGCCGAGGAAGCTGACCTGGTCCGCCGTCATGCCGCCGTATGCATCCTGCGCCAGTCTGGTTGCCGTGGCCGAAGAAGCCGCGACGATCAGGTCGGCATCGTCATTGCGCTCGTTGACGACGTGGCTGAACGCCAGGCCGCCGCCGCCGCCGGCCATGTTCGTGACCTGGATCGGCTTGTCGACGGCGCCGATGTCATACATGATCTTGCCGATCGTGCGGCAGGTGAAGTCCCAGCCGCCGCCGGGGTTCGCCGGCGCGATGCATTCGGCGGAGAACGCCGCACCCGCGAGGCCGACGCTGACGGCAAGGCCGGCGAAACTGCGCTTCAGAACTGATTTCATGATATTCCTCCCATGGTTCCTTGGTATCGCCGGGTCTCCGGGCGCTGGGCCGGCAGGGGCATGCGCCGCCCCTGCGGTTGCTGCGATCAGTTTCCGGCGCGTGGCGGCTAGTTATTTCTTCGCGGGGAAGATTTCAACGGCGGGTTTGCCCCGATCCGCCGAGTCCGCGGATTTCCGGGAAGGGGAGGTGCCGCCGATGCCCCAGCCGGCCTATTCGCGCTCCCTCAGCACGCCGGCGGGACTGGCGCGAAGCGCCCGCGCGGCGAACGCCGTTCCCGCAAGCAGCGAAACGAGGGCGCCGCCGGTGACGATTGCGAAGGCGGACGCCGGTTCGAAGCTGTAGTCGGACTGCATGACGAATCGCATGACAGCCCAGCCCGCTATGCTTCCCGCGACGATCGCGACCACGCCGGCTGCGGCGCCCATTAGAGCCGAGCGAAGCGCGAAGCTCGCGAGGATCACCGCCCGCGCGGCACCCAGCGTGCGGAGGACCGCGGCCTCGAAGGTCCGGGTCGCCTCGCCTGCGGCGGCGGCGCCGACCAGCACGACGAAACCCGTCACGAGCGTCGCCGAGGCACCGTAGGTGACCGCGGCCACGAACCCCGCGAGGATTTCCCTCGCCCGCGCGATGCCGTCCCTGACCCGGATTACCGTGACGTTGGGGAACGCGACGCTTACGGCGCGGAAGAACGAATCCTCGGCCGAGGTCGATCCGTCGCCGTAGACCGTTGCGATGTGCGTGTGCGGCGCACCGGCCAGGGCGGAGGGGTTGAGCGACATGATGAAACCGATTCCGAGCGTCGAAAAGTCGACTTCCCTGAGGCTCGAGATTCGCAGGTCCATGTTGCGGCCAAGCACGTTGACGGTGATCTGGTCGCCGATCCCGATCCCGAGTTCCTCGGCTTCTTCCGCGGCGAAACTCACCAGCGGCGGGCCGGCGTAGTCCTCAGGCCACCATTCCCCCGCCGTCAGGACCGTGCCGTCGGGCATCCGCCCGGAATAGGTGAGGCCGCGGTCTCCGCGGAGCGTCCAGTGCTCGCCAGCCGCGTCGACCGCGTCCTCGCCGTTGATTCGCGTGATGACTCCGCGCAGCATCGGGGCGGTCTCGACGCGGGTGACGCCGGGATGCGACTCCGCGGTTTTCGTGAACTCCGCGAACTGGGAATTCTGTATGTCGACGAGAAAGAAGGCCGGGGCTATGCCGGGAAGGTTTTCGGCTATGATGGCGTTCAGGTTGGATGCGATCTGGCCGACGGCGGCGAGGACCGAGAGGCTGAGCCCGAGCGAGATCACGACGGCTCGCGTTTCGCTCGCGGGGCCGCCGACCGAACCGAGCGCCAGGCGGAGCGCCGTCCGGCCCTGCGCGACGCGCGCACGGGACAGCCGCCGCGACAGGCGCCTGATCGCGGCAGCCGCAAGGGCAAGCGCCGCGATGGCGGCAACGATGCCTGCGGCGGCCCAGTACGTGATGAACGCGATCCCCGAGAATCGGGCAGCGGCCACGACAAGCGTGGCGGCGAGGGCGGCAATCAGGAGGGCGGCTGGCAGCGGCGGGGACCCGCGAAGGCCCGTCGCCGACTTCCGGAACAGTTCCGCCGCGCGGATGCGCTGGGTGCGGGACAGCGGCCACAGCGAAAACACCGCCGCCACGAGGACTCCGTAGAGCGCGGCTTCAGCCATCGGCCCGAGGTTCAGGCGAAGCGCCGGCAACGGCAGCGGCAGCCGTTCCGCGAGAATCGGCTGGAGCGCGGCGACCGCGAGGGTGCCGGCAAGGACTCCGGTGACGACGGCGGCGAGGGTCATTACGGAGGTTTGGATCGCGTAGACCGCCAGGACCGTGCGTCCGCTGGCGCCGAGGGACCGAAGCGTCGCAATGGTTGTTGTCTTGGCGTTCAGGAAGCTGGAGACCGCGGATGCGACCCCGACGCCGCCGACCGCGAGGCCCGCCAGTCCGGCGAGGACGAGGAAGGCGGCGACGCGCTGGACCAGCGCGCGGGTGCGCGGCCCGGGATCGAGCCTGTCCCGCCAAAGCATGCCCGCGTCCCTGAACCGTTCGCGCGCCTGTCCGCGAAGTTCCTGCAGGTCGGCGCCAGGTGCGAGCCCGAGCCGGTACTGCGAATTGAACCGGGTTCCGTGTCCGAGAAGCCCGGACTCCGACAGCGCCGCTGTGCGGACGATCGTCCGCGGCGCAAGGAAGAAGCTGCCGCCCGTGCTGTCGGGCTCGCGTACGAGAATCGCGGACAGCCGGAACGTCGCCGTGCCGAGGGTGAAAAAGTCGCCGATCGCGAGTCCGAGCGTCTCCGCAAGCTCGCGCTGCATGACCGCGCCCGGAGACCCGTCCTTGACGGAGAGCGCGTCGGCGAACTCCATGCCGGGATCCAGGGCGACCGCGCCGTACAGCGGATAAAGCGAATCGACACCCTTGAGCTGCGTGAGGGCCCTCACCGGTTCGCCGTCCCCGTCGGCCCTGCTGGCCATCGTGCGGAAATCGACGGTTTCGGAGACAACCCGCGCGTGACTTGTCATCCAGCCGCGTTCGTCGTCGCTCGCGAACCGGTAGCTGAATGTCAGTTCCGCATCGCCGCCGAGAATTGCCGCACCCTGCCGGACTAGGCCGTCCTCGATCGAGACCCGGATCGATCCGACGGCGGAGATGGCGCCGATGCCGATCGCCAGGCAGGCGAGAAACGTCCTGAAGCCGCGGGTTCCCGTGCGGAGTTCGCGCCGGGCAATCTTGAGGGGCACCGCGAGGTTCATGCCGCTGCCCTCCGCCCGTTTGCAAGACCTGCCCGGCCGTCGCGGAGGTCGAAGATGCGGTCGCAGCGTTTGGCGAGTTCCGCCGCATGGGTGGCGAGGACCAGGGTGCTTCCCCTGCGCTCCCGCAGGCCGAAGAGCATGTCCATGATGACCTTGCCGGTCGCCGAGTCGAGGTTTCCGGTTGGTTCGTCGGCGAGCAGGATGTCGGGTCGCGGCGCCGAGGCCCGTGCCAGCGCCACCCGCTGCTGCTCGCCGCCTGACAGTTCGGACGGGTAGTGCTTGAGCCGCGAACCGAGACCCGTCGCGCGGAGTTCCGCCTCCGCCCGCGCGAAGGCATCCTTCGCGCCCGAGATCTCGAGCGGAGTCGCCACGTTCTCGAGCGCCGTCATGGTTTGAATCAGGTGAAACGACTGGAACACGATTCCCACGTGCCGGCTCCTGAAAGCGGCGAGCGCATCCTCGCTCATCGCGCCGAGGTCGCGGTCGTGAGCCTCGACGGATCCGCCCGTGGCGCGTTCGAGGCCGCCGAGGAGCATGAGCAGCGAGGATTTGCCAGACCCCGACGGCCCGGTCAGGGCGACGGTCTCTCCGGCCGCGATCTCGAGATTGATTCCCGCGAGAATCTCGACCGGACCGGAATTTCCTGTCAGTGTAAGGGAGACATTGGTGAGGCGCAGGACGGCGTTGGTCATGTTGATCGGTCTACTCGGGGCGAGGAAGCGAAACGGCTCGAGGTTCGGAGCCGCGGTCAAGTCGGCGGCCCTGTTCTTGCACATGCTTCTTGCACCGGTTGCCGGACAGGGGCAACCGGTAACGGTGGCCGCCCTCGGCGACAGCCTGGTGCAGGGGTACGGTTTGATGCCTGATGACGGCTTTGCTGTCCGGCTCGAAGCCTGGTTGCGCGCGGCCGGCGAGGACGTTTCGGTGCTCAACGCCGGCGTATCCGGCGACACCACTGCGGGCGGGCTGGCGCGCATCGACTGGACGCTGACTCCGGATGTCGCCGCGCTCATCGTCATCCTCGGCGGCAACGACGTCCTGAGGGGAATCGAACCCGCCGAGGCGCAGCGGAACCTGCGCGGAATCCTGGATGCGGCGGCGGCGCGCGGCCTTCCTGTCCTGCTCGTCGGCATCGAGGTGCCCGCGAACTACGGCCCCGGCTACAAGGCCGAGTTCGAGGCCGTCTACGCCCGGCTGGCCAGGGAGTACGCGGCGCTCTTCCATCCGCACTTTTTCGCGGCCCTCGAGGACGGCATCGAGCGGCCGGAAGCGCTGCGCTTGTACATGCAGGACGACGGGCTCCACCCCAATGCCGCCGGCGTGCGGCGAATCGTCGCCTCGATCGGACCCGCGGCGCTCGAGCTCCTGGCGCGGGCGAAGGCGAGGCTGGACGGTCTCGACGGCGGCTGAAGCCTGTCGCCGAGGCCGTTCCGCGGCAGGGTTCGGCGCGCCCGGACGCCTGCAGAAGGACGCATCCTCACCGGAATTCGGCGTTGCTCCCGCGTCCCCGTGGCGCCGTTGCCCGCCGCCGCAAGGCCAACCTCGAAACCTGCAACAAGAAATTTCGGTTGACTGGACGATGCGCATGCCACAACTTGTTCTGGCCAGTCGCCACCGTACCAGATATTGTGACAAGAATGTGACAAGTTTGGGCAAGGCGATTCGGCGCGTTGAGGCTGCCGGACGCACGGCGGGGATCAACCCTGACGGCAAGGTCAGTACCGGCACAGAGGGCAGGCAGGAGTCACAATGAAAGTCAGACGCAGATTCACCGAATGCGGAAGGGATGCCTACGAAGGAATCGAATTCCGCGAGACCTCTTCCGAAATCCGGAATCCTGACGGTTCCGTGGTCTTCTCGCTGGAGGCGTTAGAGGTTCCCGCGGGCTGGTCGCAGGTTGCGGCAGATGTAATTGCGCAGAAGTATTTCCGTAAGGCGGGCATCCCGGAAAAGCTCCGGCGCGTTCCGGAAAGGGACGTGCCCGAGTTCCTATGGAGGTCGGTTCCGGCAGGTGGCCGGCGCTCCGGGCAGGCCGCCGGTGCCGGGGTCGGGGACTACGGGGGAGAAACATCGGCGAGGCAGGTCTTCCACCGTCTTGCCGGCGCCTGGTGCTACTGGGGCTGGAAGGGCGGCCTGTTCGACTCTGAGGAGGATGCCCGCGCCTACTACGACGAGATGCGGTACATGCTGGCGAGCCAGATGGCCGCCCCGAACTCGCCGCAATGGTTCAATACCGGCCTTCACTGGGCGTACGGAATCGACGGCCCGGGACAGGGCCACTACTATGTGGATCATCTGAGCGGAAAGACGAAGCGTTCCTCGAGCGCGTACGAGCATCCGCAGCCGCACGCGTGCTTCATCCAGTCGGTGGGCGACGACCTCGTGAACGAGGGCGGCATAATGGATCTATGGGTCCGGGAAGCGCGCCTCTTCAAGTACGGATCCGGCACAGGCACCAACTTCTCTTCGTTGCGCGCGGAAGACGAGCCGCTCGCCGGAGGGGGCAAGTCGTCCGGCCTGATGTCGTTCCTGAAAATCGGCGACCGCGCCGCGGGCGCCATCAAGTCTGGCGGCACCACGCGACGGGCGGCGAAGATGGTGATCTGCGACGTGGATCACCCGGACATCGAGGATTTCATCAACTGGAAGGTTCTCGAAGAGCAGAAGGTTGCCTCGCTGGTCGCCGGTTCGCGGGTTCACGAAGCCCGTCTAAACGCGGTCTTTGACGCGATAAGGGTCTGGGACGGCCGCGAGCGGGACGCTTTCGACCCGAAGGCCAACCGCGCGCTCGCCGACGCCATTCGCGCAGCGCGGCAGTCGTTCATTCCCGAATCCTACATCGGCCGCGTGCTGCAGTTCGCGCGGCAGGGCTACACCGGCATCGAGTTTCCGGTTTTCGAGGCGGACTGGGATTCCGAGGCCTATCGGACGGTCTCCGGACAGAACTCGAACAACTCGGTGCGCGTCACCGACGGGTTTCTGAAGGCAGTCAAGGATGACGCGGACTGGGACCTGCTCCGGCGGATCGACGGAGATGTCGCGAAGACCGTGAACGCGCGGGATCTCTGGAACCAGGTCGGCCGGGCGGCCTGGGCCTGCGCGGATCCCGGCGTCCAGTTTCACGACACCATCAACAGTTGGCACACCTGCCCGGAAGGCGGCGAGATCAAGGCGTCGAATCCGTGTTCCGAGTACATGTTTCTCGACGACACCGCCTGCAATCTCGCGAGCCTGAACCTTCTCAAGTTCTATGCGGACGGCCGCTTCCGCGCGGACGACTACACCCACGCCATCAGGCTCTGGACCATCACCCTCGAAATCTCCGTGCTGATGGCGCAGTTTCCGGCGCGCAGGATCGCGGAGCTTTCGTACAGGTACCGGACGCTCGGGCTCGGCTACGCGAACATCGGCGGCCTGCTCATGAACATGGGACTGGGCTACGATTCGCCAGAGGCCCGGTCGCTCTGCGGCGCCTTGACCGCGATCATGACGGGCGCATCGTACAGCGCATCTGCGGAGATGGCGCGCGAACTGGGTGCGTTTCCGGGTTACGGCGACAATGCGGAGCACATGCTGCGGGTCATGCGCAACCACCGGCGGACGGCGCACGGCGCGGACGGCGGTTACGAGGGCCTCGGGGTCCTCCCGGTTCCCCTCGACCATGACAGCTGTCCGGACCCGGCGCTTGCCCGCCTCGCGCGAACCGTTTGGGACGACGCAGTCGAACTCGGCGAGCGGCACGGCTACCGGAACGCGCAGGTCACGGTCATCGCCCCGACCGGGACGATCGGGCTGGTCATGGATTGCGACACGACCGGAATCGAACCGGACTTCGCGCTCGTGAAGTTCAAGAAACTGGCTGGCGGAGGCTACTTCAAGATCATCAACAGGTCGGTCCCCGCCGCCCTCGCCGCCCTCGGCTACGGCGAGGCGGAAGTGCGCGACGTCATTCAGTACGCCGTCGGCTTCGGCACGCTTCGAGACGCGCCGCATATCAACCACACGAGCCTTATCGGACACGGATTCGGCAGTAGCGAACTCGAGAGGCTTGAAGCGGCCCTGCCGCAGGCGTTCGACATTCGCTTCGTCTTCAACCAGTGGACCCTCGGCGAGGACTTCTGCCGCGGCACGCTCGGCATACCGAAGGATCTCCTGGGCGACCCTTCGTTCGACATGCTGCGTCACCTCGGGTTCAGCCGGTCGCAGATCGATGCCGCGAACATTCACGCCTGCGGCGCAATGACCCTGGAGGGCGCGCCGCACCTCAGGAAGGAGCACTATCGCGTATTCGACTGCGCAAATCCCTGCGGCAGGACGGGCCGGCGCTTCCTTTCGGTGGAAAGCCACATCAGGATGATGGCGGCGGCCCAGGGCTTCATTTCCGGCGCGATCTCGAAGACCATCAACATGCCCAATTCGGCGACCGTCGAGGACTGCCTCCGCGCCTATGAACTCAGCTGGTCTCTCGGCGTGAAGGCGAACGCCCTCTACCGCGACGGCAGCAAGCTGTCGCAGCCACTGTCGGCCGTGCTGCTCGAAGCCGACGACGAAGTCGCCGCAAGTCCCGACGCACCGGTCGAGAGGGTGGTGGAGCAGGTGGTCGCCAGCACTGTCGTCCGCGAAGTCGAAGGGCCGCAGGAACGCCGCCGGCTTCCGCAGCGGCGCAAGGGCTACACGCAGAAGGCGATCGTCGGCGGCCACAAGGTCTACCTCCGAACCGGCGAGTACCAAGACGGCGCGATCGGCGAGATATTCATCGACATGCACAAGGAAGGCGCCGGGTTCCGGGCAATGATGAACAACTTCGCGATCGCGGTTTCCGTCGGCCTTCAGTACGGTGTGCCGCTCGAGGAATTCGTCGACGCATTCACCTACACGAAGTTCGAACCGGCCGGAATCGTCCAGGGCAACGACAACATCAAGAATGCAACGTCGATTCTCGACTACATTTTCCGGGAACTCGCGCTTTCGTATCTCGACAGGACGGACCTCGCGCATGTCAAGCCGGAAGGCACGAGTTTCGACGATCTAGGCGAAGGAGAGGGGGGAAGCCGCGCTTTCGATTCGGGAACGACCGAGGAAGTTCCGGCCTCGAATTCCATCGAAATGATAAGGCAGTTGTCATCCACGGGCTATCTCCGCAAGCGCTTGCCGCAGGATCTGGTTCTCCCTGTCGGCGCGCTCGCGCGAACCAATGGTTCGGGTGGACTGGCGGCTGCGAACGGCGGGGCCGGCGGAGCCGCCGTAGCGGAAGCGGTCGGTTCATCCGCGTCGTCCGACGCGGACGCGCGCGAAACGGCGAGGATGCAGGGGTACGAGGGCGACGCCTGCGGGGACTGCGGAAACTACACGCTGGTCAGGAACGGCACTTGCCTGAAATGCAACACGTGCGGCGCCACCAGCGGTTGCAGCTGATCCGAGCATTCGCGGCGCGGACAGGAAAACAGGTGCGCCATTGCAGGCTTGAACAAGGGCAGAGAACAGAACATGCTGACCTGACTGCGGGGGAAGAAATTCCCCCGCAATTTGTTGCACGCCGGATCGCGATCCGCAGGTTGTCCAGCGCGCACGGCCGCGTCCGCGCAGGCGGTTGGATGCGCCTGCGGGAATGCGTAAGGGTTGACGCATGAACCCAGTATCGACTTCCGGAATCAGCGCGCGTGCATCGACGGAAATCGCCGCGCGGGTTCTGCGCATCGAGGGCGAAGCGATCCTGCGGCTGGCCGACCGGCTGCCGGACGGGTTTGCCGCGGCGGTGGAGACGATCATGGGGCAAACGGGCCGCGTGATCGTGAGCGGGGTCGGCAAGTCGGGCCATGTGGCGCGCAAGATCGCGTCGACTTTGGCGAGCACGGGCACGCCGGCGCAGTTCGTGCACGCGACGGAAGCTTCGCACGGCGACCTCGGAATGATCGCCGGGGGCGACGTGTGCCTGCTCCTGTCGAACTCGGGCGAATCAGGCGAGATGCGCGACATCATCGCGTACAGCAGGCGGTTCTCCGTTCCTCTGATCGCGGTCACGCAGAATGCCGGAAGCACCCTCGCCCTCGCCGCCGACGTCACCCTGGTCCTTCCGGAGGCCGAGGAAGCCTGCGCCATCGGGATGGCGCCGACCACGTCGACCACTTGCGCCCTCGCACTCGGCGACGCCCTCGCGGTCACGCTTATGCAGCTCAAGGGCTTCGAGCAGGAGAGCTTCCGCGTCTTCCATCCGGGCGGCCAGCTCGGGGCGCAGCTCCTTCGCGTCAGGGACGCCATGCACGGCGGCGATGCGATCCCGGTCACCTCCGAAGACACGCCGATGGGAGAGGTGCTCGTCGAAATGACGTCCAAGGGATTCGGCGCAGCAGCGGTGCTGAAGGACGGCGTCCTGGCGGGGGTCATCACGGATGGCGACCTCAGGCGCAACCTCGCCGGACTCCTCGACAAGACTGCCGGAGACGTAGCGACCTATCCGCCCCGGACGATCGGCGCGGATGCGCTCGTGTCCGAGGCGCTCGCCATCATGAACGGCAACCAGATCACTTCGCTGTTCGCTCTGGATTCGAAGGGTCGGCTCGAAGGCATCATCCATGTCCACGACTGCCTGCGGACGGGCGTGCGTTGACCGCTGTCATCGTCATTCCTTCACGGTTCAGGTCGAGCCGCTTTCCCGGGAAACCGCTCGCAATGCTCGCGGGTTGCGGCGGCATGAAACGATCCCTGGTCAGGCGCACGTGGGAGATGGCGAAGGCGGTTGCCGACGTCGCCGAAGTGGTGATTGCGACGGACGACGACCGTATCCGCGAACACGCCTCCGCTTTCGGTGCGCAGGTCGTGATGACCTCAAGCGACTGCCGAAACGGCACCGAGCGGTGCGCCGAGGCGGCAGCGAAGCTTGCGCAGGACGTCGACATCGTCGTCAATGTTCAGGGCGATTCGCCCCTTGTTCCGTACTGGATTGTGGAATCCCTCGTCGACGCCCTCGAACGCGACGCGACCGCGGATGTGACGACGCCGGTCCTTCGATGCGATGCGGCGGCGCACGCGAGGTTGCTGCGGGACAGGCGGGAAGGGCTGGTCGGCGCGACAACCGCCGTCTTCGATTCCGGCAACCGGGCGCTCTATTTCTCGAAGGAGATCATCCCGCATACGGGCCGGGAATTCTCTGACGGCGAAACCGTACCGGTCTTTCATCACCTGGGCGTATACGCCTACCGGCGGGAGGCGGTTCGGCGGTATGCTGAATGGCCGGCCGGCCGTCTCGAAACGGCCGAAAGGCTGGAGCAGCTTCGCTTTCTGGAGAACGGCGCGGCGGTCGTCTGCGTCGAGGCCGACGCCCGAGGGCGAGACATCTGGGAGGTGAACAATCCCGTGGACGTGACGCGGGTCGAATCGATTCTGAAGGCGGAGGGCACGCCGTGACCGAGACCGCGTCCGGCGCGAGGACCGTAGGCGTCGGCGACGTCGTCTTCGGCAACGACCGTCCGCTGGCGCTGATTGCCGGTCCCTGCCAGCTCGAGAGCCTCGCGCATGCGCGGATGATGGCGGAGCGCATAGCGGAGGCGTGTTCGGCAACCGGAACGGGCTTCGTCTTCAAGGCGAGCTACGACAAGGCGAACCGCACCAGCCTTGGCGGCAGGCGGGGCCCGGGCCCGGAAAAGGGCCTCGAGATACTGGCGCGAATTCGGGACGAGTTCGGCTGCCCGGTACTGACCGACGTGCACGAGCCGGCGCAGTGCGCGGCCGCGGCATCTGCGGTGGATGCGCTGCAGATTCCGGCATTCCTCTGCCGGCAGACGGACCTGGTGATCGCGGCGGGGAAGACCGGCAGGGCCGTCAACGTCAAGAAGGGACAATTCCTCGCGCCGCAGGACATGCGCAACGTGGCTGCGAAACTCGCAAGTACGGGAAACGAAAGAATCCTTCTCTGCGAACGCGGCGCCTGCTTCGGCTACAACATGCTGGTTTCGGACATGCGGTCGCTGTCCATCATGGGGGAGACCGGATACCCGGTGGTGTTCGACGCATCGCACTCGGTCCAGCTTCCGGGCGGCATGGGCGGATCGTCCGGGGGGCAGCGGCAGTTCGTGGCCCCGCTGGCCCGGGCGGCGGTCGCGACCGGATGCGCGGGGGTTTTTCTGGAATGCCACGAGGCTCCCGACACAGCGCCGTCTGACGGTCCGAACATGATTCCGGTCGGCGAACTCGCGCGACTTCTCGGCGATCTGGCCGCGATAGACGCCATCGCGAAACGCCTCCGCTGATCCCCTGTGCGCGACTGCCGAAGGCGCGAACACCCCTTCCGACGGCGCTGTGGTCCGCCGGAACAGCCGGTCCCCCGAACCCTTCGGAGCTCCGAATCGGGTTTGCAATGGCTCCGCACATGCCTCCGGGGATCCTTTAGCGATGTCCTGTCGGTGGTGCACGGACTATGCCTTCGTCCGTCAGGAAGGCGGGAAACGCTGCCCGGGGAAGGCTGATCGACGATCCGGGAAAAACCCGGAACAATCGATCATGAACGATGCCGGCAATCCCGGGGCAGAAAGTTTGGTCGACGCCGATTCGACGACGGCAAGCGAATCAGCGGAGTGACTGCGCCGCGCCTGCGGAGCCCAACCGGCTAGGGTCGTCAGCTTGGCGCGCCGCCCTCGTCCTGGTCGATGCTCGACGCCCATCAAGACGTCTACGCAATCACGGCCATTTGATTTGCGCTCTCCGTTTGGCCTGCCCAACAGACGCGGCCGTGAAGACCGCGAGCGAAATGAATTTGGACTTCGCAGATTTCCGCCATGGACCAGTCTGTCCTGATGCCGTCGACGGTTCGATGACCTTCTCGCGATTCGCAAATTCGGCCTGCGAGCGCGGACTTTCGATTGGAGCGTCGCTCCCGCCAGGCGGATTGAAGGAATCCCAGGACTATTGGCACTTCGAGAATCTCTGTTTCTGCATGCTGCGGGCGGCGACCTTTCCCGGAAGCGGTTGCGTTGCACACGGGACGGCCGTTCGGTCCCGGATCTTGCGGATCGACACCTTTTTCCAAACGGCGTGACAGGGATGCAGCACGCTCGCTTCAGACCACCGGCTCGGCCTTGTCGTCAGTTTTCACCGGGGTGCCGCGCTCCTTGAAAACAGCCTCGGGACATCGTTTTCTGCGCCGGAAATGCGGAGCCGCGGGTGTCGCTCCTTCGCCTTACCTATAGGATCGGTCAAATTCAGCCACGGAGTTCGGATTGGTCGCCACCGTAACGAAACTGTCGTCCGCGGGTCGGACGACTCGCTACTTCGAGAAGGATGGCTCCTTCGAGGCCGGCGATCCCGAGCATGTACGCGCCAGCCGCTGGTACGGCCGCTGCGTCGGTGAACTGCGCCTCGGAAGTCTTGTCGACTCGGCCGACTTTGCGGCCGTTCTCGCCGGCAGGAATCCGGAAACGGATGCGTCTCTCGGGAGCGCCAGGCCCCGCGTCCGCGAGCGCGAACCCGGAGTCGACATCACTCTCCAGTCGCCGAAGTCGGTTTCGCTGGCGGCTCTGGTGATGGGCGACCATCGAATTGTCACCGCGCATGACGCCGCCACGCAGGCGACGCTGGGTTTCGTCGAGGACTTCCTGCTCGTGACGCGGGAATGGCACAGGGGCCTGAGGCAGTACATCCGCGTCAAGGCCCCTTCCATGGCGGTCGCCACCTTCCGCCATTCGGCCAACCGGAATCTGGAACCTCATCTTCACACCCATGCCGTCGTCGCGAACCTGACCCGAAAGTCGGACGGAACCTGGAGCACTCTCGAATTCGGGCCGCTTGGGCCCGCCCGGAAGCTGATCGGCGCCTACTACCGGAACGAGCTGGCGTCGCAGCTGCGATCGCTCGGTTACGCGCTCCGGCCATCGATGGTCGGTCCGGTGCCCGGGTTCGAAATCGAGGGCTACAGCCGGAAGCTCCTGGAATCCTACTCGAGCCGGCGCCTTGAAGTCCTGCAATGGGTCGAGAGCCACGGACTCGCCAACACGGAGGCCAATCGCCGGAAAGCGGCGCTCGCTTCCCGAAAACGCAAGAGCGAGCCCGGCCAGAGAGAGCTTGCCGCCCGGTGGCGCCGGCAGGCGCCCGACTTGGCGTTTGACCGAAACCCGTGGGAATCGGCCAGCAGCCGGCGCGAACGAACCGCCGGCAATGGCCGCCCGCTGAGCATCCTCGAACTTGTCGAACAGTCGATCGGGATGCTGGCCGAGCGGTCTTCGGTGTTTCGCGAAGCGGATCTCTGCATGCTGTCACTTGCTCATTCTTCCGGCCACTATTCCCACGAAGACTACATTGCAGCGCGTGACCAGTTAAAGGGAGACGGCCATCTGGTCGACGCCTCCCGCCGGGGGCTCGGTCCCTGTTTCGTGACAAGCAGTGCACTGAGAGCCGTCCCGGAAACGGTTGCTATACTGGACCGGTGGAAGGACGCGGGCCGGCCCCTTGCCCATTCGGACAGCGTGAATCCGGCGCTTGGCGGACGCCATTTGACCAACGGTCAGCGTGAGGCGGCCCGCGTAATCCTGCTCGGTGACAGCTTGGCGGTCGGAGTTGAGGACAAGGGCGGCGCGGGATCGACGGCCGTGCTTCGGACGGTCGCGGAAGCGGCCCAAAGCCGCTGGGTCCTCGGACTGGCGCCGAGCGCGGCCGCGGTTCATGCTCTCCGGGCCGAGGCAGGGTTGACGGCCCGCACGCTGCAGGACTTTCTCGCAAGATTCCGGGACATATCCGACGGAGTCGCCGACGACGGGACTCTGGCCCGGTTTCGGGCTGCATTCGAGGATTCGGTCATCTTGCTCGACAAGGCCGCGATGGCCGGCGCCACGCAGATGCTCGCGTTGATGCGGATCGCCGACCGCGTGGGCGCCGGACGCCTGGTGCTTGTGGGCGATACCCGGCAGTTGCGGGCACCGCAGGCCGGCCAGCCTTTCCGCCATTTGCAGGAAGCCGGAATGCCGACGGCCAAGATGGCGGACATTTCCCGGGAGCGCGTTCCGTTCATTCTGGCGGCCACGTCCCGGATCAAGGTCGAGAGTCCGGTAAGGGAAATCGAGGGCCGAAATGTCCATGTCCTCGATGTCGCACATCACAACCTGGGACGGAGGGCCGGCCAGCTATGGCTGGAACTGGACGATTCCGGACGCATGAACTGCACCATTCTGGCGTCGAGCCGCGAGGTTGGGGCGGCCGTCAACGAAACGATTCGCGACGGTCTCGCGACCGAAGGCGTTCTCCGCGGCCGGGAGCTGGAGGTCCAGCGGCTCATCTCTCTCGGCATGTCGCCGCAACAGACCCGCGACATCCGGAACTGGCGCGAGGGCGACACGGTCCTGTTTCTCCGGGACTATGCGGCTGGCCCGGCGCAAGCCAACGACTGTTTCGCAATCCTTGCGGTCGAAGGCAAACATGCATTGCTTGTCCAAGGCTACAAGCGCGACTTTTCGGTCAAGCCCGGAGGGTTGCGGATTCGCGGCAAGGTCGAACTCTTCGAGACGATGACGATCCGGATCCGGGCAGGGGACATGATCCGCTGGACCCGCGATGATCCCGGACGGCACCTGGCAAGGGGCGATCCCGCGCGCATTTTCGCGATCCGGGACGATTCGGTCGAGTTGCAGGTGGCTCCGGACGGGAGAAAGCTCCAGCTAGCTCAGGACGACATTCAACTCCGCCACATAGAACACGGCTATGCAAGCGACCGGTCCACGACCTCGGAAGCTTCCCGGGAGATCGACCGGAAACAGGTGATCGCCGTGCTCGAGGCCGGTTACGGGACGGTCGGCGAACAGGCGACGTTCTGCGAGGCGGTCAGCCGGGGCCGGAACGAGAACGACGTCGTGGTTCTGACCGAAAACGTGCAACATCTGGCGGAAGCCATCGAAGAGCGAACGATCTTGCGTTTGGTTGCGCGCGAGGCGCCAGAAGACCTCTCTCGGGACATTCGGGCAGAGGAATACATCCTTTCGTCCCGTCTTCCTGAAAAGCACCTCCCGCTGACCGCGGAGCGGGCCTTCGCGTCGCTTCGGGAACGGGCGGCGCTGGCCGGCGACAGTATCCTGACACTACCTGAGTTCCCGGCCGCTCTTGACGAAGTGGAAAGGGAAGTCCGAATTCCGGGGATTCCCCTGGACTACCGCAAGCGCCTCGAAGAGCATGCCGACTGGGTCAAGCAGGAAACTGCTCGCCGCGATGCGGCATGGAGTTTCTTGGGGCGCGCCAGGCATCAATCGATCTTGCTTTACAACCATGACAATGAAGCGCCGTTGGACGCTGACGACCCCCAGAACAAGGCGACCGAGCCTCTGATTCGCGAAGGAGAATACATTCTGGGCGCTCCGGAATTCGCACCCTACCTCGATTTGGGAGTCAAATGTCCGGAATCGGTCAGTACCATTCTGAGGTCACTTAAGGGTGCGCGAACTTTCAATCATGCCGAGTTGGCCTTGCGTGATTGGAAGGCGCACGAAACCCGTGCCCGAGACGACGGAACGATCCCGATTTACGCGGACGGTCATGACAAACTGATTGGCCGCTTGGAGGAGCTTGCCGCCAGGGACATCATTTTTTTTGGCGCCAAAAAGACCTTCGACGGCGTCATTGAAGATTGCAGACGTCAGCAGGAGATGAAACGGACTGTTGAGGTTCTCCTTGCGCAGGAAGGCACGGTCAGGACGCAGCGCGACCGAGCGCACCGCAACGTTGGTTCCGGCGAAGCGCGCGTTCCGCAGCAGCGGAACGACTATCCGGATTGGCGGTGGCTGGCCGAACGGGTTCTTGATTCCGGCGGCAGCATCTTGGAGGAGGGTTCGGACTGGCAACCGCATTTGGCGGCTGTCGGATGGGACTTCAAAGAGCTTCGGTTCCGGCTTTCGCGACTGACGGCAATGCTTCGCAGCGACGACAAGATCCTGGCCTGGGCCGAAACGGTTTCCGGTTTCGAACGGACAGGCCGCGCAGCCGACGCCAGGCATCCGATCCCCTGCGCCGGCGACCTGGTTCTGGGCGACCGAATTCGCTGGATCAATACTTCGAGGTCCGACATGCCGGTTCGTGAGGGGCGGGTCATCCAAATCCTTCCTGGAAACCCGGACGAAGGCGACGAAATTCGAGTTTGGGATTACCCGAACGAGGCCATCTA
>CAXXWA010000026.1:0-79713 GCA_963662815.2 uncultured Amylibacter sp.
AGCGGAACCGTGGCGGCCACGCGTGCATGACGCACTCTCGCCGGCGACCCGGCCCCGCCTGGCCTTCCCTTCGCCGCCGATCCGTTCGTCGCGGCGGCCAGGCAGTCTCCGGAAGTGCGTCGACCCCGTGCAATGCTTGGATGTCCTGGATGACCCCGCCGGGATGCTGCTCCGCCTACCCAGCGGCGCATCCGCGCTCGTCGACACCGATGCGCCTGGCGAACGGCGGCAGTGCCCTCGACGGAGATCGGTGCAGGGCGGCGGCAACCGTTCGAAGATCTTGCGGCGTCAGACCGGGCCGGGCTGCTGGGTGGGTGCGGGGGCGCCGCTCACAGGGCCTCTCCCTGATTTCTGCGGGTCTGCGTTTCCCTGCGTGCGGCGGAAGATTTGATGACAAGTTCCTCGCACGGCATCAGGCACGAAAAGCGAACATGCAGGTGCGGCCCGGCAAGCGCGCCGAGGGCGAAATTCATGATGGAGCCACAGAACAGTCGCACGCGAAAAACACCAGGAACATGTTCCGCGAGTGCCGAATTTTCGTTCGCCACCCTTGAAACTGCGCGGTCGGCGCCTAAGTTCAGGGGGCGCCAATAATGGCGCAGAAAGGAGAAAGCCATGCCTTGCATGTTTTTCTCTCCGGTAAAAAACTCCCAATTAGAACGGGGAGATCACCACGTCCCTCCCGGACGGCCTGCTGGTGAGAGCAGCGACAAGAGGGGTTAGCCGTGGGGTTGCGATTTGGCATGGTGGTTGCCATGCTAAGTCGTTAGTTAGGTGCGTCCGGCTTAATCCGCGACCTTCTCACCAAGGCTCGGTGACCGAGAACGCACAAGAAAGCCCGGCTTTGCCGGGCTTTCTCTTCCACGGCCATGCGCTCTTGCAGCATCCCGTCTGGCTGGGATTTCCTCCCCGACAGGAACCGCAGAGGCCTTCTCCGTGTCACGGCCAACCGCACATCGAACGTTGAGAGCGACTCTTCGGGTCGATTCCGGTAGGGGGCAGGATCGTACGTCAGGCACGTGAAGCCGCCATTGTTCGCCACAGGTATTCGCCCGTGAGCAGGATGCGAGCCCACCCGAGCGGCGAGATGTGTCTGAGCAGATCCAATGGCGTGACAAGGCCAGCCAGTTCGCGTTCCTGCGCCGCGCGTCCGAGTTGCTCGGTGTTCCAGTAGATTATGATCGCTGCGAGAAGGTTGAGCCCCGCGATCCGGAAGTGCCGGGCCTCGGATGTCCGGTCACGGATCACTCCCTGGCGTCCGATCCGCAGCGCGCTCTTCAGCGCATGGTGCGCCCCACCCTTGTTCAGGCCGGGACTGGCGCGTCTCTGCATGTCGATATCGAGCACCCAATCGATCATGAACAGTGTCCGTTCGACCCGTCCGATTTCCCGGAACGCGACGGCCAGGCCATGCTGACGCGGGAATGACGAGAGTTTCCGCAGGAGCTCGCTCGGCGGCATCGTCCCGGACGCCATCGTGGCCGCGCTGCGCAGGACATCGGGCCAGTTGGCGGCAATCGTGTTCTCCCTGATCCTGTCACCGATCAGCCCCCTCAATTCGGTTGGGACACCTTTCGGGTCGAAGACATGAAGACGCTTGGACGGCAGATCGCGAATGCGAGGAATGAAACGGCAGGCGAGAAGCGCCGCGGCGGCGAAGACGAGATCCGTGAAGCCGCCGGCATCGGCATATTGCTCCCGGATCCGTCGACCGGCCCTGGTCATGACCAGCCCGTCCAGCAAGCATGGGGCCTCGTTCACCGTGGACGGGACGAGTTGCGAGGCGAAAGGACCGAATTGATCGGAGACATGGGTGCAGGATTTCAGCCCGGGTTCAGATTGGCATCTGGCGTTGATGAGGTTGGCCCCATCGTGTAGTTTGTTCGTAGAACCATGCTAAGGAAGAACGGAGCAAGAACGTTCGCTACGGACGGGCTTCCTGGATCACCCTGTATGCGGTTGATCTTCCTATCCCGACATATTGCGCGGCCTTGGTCACGGATGTTCCGTTGTCCACGAGTTCCTGCAGGGCAGAGACCGTATCGGAATGAAGCGGTGGCCGGCCAGGCATGCGGCCGCGCTTTCCGGCGACGCGCAAGCCATCCTTCGTGCGCTCGGATATCAGCCCGTCTCTCGAAATGCACGATTGCGGCGAACACATGAAACACCAGTTCGCCGGCCGCCGAAGCGGTGTCGAGATCTTCTTCGAGGCTGATCAGATTGATCTCTCGCTCTTTCAGCGTGTCGACGGTCTCCAGAAGTTCCCTGAGCGAACGCCCGAGGCGGTCAAGCCGTGTTACGGCAAGGGAGTCGCCGGGCCGGGAATAGTCGAGCAGTGCAGCGAGGCCCGGCCGGTCGAAGGTCTTTCCGCAGACGACATCCTCGAACACGCGGAAGGCACCTTCCTGCCTGAGACGCTCGACCTGTCCGGAGGTGTCTTGATCCGGTGTCGAGACCCTGGCGTAGCCGAGCACATCGCCTGTTCCTCGTTTCATGCCTGTCTCACAATCGACCGATTTGGAGCCGGTTTCCGGACGACCGTCCATGATGCCAAAACGGCGGTTAATCATGTCCATTTATTGGTCCCGTCATTGCAAGCCGTCCCGCAAGGTTCAACATCGTTTTGGGGACGCCAACCATGCCGCGACGCCCGCTTCTGTCGAATGCCTCACGCAAAGCCCTGTTCCGGATTCCGACCGAACCGGATGAACTGGTTCGGCGCTACCTTCTCACGCCTGCGGATCATGATCCTGTCTGCACACGCCGCCGTCCGGAAAACCGGCTCGGTCTCGCCGTTCATGTCTCCCTGCCGAGGCATCCCGGCCAGGGTTGGAAGGAAAGCAGCCCCTTGCCAGCGGAGCTGGCGGCCTGGTTGGGCGAACAACTCCACGTCGAACCCGATGTGCTTCAAGACCATGCCCGGCGATCAAACACACGTCACGAGCATCATGCTCTTGCATTGAGTCATCTCGGTCTGACGCCGTTTGCCGCAGATCACATGGGCATCGCGGCTGACATTGCCGCCAAAGCGGCGTTCTCCACCGACCATGGCGCAAGGATAATCGAGGTGCTGATCGCGGAACTTCGGGAGCGCCGCCTGGTGCTCCCGAGCATCAATACGCTGGAACGTCTCGCTCTGAAGGGACGAGCACGGGCACGGCGGGAGGCGGCCATGGCACTCCATGACGCACTGACCGAGGAACAACGCGACCGCCTTCAGGCGTTGCTTGCGAATGATGCGATGATCGGCCAGTCACGCCTGACTTGGCTGCGAGGTTTTCCCGTTTCGACCAGTCCGGCCAGCTTGCATGCCCTTCTCGAGCGACTGAGGTATCCGCGATCGCTCGATCTTCCCGAGGATCTCGGACAGAACCTTCATCCGGTCCGTCTGGCCAGGTTCGCGCGGGAAGGCGCTGTCGCCCCCATCAGTTCACTGAACGGCTTCGGACATCGTCGGCGCATCGCCACTCTCGCGGCGCGGATGTCGGAGCGCTGCACCTGCATGCGCAGGTTCGCGCCGGCCTTTCCCGAGGCGTTAGAGTTCAATGCACTGGAGGCGGGCGAAGAGCTGCAGGCCGCGATCGCCCTTCTTCGGGATCACAACCGCAGCGGCAGGAGAAAGCTGCCTGACGATCCGCCCATGCCCTTCCCCGCGAAGCACTGGCGATCCTGATCCTCGAGGACGGCCGGCCCAGACGCCGGGTCCGCGAACCGCCGTCATCGCCACCTTGCGCGGCCGGCTGCGCGCCGGCGACGTCCGGGTCGAGGGCAGCCGGAACCGTCGGCGCTTCGACAGCTGCCTCGTGCCGCGAGACCAAGGCCGAACCGGTGTTGAAGGATGCCGGCTTCGAGACCTTTTTCGACACCTGGATCGAGGGGTGTCGAAAACGCATGACGGAACGGCTCGATCACGTCGATGCTGCATTGAAGCACGACCGGCTGTCCAGTGTCCGGATCGAGCGCGGCTGCCTGAGGATCACGCCTCATGACGCGGCGACGCCGGCAGCGGCCCTGCGCCTGGACCGCGCCATCGACGCCGTCATGCCACGCATTCGCATCGCCGGACTGCTCTGGGAGGTCAACGCGCGTACCGGCTTCCTCGACGCCTTCGTCGATCTCCGATCCGGAGGAAAACACCCGGAGCCCGCCGCCATGCTCGCGGCGATCCTCGCCGGCGCCGTCAACCTGGGCCTCGAGCGGATGGCATATGCCTCCACCCGGCTCACACATGCCCAACTGATCTGGGCACAGACCTGGCATCTTCGCTCGGAAACCTGTTCCGACGCGCTCGCCCGGATCATTGACGCCCGTCACGATCTGCCTTTCGCGCAGAACCGGGGAGAGGACGGGCGAACATCGTCCGACGGGCAGTTCCTCTCCGCCTGTCGAGGCGGCGGAATGATCAACGCCAGGCACGGTCCAGATCCGGGACTGAAGACCTGCTCGTTCCTGTCCGGCCGGCATGGCTCGTTCCATTCATCCGCTGATCGGCGCAACGGCGGGCGAGGCGCCCTTCGTTCTTGATGGGATCGTCGGCAATCCGACCACATTCAATCCGCTGATCCACTATGCCGATACCGGCGGCGTATCAGATCATGTCTTCGCGCTCTTTCACCTGCTGTGCCTGGCATTCGCGCCGCGGCTTCGCGATTTCCCGCAACGCCGCCTGGGGCATTTCGGCTCGCCGAAGCAATGGCCGACGCCGGCGCCGATGATGGGAAGGCCAATAAACGAGGAAGTCATCCGACAGCACTGGGGTGACGTGTTGCGGCTTGCCGCAAGTGTCCGGGACGGGTCCCTGAAACCGTCCTCCATTCTTCGCAAGCTCGGCGCGTGCCGGCAGCAAAACCGGCTGTATCTCGCGCTCGGCGAGATCGGCAGGATCGAGCGGTCCCTGTTCATGCTCGACTGGATCGAAAACCGCGACCTCCGCATGGAGTGTCAGGCTGGCCTCAACAAGGGTGAATCCCGCCACTCTCTCGCTCGTGCCGTCTTCGCCCATTCGCAGGGCCGCATTCATGATCGATCGGATGCAGCGCAGCAGAAACGCGCCATGGCTCTCAACCTCGTCATCGCCGCCATCATGTTCCGGAACACGCCTGCATGGACAAGGCGACGGACCATCTCGAAAAGACCGGCCAGATGCCCGATCCAGGCCTGTTGCCCTTCACCTCGCCACTCGGCTGGGAGCACATCATCTTGACGGGCAACTTCGACTGGCATTCCGGTGCGGCTGAGCGCAAAATCGCGCGTCCCAAAATCGCGCGTCCCAAAATCGCGCGTCCATTGTACCTCAGCTTGAGCAGAAAATGGGCCGCCTGAGCCAAAAAGCCGGGTGTTCGCGTGATGTTCTTCCTTAACGTGGTTATACGAACAAACTACACGATGGGGCCTTCCAGCATTTCCTCGAGGTCACGGTAGCTGACGCCGTATCTGCAGCACCACCGGACGGCCCGAAGAACGATCTCGCCCCGGAAATGTCGCCACTTGAAGTCATGGGGCATGGGCTATCAATGACACACACTTGACTCCGGGGTGATTCCGTGCGATTCGCCCGGGCATGCAGATCGGCATGCGACAGGTCTCGGCGGAGACAGTGGAATGGTTCGGGACGGCGTGCAACGGCGGCGCGCTGACGCGGACGGCGCTGGCCCACGGGCTCTGCGAGCGGGAGAGCTGGCTCGGCCAGGCCGGCAGGCTGTGCCTGGCGTCGGCGCGGAAGATCCTGCCGAAGCTCGCGGAGAGGCTGGGCGCGCGCCTGCCGGAGGCGGAGGCGCTGGAGCTCGATCCCCGCGCCCGTCCCGCGCCGGACTTCCCCGACAGCTCCGTCGCCTGCACGCTTCGGGAGCTCGGCGCCCTGTCGCTCGTCCCGGTGGCGGACGCGGAGGACCGCCGCCGCTGGGAGGCGATGATCGAGAGCCATCATCCGGAGGGGTGGCGCCGCCCGCCGGGCGGGCAGGTCAGGTACTGGATCCGCTCGGAGCATGCCGGTGTTCTGGGCGGCATCGGCTTCGCGGCGGCCGGGATCCAGCTCGGGCCGCGCGACGGCGCCGTCGGCTGGTCGGCCGGCGCCCGCGTGGCCAACATCGGCAGGGTCGTGTGCAACAACCGCTTCCTGCTGCTTCCCGGCGTCCGGGTGAAGGGCCTCGCCTCCCGGGCGCTGCGCCTGGCTGCGGGCCGGATTGCCGGCGACTGGGCGGCGGCGTACGGCGTTCGCCCGGTGCTCGCGCAGACCTTCACCGGGCCGGGGCAGTCCGGCCTGAGCTACCGGGCGGCGGGGTGGAGGTGCTGCCCGGAGCGGACCTCGGGGCGGCGTTCGGGCGTGCGGCGCGCGGTCTGGCTCAAGCCGCTGGCGGCGGGCTGGCGGCAGGTCCTGCGGCGCGGGCCGGAGCGGGTTCTCGGCTGGTCCGGCTCGATGCATGCCGAGGGGGGATGGGCCGAGCGGGAGTACGGCCGGAGCACGCATCCCGACGGCCGGGTCAGGCGCCGGATCGCGCTGATGGGCGCGGCCTGGACCCGCCGCCTCGGCGAGCGCCTGCCGGCGATCTTCCCGGGGCGGGCGGAGCAGGCGGCGGCATACAGGCTGCTGTCGAACGACGGGGTGACCATGGAGCACATCCTGGACTCGCACTTCGAGCAGACGGTCGAGCGCTGCCGCGCCGAGCGGCTGGTGCTGGCCGTGCAGGACACGACGACGCTGAACCATGACGGCCTGACAGGGACTTCCGGCCTCGACGATCTTGGCGGGGGCGGCAGGGGCTCCTCGGGAATCCTCGCCCACGTCGGCGTTGCGGTGAACGCGGCGGGCCGGCCCCTGGGGATGTTCGAGGCGGACGCGGACTTCCGCCGGGCGGAGGACGCGGACAGCGTCCGCTGGACGGACGGCCTCGACCGCGCGCAGGAGCTCGCGCGCGCCTGCCCGGACACGCGCGTGATCTCCGTCTGCGACCGCGAGGGCGACTTCTGGGACCTGATCTCGCGCGCGCAGCAGACCGGGGCCGCGCTTCTGGTCCGGGCCAGCCGGGGCTCGAAGCGCCGGGTGGCGCTGCCCTCGGGCGGGGACGCGGACCTGTGGGATCACGTGCTGGGGACGGAGCCGGTGGGCGGGCGGAGGATCGAGGTTCCGGCCTGCGGGGGACCGAACCGCAGGAAGGCCCGCACGGCGAGGCTGACGCTGCGCTGCACGCCGGCGGACCTGCTTCCGCCGAAGGACCGCGCGGGCGAGGCGCCGGTCCGCATGATCGCCGTCTCCGCCCGCGAGGAGAACCCGCCCCGCCGCCTCGCGACGGGGAAGAGGAGGAAGAGGAACGGGCCGCTGCACTGGATGCTGCTGACCACCGAGGGCGAGGCCGGCCTCGACGCCGCCTGCACGGCGCTCCGCTGGTACGAGCTGCGCTGGCGGATCGAGCGCTTCTTCCACGCGCTGAAGACCGGCACCCGCATCGAGGACCGCCGCCTCGACGAGGCCGACGACCTGAGGAAGTGCCTCGCCTTCGACGCGGTCACCGCGTTCAGGGTGTGGGACCTGTCGCTTCTCGCGCGCGAGAGGCCGGACGATCCGGCCAGCCGCCACGTCGCCGAGGACGACATCCGGGCGCTCCGCGCCCTCGCCGCCCACCATGGCTTCAAGGTTCCCAGGGGACCGCCGGAGATGACCGTCGCGGGCTTCGTCGTGCTGACGGGCGGCCTGGCGGGCTTCCATCCCTCGAAGCGCCAGCCGCTGCCCGGCACGCAGAAGCTCTGGGAGGGCGTGAAGCTGCTGTCATACGCCGTCATCACGATCCAGGCCATGCAGGCCATGCAGGACCGGGACGGCGCGAACCGAAAGGAAACGACACGGAGTCAAGTGTGATAGGTTGATAGGGGCATGGGAGCGTCTCCAAGAGTACACATGTCGGGGCACCATGTCGTGCCACGTCACTTTCCTCAATATGGAGGTCGCATGCATCCGAAGTTCGATCGAGACCCCATGGCCAAGGCTGAACGCGCGCGTCAGCTTCGTCTGACAGTCGCAGGACGTGCAGCACGTGAAGCTGTTCGAGGAAAAGCGCAGCGGGCTCCACAATTTTTGCATTTTTGCAACAGTGCCGTTTCGAGGAGGTCAAGGCGGACATCGAGGCGGGCCGGGCCGACAAGGTGGTCCGGGAACTGCAGCTGTTCAGCGGCCGGCACAAGGACGTGGAGGACTGCTGTCGCCACTTCCAGAACAACATCGAGCGGATGCAGTACGACAGGTGCCGTGACAGGGGCATTCAGGTCGGAAGCGGCGTCGTGGAGGGCGGCTGCCGGCAGTTCGGGCTGCGGCTCAAGCGGTCAGGCACCCGGTGGTCGGAGAGAGGAGCAAACGCAATGCTCGCGCTCAAAAGCTGCGTCATGAACCTCAGACTGCCCGACTTCCTCGACTGGCGGGCGAATCAGGCCGTCGCATGACGTCAACAAATTGGGCTACACCCGGCCATTCTCAAATAACTTGACATTTGGGTTTTTTTATGAACAATTGTCGCCGATCTGAACTGAAGGGACCGGGCTTCCAAATTCCGGTCTGGCCAGAAGCCAACTTCAGCATTCAGATCAAAGACCCAACAGAGGCCCGGCAGCGCCCCTTCCACAAGGGCATGCCGGGTCTCTATCAAGTTTTAGTCTACCCCTTAATTATAGGGACTTGCAACACCTTAATTGTCTTGCAACACCTTAATTGTCTTGCAACACCTTAATTGTCTTGCTGCGGATGTTCCGGCCCAGGGGCGCAGGCATCGAGGCCGGTGAGCGGCGCGGCGGATCGTGGCGTTTCGCCCCTGGCCGGGCCCGCCGAGACCCGCAAGGCCTGGCGCCAGCGCCCGCGAAAGCTCCATCCGAATCACGGAAACCACCCGGCGCAGACGGCAACCCTCAACGCGGCCTGTCAGGAAAGCCCTCGACTCCCGGGCGTGACCGAATTCCCTGCTTTCGGCGGTGGTTTTCGCGGTGAACGAGGCCGTTTCCGAAAAATCGCCTCGCTCAGGCGCCCCAGGATGCGCGAAACGCCATGCCGGCGAGGTTTCCGATCATCCGAGACGAAACGGCGCCCAGAGGGCGCGAAAACGGCGCTGGCAGCGATCGGCCGGCCTGCGGCGGAAATTGCGCCGGTTTCGGCGTCGCAGCGGGTGTCCATCAAACGATTGTTTGGCGACCACGCTGCCTTCCGTCCAGCAACCCCGGTTGACAACGGGCAGATGGACAGTAGTTTGCCGGACGGAGTTTCCGGACACGGGAGGGTTGCAATGGCTGTTGCCGGCTACGCGCGGGTCTCCACGGCCGGCCAGGCCTTCGATCTCCAGGCCGACGCCCTCGCGGAGGCCGGATGCGACCGGGTGTTTTCCGATCAGGCCTCCGGAGCGGCCGCCGACAGGCCCGGTCTTGACCAAGCCCTCGCATGGCTGCGCGAGGGCGACGTCCTCGTGGTGTGGCGCCTCGACCGCCTCGGCCGGTCCATGCCGCACCTGGTCGAGACCGTGCGGGACCTGCAGGATCGCGGCGTGGGCTTCCGGTCCCTGACCGAGGGGATCGACACCACCACCCCGACCGGAACGCTGGTGTTCCACATATTCGGCGCCCTCGCGCAGTTCGAGCGCGACCTGATCCGCGAGCGCACGGCCGCCGGCCTGACGGCGGCCCGTGCCAGGGGGCGCAAGGGCGGCCGCCGGCCGGTCGTGACCCCGGCGCGGCTGAAGCGCGCGCAGGACCTCATCGGCCGGGGAGCATCGGTCCGCGAAGCGGCAGCGGTGATCGGCGTCTCCAAGTCCGCTCTCTACAATGCTCTGGGCGATTCCTCCCGGCCAGACGACCAGGCATGATTTCCCATGACTTCACGGCCGCGAACCCTTGCTGAATTGAGAGGCCTGGCGGTTTCTCCGCAGGCGGCGCGGACGATCGCCGAACTGTATGATCCGGGCACTCATCGCCGCCTTGTCATGTGCCTTTGCCCGGATCTCGGCAGCCGCGCTGATTGATGTGCGGGTGGAGGTTGTCCCAGGATCTTGCCGGTCACGAGAAAGCGGAAACGACTTGGCTCTTTGACCGCCGCGGCGAGACGATCTCCCTGGCCAGGATCGAAAGGACCGGACTTTGAAGGAAGGACGGAACGGAGCCCATGTTGCCGTCGAGAAGACGCTGTCTCGTCGGTTTCTGTCCCCACTCCGCTATCTTGGCGGCAAGCGCAAGCTGGTCGGATATGTGACTGCCGTTCTTGACACCAAAAGGTATGCCCCGGGCGGACCGGATCATTTGGCTTTTCATTGGCGGCCGCGCGATATCGATCGCTTTCGCAGCCGGACCCCACCCGCGATAGCACCGCAGTGACCAGAAGGCGCGGCAGGAAGCAGAGACGTCCTCCGCCCCTTGGAGAACAGGTTTCGGCTGCGGAAAAGCTCATCAAGGCCGGAATGACGCCCCGCCGAGTCGCAAGGCAGCTGAACACAGGCAGAGCAACGGCTTGCAGATTCGCGCAGTCGCTCCGTTGATCCCGGATGTGCCCGATCTGCCTCTCCCGAGGCAATCCAGCGCATAAGTCATGCGATGACGCCAAGGTGGCAGGATGTCCCAAAAGGGGAGGCGGGCCGCAGCCCGCCTCAACATCGTGGATGTTTCACCTTATCGCGGGAAAGACCACGACGCTTCTTCTGCTAGAAGATGCATGGTTCTTGCTCTAACACCTACCGAAGAGTCAAGGGTTTCGGAGGTTTCAACATGCCTTTCAGGTTCGCATTCGATCTGGGAACCACATCCATCGGCTGGGCAGTCTATGAACTCGACCCCGTGACATGGAAAGAGCAGAAACGGGGAAAACCCGTTGGACTGCGCCGGCTCGGCGTCCGGATATTTGACGACGGTCGCAACCCGCAATCGGGAAAGTCCCACGCCGCCAACCGCCGCCTGCCTCGAACAATGCGTCGCCAACAAGATCGGCGGCTGGCGCGCCGCAAGCGGCTGGAACAGGACCTGGCTGACTGCGGCCTGCTGCCGGACAGGGGCGCGGACCGCGATGCGCTGTTCAGCTGCGTTGACCGGAATGGCAAGAGTTCCCATCCTGGCCAGTCTTGTCCGCAGTCGCCTGATGCCGATTGTCGCAACCCCTACCGCCTGCGGGCTCGCGCGGCAGCGGGCGAGGTCACCTTGCACGAACTTGGCCGCGTGCTCTGGCACATTTCCAGGCACCGCGGTTTCAAGAGCAACCGCAAGGCAGATCAGGGTGAAGACGATAGCGGGCTCATCAGATCCGCCGGCAAGGCACTTGAGGCCAGGCTGAAGTCCGGCGGACATCCAACCTACGGCGCCTATCTCTGGTCGCGACTGCAGGCCGGAGAGGGCGTACGCGTCCGGCCCCAAGGCGACGGTGCCGAGAAACACTACGAATTCTACCCGACCCGCGACATGCTTGAGGCCGAGTTCGACTGCATCTGGGCGGAACAGACAAAGCACCACCCCCGGTTGACCGACGAAGACCGTGACCGGCTGCGCGGCACGATCTTCTTCCAGCGGGATCTTCGCCCAGTCGATCCGGGCCGCTGCACCTTCTTTCCTGAAAGACCCCGTCTGCCGCGCTGGCATCCGGACGCGCAGGCCTTCCTGATCCTGCAACAGCTCGGGCACCTGCGGATCATCCGCGAGACGCGTGAATCTCGACTGGATCCCGACAGGCACGCCGTCCTGTTCGACGCACTCTACGGCGGACGGAAGATGACATGGTCGAACGTACGCAATACACTCGGCCTGACCTCGCAGGACGAACTGAACCTTGCAAACGGGGGGCTCAAGCACCTGCATTTCAACGAAGTCGCGGCAGCCCTTGTCGGCACCACGAGGAAGCCGGGTCCTCTCGCGGCCCGCTGGCCAGAATACGACACGGCCACCCGGGAGGAGGTGCTCAAGCAGCTGGCCCAAACGGAATCGCCCGACGCGCTGATCAGGTGGCTTGCTGGTGAGCTCGGCCTCGACGCCGGCACAGCCGCCGCTGTCGAAAGGACGCAGTTGCCCGACGGTCACTTGCGCTTCTGCCGCGAAGCAGTCGAGGCGCTGGTGACCGAGATGCGTTCGGACGTCATCACCTACAGCGAGGCAGTCGAACAGGCTCCGCTGCTGGCCGCTGCCGATATACGCCATTCCGACGCCCGTCCCGATTCCGGTGTCGACAACCTGCCTCCCTACAACGAACTGCCGGTACTGCAGCGAATGCTCGGCACCGGCACCGGCAATCCCGAGGATCCTCATGACGTGCGGCTTGGCAGGATCGCCAACCCGACTGTCCATATCGGACTGAACCAGTTTCGCCGGATCATCAACATGCTGACCGCCGAATACGGGAAACCCGATGAAATCGTGCTGGAGGCGGCCCGCGACCTGAGCAGGTCTCCGCGCGAAAGGGCCGAGGTCGAAAAGCGGATCAAGGCCAACGAGAAGCGCAATGACGGCTACCGAAAACGGTTGGAAGAAGAGGACGTGATCGGCCCTGGCCAGCGAGTTGGCGAACTGTTCCTCAAGATGCGCTTGTGGGAGGAACTGGGCCGCAATGAAGCCGACCGGCGCAGCCCCTTCACTGGCCGTCCAATCAGCCTCGCCGACCTGCATTCCGAGGTCGAGATAGAGCACATTCTGCCGTTCGGCGACACGCTCGACGATTCGCCCGCGAACAAGACCCTCGCCTTCAGGGAAGAAAACCGCCGCAAGGGCAAGCTGTCGCCCGGCGAAGCGGCAGCGCGGGGCATCTTCGACCAGCAGACGATAATCGACCTTACCAAGCACCTTCCGCGCAACAAGGCCTGGCGTTTCCTTCCCGACGCTATGGAGGTTTACGAGGAGCAGAAGAGCTTCGAGGCTCGTCAGCTTCACGCAACGGGCTATCTGGCCCGCGTGGTGCGCGCCTATGCCGAAGCGCTTTTCGACAAGAGGGACCCCGACGGGGTCAACCGCACGCATGTCTGGATGTTGCCTGGCCGCATGACCGCGCTTCTGCGGCATAGATGGGGCCTGAACCTCGGTGACCACAACCGAAAGGACCGCAACGATCACAGACACCATGCCATCGACGCAGCCGTGGTCGGCGTGATTGATCGCCGGATGATCGCCGGATTGCAAAGGGCGGCAAGGGCCCACGGCGCCATGATGCTGGAGCGCGTCCTGCCTGACCCGCCTGACCCCTTCCCCGGATTCCGCGATGCCGTGCACGCAGCTGCCCGCGAGGTCCGTGTCAGCCATCGGCCACGGCACCTGACCGCCAGCGCTGACGGCCCTTCTCGGACCAGCGGACGGCTGCACGAAGCGACCGCCTACGGCCTGGTGCGCGACGTGCCGGAAAATCAGGCCGATCGCACCATCGGCAATGTCGTCGTGCGCAAGCAGGCAACCGCATTGTCGCGCAAGGAGATCGGCCAGGTGCGGGACGTGAAGTTGCGGCGAGATCTGCTGGAGGCGACCGAACCTGCGCGAGCAGCCGGCCTCAAGGAGTCGGAAGCCGAGAAGCTCCGGGCAGAACTGCTCGCTGACTGGTCCCGGAAGACCGGGCATCGCCGGCTTCGAATCCTGAAGGCGGAGAACCCCGTACGTGCCGTGCATGACTGTGCGGGACGAGCCTACAAGTACTTTGCCCCGGGAGAAGTGGCCTGCGTCGACATCATCGACGTGGACGGTGTCTGGAAGGCCCATCCGCTCTCGGTCTGGGACGCGAATTCGGGCCAAGGCCGGGCTTGGAATGACGCGTATCCCTCTGGCCGTTTCGTCATGCGAGTGCACAAGAACGACACGCTCCAGCTCTTCGACTGGGATGATGAGGAAGAGGAAGTGGTTCCCGGTAGCAATTCTATCAAGCGTGTCGTGAGGCTAGAACCTAGCAACAAGAGGTTGCGCCTCTGCGATCTGAAGGAAGCAGGAACCCTGCAAAAGCGACACAAAGACGAAGATGATGACTTTCGCTGGGATTTGGCTAGCATATCAAAGCTCAAGCTCCGCCGCGCGCGGCGTGTGCGGATCGACGAATTGGGGCGGGTGCGCATCATTCCCCACGGGATGGCGTGACGGACAAGACGACCTGACGGGCCCTGACGGGAGGGTCGCATGGTCGGAAGGATACTGGAGTTGGCGGGGCACAACCTCGCTATCCACAAGGTACGCGGGTTTCTGTCAGTGCGGCAGGACGGCGCGGAAATCGGGACAGCCGAACTTGACGATCTCGACGCCGTGCTGGTCTCGGGTCAAGGCCTGACCTGGTCAAGTTCCGCTCTGGCACACCTGGCTGGTCAGAACGTTCCCGTCACCATCCTTGGCCCCAACTTTGCACCGGTCGCGGTCGTCTTGCCGCTTTGCGGCCACGGCGAGCAGGCCTATCGGATGGCGGATCAGGCCGCCGCCCCGAAACCGCTGTGCAAGCAGATTTGGTCCTGTCTCGTCCGGCAAAAGATCGTCGCGCAGGCCGCCGTTCTGGACCGTCTGGACATGCCTTCCGAACGGTTGCGACAACTGTCCAGAGCCGTGCGTTCCGGCGATCCAAAGAACTGCGAGGCCCAGGCAGCCCAAGCCTACTGGCCTCTGCTTCTTGGCAGGTCCTTTCGCCGCGATCCCAAGCTGGATGGCGCCAACGCTCTGCTGAATTACGGGTATGCTGTGCTCCGTGCCGCCACCGCCCGCGCCATTGTCTCCGCCGGCCTGCATCCATCGCTTTCTGTGCACCACAGGAGCGGCGGCGACGCGTTGGCACTTGCCGATGACGTGATGGAGCCCTTTCGCCCCACGATTGATCTGGCCGTTCACGGCCTGTTGGCATCAGGTACAGATTGCGTCGCGGACGGTCGCGCCACGCTTGTCGAAACGCTCTCTGCATCGTTCCGTTCAGAGCTCGGCAACTCGCCCTTGACGCGCGTTCTCTTGCGGCTGGCGCAAAGCCTGTCGGCATCGTTCACCGCGGGGAAGGCCAGGCTTGTCTTTTCGCGCGATCCAATCCCCGACGAGGAGCCGACCGATGACTGACGCTTTGCTCCTGCCCATTTCGAGGTACAGGATCATGTGGATTTGGACCCTCTTTGACCTCCCCGTCCTGACGAAGTCCGAGCGCAAGGCCGCAACCCGATTCCGGAAAGATCTGCTGGATCTCGGTTTCGGGATGGTGCAATTCTCGGTGTACTTGCGTCATGCATACTCCAAGGAGAAAGCTGACTCCATTGCTGCAAGGGTCGGAGAGCTCGTCCCGCCCGCCGGACATGTCCAGATTCTGTTTTTCACCGACCGTCAATACCAGCTTACCCGGAGCTTTCGTGGCAAGGCCCGAAGTGGGCCGACACGGAAGAAACCCGATCAGCTTACTTTGTTTTGACCGCGAAGTGGCGGAATCTCTGGGCCGATTCCGAAGAAAAAACCCTGCGCAACAGAGAGTTGCGCAGGGCAGGTTCTAGCAGAAGAAGCCTCGCGGCCAAACCCGGACGGCCACGGAATCCACCCCGACCTGGCCGCGAGTTCTAGCAGAAGAAGCCTCGCGGCCAAACCCGGACAATTATCGAGAATGTGCCGAGTGCTCCAATGTTCTAGCAGAAGAAGCCTCGCGGCCAAACCCGGACCCGCTGCCGGTCGTGTGAAGATGGCGGTGCGTTCTAGCAGAAGAAGCCTCGCGGCCAAACCCGGACCTTGACAGAGTTATGGCCCCCCCGTGCCACTCTGAAGTGCAACACCGGATGTGGTGGCGACCTGCGTCCTTCGGCGCAGGATGTTGCAAATCGGCCAGATGGCGGCGACAGTCCCTGTGTAGAAGCATGGAGACTGTCATGCCGAGCGGCTACCACCACCTGACCCATGAAGAGAGATGCCAGATATACGCGCTGAGGAAAAGCGGACTGTCCGATCCGGCCATTGCCCGGCAGATCGGCCGGGACCGGACGACTGTCTGGCGCGAGATCCGGCGCAACGGCGGCGGCCGCGGCTACAGGCACAGGCAGGCGCAGGGCAAGGCCTCGGCGCGGCGCAGCGCGGCGTCGTCCGTTGCCAGGAAGATGACGCCGGAGCGGTGGACGACGGTGGAGGACAGGCTTGCGGAGGGCTGGAGCCCGGAGCAGATCGCCGGCCGCTTCCGCAAGGAGGGCATCCCCATGGCGGGCCGGGAGTGGATATACCAGCACGTCCGCGCCGACCGGAAGGCCGGGGGCCGGCTCTTCCTTTTCCTGCGGCGCCGCGGGAAGAAGCCGAACTGGAAGGGCGGGCGCCACTCGGGCCGGGGCCGCATCCCGGACCGCACGGACATCTCCGAGCGCCCGGAGATCGTGGAGGCGAAGGAGCGGATCGGCGACTGGGAGGCGGACACGATCGTCGGCAAGGGCCACAGCGGCGCGCTGGTGTCGCTGGTGGACCGGGCGTCGAAATACACGCTTCTTCAGAGGGTTGGGCGGAGGACGGCGGCCGCGGTGGGCGCCGCGCTGCTCGAGATGCTGCTGCCGCTCGCCGCCCTGGTCCACACGATCACTGCGGACAACGGCAAGGAATTCGCGGGCCACGCCTGGGTGGCGCAGGCGCTCGGGGCCGGGTTCTTCTTCGCCACGCCGTACCACTCGTGGGAACGGGGCCTGAACGAGCACACGAACGGCCTGGTGCGAGGGTACTTTTCCAAGGACACGGACTTCAGGAAGGTGACCGACGCGGAGGTGAAGGCCGTCCAGGACCGGCTGAACGGGCGTCCGAGGAAGGCGCTCGGATACATGACCCCGGCCGAGGCGTTCCGGAAGGCGCGGCCTCCCTGACCGAAGCCGTCCCGGACCGTCCTGCGGAGGGACCGGTCCGGCGAGAGAAAGGGGCGTCTGCGGCCCGCCGACCTCGGTCGGGCTCCGCCCTCCCTTCGCCTGGCGGGCCGCAGACGCCCCCTGGGCGCGGCTTGCACCGTCCGGAGAGCGCGGCTACGCTGCGTTTCGACGGGACTTCAGCCGCCTCGTGCCCGGATCTCCGGCGCCCCGGGGCCTGGATTCGCCATCACAGGGCGATCTTCTGCGCCCGGGCTGCGCGCTCGCAGCGGAAATGGCCGGTGTTGCACTTCGGAGTGGAAGTGGGGGCCTGATTGATTTGCGTTCTAGCAGAAGAAGCCTCGCGGCCAAACCCGGACTGCGAGATCTCGCACGCGCGGCTGGCCGCGGTTCTAGCAGAAGAAGCCTCGCGGCCAAACCCGGACGCGATGCTAATCAGGCGCGAGGCGCGGTTGGTTCTAGCAGAAGAAGCCTCGCGGCCAAACCCGGACTTCGCAGGGCAACGTCAACATCAACGCGAAGTTCTAGCAGAAGAAGCCTCGCGGCCAAACCCGGACGAAGGAGATCTGCGCGGCCAGCCAATTGAGGTTCTAGCAGAAGAAGCCTCGCGGCCAAACCCGGACGTTTCCCACGTCATCGTCATCCGGCAGGGAGTTCTAGCAGAAGAAGCCTCGCGGCCAAACCCGGACTCATTCGGCGCGGGGCCGCGACATCGGCTCGTTCTAGCAGAAGAAGCCTCGCGGCCAAACCCGGACCACTACGTGGACGTGCGCCGTTCCCGGATGGTTCTAGCAGAAGAAGCCTCGCGGCCAAACCCGGACCGCCGAGATCGCGTCGCGCCCGTCGGCGGCCGTTCTAGCAGAAGAAGCCTCGCGGCCAAACCCGGACCGCCGAGATCGCGTCGCGCCCGTCGGCGGCCGTTCTAGCAGAAGAAGCCTCGCGGCCAAACCCGGACACGGTCGCGAGCGTCGGCGAGGTCGGCGGCGTTCTAGCAGAAGAAGCCTCGCGGCCAAACCCGGACACCTTCGCCTCTCGATCAGTCGCTCGGCCTGTTCTAGCAGAAGAAGCCTCGCGGCCAAACCCGGACCTCGCCGCAGGCGATGATCGACGGGATGATGTTCTAGCAGAAGAAGCCTCGCGGCCAAACCCGGACGCTGGACTGCACGGGCACGGGCAGCAATGGGTTCTAGCAGAAGAAGCCTCGCGGCCAAACCCGGACGCGCAGCAGCTGCTGCAGGACGAGGTCGTCGTTCTAGCAGAAGAAGCCTCGCGGCCAAACCCGGACGTTCTGACATGTATTGTCATATCACTAGCAGTTCTAGCAGAAGAAGCCTCGCGGCCAAACCCGGACACCGGTAGTATCCGCAGACCTCCAGGAAAGGTTCTAGCAGAAGAAGCCTCGCGGCCAAACCCGGACTGGGCCATGTGAGGCGTGTCAGGCAGCGCGGTTCTAGCAGAAGAAGCCTCGCGGCCAAACCCGGACTGGAAAACGGCGCGGTCGCTGGCGCGGAAAGTTCTAGCAGAAGAAGCCTCGCGGCCAAACCCGGACGAAACCTTGTAGCGGCCGGTGACCTCCGACGTTCTAGCAGAAGAAGCCTCGCGGCCAAACCCGGACGAGACCGGGATCGTCGACCTCGCCGCCGCGGTTCTAGCAGAAGAAGCCTCGCGGCCAAACCCGGACCGACCTGACCACGGACTGCAGGATGTCCTTGTTCTAGCAGAAGAAGCCTCGCGGCCAAACCCGGACAACGAGGAATATCGCCATCGGATCGTTGTCGGTTCTAGCAGAAGAAGCCTCGCGGCCAAACCCGGACTGCTCGGCCTTGACCACCGCATCCAGTCATTGCCTCAACTCTCCTTGACGTCCGTCGTCTCACCGGGAATTTTGGTCAATCTCCCGACGCCGGCGTTACGTTGCCCCCGTCGTGGCCCGCCGGTATAAGTTCGGCTGTGGAACAGCCCCGCGCCAATGTCTCCCGGTTCTGTCCGACGCTTGAGGTTCGCAGTGCGGAAGGCGCCATGAACCTCGAACGCCGGTTCGACGTCTCTTTCATTGCCGAGATGGCGCTGCGCGAAAAGCAGATCCAGCAGAACTATCGCCCCGTCATTGCGGTTCACAAGTGGTTCGCCCGGCGTCCCGGAACGCTGTTTCGCGGCCTGATCCTCTCGGAATTCGGCAAGGATCGCCTGGAAGACATGTTCTTTCGCGCGAACGACCTCTCCGGCCTGCGGATCGCCGACCCGTTCATGGGCGGCGGGACGCCGCTGATCGAGGCAAACCGCGTTGGTTGCGACATCGACGGATTCGATGTCAATCCCATGTCCTGTTGGATCGTCCGGGAAGAAATCGAGCCCATCGATCTCGCGGCCTATGCGCGAACCGCAAACGGTCTCGTCGCTGCGCTCCGGTCCCGGGTTGACCGCTATTACCGGACGCGCTGTCCACGGTACGGCGACGAGGACGTGCCCGTGAAGTCCTTTCTGTGGGTAAAGGTGCTGGACTGCGGCTCCTGCGGGACATCGGTCGACCTCTTTCCCGGCTATCTCCTCGCGGGAAACCGCCGCCACCCCAAGAACGTGCTCGTGTGTCCCGGGTGCGGCGACCTCGCCGAAGTCGAAGACAGACGAGCACCGGGCCACTGCGCCACATGCGGCGGCGCGCTCCGTCTGGCCGGACCCGCGCGTCGAGGCCGGTGCGACTGCCCCCGCTGCGGCCACACCAACATGTACCCCGCTTCGGCCCGCCATCCTTTCGAACACCGTCTCTTTGCGATGGAGTATTTCAATCCGGATCGCCGCGGAATTCACAAGGGGCGGTTCTTCAAGAAACCGGATGCTGACGACATCGCGCGCATGGCCGGGGCGGCGGCGCACTGGGAACGGACGGCTTCCCGCTTCGTCCCGGACGAGACCATTCCCTCCGGAGACGAAACTTCACGCCTCCACCGATGGGGCTACTTTCGGTATCGGGACATGTTCAATCCGCGCCAGCTTCTTGGCCTGGAGCTGAGCGCCAGGCTCATTGCCGACGTCGAGGACAAGCGCACAAGGAATGCGCTCGCAACCAATCTCTCGGATCTTCTTCGCTATCAGAACATGCTGTGCCGCTACGACACGGCGGCGCTCAAGTCGCTCGACATCTTCTCCGTTCACGGCTTCCCCGTCGGCCTGGTGCAGTGCGAGTCAAACCTCCTGGGGATCGTCAACGACCGCGGTTCGAATGTCGGATCCGGCGGCTGGTCCAACGTCATTGACAAGTACGTCAAGGCCAAGCGCTATTGCGATGCTCCTTTCGAGGTCCGGCACCGCGGCTCGCGCAAGGAACGCGTTCCGATCGACGGCGAGAAGATCGGCGAAACCCTGAACGGCGCTCGCCGCCGCGTGGCCATCCGCTGCACGAGCGCGACGGAGAGGGTTTTCGCGCCGGACAGCCTGGATGCGGTGCTGACGGACCCGCCATACTTCGGCAACGTGCAATACGGCGAGCTGATGGATTTCTGCTACGTCTGGCTTCGGCGGATCGTCGGCCGCGACGCCGAGGGTTTCGACCGCCCGTCTACGCGCTCGCCGGACGAACTCACGGGAAACGTGACGGAGGGGCGCGGCCTCGAGCATTTCACCGAGGGGCTGTCGGCCGTCTACTCCCGCATGGCCGACGCCTTGAAGCCCGGGGCTCCCCTGGTTTTCACCTATCATCACAACAGGCTTGGCGCCTATTGTGCAGTTGGTGTCGCGATCCTCGATGCAGGTCTCGTGTGCTCGGCAACGCTGCCGTGCCCGGCGGAAATGGGCGGCTCGATTCATATTCACGGAACGGCGTCCTCGATCGTGGACACGGTGTTTGTGTGCCGGGCAAGCGGAGTGGTGCCTGAAGAGCGTTGCCTGTTTGAATCGCCCGCGCAGCTGATCGGAATCGTGCGAAGGAATGTCGAACAGTTGTCAACCGGCGGCCGGACGCCGACCCACGGCGACACGCGGTGCATGGTCTTCGGTCACCTGACCCGGGATGCCGTGTGGCGGCTTCGCAGTTCATGGGACTGTTCCTTGTCGACTGAGAACAAGATCGCTGCGGTGCGCGACAGGATGACCGCATTCGGCGATGTCGATGCGCTGGCGCGGCAGGCGGCCGCCGCCGAGGCGGCCGGTCATTTGCCGGCGCCCTTGCCGCACGGGGAACAAGTTGAGGGCGGAGGCCGCGATGCCGTTTCCTTTTGAAGCTGACTTCAACGACCTCCAATCCAATCTCGACGCCTACGTTGATGCCGTATTCGGCAGTCTTGAGTCCGAGTTTCTCGTCATGCCGAAGGGCAAGGGTTTCGTGGAGTTCCCCGTTTTCGAAGCCGGTTACGAAGCGCTGAAGAGCGCGACCGGAGGCTTCCGCACGATTCGCCCTGACGCCGTGGCCGCGGCCGTTCTGGAGGCGCCGATAGCCCTCGTTGTTCTGCGGTGCATGCTGGGCTTCACGCCTCCGGAATGGGCCTATTACGCCAGCCGTCATGGCGGAATCGCCATCCCCCAGGGTGCGGCGCGCACGATTGATCGGTCCATTCGCATGGATCCCGGGGCACCATTGTCGACGAAGGGACCGGTTACAGAACAGCGTATCGAGGCCCTGATCACCGCCGCTTGTCACGCTCTGGAGCGCGGAGTGGCGGGAAGGCCGTCCGATTCTCTTCACAGGCTGGACAAGGCTGACACCAGGGCCGGCCTGGTCAGTGTTCGAGCAGCGGCCGATCTTGGCGTTCCCTATTCCATCCTTCTCTATGAACGCCTTCTCGGCCGTCCGTTCGCCGGTCATCGCGACTCCATCAGCGAACTGGTCGGAAACGTCGTCGAGAATGCGATCGAGGAGGTGCTTGCCCGCGCTGGCATCAGTTACCGGAAAACCCGCCGGGCGGAGCGCCTGGATGGCTTCGACCAAGCCCCTGACTTCGTGATTCCGAGCGAGTTCAATCCCCGGGTCGTCATCGAGGCAAAGCTAACCGAAGATGATGGCACAGCGCGCGACAAGGTCACCCGAGTGCAGCACCTCGATTCCTTGAGCATGCGGGGTCAGCCGGCGGGTTGCCCCAAATTCGAGGTGGTCGCATGCATCGCCGGGCGAGGGTTCGGTGTCCGGCGCGAGGACATGAGGAAGCTCCTTCTCGCAACACGCGGCAAGGTTTTTACGCTGCAAAACGTGGCTGCCCTTGTGGAACACACCGGTCTTGCCGGGTTTCGGTCTCGGTGAGTTTGCAGGGGTGGAAGGGGCGAGACGCCGTTCGCGTCCGTCAGGACGCGATGTTGCTCTGTATTCCTGAGGATCTTTGAACTGCGCCATGCGGCGGGAGTGAGGCCAAGGTTCCGGAAGTCGGCCTTACGGACGTTTCGCCGCCGACCCGGCGCGCGATCCGATCAATCCAGCCTTGATTCAGGCGTGCAGACAGATGGTGCGGGAGATCCAGTGACCTGACGAACGCAAACCGGTCAGCCGTCGCAATGATGTCCCCCAGTGTCGCGGACCTGGAGGAAATGGGCATGCGCGTCCACTGCCTTGCCTTGGGAGGCGTGGACCTGACCAGTTCCGCCGGAAAGATGACCATGAACGTCATCAACGCCGTCGCCCGGTTCGAGCGCGATCTTCTCGTGGAACGCACCCGGTCCGGCCTCGCAAGAGCCAAGGCGGCTGGCAAGTCTCTGGGCCGGCCCTCGGCCCTGTCCGCCGATCAGCAGGATCTGGTGAAGAAGAAGATCCGGAACGGCGAGACGATCTCTTCGATCGCTCGACAGTTCGGGACAAGCAGACAGACCATTTTGCGCGTCAGGGATCGGCTCTGAGGAATGTCGCCTCACGTACCTTTGTTGGGATAGACCCGATCTTGGAGCAAACCTGCGGAATGGAGTCCGCACGGGATCAGGAAAGCGGAAACGGATAGGTGGAACTGTGCGCGGCGGGCACCGGATCGTGGTTTAGTGGGGTCTCGTGGCCCTTGACGTGGATCGTCAGATTGTGCTTATTCTGGCCTTTGACGTTTACCTTGTACCCCAGTCCGACCATTTCCGCCTCGTCGAGGATCACGCGAGCGGCCTTGCCGAGGTTGCGCGCCTGTTCGGTGTCGATCAACGCCTTCGCTACGGTCTCGCCGACCTCGGTCTCGAAGTAGCGCCAGCTGCCGAAAGTCTGACGGCCGGCCTTGAGGGCGGCCGCGGTGCCCGGGTAGTCGGCTTCCACCCGGCAACGGCTCGGTTCCGGGAGATCGTCGTACAGCCGCTTGAGGTCGTGTGTCTTCAGGGCTTGGTCGTTGACCGTCAGGGCGATCGCTTTCATCGCAAGCTCGCACGCGAACGCGGAGATCATCGCGGCGGTCAACGTCTTGCCCAGGTTACGGAGCAACTGACGCTTTGGGAACTGGATGTCATCGACAATGCCGTCCAAGGAAACAGTACAGGCCGTTCCGTCGTCGCGGATGCGGACGGCGGGAAAGTCCAGGAAAGACCAGGCGCGAGGATGAGCGATGCCTTCGACACTCGCCATGAGTGTGGCGGCCTGAAAAACGAAGAATCCTGCCGAACCCGGTGGAAAGTTGTTGCGGTCGATTTTGGCGCCCGTGCCTGGCACGGCCTTTGACCGGGCTACGCGGTCGCGGAAATCCTCCTCAGACATGCGATCGCACGCTGGGAAGGTCTTGAAGACGAAGATGCCGTCGTCTGCGTAGCGGGGAAGTCGTCCGGCGGAGACGTTATCGCGGTTGGTTCCAAGTTCGTTGAACATTCGCGAGTGCTCCTCGCGCGCCGCTTCGCCTTCAAGCGTCTCGCTGCACACGCGACACTTGATGCCTGTGATTTGGCCAGGGTTGCCGCCTCGACCCACAAGACTGCCCCAGCATCGAGTGCACCTGCCCTGGATTCTCGCTTCTTGCTTAGAGTCGTGCCACTTGAATTCGAAACTTTCGAGATCGATGTCCCATTCGATTGCGATTGCGCCGTCGGGAGCTGGGACGCGCCCCTCCGTGCCATGGGTGTGGGTCTTGTGGCCATCGGTCATGGTGTCGATTGGGCGGGGGCGGACCATTTGGGGCTCCTTGGGGCGGTATCGGTCTGGTGGCTATGCGGGGAGTGGAGGCTTTGATTGTGTCGTGCGTACCGGGTTGTCGTGTCGACTAGCCTCGATTCCCAGCGTGTACAGGAAAGGCGCGTCTTTCTTGTGGGGGCGAATCCCACTCTATAACTATCGCTTTCAGTTGATAGCAGCCAGAGCGGTGTTATGGAGGCAGCCCGGACCAGCCGCAAGCCCGGGCCAATGCGAAGTTGTTCGGTTGGATCAAGTTCCCGATTTCCATTCGCCCGTGTTGCACCGTCGACGGATTTCTCTCTTGATACGTTCCATAGTTTCGAAGCCCGACCCGAATTCTTCTTCTGCGAACACCCTTTGCCTGCCCCGTTCTCGAGAGCACTTTTCGCAGACAAAAAAGGAGGATCCGCTCCGAAAATAAGGCGTGCAGCTGCTGTGCACCAACTCTCCTTTACACGTTGGGCAAAAGAAAAATAGCCTCTCGATTTGATTGCTCCGAGACCACTCCCAGCGACACATCATGTCGTCAATCAGGGCCTCGGTATAAGCGCGCCATGGTTGGCGTCTTTCGGAAATGATGTTCGCCACAATCGCCACAGTCGCCAGAATTGCCATCGCTGCGCCTGCCGAAACGGCCATGAAAAGCCACATCGGAACCGAAATGTCCGACAGAAGAAAATCCCATGCGAATGTCAAACTCACCCATGCCCAGCCGCCGACGTCGCGAAAAAGCCCGCCGCCGAGAAGGCGGTTCATTACAAAAGATACACCTGCAAAGATCATCGCGCCCAAGACGGTTCTCCAAAACCACTTTCGGACAGAATCAGTTCTGGGCATCAATTGACTCACAAGCGTGGTGCTGTAGCGCGCTCATCTCGGCGGGCGCTGGATTGCGGCGGCCCCAAATCCCCTATTTGTCCGCCGCCTCGGCCACATGAGCCGGGAGTATCTGCGCGACCAGCGCGTTGAGGCGATCGAACACGCCGTCATCCTTGAGCCGGCTTCTGATCCGTTTGGACAGACTCACCTGGCTCCGCGGCAGGTCTTCGCCTTCCGTCTGAAACAGGCTCTGAATGCTCCGCTCGGCCTCGACCGCCGCTTGTGCCAGTTGCTCGTGAACCGAGTTATCCGGATCGAATGCTGGCACTGGCACTGATCGCCAGGGGCTTTTCTGGAAGTCCCGGCCGCTTGTTCGGGATTGACAAAACGCCCGTTCAAGCGCGGGGGCATTCAGCACAGCCACAAGGAACGCAGCCTCCTCGGCACTTTCCGTCCGGAGCCTGTAAGTCGTGTCCTGGAGGATCGCGGTGCCTTCCATAATCCGGCAACCCCGCATGATGTCGCCCGATTTCGGATAGATGACCAGCCATTGCCCGGACTTTCGCAACGGAAGCTGGACCGATATATTTCTATTGTAGTCGATCCGGGCGAGCAGGGTTTGCGGAGTATTCTGGCCCTTACCGCAGTCGTCCTGATAGAGGTCATCCAGTTCTGCCCACAACGGCTCCCGTCTGGCGCTCGGCAAGCCCAGCAGTTGCCCGTTTTTCGCACGAGGCACGATGATCGTCTGCAGGCCTCGAGGAGCCTCGCCGAACGGGACCAGACTCTCAGATGCCATCATGTCCACCAACCAGTGGGCCGGCACGTCACCGTGCCGGGGCTCGATCTCGTTCCACGGAGAATGCTGTGACCGCGCGGTTGAGATCGTCTTGTATCCGGAGCGCTCGCTGTCGCGCTGGCTGGCGACAAAGGTAAGAACCTTTGGCGTGATCGAGGCACCTTGCCGCCAACGGTCGGTGCTATAGCCTGATTCTTCTTCCGGGAAGCGCGGCGGTTGAGCCCACTCAATCAAATCCAGAACTTCCTCGAGGGCAGAACTTGCCCGGGGCCGGCCGCCGGGGCATTTGCCCGTCAGTTTCACAGGTTCACCGCCATCTGGGCTCTGCGCCCCGGACGGCCGAATTTCATACAAGACGCAACACCGCCGTGCGTCGCCGCCGCCGAACACCTGTACGTCCGCCAGATCGAGGACTTGCGCTCGGATGCCGGCATTGTGCCACGCTCTGAATTTTTTCCAATTTCCAGCCCTGATCGCCGACATCTTGGTAACCCAGGCCGCCGGGTCAGCGGTAGGATCCTGGAGGTAGGTCTCCCGGCAGAAGCGGATGAACAGCTGTGCGATGTCGAAATGCGGGGCCTGCGGGCCTCCGGTCCACAAGTTGAGGTGCCCGGCTTCAGGTTTTGGTTTCTTGCTGCGTCCAGCTTGACGCTTTGGCTTTCCGGCCAGTATTTCCAATGCCCGCTTCCGGTCGGGAACCTGTATGGTTGACATCTTGACCCACGGCGGGTTCGCGACAATGCGGTTCACCTTGGTTCGGGCGAGCCGGGTCGGCCCCAGAATGTTGGAAATGTACCATGCCCAGACGGAGTTGCCCTCCTTGCTGATGATTTCCGCCAATACTTGGTGGCATCGCACGAGCATTGTCTTGTCTTCGGGTTCGGTTCCAACCGCGGCGATGTCTGGTGCAAGATCCCGGCCTTGCTGCGCGTCGTCGACCAGTCGCCGAAGCAGGTCGGGAAATTCCGGGTGTCGGACGAAACTCTTTGGAAGCCGCACTTCCTGGCCCTTTGGCGAGGTAATGACGGTTTCGCCGTTCTGCGGCCGAAACAGCCCTTCCTCCGTGCCCCGGATCATCAGGGCGTCGCCCTGGAAGACATTGACGGCCAGGCGCCCGGTTGGAGGCGGTGTCGGAAGGGCGCGCAGAACCGTCGCGCGGCTGAACTCCGCCGCGACCGGATGGATGTCGAGGCCGTGCACGAGCCTGCAAGCCACATCGGCACGTTGGCCCGGGTGCAGCGACCGCGCCAGATCGCTGCCGAGAATCCGTTGAACAGCGTGGTACAGGAACGTCCCGGATCCGCAGGCCGGGTCGAGGACACCGATGCCGGCCAGTTCCTTCCGCCCTCGAATTGCGGCCATGGCATCCGTCACCGCCTGTTCGCACCACGCGGCGTCGAGCACATCGCCGACCATCATTTCGGCCAGCCAGTCCGGCGTGTACACTTCTCCAAAGTCCTTGCGGTCATCTTTGGTGACGAGCTGCTCGTACAGAGGTCGAAGCACGTCGCCGGGCCGCGTCCGCCATTCGTATCCATGAATCCGGGCGAGAAGGCCGCGAGCCCAAGTCCTGCCGGCTTCGGTATCGAGCAGCCACGCGACAAAGCCGCTGCCCAGCAGTGCGCGCGGATCCGGGTCATTGCCCGGATCCAGCAATGTGTGCTCGACGCCGCGGGCCAGCGCGACGAGAAAGCTGTGCGCCACGAACAGGCGATGCTGCGCCGCCGAGTTGACGGGCGCCATCCCGGATCCGCGCAGCATGTCCAGCCATAGCGCCATCTTGGTTTCAGTCGTGCGCAGTGCGTTGCCGGTCAGCTTGCCGTGGATTTCGCGCAGTTCTTCCAGGACCGTCCGGAATACGGGGACCGGATCGGCAGGGATCCAGGGCTTCCCGACCGGCTCGACGGCGAGGACCGGAACCATGCGCTCGAGCAGCTCGCCGGTGTTGGCCGGCCTGAAGTTCAGGCAGATCGGCTGTGCCGCGGGCGCTTCATATTGAGGGTCGTACGTCCAGACATGCCACACGCGCCCGTCCGTGAGGATGCCTGTCCAGTGCAGATCGGCCGAATCCTCGAGAGGTATCCGTGCGCGTTCCTCCACCAGCTCGCTGAGCAGATAGCGTTCAAGCTGTTGCTTTGGCGTTTCGTCATTGGCCCGGGCTTGCGGCTGGTCCGGGTTGTCGGCCAAGCCTGCGCTCTTGGTCTCGATCACTATGCGCCGCCGGGGGAGATACAGGTCCGCGGGACCGGCCGGCGTTCGGAAAGTGATGATGTTCTCGATTTCAAGAGCGTCCAGCAGCCGGCCGATGTCCTGCCGGACATTGTCTTCCGGGCGGTTGCCTCCGCGCAATAACGATTGAGCAATTTTCCGTGCTGAAGCACGTTGGGCAGGCGTCGGTGCCATCAATCGCTCCCGTTCTCGTGGAGGGCAGCCGCCGCCGCCTCCAAGAGCATTGCCAGCGCCTGGCCGGTCGGCGTGCGGTCGATCCAGTCGAACTCTGTCAACAGCGTGTCTTCGGCCGCGGAATACGCCAGTCCGGTGGCGACATCCGCCGGCTCTTCGCCCGGCATCGGCAGGCCGGTGTCCGGATCGACCTCGACAGCCCGGCAGCGGAACCGCGGCGGCCACGCGTGCATGACGTACACCCGCCGCCGCCCAGGCCCCGCCTGTCCTTCGCCGACGATCCATTCGTCGCGGCGCCAGGTAGTCTCCGGTGGTGCGTCGACCCCAAACAGTGCCTGGATGTCCTGAATTACCCCCGCCGGCATAGGTGCGCCGCCCGCCCAGCGCCGCATCTGTCGTTCGTCGACTCTGATGCGCCTGGCTAGCGCCGGCAGCGCACCCGATGGTGATCCGTGCAGGGTGGCGGCGACCGCTCGAAGATCTTGCGGCGTCCAGACCGGGCCGGGCTGTTGGGTGGGTGCTGGGCCAGCGCTCATAGGGCCTCTCCCTGATTTCCGCGGGCCTGCATTTCCCTGCGGGCGTTTGCTGATTTGATGGCACGTTGCACATGCGATATCAAGCACAAAGGGTGAACACACGGAGTAATTCGATAATGAATGACGACTGGATGCGGGCAGTTCCGTTGGAAATCCAGAAAGGCGGATTCGACGTTCGGGTAGAGAACGGGCGGGTCAGGTTTAGCCTAAAGCAACACTACGCGTCCGAAGAGGCGGCACGCGTCGCCGTCGAGCACAGATACATTCCCGCGTGGAAATTCGTTGTCGGCCTTGAACGGGGTCCGAATGCGTTCGAGCTCCGCTTTGGTCGCTCGGAAATCGTGGACCGGAACCCGCCGCCCGGTCCACACACGCTGAGCGCTCACCTGCGTATTGTGGACCTCTTTCAGCTAGTGCGAAACTTGTTCCACCAGCGCCCCGCGCCTTTCCGGCATCGCCACGCGTCAGCATCACGCTAAGTTCCGACGTCGACAGTATGTACCAGCGTTGCTTTTGGCATCTCGAAGACAGGGGGCCGCTTTCCGGCATAGCGTATTTTTGCCTAAGTGTGCTGGAACAAGCACATGGTGGTCGCCACAAGGCGGCGACGCATCTCGCAATCTCGGCCAAAGTTCTCGATCGAATTGGCCAACTCGGCGGGGGCGGCGGGGGAGTTGCAAGGAAGGGCAGCGGGCGCACCGTCCCCATCACACCCGAGGACGAACGCTTTCTCAAGTCTGCCTTCAAGACGGTGATATGGAGGACAGCCGAAGTCGAATGCGCACCCGACTGCAGTCGCGCAAGATCACCCGAGCTGATATTCGGATCGATTCCGGTACGGGGCGGTCGCGATGGCGCTGATTGTTTCAAAGCGAGCGGTGGGGACCACTACAAATCGCGGGTCAAGTGGTCCGACTCGGGCGTGGCGGCAGGTGTCAGAGAGGCTCCGTTGCGATGTCCCAGACGGTTCGCAACTGCCAGTCTGACTGCGGCACCGGTCAGGACAACCAAGCGATCGTCAATTGCGGAGCAGTTACTATGGAAAACAATGCCTTCGAGATCGCTGCTGCAATTGAACGCGGTATCGTTGACCAGGCAAAATACCTTGGCACTCTGACCACGGCCATCTTCGGTGCTATGGTTGCCCTTTGTTTCCAGCTCAAGCTGTCTGGAATAGCTGCCCCGTTGGCTAATGGCTTTTTGGGTTGCAACTGTGTTGGCGATCCTTACCGCTGGGCTGGTCTTCGCCATTTCCGGTTTGATGATGAACTAGCCCCTGTCTTGTATGTCTTCCCGTTTGACACGAAAAAAGAATTTTCTAGCCAGAACTTTGAGGGCAACTCGAATAGGCGTGCTGACGTTGTTCAGTCGATTCCAGCTCTGTACCTTCATCTTATTTCTTGTCTGCGGCGGGGCTTTCGTTCTAAGGAACGTAGTTGGTGGGACGAGCCCCGCAACCCAAGGAGATGAATAGAATGGACCGTCGTCAGATTTTTGCAATTGCTGCCATCGCGATTCCGACAACAAGTCTCATTCTGAGGCCCAGCATGCCAAAAGCTCAAGAAGCGACAATTGATGGCATGCTCGCGATGATCCGAAGAAACGACGTCTTTTTTCGAACGACCAACGAGCGTATTATAAGTCTAGATGGGGAGCCTTTGCCTACGCGGGGCTCGTCGATTTTTTTGGTGCCCCAGACGATAATGTCCCGGAAGGGTTCATCCTATGCCTACCTAGAAGAACTAATGCCATTATCATTCGATAACTGGACAAACGATCGGGCTTCGCAGGTGTCCGGTCTCGTGGCTTCGTCCCGGGGCGAGTTGGCTGAAACTTTAAACTCTCTCCAGGAACGCAATACCGAACAATATGACAGCTGGTTAGAGACAATCGGTATATTGCCGCAGGGTGCGTTTGCCGACACCATTTTTTCGGGGCAGTTATTAGCGACTCTCGTCAGCCTCGCGATTCAAGAAGACACAACAGACAACTTTTTCAATCGCATTGAGCGCCTCGATATTTGGTTCTATCCGCTCTGTTGGTAATGAGCAACCTCGACGCGTTCACGGACCTGCGTTCGGGACGCGTCCGCTCCGACCCGGTCGCCGTGCTCGCGGCGATTCCCGCGGGGGCGATGAGTTCCGGCATCGAGCGGATGGCAACCGCCTCCGGGAAGGCGAGCCATGCCCGGCCCTCCCGGGCCGATTTCGCGGCATCTGCGGACGTAAACGCATTCCGACGTCTTGGCGCGGATCATCGACGCGCGTCACGCGCCGCCGTTCGCCCGGATCCGGGGAAGCGCCGAACGGACATCCCCGGACGGGCAGTTCTTTCAGTCGGGGCGCAGATCCGGACAGGCCAGTCCCGAGCCCAGCGCCGACCCGGGCCTGAAGATCTGCTCCTTCCTGTCCGGGCAGTGCGGATCGTTCGACGCGAAGGTCATCGGCGCCACGGCCGGCGACGCGCCTTTCGTCCTGGACGGGCTCGTCGGGAACGCGGCGCGGTTCAACCCCCTGGTCCGCTGCGTCGACACCGGCGGCGTGTCCGATCGCGTCTTCGCGCTCTTCCGCCTTCTCGGCCTCGTCCTTGGGCCGCGCTTGCGCGACTTCCCGGACAGGCGCCTCGCCTGCTTCGGCAAGCCGGGCCGCTGAAAGGGCCTGTCCCCGATCACGGGAAGGTCGATCAGCGAGAGCGTCGTGCCCGGTCACCGGGGAAGCGGCGTCGCGGAGGCCGGCGGCCGACATCAGGACAGGGTCCGCAAAACCCTCGCACTTGCTGCGCAGGCTCGGTGCCTGCAGGCAGCAGAACCAGCTCTGTCCCGCGCCTGGCGAGATCGGACGGATCGAACGGTCGCTCTTCATGCCGGACCGGATCGAGAACCTCCGGCCGCGGAAGGAATGCGAGGCAGGTCTCTCCAGGAGCGAAACCCGGCACAGCCTGGCCAGGGCCGTGTTCGCCCATTCCCGGGGGCGCATCCATGACCGCTCCCGGGAGGCGCAGCAGAAGCGGGTCATGGCCCTCAACCTGATCATCGCCGCCATCACGTACCGGAACACGCTCTGCACGGACAAGGCCGCCAGCCGCCTGAAGCGCCGGGGCCTGCTGCCGGAACCGGAACTGCTCAGGCATCCGGCCCTGGCGGGCTGGCTGCACGTCAACCTGACCGGTGACTGCAACCGGGATGCCGCCGCCGCCATGCGGACGGAATTCCGGCCGCTGAACCTTGCTCCGACGAGAATGTCGGCATGAAGGTCCGCAGCAGGGCGTTCCTGTCCCGTTCCTCCTTGGGGCAATCCAGCGTACAAATCATGCGATGAGGCCCCTCGGCGGGGTTGCACCGTCAGGAGAGTACGGCTACACACCGGTTCGACCGGGACTTCAACCGCCTCCGGCTCCGATCTCCGCCGCCTAGCTCAGTCTGCGCGCTCGTTGCGGAAATGGACAGCGTTAAACTTCGGAGGGGAAGTGGGGCAATGATTGATGCTTGGATTATAGACATTCGTGCCAACGCCTGCGACCCAAAACCTTATCGTCGAATTGCTGTAAATGCCTCAACAGAATTAGAAGCAGTGGAGAAGGCATCAAAACGATTTGGCGATGACTGGGCATTTGAATGCGTGAACGGAACGTCACCGAGAGAATTTCCAAGTGACGACGACATAGTCGAACTTCCAATAAGTGAAGATTCCGACAACACTTGACCGGCAGGTCCAACCGGATTGGCCCCACCAACCGCCGGGGGCTCTTGAGGAACCTAAGGCGAAGGACAAGCTGCCACCACCTTGGCACCGGCGTCGATGACCAATTGATTTTGAATCGTTTTCGATTCTCCGGCGCCCAGAAAAATTGGACGTGTCTCGACGGTGCCATGAACGACAATCGGCGCTGAACAGGTGTTCGTGATGGTCAGGTCGGAGCGCCTGAACATGATCACCAGACATTCTTCGTCCTGAGCTGGGGAGACGCGAACGCGCCTATCGAACGTAATTCAAATATCGGGGAATGGTCGTGACGTCGCCAGAAAATCCCTTGAATGAATTTGCATCCATTTACACAGGCCACCGATCAGGATGTTCTGGTTTTCAGAGGTGGGGAGACACTGCATATCCCTCGAAGGGTCTTCATTCAGAGGAATGGATCTGCCGCGGTAAAGTGCAATATCTCCGTTTCCGCTTTCATCCCTTGCGACCAGAACGACAATGGCGCCAAGGTCGAAGTCTGACACGTCCTCGTTTTAACAAAGCCCGGATGTTTTCTCAGCATCATATTCGTAGAGGTATTCTGGCCGGTGGTCGAGCGCATGCGAAGGGCTGAAGATGAAGCGGGTTCCAGCTATCGCCTGATCAAGCACGGTGATTTCAGTGACTTCCGCTTCGCCTCTGGGCAACGTGACATCGGTAGGGTCATCCGCGAAAACTGCAGAGGTCGCGAAGAGCAGCACGAGCGCTATGGGTGTGGCGTGGCGCGGGTCATGGACATCTCACGTGGCCAATGAAAATCCTGTCCATCTTGAACCAGACAAAGGCGGGGAGCAGGAAACCGGCAAGGTACAGCCGGGCAGGTCCGGCCCTCATGTTGCGCCAGCTCACGAGGAAGGCGAACCCGATGGACAGGAATGGAATGCTCGGAGCGACGGTGGCGATGGTCTTTTGCACTTCCGGATCGCCGGAATGTGCTGCCACGTCCTTGGCACCCTTGTCGGCAAGCCAGAAAAATAGAATGCCAGCCGGAATGTTGCCGATCCCCGCCAAGGCGCACGCAAGGCGCTTCCACTGCGGCCAGTCGCTGAAGTTGTCGTCAAGCCAGGCCCGGTCGAGCCATTCGATCAAGGAATTCGCCATGCCCTGGCGGCAGTATTCCGCTGCCTTCCCTGGCGCATGCGATGGCGCGGCCGTGTCGGGGAAGGAGGGGGAAATCGCAAGCGGAGCGCCCCGGCGACGGGTTGAGAGAGAGGGCTGCCAGCGGGGACCATGATACGATGCGACGACTCCGCGAGCGCAGCGGCCGCACTTCGCAGGAACGTCGCACAGGCCATGCTGCGGGATGACGGCGTCTTGAAATTCTGGCGCAAACGTCGCGCTGCGGGTGCCGCAGCGTGGGCAGTCGGCCTTGAATGTTGTCATGTCCGTGTCCACTCTGCCGCGGCCTGTGCCCTTCCGCCGCCGACGCGGTGCAGTCGACTCCATTCCGCATGAACGACGCATGCCGCGAGCCGGATCCGTCGAACGGCGATCCTTGCGTCGGAGCGATCGATGGCCGCGCGGGCGGGGCCTCGCCGTCCGCCCGGCATTCGATGACCGGGGCATCGCGCTCGAAGCTCTTCAGAGGCGCCTCTCGGATGGAGTCGAACAGCCGCACGGGGATTCCGGCGAGCCGGTACCGGCGAGACGGCGCGTCGGTCCGCTTGCGGAAGGCCCGGAGCATCGGGATGGCGCTGACCGCCTCGCGGCACTGCCGGGACAGGTTCGCCGGGGCGTCCCGTCTGGCGCGGGGTGTGCGGGCATCCTGAATCCAGGCGGCCTCCGTCGGCTTGGAGATGTGCGCGGAGGTCTCGGGGAGACTGCGTGCGGCCGGTTCCCTCCCTGGTTGCCGGCTTCGGAAGCGCCGTCAAGCTCTCCCGTTCCCGCGGAGGGCGGCGGCCGCTTCCAGGAGCGTTGCCGGCGCCTGGCCGGTCTTCGGACGCGGATTGGGCCGATCCGGTCCCTGCATGCGCCCGCCGGTTTGACGACATGCCGCCTGTGCGGCATCAAGCGCGAAACGCGAACGCCGGGGCGTCGATCGCCAGGCGCCCCGGGGTCCGGCCTTGCGCCCGAACTGCGGAAGGACAGCCCGCCCGCGGCCGGCGGCGCAGATTCCGGGTTGCAGGGATTCGCCGGCATCCGCGACCGCACCGGCCTTGCGCGCGCCTTTCGCGCATTTCGGCCTGCCGGCATCTTTCCGGCTGCCGTCAGCCTTCCGTTCGCGGCCCGGGCACCGCGCCTGTCTCCCAAGGAGGATGTTGAGAGCGACTCTTGGCAATTTTTCCGATTGCGGTCCCAACGCGCCACCGCTGCGGCGAACGGGAGATTCGCCCATATGGACGGAACCCTTCCCGGAATTCCGGCTGGCGTTTTCGCGGTGGTCCTGGTCGGTTGCACGCAACCTGGCCCGCCTCGCCCAACGGAGCCGCCTGACCGAACCGGACCAACTGACGTGGCAGAAGAGTGCCTGGCGTTCGTTGACAATGACTCCGGGACGGCGACCTTGGCGAACGTCTGCTCGTTTCCTGTTGTCGTTGACAGTCCCGGAACGCCCTCAATTTGCCTGGACGGCGGAAAATCGGCAACGATTCAATGTCAATCGGTCCTCGGACCCCGTGTTGAGAGACGGACGGACTGTCCTTCGCCTTGGCGAAGCGGTCCGTCGCCTGGCGCAGGAACTTCGGATCGGACAGGAGGACCGCCCAGGGCGAACCGTTACGCCGGAGACCCGCCCGGCAACGGCCGGCGTCGCTGGCAGCAGCCGGTCAGCCGGCGGGACCGGGGTGTTGCGCCAGCGGCGGCGTCGAGGGGCCGCTTCTCGTCGGAGACATCGTGTTCGCCGAGCATGTTGACGCGTGCCGGCGACATCGGCGAGCGAGCGGCGATGATGCGCCGCAGGCCTTCCCTTGCTTCTTCGTCGCCGGCCTTCTCTCCATCTGCCCGGCGGCGTGGCAGACGATGCAGTTCCCGATCAGCCGGTTGCACGCCTCCGCGACCTCCTGCGCCTTCCCTTTCGGCCTGGGCGAACTCGCGCGGGTTTCCGGCGGCGGCGTTTCCCTCTTCGGGCGCGTTCGGTCCCGACCGGGGCTCGCCCGATGTCCCGGCCTGCGGGTGCGGGGATCGGGTGGCGCCTTTCGTCGGCCTGCGGACCAGGAGTGCCGGATCAATCCGCAGCGCGGGGGCGGGCGGTTCCGCCGTCGAAGCCCTCGGGCCGGACTTCGCGGTCCGGCCCTCGGGCAGCCGCTTGCAGGGACCCGGCACGAATTCTCCGGCTTCGTCCGGCACCTCCGGCCCGAGCCGCTCGATCCGCGGCTCTCCGTTCCCGATGACGCCGTTCGGGAGAGGTCCGTCCCCGGCGGCCTTCGCGAGCCCGTTCGGTCCGTCGTCCATGCGCTGCCGGCGATCGGCAATCCGGATCTCCGGTCCGGGCGGAGCCGCGAGGTCGGGGCCGGGCCTTCCCGAAGCGGCCGGCCGCCGAACCGGGACGGACGCCCCCGGAACTGGCGCACTACACTGATCTCGCCCCCGGCGCGCCGCCCGCCGGCCCGGCCGTCATGTCCGGATTCGGGGGCGCCCGCGAATTCTCGCCGCGCACGGCTGCGGAAATCGCGGTCTCCGGGGACGGCGGAGCGCGGCATGCGGCCGCCGGCTTCGGCGTCCGCGTCGCGCTTCACTGGGATCCGTTGCCAGGGATTTGCGGCCCGAGAGACTAGGCTGTGGACTCAATTAACCGGCCTGCGACCCGCCGGAGCAGGAACCGGCTGATGGCCAGGCGCACGGTGGACAGGAAGTTGCGCGCGGTCTTGTCGTACCGCGTTGCAACTCTCCGGAACTCCTTGATCTTCCCGATGAATCTTTCGACCAGATTGCGCTCCCGGTACGCCTCGCGGTCAAGCTCGCGCTGCTCGTTCCGGTTGGATTTCGGCGGAATGACCGCGGTCGCTCCGGCCGCCGAAATCATGTCGAGGATGGCGTTGCTGTCATAAGCCCTGTCGCCGATCACCGTCTCGTCCGGCCCGAGCCCCTCGAGGAGCGCCCCGGCCTGCGTGCAGTCGGCCGCCTGGCCCGGTGTCAGGAGCACGGCCTTCACCAGCGCGTTCCCGTCGATGCCGATGTGGACCTTCGTGGTCCGGCCGCCGCGGCTAATCCCGACTTCGGGAGGCTCGCCGTCCCGTGGGGCGCCCGCGCCGTGCTTGTGGACGCGGATCGACGAGGAGTCCACCATGCGCAGGCGAAGCTCCCCGCTGCTGCCGTCGCCGTCGTTGTCGTCGCCTTCCGCAAGTTCCTGAAGTTTCGCCATTATCTTCTCCCAGAGGCCGTTCTTGCTCCACCGGTTGTAGCGGTTGAAGCAGGTCGTGTATGGACCGTAGCGCTCCGGGAGGTCGCGCCAGGGAGTGCCGGTGCGCAGCACGAAGAAGATGCCGTCCATCACCCGCCTGTCATGCACCCGTCTCGGTCCCTGATGCTTCTGCGGAAGCACGGAGCGGAGGATTTTCCACTCCGCATCCGTCATGTCGTGTCGGTCGCCGCTCATGCCTCGTACTCCTTGTCTGGACGGTTTCCGGCAGGAATCACGCAGGCGCGGGATTGTCAACTATTTTGGGTACAGTGCCTAGGCGAAACCGCGTTCGAGCCGGCAGGCTTCCTCAGAACTGGCGCACGAAGCTGATCTCGCCGCCGGTGCGCCGGTAGTCGGCCTGCTGCGCATTGCTTCCCCGCCGCTCGTGCGTGAGGGAAATCTGCGGGCTGAACCCGCCGATGGTCAGGTCGCGCTTGAGCGCCGATAGCCGGATCGAGCGCGTCGCGTCCTTGCGCGGCGAGCCGTCCACGACGTTCGACGGGGGAAATCCCGGACCCTTGTAGTCCGTCCAGCTCCCGGTCAGGGTTCCCGAGACGCTGAAGCCGCGCGGAAGCGCGAGGCTCGCGCCGAGCGAGGTCCGGAGCGTCCGGTTGCGCAGGGATGCGTTCTCCGTCCGCTGGCGCGCCCATCCGGCGCGAAGGTTCGCCTGCAGGGTCGGGCTGACGGCCAGCGTCAGGCCGGCGGACAGGTCCGAGACAGGCCCGTCGCTGCGCGTGCTTCCGTCATGGCGCTTCGCGCTCCAGGACGCGCCGAGCTGCCCGGAGACGCGCGGCGTGAGCCGCCGGGACGCTTCCAGCCGCGCGCCCGCGCTCCGGCTGGAGGGCTTGCCGCCCTGCCACTCCCGGCTGTAGGTCGCCAGCAGGCTCGCCTCGGTCCGCGGATCGATCAGCCAGCGCGGTCCGGCGTGGAGGCCGAGCCGCACGCGGTCGAACTGCTTCCTCTCGTACTCGCGCACGAAGATGCTGCCGCCCATGCGGAGCCGCAGTCTCGGCGCGAGCGGCTGCTGGTACTCGCCGCCGGCCCAGACCGAGACGCCGATGCCGGATTTCTCGCCGCCGTCGTCGAGCGTGAACGGCAGGAGCTGGCCGGCGAAGTCGACCATGACGATTTCGCTGGCCGAGGCGCTGCCGATGTTGGTGTCGGGCGCCAGCGCCATGCCGAAGTATCCGGTCCAGCGCTTGCGCGCCCGGAGCTCCGCCAGGAAGCGGTTGATGTTGGCCGCGACCGGCGGCGGCGGGTTGGCGGCGAGCGCCGTTTCGAAGTTCCGCCTGGCGAGGCCGTCCCGTTCCCTGAGGAAGAAGGCGCGGGCGAGCTCCAGGCGCACCGGCACGATCCCGGGGTGCTCGGCCAGGATCGCCCGGAAGAGGGCTATGGAGGCGTCCAGAAGGGCATTGCGCGCCGCTTCCTCGGAAGGGGGCAGGGCCGCTGCCGAGTTCAGCATGGATGTGCCGGCATCGAACAGCAGGTCAGCGGCCCGCGCGTCCCGCGACAGGTGCGGGCGTACGGTGTCGATGGCGGCGTCGATTTCGCCCTGAAGCAGCAGGGAAACGGCCGCGTTCAGATCGTCCTCGACGGTGACGGGGGCCGGGGCTTCCGCAGTGCCTCCCGTCGACGGGTCCGGGACGTGCCCCGAGCTCCAGGACGCAGTGCCCCAAAGACAGAACAGAGCGACTGCGGCCAGGGAAGCTGAAACGGAAACGAGATGGCGCATCGGGGTTCTCCTTGGAATGTCTGGGAGCCTGCGGCTGTTTTCACGACTTCGGCAACGGGTTCGGGTATGTCAGCCAGAATGGACGGTGTCCATGTGCCGGGGCGGCCCAGAAAGTGTTCTGCCGGAATCAAGATCCCCGGCGGGCGCAGCCCGCCGGGGATCAATGCTTGCTTTCGGGATCAGACCGTCAGGTCCGACCGTCTATTGATGGTTCACACCGAAGCTGCCGACCATTTTGCCGCTGTTGCTGTGCTCGGTGTAGAACGTGCCTTTCCCGACCATCGGAACACCGTCTTTGCCACGTTCCTGAAGATTTCCAAGCCACTGGCCGGACTTGGCAGCTGCCGTTCCGTCGATGGTCCAAACCGTCCCGACGTGGGGGTTCTGTGCATCGATTGCTACACCGGTGGCGGTGCCGGTAATGCCCCCATTATCAGAGATGCCGGCCTCTTTCAGTTCAACGGACCAATTCCGCGACTTGCCATCGGCTCCCATGAAGTTGTCGATGGTGCCGGTGATCTTGTGATTAGCGGCAAAGGTTGCTTCAAGCGTCGCGTCCGCCGTGAAGTTACCGGCGTCGTTCATTCCTCCGGTGGAACTGTGGAGCGCGTACTGGCCGGCAGCGCCGCCCTTGTACGTCGCCGTTCCACGCAGACCGCCGATTTCAAGGCCTGTTGGCGCAGTGCCCTTGTTGTCCGTGAACGCGCTTGCTTCCATGGTCTTGCCGTCCTCGGACGTTTTCAGCCACCAGCCGTAGGAGGCGTAGGCGGTGTCGATGCCCATCACCTTGGTTTCGTTGCTGCCCGCCTTGAACGTCCACGTTCCATTACCTGTGCCGAACACATTGCTGGCATTGACACCACCAAGGGTGAATCCATCGGAGGTCTTTTCAGCCGCGCATTTGTTGGGGCTGGTTACTACGCAAGTGTAGGTGCCGGAGACCCCATGATAGCTGCCAGAGATCGTCTTGCCGATCCGATCACCACTCAAAAGGACACTCGTGAACGACTTGATCCCGGCCTTCTGGTCGAAGCTCGAACTGGCAACGCGTGACGCCCAACCAGCATCTGCATTTTCGTCGTTCATCGTGAGCTCGGTGTTGCTATTGGCGTCAAGCGTGTACTGGTAGGCGTCGTTGGTCGTGGGGCTGGCGAACTTCAGGCCCTCCGGCGTGACGACATTCGAGTAAACGACCGCCTCGTACGAGTCACCGTCGGCGGGGTCCGCGTACTTCTTGCCTTCCCAGCCATTGAGCGCAGCAACCGTCGCCTTCTGTGCCGTCAGAGTAGTTTCGTTACTTTCGCCTGTACCGATCGTCACCATGATGTTGGCGTCGTTGCTTCCGGCGTATTCGGCGTTCCGCTCATCAGCTCCTTCGGTGGTATTCCGACGAACGATGCCGGCAAGCAGCTTATTGGCCTTGGCCATCATGGCCATATCCTCTGCCTTCTGATCGTCGTCCATCGCGGCCGTGCGCGAATTCTTGGCGGCAGTCAGCCGGCCGTCGAGAGCATCGACCGTCCCGGTGAATGCGGTTTTCTCTGCAGCCGGAATATTGGCCGCAGCCGCAATCGCACTTCTGGCGTCAGCAACCTTGCTGTCGGCAGCGGCGACCGTGGCGGCGTCGGAGGCGTCATTTACCGCGGCCACTGCGGTTTCCGCAGCGCCGATGGCGTCATTGATGGCCTTGCGATCCGTGGCGGCGTCCTCCACGCTAGTGTCGACAGGAGGCTGGTCACCCCCTCCCGAGCAGCCTGCCAGGATCATCACCCCGGCGAGCATGGCCGCTGCTGAAAGTCTCAACAGGGACCTTTCGGTTTTCGTCTTTTTCATTTCTGTTTCCTCTGGTTAGAGTGTCCGGCAGTTGTCGCCAGACCTGCTTCGATTTGGTGATGCCACGTCAGAAGCTGAACGCCAGGCCTGCCGACCAGGTGCTCCCCTTCTCGCCTTCGGCATCCTTGCCCGAGCCGGCGCCGACCTTGAAATCCACGCCCGTGCCGAGGTTGTAGATCGCGGAAAGTCCTGCCCCGGTGGCTTTCCCGCCGCCCTTGTGGGAGTACTGGCCGCCGTTGGCAGCGAGGGTCAGCGGGCCGGCGGTATAGGCGACGCCGATGCCGGTATGCGTAACGCTGGTCGACCCGGTGTCGTGGTTGGAGCCGTTCACTACGGCCTTGATGCCGTTGCCCATGTCAACCGAAACGCTTGCACCGGCGATCGACTGCTTGTTCGCACCGGCCTTGCCGGTCTGATAGCCGACGCCGATTCCCATGCCGATCCCGCCGATGTCGCCGGCCCATGCAACGCCGACGCCGAGCGCGTTGTTGCTGGAATCGTTGCCGTCATCGCCGAATTCGCCCGACACGGATGTGGTGATGTTGCCGAGCGCGTAGTCGTAGCGGAGAATGCTGCCGCCGGCGTTGGCGAGAGCCGCATTGCCGTCAAGGCCGCTGTTGCCGTTGTACCCGTCGTGCGAGGTATCGTCGTCGGTGAGCGCTCCGCCCATCCCGGTTTCCGTCAGCGCCTTGTCATACGCGCCGTCGGTGTTGCCGAGCGTCAGCGTGCCGAACGCGCTGCTGATGAACACGGCACCTTCCGCGCCGCCGGCCTGGTACTTGCCCGCATGACGGAGCTCGGCGGCCGCGCCGAACGAAACGCCGGTGTCGGTCGCGCCCGAGAGGGTGACCTTGAACCGGATGTCCTTGTGCAACTTCGCGTCATTGCCTTTCGAGCCGGCAACGCCCATTTCCGCCGAACCGGTGACTGAAGTGTCTGCTGCAGCCATGCCGCCGGCAAGCACCAGGGCAGTTGTCGTGAGCATGAATCTTTTCATTTCTTGATCCTCACAGTTTGATGTTGGTTGTTGAAACAAGCCCCCGGCCCAAACCGGGTGCGCGGCGAAATTAACAGGGAATCTCCGCCCGGACAGGCCGAAGCCGGAAATTCCCCGAATTTTCGCCGTTTCCCGCGGCTCTGTGGCAAATGTGCACCACCCGCGGCAGCGGCGCCCGGCCGCGTCGTCGGCGCGGCAATGCCGGCGTCCGGATCGGCGGCGCAGGACACCGCGCCCTTCGGCGGCGGCGGCTCGACCCGCGACACGCGCTGCGCCGCGCGGATTCGCCCGTGACCGGCGTCATCGCATGACTTGTACCCTGGACCGCCCCGAGAAGGAACGGATCGGGCACATCCGGGTTCGACGGAGCGACTGCGCGGTCCTGCAAGCCGCCGCCCTGCCCGTGTTCGGCTGCCTTGCGGCCGGGCCGGGCGTCGTTCCGGCCTTCACGAGCACTTCCGCCGCGGAAACCCTCTCTCCGGGGAGCGGCGGACGTTCCGGCTTCCTGCCGCGTTTCCGCCTCGCCGGGTCCGGGGCGCGCCGCGCAAGTCCCGGACTGCAGCGGATGTCTAGGCGATGGTCGCCGAGGCGGTCGAGATCGAGCATCGGATGCCGTCTCCGCAAAAGGCCGACCCGTCCAGGTCTTGTCCGGACCGGGCGACGATTCCCCGAGGCCGGCGATCGCGGCATCGAGACATTGCGTGCGGCCACGTTCAGGCTTTCCCGTGCTGGCGGCGATGACAACCGGCACGGGAGAGACGCATGGCTCAGGCCTTGGCCGGGAGGACCGGCGGGCGTCAGGGCGGGCGCGATCATGCCGGCGGCCCTTCCGATGCGCCCCGAAGCGCCCGGCCCGCGGCGCATGCGACTCCCTCATGCGCGCGCCGCCCGAGGCTCGCCTTCCGCATCGACCGTCGCGCCTTGCAGAACGCGGTCGCGTCCGCCGCAAGGCTCGACGGTCGCCGGCAACCGGCTGCCGGCGCGGTTCGGGACGCGCCGGGCCGTGACGGGGCGCGCCGCGGAGGCCGGACGCCGCAAGGCCGGACCCGATGTTGACGGCGACGCTTGCGGTGCTATCGTTTTCCGCGGCCGGAAGGGACCGGCCTGGAGGGAGTGACGTCATGATCCGGAAGTCCTGCATCGCAATCCCGGCCATCGCCCTGTTTCTCGCCGGCTGCGGCGGCTCCGGCACCGACCAGGCGGGAGCGGACCCTGACGGCAGCGGATCCGGTCCGGTCGCGACCAACCCCGGCGGCGGAGAGCCTTTCGACCCCGGGACCGACCCCCTCGAGGAAGTCAACGTGATCATGCTCTCGGACGCGATCCTCGACCTCGACGACCGGCGCGCGCGGCTGGACACGTGGGAATGCCGCGAGGACCTGTCGTTCATCTGCACCGCGCGCCTCGGGAAGCTGCAGGCCTACGCCGATCCCCGCGGCGAATTCGACTATCGGGTCGCCGGGGAGTGGGATCACATGCACGTCGCCGGCGTCGTCCATGACGGGACGGCGCTGTTCGCGGCCACGGCCGGCGCCAGCCACCGGAACAGCCTGCCCGCCGGAACCGCCACCTGGACCGGGAGCATGGTGGGCGTCCACCGGCCGCCGGAAACCCCGCTCGGCGAGCGGGGCCGGGTCGTGCGCGGCGGCGCCGAGATCACGCTGCGCGGCCTCGACGTTCCGGCCGTCGACGTGGTGCTGACGCCCCGGTCGCTGCCCGCCATGGCCTGGGAGGCCGTTCCGGTAGCGGCGGAGTTCGGAGAGTTCGAAGACGAGTGGGCGGTGACGGCGGACGCCCCGTGGCCGGGACCGCCGAACAGGCGCACCTACATCCGGGGCGGGTTCTACGGCCCCGGCTCGGAGGAGGTTGGCGGGGTGTTCGAGCGCGGCGGGATCATCGGCGCGTTCGGCGCAGGGCGGTGACGACGGGCGGAGGCGGACGAAGCCGCGAGGCTTCCGCCAGCCGCAAGGGTCCCCCGATCCCGGTCCGAATGCGCCATCGGCGGTTTCGGCAGCGATGGCGGAAATCCGGGAAGCCGTTCCGGGAATTGGCGGGATTCAACGGCCGCCGGCGCCTCGGTCTTCGTGTGCCGGCCGCCGCAGGCCTTCGCCCGGGGGCGTGCGTCCGCGCTTCGCGTTCGACTGCCTGTCCTGCTGCGCCGCGATTGCGCCGTTATCCCGGTTCCCGTCCGACGGCGGCCTCCGGTTTCGCGGACGTTCGCGAAAATCCCTGAACGGAAATTCCGGCGCCGGGGAAAGCTGTCCGGCCGATCGGCGCGGCGCGCGGCCGCAAGACCCGGAGGCCGGGGCCGGGCCTGCCCGAGGCGCAGCGGGCCGCCGAACGGGCAGGCGCGGCGCAGCTCGCCGCGCTCGCCGAAGACAGGCTTGTCCGCCCGGTCCGGATCGGGCAAGCGGGGGCGCGAAGGATCGCGGCCGAGCCCGTTCCGTTCCGCGCTCCGCGCGGGACGGGCGTCGACGAAGGACCGGTTCAGGGAATGCGGGCAGCTGCCGATTCCGGATGCCGCAATCGAGGCCCGTGGGCGCACTTCCGGAATCTTCGTTGACTGCAAGGAAAAGGCGGACTAGCGATCAAGCAGGACTCAGCAGCGGTCGGGACACACCGGAACGCGTCTACCCTCAATCCCGCAACAGGAGAAATACAATGGAAGCAGCTGTTGTGCTGTTCGTGCTATTGATCGGCCTATCCGCCAACGGGCAGGTCGCCGAAGAGGAAACGGGGATTCAAGAGATCCCCGCGGAGGAACTGGTCGTGGAAGAAGCGCCCATGGAGAAACTGTAGTTTCGCCCGACGCGGGGACGGATTCCGGGGCCGGGACGGCTCGAGAAGGCTCGATCCGGCGATCCGCAGGTGCCGGTCCCCGTTCGGCCGGCCACGGACTATTCCCTGGCGGCCGAACTGCAGAGCGCTCCCGGCGGCACGGAGCCCGGCGCGCCGGCAGGGTCGCTTGCGATGCCCCCGTTCCTCTCCGCGATGCCGATGTCGGAATTGCGGAACGGAGGCGGTGCCGGCCAGCGGCGTTTCAATCGATGCCGGGGCGGACCTACGCGATCCGGCCGCCGCGGCTCGTCCCGGCCTTGGGAGGCTCGCCGTCCCGTGGGACGCCGGCGCCGTGCCTGCGGACGCGGATCGACGAGGAATCCGAGGTCTGTCCCCGCGCGTGCGGGGAAACTGAGCCCTCCGTGTTTCCCGCGTGTTGTCCGGGCTCTCTATCCCCGCGTGCGCGGGGAAAATGCCGACCAGAATTCGCCAGTCATTTCCTGATAGGGTCTATCCCCGCGCATGCGGGGAAACCTCGCAACGCCAGTACGTTGCCTTGGTTCGATTGTCAATTCGCGCGAGACCTGAACGGTCCGGCATCAGCGGCGCCGCCGCATGAGGACGCACGCCGTCCTCTCCCGCTGCGGCCGGGCCGTGCGGGCGCGGGCAGGCAGCCGCGGCGCATCGTCGCCGACCGCGGAACCGGGCCGTGGGAGATGATCGGCGCGCCCTGCACCGGAACCGGACATGCGCCCGGCGGCAGGGAATCCTGCGGCGCCGCGCCGCCCTGAACGAAACGGAGCGTGCCGGCCTTCGCCGCCGGGGCGCCGCGAGAGGGACGGAGGCATCCCCTGCCCGGCCGGCATGCGGCGCACGGGCGCCGTTCGGTCCGAGGCGTCCCCCGGGCAGCGTGTCAGGTCCCGCGCTGCGGCGGGCGCAGCAGCAGCATTCCGTACCCGTAGGCGCAGTGGCGGCCCGTCCCGCGGGCAAGCATGCCGGCAAAGCCGTCCGGATCGCAAATCGTCAGCGTCCCGTGAAAGACGACGTCGGGTCCTTCGACGGATCGTCCGCCGCGTTTCCCGCGCAACCGCCGGAAACCGCGCATCCGGGTGCGGTCCCGCACCAGTCCGGCCGCCGGAGCCAGCCGCGCAGCCAGCCAGTCCAGATAGACCTCCTCGCGCGGGCGGGCCTTGTCGCGGCGCAGCGCCTCGGCAAGGAATGCGTCGATCTCCGCCCCCCGGGAAAACCGCTGCCCGCCGGCCTCGATGTCCGAGGACAGGCGCACCACCGGCCGCGCCCTCAGGTCGAAGCCGAGCCGCATGCCCGCCCGCCAGCGCCCGGGCGGCCGCGGAACGGAGCGCAGCCGGTCGAGCGGCAGGACCGAGGCCTCCGCCGGGCCGATCACCAAACGCGCGGACTCCCGCAGCGCATCGGCGGGCCGGGCGGAATAGGCATGGAGCGTTCCCCGCTCCGCGCGCGGAGCCACCATCAGGCGGAAGGGCCGAAGCGCGCCGGGACCGAAGGCCTCGCCCAGAAGGTGGTGCAGCGCCAGCCCTTCGTCGAAGCCGCCGCGCCCGATCCCGCGGACCCCGGACCAGGCATGCAGCGCCGGAAGATGCAGGGGCATTTCGACCAGATGAAGACTCACGCGATCTCCCCTTCGCGGACGATGCGGGATCCGCCATGCAGGCCGCTGGTCCAGTTCCGCAGATCCGGCAGCGCCTGCCTCGCGCCGCCGCCGGGTGGACTCGCGTCGTCGGCCCAGAGTGCGCGTCCCTTCAGGCCGAGGGCGCCGAGCGCGGCGCGGGCATCGGCCCCCTCGACCAGGCCGGCGACCAGCCGGCCTGCCGGCAGGCAGGACTTGCGCCCTATGAAGAGAGGCCGGACGGGGCGGTCGAGCGCCGCGGCGACCTCCTCGAGCGTCGGCGTCCCCTCCCCGTCGAGGCGCAGGACCACGCGGGTTTCGTGATCGGCCAGGTAGTCGCGGCGGAGGCGGTGCGGACTGTCGTAGGTGCCGTCGCCCCCGGCGCGCCCTTCCCGCACGCCGGAGGTGGTCCAGCCCCTGTCGGACCTCTCCAGCTTCGCGTTCTGCACGTCCGTCGCGACCAGTGCGGCGGCGCGTCCTTCCGGCAGGACCGACAGCGCGCCGAAGACCAGCCGGTCCTGCAGCTCCCGATGCCGTGCGGTCTCCTCCCGGCGCCAGCCCAGCGCGTTGGCAAGCAGTCCCGTCAGCGCCGAGGCGGAGGGAAACTCGCGCGTCGGTCCGACATGGTCGATCTTCACGCCGCCGAAGGCCATGAGCGGCGCCGCAAGGCGCAGGTGAAGCCAGCGGTGCGTCATGGCGCATCCCTGCCGGCAAGGCGGCCCGGCAGCGCTCCGGCGAACCCGGCCAGCTCAGCCAGCGTCCCGCGCTCCGCTCCGGGCACCTCGCCGCCGGCCAGCGACATCGCGCGCCGTTCCTCGCCCGTCGCGTAGGCCTCGTCGAGCGCGCGGAGATGTTCGGCCAGCGCGGCAACGGCTCTTCCGGATTCGGGAGCGCACGGCTGCCGGAACGCCTCGGCCAGGGAACGCGGCTGGCGGTCGCCCGCTTCGAGCAGCAGGAAGGACGCGCGGGAATAGGGGGCGGTGGAGCCGAGCTTCGCCCCCGGCGAGACCTCCGCGACCAGGTAGACCAGGTTGTGCAGGACCTCGCCCGCAAGCGCCGCGTCGCCGCCGAGATTCCCGAGAAGGCCCGGCAGGTCCGCGACCACGTAGCCGTAGAACAGGCCGGACGTCAGCTCGGTCTCCTGGATGATGTCGGCGCCGGTCTCGTCGTCGCGGGCGAGATCGTCGGCGGAGATGAAGTAGTCGCTCTCGGCCTCCTCGGCATGGACCGTGAAGGCATGGGCCACGTGCAGGGCGGCGTCGATGTTGGCGCGCGGGTCCGACGTGACCATCCGGCCGAACAGCGCTCCGGTCAGCCCGCCCGGGAGCCTGGCGCCCTCGCCGAGCGCCGCAAGGTTCGCCCTGTGGTTCCCGAGCCATTCCGCGGCGAGGCTCTTCGCCGCCGCCCTGTCTCCCGCCGCCGTCGCGGCGAGAGTCCTCGCGGCCTCGGCCAGATAGGCGACTTCGACCTCGCCCAGCAGCAGCGGCTGCCGCCTCGCCTTGTCGGCGCCCTTCCTGCCGTAGACCGCCGTCAGGATCGCGTCTCCGATCTCCCCGACGATCTCGCTGTCCGCGCCGTCGGTCCACTCGCCCAGGACCCTGCGCTCGACGATCTCCCTCGAGCGCCAGGCCGCGTCGGCCCCGTCGATCGCGCTCATGGCATGCGGGTCGTCGGCCAGGCGCCAGTGCCGCTTCAGGCACTGCGAGCTGATCCGGGTCCGCTGGCTGCCTCCGTAGGGAAGGCGCTTGGCGAGACCCGCGTCGTCCCGGTTGAGCAGGACGGCCGCGTAGGGCGCGAGAAAGTGGATCTGCAGGAAACGGGGTTCAGGCATCGGACTCCTCCTTCCGTCTCGGTTGCCGGCGCCGGTCGAGGCGCCGGTAGTAGGCGCGGGCGATCGCCCGCGCGTCCTCGTCCAGGTAGGCCCGCGCGAGGCTGGGCACGTCGACGCGCGGGCGGCGGCGCGCCAGCATGCGCACCGCGCGTTCCAGCGCGTCCAGGCGTGCGTCCCCGCGCGCGGCAAGCAGGTGGGCCAGCCGCTGCTCGGAGCAGAACGGCCTGTTCAGGCGGCGGCCCGCGTCGCCGCCGTCGGCCAGGACCGCGCCGAAGTCGCGCCCCTCCCGGTGCATGCTCCCCGCCGCGCCGGGCGGAGTCAGCAGGGCCAGCGCCTTCGTGATGCGCCGCCACGCCTCTTCCTCGTTCCGGTCGATGCCGAGCCGGGCGGCCAGGCGCCAGAACACCGGCGCGCCTTCCGCCGCCATCCGCCGGGCCGCGGCCCTTTCGCCGCTGTCGGCGCGCGCCAGTTCCCGGGCGATTTCCAGCGCCCGGCCGGCGACGTCGCTCTCCGCGTCAGGCATGCCCGGGCTCCTTGATTCCCGCTTCGCGGAAGATCCGCGCGATCCCGCGTTCCAGCTCGTCGCGGCCCCGGACCTCGGCCTTCGGGCGCATGATCCGCGCGCACGGAATGCCCGGCGCAGCGCGCCGGAATTCGTCGCGCGCAGCCCGCGCGAGCGCTCCCGCGAGAGAGGCGTGCACCGCATTGCGGCCCTCCTCCGTGCCGGCGGCAAGCCCGTCCCACAGCGCCGGAAAGAACAGCGCGTCGGCCGTGGCCGACAGGGAGGCGCGCGCGGCTCGGGTGTGCCCGTACTTCTGCTTTGCGCGCCTCTTCCGCTCGCCGCCGGCCGCGACCAGCACCAGCCCGTCGCGCAGGGCGGCATCCATCTTCCCGATCAGCTCGACCTGCGCCCCCGCCAGCTCCGCGGCCTCCGGGCCGGACATCTTCTCCCTCGCCGCCTTCGGCACCGGAACCAGCCGCGACCTGAAGCCGTCGGTTCTCGAGTTGCCGCGCGCGAAGGCCTCGGCAACCAGGATCATGTCGCCGGCCCTCTCGCCGGGCGCGGCGCGCGCGAGCTCGGGGACGCGCCACTCTCCGGAGCAGAGGATCTCCGCCAGAAGCCCGCAGGTCCAGTCCCTCCCGCTCAAGGTGAGCGCCTTGCTCTGCGCGACGTGGACCGGCGTCCAGGGATCCCCGGTCGCGCCGCTGGCCCCCTTCGCATCGATCCGCTCCCTTTTCGACGTCGCCCGGACCGCGCGAATTCCGCCCGGCCCGTCCTGCAGGCGGACGCGGCGGCAGACCTCGATGAACAGCGGATCGAGGTCGCGGAGGTCGAGCATCCGGCCGTCGGGCCACGGCAGGCACCACAGCAGCGCCTCGCCCGAAAGGCCGGACCGCTTCCCCAGCAGGCGCTCGACGTCCCGGCGCCACCACGCCGAGGGGTCCGCCAGTCCCGTTCCGGCATGCGCCGGCGCCAGGCCGATCATCGGCCGCGAGGACGAGCCGCCGTTCATCCGCGCGATGCCGAAATTCCCCAGGCCGCCGTACCCTTCCATCGTCTGGAGACTTGCGAGCGCGAGGATCCAGTCCTGGGGCTCCGCCTGCCTCGCAATCCCGCGCTTCAGGTCGTGGTTCCTCGAGGTGATGATCATGTCGAGCGCGTCGGGAGCGGCCACCGGATGCCATTTCAGGCCGCCGGGATCGGCCGGCTGCAGGAAGGCCGGGCTGCCGGGATCCTCGACGACGAGGCGCCACGGGGCGTCGTCCGCGAATGACGGGGTCAGGCCGCGCAATGCGGCGCGCCACGAATCCTCGTCCCCGGGGAGCTGCCCGCGCCCCGCATTGGCCAGCGCCAGAACGGCCAGCTGCACCAGGAACATGTGCCAGGCCGGCCGCTGATGGGGCCGCAGTGCGGGAAAGCCCGCGACCTCGCCCCGCGCCATCGCGGCCAGGAGTCCGGGCAGCGAATGCGATCCGCGGTCCGTCCCGATCAGGTCCTCGTAGAGGAGGCTTCCGGTCATGTGCTCGTCGAATCCCCATCCGCTGCAGGCCGGCTGCGTCGCAGGGAAGACTCGCCTTTCCGATTCCCGAGATCAAGGGGTCCGTTCCGGCCGGTTCCGCGGGGCGTTCATCGTTCGGCCCGCGCGGCCGGGGGTTCTCCGGCAAGGCATGCCTTCCCGGCGAACGGAGACGGCGCATGATGCGCCGCATTCGCGAAAGGCGAGGAACGCAATGTCCGCCGGCACCTTTGCGTCGCGTGTCCAGACTGCCGGACAGGCTTCCGCCTCTGCTTCCGGGAGCGATGGCAAGGAATGGAGCCGGGCGCTGCGCGCGACCGCGCCCGGTGCCGCCGACATCAGGAAGGCGTGTCCCCGGGTGCCGGATGATCGCGGAGGATGCGTGCTGAATCTCGGACATCCAGGCGTCCGGGGCGTGGACTTCGTCGATCACGAGGAGCGAGCGGGACGGTGCGCCGCCGCGCAGGTGCGCATGCTTGGCCTGGAGGCCTGCCGCCGTAATCCGATCGACCGTTCCAACGGCAATCGGCGCCGCAAGGAAGGGGGTTGCATGTTCGGCCTCCCGCCGGGCGGAACGGCGGGTTCCATCCTCGATGTCGTTCCGGGGCATGCGAAATTCCGGCAGGCGAATGCCCTTCGCCTTCCCCGCCTAGAGCCTGTTGACAGTCAGGCGGGCGTCGTTGACGGGCTTGTCAAGCGGGGCGGCGTTCTCCGCAGCGTGGCCGCGAGCATTCCTGCAGGCGCCGTCATCCGCATCGCAATCCTCCCCTCGTTGCCCATGCCGGGCTGACCTATTGCAGGCCGAGGCCGTCAGCCGCAGCGGCGGCCTTGCCGTCCGGACCCCCGGCCAGCGCCGCGCTGACGAGTTCGCTCCAGATGCGTGGATCGTCGAACTGCGCGCTCGACATGACCTCGAGCCCCCGGACCAGGTTCACGTGCCTGGCTGCGCCTTCGGAAAGCTCCAGCTCGCCTCCGGACGGCCGCACGATCCATGCATTGTCGGTGAAGCCGACAATCATCAACCGTTCCGTGCCGTTTTCCGCGTCCCGGAGGCGCAACGCGTTGTCACCGGAGCCGCTGGCGACGGTCCGGCCGGCGGGGCCGAACGCAACGCTGCCGGCCCAGTCCGCATGTCCTTCGAGAACGTGCTGCACACGGCCGCTGCCCGCCTCCCGGAACGTCGCACCGCCCCGAACCGGACATCATGGTCGCGGGGCCGGCGAGCGCCGGCCTGCCGACCCGGAAAAGAGCATGGACGCGTCGTCGAGCGCGCCGGGGAAACGCGACGTTCTGCCTGGAGCATCCCCGAACGGCGCCGAACCGTCCCGACGGTGGGGAGAGGAAGAATGTGACGAGAAGGGAAGATCGCTGCGCGGAGGCGGTTGCTGCCTGGAAGGAATGCCCTGGAAGGGAGTTCCGGAATGCAGGACGGGTGGCGAAGGCGATCGGGAAAAAAGGGGCTTGACGGTAGCGGGGCTCGCGAGAGCGCCGTCCCGTCCTGATTCACCTGTCATTCAGTTCATCCTGCCTGTGCCGCCGTTCCCGCGGTCGTTGAGGCAGAAGCGGCGTCGATCCGCACGCATCGCAGCCCGATTTTGAACAGGCCGTAGCGACTAGCCATGACATTGACGCGCCCGGTCGTCGCGGACCGGGCGCGCGTGGCGTGGTCACTCAATCCTTCTCGGCAAGGAAGGAGCCCACATACTTGTTTTCCTGATCGTTCAGGACGCCGCCGACCAAGCCGGACGGGTCGCCAGAGTCGCTGGCATACCACTTCGCTTCAACACCGTCGCCCGAACATCCGCCTGACGTGCAGGCCATGTTGTAGCGGAAGTCTCCCCAGGCTGGAGAGTTGATGTCATGCCACGCGCTGGTGTGATGGGCCTCGAAGTTGTTCAACCGGAGATTCAGGTTTGGACGGTTGCCGAACGTGTAGCGCAGGTTCGCGTCCGCCCGGAGCAAGGCCCCAGAAGATCGGGGTTGAAATTGACTCCGAGAAAATTGTCCTCGCCACTCCAGGTTGCCGTGGTTGTCAGGGAGACATTCTCGGAAGGCCATCCGTAAAAAAATCCGTGCCCCGAGATTGTGTCAATAATTGACAGGTTGCCGCCCGAAGAGCGACCGGGAGCCGTTTGCCCGCCAACCTCGAAACGGTGAAGGATCCCGACACCCCAATCGTCGATCGAGGATGAATCGCCTTCCTTCTTGACTATGTAGTAGTCTGCATCGGCATTCCAGGTTGCGTTCGGGACGTGGCGAATGTCTTCCTCCGTCACGTAGTAGCGCGAGCTGCCGCCTCTCAGAGTGTCATAGCTGACCACGCTGCCTGAACCGTAGGCCGCATGGCATCGGATCGCCCCGCCGCAACCGTCGGTAGTGCCGCCCGGGTTCCTGTAGCCGAACTGGTGTCCCACCTCGTGGGTAAGAACCCAGAACAACTCTTCGTAAACCTGTCTGTAAGCGCCAAGGTCTTGCGTCGCCCCGCTGCGGAAGAATCTGGAGTAGATCCCTGCAAACCAGCTGTCGCTCAAGATCACGGAACCTGAAGCCGGATTGTAGCACGCCAGCGCCCTTCCGTGGCAGGTCAGGCTTCCCAGAGACCCGACCTGGAGCGCCTGGGATCCGGGATCGTGATTCAAGTGACGGGTCCATTGCAGGTATGCCTGATTTGCCACCTGCCAGAGCCAGAGACTTGCAACGTCAAGGCGGGCCTGAGCGTAGACGTCGAATCTCCAGGCAGGTTCCAGACGGTTGCGCAAATAAGGCGAGAAGGTAATGCGAGGGACCGTCGCACCGCCCGGCGGCTTTCTAACCCGAAGCCCGTACTGACCATGCCTCGGCAGATCTACCCTGGGGCTGGCATACCACGTCCAGGCTTTCGGCGTTGAATCCCGTCTGCGATGTGCCTGAATGAGCTACTGATTCACTTGGTTGCGTTGGTTCGTTCGCCGGCGGGTTCGTCGGCTGGCCACCACCTCCTCCGCCTTCGCTTCCGCCTCCGCCTCCGCTACACCCTGCCAGCGCCAGCGCCAGCGCCGTTGCGAGCGCGATTATCGTGGGCATTCTCATAATGAACTTCCCTGAATGCTGTTGCAATTTGCCCGGCGGGTGCCGGGCCGTTCACCGTGACATTTTCATGGTTGATGCCGGCGCGCAAGCCGCAACCAACCATGGCACAATGCGTCAAGTCGTGCAGACGGGGGTTCCGCGCAGGCCCAGGGCTGCGGGCAGGCTTAACGAATGCGCCGCCCGGATGGCCCGAGCTGGCGGCGCCTCTTGCGGACTGGAAAAGCGGCGGGGGCGTCCGCCGCTCAGGGGCCGTGTTTTCCGAGGGCAGGCAGGCATCGGGCGCGCGCCTCGCTGTTTCATGCAGTGGCAGGAAACGTGCCTTTCCGCCGTTGTCGCCGCCAAGCAACGTTGCCGGCGTTTCCTCGTCGACCAGAAGGCAATGCACGCGATAGCCATGCAGGCCATATGGACCCGGTCGAGACCAGCCCGGACCTCTGCGATCACTTTGTCCTTGAGAGGCATTGTCAGTCGTCTCCGCCCAGCGACTGGACGACCTTCAGCCGGGGCGTCGAAGATCGGGATGCTTTCAACAGACCAGGGTCGCGCGCCCCTCCGGCATCCGGACCGGCCGGGCGATGCTCCTGGATGGCAGCGATCTGCCGGGTGACGGTTGCCTCGTGGAACAGTTGGCGATTCACCAGGATCATGATGTCCACTTTCAGGGCCGTCGCGATGGCGTTGATTGTTTCAAGGGTCGGATTGGCGCCGCCCTTTTCGATTTTCGACACTGCCTGCGGCGTGATGTGCGCCAGATAGGCCAGATCGGCCTGCCGAAGCCGCTGCTGGCGCCGCAGGCGCCTCACGTTTCGGCCGAGCGCGGCCGCCACGGTGCTCGCGCGCGGTTTCCGGGGGGCTCTAGTCTTCGCCATGCTGGCCGCCGTCCGGCAATTCCAGGGTGATGAGGTCCGCCAAGCCGATCCGAAGCACCGCCGCCAGCGACTCGACGGTCGAGAGATGGGGGTCGGCACGGCCGAGTTCGACCTTCGTCACCGTGTTTTCGGTCAGATCGGCCTCGTAGGCCAGGACGGCCTGCGTCATGCCGCGGTGCTTCCTCCAGTGCCTGACGTTGCGGGCAAGAGCGTCTTGGAGATCCCTGCTGATTCGCGCCGAGTGGTATTTCGTCATGTGTTCATGGTCCGTTTCTCGGCCATTTCTAGCACCACCATAGGCGCACCGGAAGTATCCGGACAGGGGTTCGCCGACCGCCAGAAATACGCGGTGATCGCCTAAATCGTTGTTTTAATAGGGTTTTGGGGAGAATTTGAAATTATATGACATGTAGCCAAGCGTGATTTTTTTACGCAATCCGGCACATTATATTGCGAACTTCCGCCTGTTTCGCTACCCACTGAGGTGCCGCCCCCCATCGGCGGTGACCACAACGGAGAGCCGGACGACCTAAATCGCAAAAGAAAAGGGGCCGGCGATTGCTCGTTCAGCCCCCCTCACCAAGAACTGCTGCCGCGAGGACAGCGCCTTCATAAAAAACATTGCCGTGTTTCTTATAGCGAAGGCGCTGAGCCAGCGCAAGAAAAAAACGCAGATTCTGCGAACGGTAGAGGATTGCCTGCTGGACGAGCTCGATACAAGGAGCTCATTCACCATGCTGGAATCCACATCCGCACTCGTCCGGCCTTCGGACGATGCTGCCGCTCGCGCGGCCCACGTGCTGCCGCCGGGCGTCACCCGCGACCGGGCGGCGGAGGTCATTCGCGCCGGCCTGATCGCCGGCGGGTGTCCGCGCTCCGTGGCGCACGCCTGGCTCGAGATGGCCCGGTTCACCCGGCCGTCCGACTGGACGCGGCCGGACCGGGATCCGATGAACCACCGGAAGCAGGCGATGAACGCGGCTTCGCTCGGAGTCACTGCGGCCAGGATGTGGCAGATCGAGAAGACCCTCGAGCAGTATCGCGTGATCGAGCGCGTCATGCCGCAGAACGGTCAGCGGGGCCGGGCCGCGGTGGCAGGCGCCGCTTCCGCGCCCACCTGGGGCCTCAGCTTCGCGCCGGCGATCGAGCGCTATGCGGTTTTCGCCGGACTTGCGGACGATGCGCGCCGTGCCGCCGAGGAGATCGACATGGCGCGGGCGGGTCTCCGCACGGACCGCGGCGCACTCCGCCGCGCAATGCGGGCGCTGGAGGCGTGCCAGCCCGCCGATCCGCTTCTGGCCGAGGCAGAGGCGCTGATCGAGACGCTGCCGTCGACCACGCTGCGGAACCGGGACGGCGCCGCGTTCGAGGCCGCCCGGGGGCCTGTCCGGGAAATGACGGCGAGAATCGCGGCTGCAGTTGAGGTGGAAATGGCCTCGAAGGCTCCTAATCCCGACAAGAATAATTGTCCTTCAGGCCAAGAAAACTTTAGCTGCCATACAAAGAATACAACCGAAGACTCCAATGAAATTGTAGCCCTACCGGGCATAGCGGCAGAAATGTCCAACGCGGCGGCCGCAGGCGCATCTCCAGCCCCGGCGCGCCCGGACGCGGGGGACGGAGCCGGCAAGCCTCCATCCGGGGCGTCGCCCGACGGCGGCCGCGGCGAACCGGACATCAACCTGTCCCTTGAAGCCGTGCTGGACCTGATCACCGACGACTTCCGGATGTACCTGGAAGCGCAGGATGCCGATCAGGATCTTGCGGCCCGGCTCTGGAGGGCCTGCGAGGCATACCGCCCCGAGCTCGGGATCAACGTGTCGGCGTGGCAGGACGCGGTCGACGCCATGGGGCCGGAGGTGGCCATGCTCAGCCTGATCGTGATCGACAGGAACAGGTTCCATCCGACCAACCCGACCCGTTCTCCCGGGGGGCTGCTCAGGGAGTTCACGCGCCGGCATCGCGCCGGAGAACTGCGGCTGGCCGCGGCGGTCTGGGCGATTCTCTCCCGCGCCAGGCTGGGCAAGCACCCGAAGTCCGGGGCCTGGGAGCCCGCCAGGCACGACGGTCCGGGACAGGGCGGCAGCGCTCCCGCCGCGCAGGCGCCGGCCGCCGCCCCGCCGCAATCCCGGTGGAAGGCGCCCGGCCGGACGGCTTCCGGCGAAACGCAACAGGCCGGCATGGCGTTTCCCCCGCACGGAAGCGTCCGCTGGGATTCGTTCTGGGATCCGGTCCGCGCCGAAGAGTGCAACTGGGATCCGCTCGTCGTGGCCGACAAGTTCCGCCGGTTCTGCCGGAAACACGGCGTGGCGCTCGACGATCCGCGCATCGAGACGATCTTCAGGGCGTACGCGCGGAAGCTGCCCCGCGCATGATCCCGGTCATCGGCTCCCGCCCTGCAGCGGGCGTCCGTCGCGCTGCCTCTCGTCAGGTTTCGCCTGACGGCTCCGGGCCGGCTTGTCCTCGCCCTCCCCCAGCCGCGGCGGCGGCGGCCTCGCTTGGGGGATCCAGCATGAATTGCGCGAAACCCTGCGATGTCGCGGTGTCGATCAGCTCGGGCATCAAGGGCCGCAGCCCGTCCCAGAACACCAGCTCGACGCGCCTGGCGGCCGGTTCGACGCGGACCTCCGTGGTCCAAGCCAGGTCGGCATCCACGCGGCGGTCGCCGGCGCCCGGATTCCGCGGCACGAACGGGTGGCGGACCAGACGCCGGTGCACGGCCCTGGCGGCGCGCACCAGGCGCCTGAACGGCTTGTCCTTCGCATCGCCGGGCGGCTCGGGCGGGACGAGCCGCACGGCGAACCGCTCGTCGGGGCCGCGGGTGGCCAGCGTCGGGAGGACGTTGAGAATGAGGAGCCGCGGCCTGGTCGGCATGGCGTCGAGCGAGTTGAAGAACGCAAGCGCAAGGGCGTGCCGTTCCAGGTCGCGGCGGTCCGGAGCTGCGGCTTCGGGATCTCTTCCGGGCGGGATGTTCATGTTGTCGTGTTGTCCTTCATGGCCGGGGTGGCGGTGGATGCAGGGCGAAGAACGCGCCCATGGCGAGTGGCCGCGCCGGATCCTGCGGGAACAGCGTCCTGACGCGGCGGAAGATGCGGCCGCCCGCCTCGGCGTCGGCGCGAAACGCGGCATAGCTGCGGGGCGCCGTCGCGGACGCGGTCTCGTGAGGCGGCTGCGGCAGCTCCGGACACGCGGCCGCGAATGCGGCGCGGAACCGGCGTTCCACATGCCCGATATGCGCCGACCATCGGCCGTCGGGCCGACGCGACGGCGAATACACGGCGAGGGTGCCGGTCTCGGGTTCGAATGCGATAGGCCGGTAGACGGCATCGCCGGATCGCGGTCGCTCCGCATCGGGTTCCGCGGTGACGTAGGTGGCGGCGCCGACCAGGTCCGCCGCCCAGGCGTAGCGGTACCGCTGCAGCTTGCCGTCCCTGCAGACCCAGAGCGTGCCGGTCGGGTCGAAATGCTTGACGCCCCAGGTCCGCGGGACGTCGCCGTCGCCGTCGGGCGTCGGCAGTGCCCGGAAAACGAACCACGCGCCCTTCAGGAGGCGGCGCAGCGCCGGCGGATCGAGGTTGCCGATCGGCCGGTTGCGCCATCGTTGGGTCCAGTCGATGAGGCGGGCGCGGTGCAGCCCGCCGCCATCGGGCAGCCTCCGGAGATATGCGGCGAGCTCGCGGGCCTGGGCGGCGTGCGCTGCGGAAACCTCCGGCGCGGGCGTTTCCCAGGGCGGCCGGCCTGCCGGTGCGGGGTCCCGCCAGATCGCGGCGGCCACGGCGACCGCGGCGGCGATGCCCGCGACGGCGAGGCGAAGGGCATGTTTGGCTGCGATTCGTCCATGGCGATGCCGCGGCGCGGTGCGTTGCGCTCCCGTGGTCGGAATCATCGGGACTTGCGTGCCTGGCCCGCCATCAGGCTGGGAAGGTGCCGATTTCAAGGGTCGCGGGGGTGGCCGCCGCAGACGCCCCTCGCCGCGCGGACGCGCCAGTCCCGGTCCCGGGCGCCGGCATGTTCTCCGCTGCATTCAGGCCGGCGTTGCCGACATGGCCGCCGGCCGCCGGTCGGCGCTCCTGGCAGGTCTGGGAAGCGCAGGCCGGGATGACCGCGATCACGTTCGCGGCCTTGTGGTCCGGCATCCGGCACAGGGCCGCTTCGGCAAGGTTGCGGCTCGCGGGGTGAGGCCCCGGATCATTCTCCGCTGCCGGTCTTCAGCTCCGCCAGGACCTGCCGCGTGTCCGGGGGGAGGGCGGCGATGTCGTTCGCCGAAATCCGGCCCGCAACGATTGCCCATGCGGTGCGGCCCCGTTCGTCGCGGGCGGCAACGTCGACGCCGGCCTCGATCAGGAGCTTGCCGGTCCGGGTTGCATCGCTGCCGCGCCGGCTGGCGAATGCAAGGACATGCGCAGGCGTCCACCGCCGCCTCGCGGTGACGGCGTGCGGGTCGGCGCCGTGCTCGAGCAGGAGCCGGACGACGTCGGGATTCTGGCGCCAGGCGGCAATGTGCAGCGCGGTCCAGGATTCCCCGGTCGTGCCGGCGTTCGGATCGCCGCCGCGCTCGAGCAGGAGCCGGACGATTGCGGGATGCTCGTTCTCGCGAACCGCGAGCATCAGCGGCGTCCATCCCTGGCGGGTGGCGGCGATGAAGAACTTCGCGCCTCCCTTGCGGAGCGTCGGGACCATGGAGGGCGTGCCGAACCGCCCGCCGGGATTCGGATCGACGACGGGCGCGTCGGGGTCGCCGCCGGCGTCCAGAAGGGCCTCAAGGATTTCGAGCGTGGTTCCGAGCGGACGGGCGGGCCTGTTCCGGCCGGCGAGCCAGCGCTCGCCGACAGCGGCGTGCAGCGGCGTCCGGCCGTGATGCGAACGGCCGTTCGGATCGGCCCCGGCCTCCAGCAGCGCCCGGGTGGCGGCCGCGTCCGGCGTTTCGGGAAAGGACACGGATGCAACCATGTGGAACACCGGCCGCCGGCCTCGCAGCTTCACCATCGCGTTCGGATCGGCGCCTGCCTCGAGGCAGCGGACGATGTCCGCGGCGACCGCCTGCCGCCAGAAACCCGGGTCCGTCCAGTCCCGGCAATTCGGAGCGGAGGCCGCCGGCGCCGCCGCCAGAAGTGCGGCGATCGTTCCGGCCAGAAATGCAGCGCGCGGGGTTGTCATCGGGGCTTCCTTCTCCCTGTGCCGGGTCGGGCTGTTATCATTGCCGGGCGCGATGTTCAACTTTTGTTCTTCCTTGCCCCATGCAGCCAGCGGCGCTGCAAGGCTTCGACCATGTCCGCGTAGATCGCCAGCGCGGCGGGGTTGTCGCCGGCCAGGATCGCTGCGCGGGCGGCGTCGACCCGGTCCGCGATCCAGGACCAGTCCTCGTGACCCTCCGGGATGGCCTCCACGATGCGCGGCGCGACCAGGTAGTATTCGGCGATCAGCGCCCTGCCCTCGTCCGTCTCCGCCAGCCAGCCGTCGCGGAACTTCCGCAGGGTCGCGAGCGTCGGGCCGTCGTCCGCTTCGCCGCGCATTTCCACCACGGCGGTGGTCAGGAAGCAGATGCCGCCGCCGCCATTGTTGCCGCCGTCATCGTCGTTGCCGTTGCCGTTGTTGCCGCCGTCATAGCCGTCCTGGAAGCATCCGCCGCCGCAATCGCCGTCCGGAGGCGGGGTGATTCCGGTAATTGGGTCCGCCACGTCGAGCGGATTGTCGGTGTCGAGGTCGCCGTCGCCGTCCGTATCCCAGCCCGGCTTGGACGGGTCGTGGCCTCCGCCGCCGCCGTTGTTGCCTCCGTTGCCGCCCCCGTTGCCTCCGTTGCCCCCGTTGTTGCCGCAGTTGCTGACCGTGCCGGTCGCCGCCCACTCTCCGTACGCGACCCTTTCGAGGACCGGGCTCGAGGCGTTTTCGTGCTGGCTGTAGTGATTGGTCACCGTGCGCGTGGAGATCGTGCACCCTGACGTCCGGGTTTCCGACGCGGCGGCTGCGGTCCAGGTCCGGTGACAGGTGGTGGCGGTGACCGTCCAGCTGCCGTCCCAGACGAATCCCGCGCTCTCCTCCGGCCGCGTCGGAAAGTCCCGGTACGTCTCCGTGCCCGTGTCCGCCTCCTGGCTGTCGCCATCGGGGAACGTCGAAGGACAGCTGCGGACGCGCGTGCGCGCCGCGGGCCGCGTCAGGGTCCGCTCGCAGTCGTTGGCGGTCTCGGTCCAGGGGCCGAAGTAGCGCCGCTCGACGGCGTCGGCCGCTTCGCCCTCGAACCAGCTCCTGACCACCCGGACGCTGCGCGCCTCGTCCACCTCGCCGGCATAGGCCGGCACGCTCGGATTCGCGGCCGCGTACACCTCGTGACACTGCCGCGCGCGGAGGCCGGTCCCGGTCGTGTCGGAGGTCAGGAGGCGCTTGCCGTTCACGCCGCAGTTCCGGGCGATCTCGGTGGCGGACGATGTCGCCTCGCGCCAGATCCTGGTCTGGTACGCGTTTGCGGGATCCCGTTCGATCCGCTGCTCGATCTCGTGGAGAATCCAGCCCGCGTCCGGCGGCGGGCACTGCTCGGCCACCGTCACCTGCCTGGTCTCGTCGGCGCGGCAGTCGCGCGCGACTTCGGTCCAGGGACCGGACCAGACAGTCTCGGCCGTGCCCTTGCCCCGCACCTTCCGTTCGTGGGGCCGCTCCTCGCGGATCCCGAAACCGTGCTGGCCGGCGGGACATGGCCGGCGGCGGTGCGCCGTCGCGTCCGGATCCTCGGCCAGGATGTCGGCCGGGGATCTCGCCGCCAGGACCACCCCGATGGCGGCGTCGGGGAGAAGCGCCGCGAGAGTCGCGTTTATGGCCTCCGGCGCGATGCCGTCGCGGTGGAAGTTGGCGCCGCGAATGCGGCCGACCGTGCTGAGGTGAAGGCGTTGCGCCGCCAATTCGACGTCCACGCCGAGAGCGTTCCCGCGGAGCGCGCCCTCCGTGATCCAGACCGCGAACTGGCCGTCGGCCGCGGCGGCCTGCAGGCCGAGCGCGTTGAGGCGCCGCGCGTTCGCGACCGAAACTCCGCCCTGCCCTTCGGGCAGCGCCGTGCCCGCGGCTTCCAGGACATCGAGCAGCGCCCTGGTGTCGTCGGCCGAGATGTCGTCGAGATACCGCCCCGCGACGTGCTGCAGCGCCGCGGCGTAGATTTCGGCCGAGCGGGCCCGGGACAGCGCCGCCTCGTCCGTGAAGTACCCGCCGAATTCCAGCGGTTCCGACGCGGCCGGCGCGAGCGTCGGCATGACGGCCGCCAAGGCCGTTGAAGTCCATAGGACGGCGCGAGTATACATGATTCCTCGATTCCTGTATGTTGACAACGCAATTGCGCGCCACGATAGTCCCGCCATGTCTGCATTGTCCAGCCTTTCCCGCGCCGGCCTGATCGCCGCCCTTCTGCTCGCGGATGCGCGCGCCGACGAGTTCGAAGGCGGTGAAAGCCTGATGTTTCTGTGTCCTATCAACGTTTTGCAGCGTGCCTACGGGAATCTGACGGATGCGACGGACGCGCTTTCTGTGCTGGCAGTCGAGCGGCATGTCCTCGCCATATGCCGCGAGAGCCAGGAGCAGCTGCTCGCGATCCACCAGAACAACCAGCGGCTTCAGGAGATTTTCGGGTTAACTATAACGCCAGCGCGAGCATCCGCCGGCGATGACGGGGCCGGCGCGGCTGCCGTGGTGGCCGCGGCGCCCGAGCCGAAGCTCGAGCTCGTCGCGGTCATTCGCCGGCGGGGAGAGACCCGGGCGCTGGTCCGCGTCGACGGCGTCAGCGAGCAGGTTTCGGCCGGGAGCCTGCTGGCATCCGGCCACCTCGTGGAGGCGATCGGCGCGGACCACGTGACCGTCGTCGCGGCCGACGGCGCCGAGACGCGGATCGAATAATGCCCCTGGCGGTGACGAGCAGGTTGCGCGCGGGCCGGCAGTACGCTGCCCTGCCCGGGGGGCTGCTCGGCCTGCCCGAAGACCTGCGGCCGTTCTGCGCGGCGTGGGAGGATGGCCGCGTGCTGGTGCAGACCGGCCGCCAGTACGACCCGCTGGTCGGCGGCGTCATGGAATACCTCGCCACGACGTATTCCGTGACGCCGTACGCCGAGCAGGCCACTCCGCAGCAGATCGCCGACCAGTACCTGGCGGCGGAGGACGACGGGGATGCCGGCCTCGACGCCACCCACAAGCGCCGCGTGGCGGCCCTGCTGGGCGATGCGGCGGAGATGCGCGCCAGCGACATCAAGATCATCGGCCGGTCGCGGTCCACCGACATCCGGATGGCTGTCGCAGGGCGGGAAATCTCCTATCGGGACGGCCTGACGGTGGCCGACGGCCAGGCGATGATCGCCTACCTCTTCGACGCCAGGGACGAGGGCAGCGGGCACACGACCCAGCAGCGCAGCACGTTTCAGTCGTTCTCGATCACGCCGGGCCACACGATTCCCCTGCCCGACCGGATCCAGAAGCTGCGCGGCCAGAAGGGGTATCACGAGGGCGATGCCGGCATCCTCGAGCACCTCGTCCTGAGGATCGTCTTTCACGACAACCCGGATGTCGCGCGGCTGGAGGAGCTGGGCCTCGACCCCGTGGTGCTGGCCGATCTCGGCAACGCAAGCGCGCGGCTGAAGGGCGCGGTCATCTTCGGCGGGGAGACCGGCGACGGCAAGTCGACCACGATAATCCGGGCGGTCGAGCGGCTCTACGACGCGGAGCAGGGCCAGATCGGCATCGTCACCGTCGAGGACCCCGTCGAGATTCGCATCCGGCGGCCGGGCGTGATCCAGATCCCCGTCCAGTCGGCCGGCAGCGCCGAGGAGCGCCTTGCCGAGTTCCGCAAGGCGCTCATGCACTTCGTCCGCGTCAATCCTCACGTCGGCGTCGTTTCGGAGGTCCGCGATGCCGAGGGCGCGCGGCAGATGATCCAGTTCATCGAAACCGGGCACCAGGTCTGGACCACGATACACATCGGGAGCGTGAACTCGATCCTTTTCCGGATGATCGACATGGGCGTCCATCCCACGGAGCTCGCGAAGCCCGGGTCGATCTCGCTCCTCGCGAAGCAGTCGCTGATTCCGCTGCTCTGCAGCTGCGCGCTGAAGGACGGCGGCGGCCCGTTCCGATTCCGGAACGAATCCGGTTGCGGGGAATGCCTGGCGGGCAGGGGCGGCCGCGAGGCGGCGGCGGCATGGGCCGGCTATCGCCGGCTGGTCGCCGTGGCGGAAACCATCGTGCCGGACGACGGCTACCTGGACTGCGTCCGCCGCAACGATGCGATTGCCGCCATGAGGCACTGGCGCGCCCCGCTGGACGCCGGCGGTCTCGCAGGCCTCACCCTGTCGGACAAGCTCAACGCGCTGGCCAACGCCGGCCTGGTCGCGCCGGCGGACGCCCGGAAGAAGGGCGCGGATGTCTGCCCCATGGATCCGGCCAAGCTCGCCAATTTCCGGAAGTGGATCGATGACCTGGCATGAGATTCTCCTGGCGCGGCTCGTGTTCCGCCGGGCTGTCCGGGCGCGGGTCTGGCGGATCACGGCGGACCTCCTCGAAAGCGGCATGGAGCTTCACCGGGCGCTGCCGCTCGTCGCGGACCTGCACGGACGCGGAAGCCCCCGCCTCGCCGACCTGCTCGCGGAACTCAGGTCGGCGCTTCGGACCGGCCGCTTTGCCAGCGCGGTCGCGGTCGTCGTCCCGGAGGCGGAGGCCATGCTGTTCGCCAGGTTCGGATCCGCGTCCGATGCCGCCCTCTTCCGCGCCGCGGCGCGCCTGACGAACGTCGACGCGCGGATCGCGAAGGCCATTCGCCAGGCTCTCATGTGGCCCGTCGTGCTGTTCGTCCTGATATTCGCCCTCCTGTTCTCGCTCGGATCGAGCCTGTTCCCCACGCTGACCACGCTCACGCCGCTCGACCAGTGGCCCGCCTCGTCCCGCCTCGTGGGGGCGGCATCCATCTGGGTGGCCGACAACATCCTCCTGGTGGTCGCGGCGGTCGCCGGGGCGGCTGCGCTCTACAAGACGATCGAGAGCCGCTACACGGGCCGAGGCCGGTCCTGGCTGGACCGGCTGCCGCCGTTTTCCCTCTACCGGCTCCGGACCGGCGCCACCTTCGCGTTCGTGCTGATCGAGAACGCACGCGTCGGCCACGAGATCAACCGCGCGTTCCTCCTGACGCTGGCGGCGTCGTTGCCGCCCTATACGCGCAGCCGCATTCGCGCCATTGCCGAGCGCGCCGACCGGACCGACATCGGCACCGCGGCCGCTCTGGCGGGCACCGGCTTTCCGGATTCGGAGCTGAATGCCGTGCTCCGGGCATACGCCACCAGCCCGGACTGGGTGCCGCGCTTCAGCACCTATGCGGACGCCTGGCTCGAGCGCCTGCAGGAGCGCGTCGACGCCATGGTGCAGCTGCTCCGCCTCGTCCTGATGGTGCTGGCCGCCGCGGTGATCGGCGCGGCCGCCTGGGTGATGGTGAACATCACCTCGCTGGTCCAATGATCGAATGGAGGATCCCATGAAGCATTTCCAGGTGCGGCCGCGCCGGCGGCGGCGGGGCGTCGCCCTGTTCGATTTCCTGCTCTACCTGACGATCGCCGCAGTGGTCGTGGCGGGCGCGGTTCTCGGCTACAACAATGTCGACAACCGGCAGAAGCGGCTGGCGACGGCGCAGATGATCAACGAGGTCTACGCGGCGGTCGCCGACCTGCACCGGGGCGGCGCGTCCTATGGAAGCGGCTCGCTGGTCGCGACGCTCGATGCCGCGAAAATGATCCCGTCGCGCGGCCGGCGCGAAGGGACCAACAAGCAGAACAAAACGGTGATCAGCATCGTCACGCCGTTCGGCGACGACGTGGAGGTTGAAGGGGACGGCAACACCTTTTCCATCACCATTTCGGAAATGACCGAGGCGAACTGCCTCGATCTCGTCACGAACTATGCAGACCAGGACGCGGCGGAGTCCACGCTCTCCGCGATCGAGATCGGCGGCGCGGCCGTCACCATGCCGGCCACGGTCGCGACGCTCTCCGCGGCGTGCGACGACGATGACGACGTCGAGCTGACGTTCCGGTGATGCGCCTCGCGCCCCGACAGCGCCGGAGGGGGTCGGCCATGGCGACCGTCGTGCTGGCCCTCCTGGTCGCCGCGGTGGTGCTCGACAGGGTCGCGGCCACGGTCGGCCGGGATCGGGACGAGGCCGAGGCGGCCGCCACCTTCGAAGCCATCCGCGCCGCGGTCTCGGCATCGCGAATCCTCGATGCCGATCCGGTTGCCGCCGGGGCGCTCCCGCACATTCCGGCTCGCCGGGGCCTGACCATCACGCACACGGACATTCCGGGCGGAACGGATCGGGTAACCATCGACTGGTCCGGGCTGCCCGACCGGGCCGCGCTTGGCGTCGGCAACAGGGTCGGGGCGTGGCTCGGCCGGGATCGGCCGGCATCGCCCCTGACGCTGGATCTCGACGAGATTCCCCTGCCCTACCCGCGGCGGGTGCTCCGCGGGGCGCCGTCGATGCAGGCCCGGCTGGAGACGGCCGGCATCGCCAATGCCGGCGTGGTCGAGGCAGCGCAGGCCGAATGGGCCGAGGCGGAGACGGCTGACGGCCGGCTGGCGGCGGCCGCAGACGACGGCGGCGTTGTCGTGACGGATGCCGCCGTCGCATCGGTGACGGCGGCCGGGCTCGCAGTGGCGGGCGGTCTCGGCGCCGCCGGCGCTCCCGTGGTCCTGACTGTCGGCACGCCGCCCGCCGGCGAGGCGGCGGTCCGGGTCGCGAACCTCACGGCGGACACGCTCGCCGTCGCCGGCCGCGCAGTCGCGAACCAGGTGACGGTGGCTACGACGACCGATGCGGATGCGCTTGTCGTCGAGGACGACCAGGCGCTGGATCTCGCAGGCGCCGGCTTCGGCGACGTCACGCTCTTCTCGGCGCGGTCGACCGCCGCAACCGCCACCCGCGTCGAGGTCGGCGTATGCTACGGGTGCAACTGATGTCGCCCGCCGCCAGGCGCCGGCGCCGCGGCGCGGGCCTCGTCGAGGTCACGCTGGCGCTCACGGCCACCTCGATCCTGATCGCCGGCGGCGTGCGCCTGCTGACCGACATGGTCGCCCGGCAGGCCGTGCAGCGGTCGGCGGGGCAGCTTTCGCGCCTCGCCGACGACGTCGAAGCATGGGCTGCGGCGGAGTACACGGTTCTCCAGCCGCGCGTCGCCGCAACGACCAACGACACCGAGGAACACACCTGGGCCACCCTGATCGCCGCCGGCGACGTCTCCCAGGATGCGGTGCCCGTCACCGCGCTCCGACAGGATGTGCGGGTGTTCCTGCACGCTCCGGATGCCGGCAACCTCTACGTGGTGCTCCTGACCGACGCCCCGGCTGGCGGCACCGTATCGCACGTCCCGCGTCCGGACCGCGCCGCGCGCCTCGTCGGCCGGGTTGATGCGCACGCGGCGAGCGAACTCCGCGGCTGGGAGTTCACCTACGACCTGACGGACATCATCGCCGAGACCAGCGACAGCTTCGTCGGCGAACTCGGGGCGCTTCGGCAGGTCTCGAACGTCCTGCACGTCTCGCCGTACCTCCACCGGGTGGCGGTGCCGGGCCGGCCGGAGCTCAACCGCCTCGAGGCGGCGCTCGACATGAACGGAAACGACATCGTCGATGCCGGAACGATCGACGCTGAGGAGGTGTTGGTGGGCGGCGACCTGACCGTCGACGGAGAAGTGGCCGCCACCGACCTCACCGTCGCGAACGCGCTGACCGTCGAGGGCACGCTGACTGCGAATGCGGCCACCGTCGATGCGCTGACCACGCCGTCCGTCGTCGCCGACGACCTGACGGCGCCGTCGCTGGCGGCCGACACCGCCACGGCGGCCACGCTGGCGGTGTCGGGCACCGCCGACCTCACGACGCTTGTCGTGGGCACGTCCATGACCGCGGCCACCCTGGTGCTCGAGGACGTCACCATGGACCACCTGGACGTGACCGGCACGCTGAGCGCGGACTCGATCATCACCGACACCCTGGCGACATCGTCATGCACCGGGTGCTGACTGTCGCGGGGATAGCGGTGCTGGCCGCCGGCGGATTGCCGGCGGAAGAAGGTGCGGAGCGCGCGCCTCGGCACGGTTTCCGCGAGCTCGCGGTGATCCTGGAGGAGCGGGCGGCTTCGCTGGCCGCGATCCAGGCGATCCAGGCGGAGTTGCTGGGCCTGGCGCGGCGCGATCCGCGCGCGGCGTGGCTGGCGAGGCCGCCCATGGAAAGATGCCGGCTGGCGCTGCCTGCGCTCTGGTGCAGCCGGCTGGGCGCCACGTTCCGGGTCGAGGAGGACGGTTCATGACGCCGGTCCTGGTAGTCGAAGCCGTGGCCGGTGCCGTGGTCGCCGCGGGGGCGGTCCGGGTGGCCTGGGTGGACTGCAGGCGCCGGGAAATCGAGTTGGAGACCCTCACCGCGGTGGTCGTGGCCGCGGCCGCGGCGCTGTGGCTTGAAGGCGGCGCCGCGCGGATCGGCCTGAGCGCCGGTTGCGCGGCCGCGCTGGTCGCGCCGCTGGCGCTGGCGGTGCGCGGCGGCGTCATCCGGCGGCCCGGCGCCGGCGACTGGCCGCTCATGGCGGCTTGCGGCTTCCTGGCGGCGGGCCAGCTACTGGTCTTTGCCGCTGTCCTGGCGTGCGCCGGCCTCGGCGCGGCGGTGGTCTCGTCGCGCCGCCGGCGCCGCGCGCTGCTTCGAAGCCGCTTTCCCCTGGCGCCCCCTGCCCTGCTCGCGGCGGTGGCGGCATTCTTCGCGCGCAATGCGTGCCCCGGAGGATTCTGGTGACCGGCCGGCTGACGAAACGGGACTATCTTCGCCCGCAGTATGTCCGCGGCTGCGCCGCCCACGTCGCGGGCGACCACGCGGCCGCCCTTCGCATCTTTCGCCAGCTGGCGCGTCGTGGCGATGCACCGGCGCAGTTCATGCTGGGCTCGATGTACCACAAGGGCGAGGCCGTCGGCGCAGACCTGCGCGAGGCGCTGATTCACTATCTCGTGGCGGCCAACCAGGGCGAGCCGCGAGCTGCGCACATGCTGGGCTGCATGCACTGCACGGGCGAGGCAGTCGAGGAGGATCCGGGCGAGGCCCTCCTTTGGTTCCGCCAGTCTGCGGAATGGGGATATGCCCCCGCCCAGTTTTCCCTGGGAACGATGTACTCCAGCGGAGTCGACGTCGCGCGCGACCTGCGCGAAGCCATGAGGTGGCTTTTCCTCGCGGCGCTGCAAGGGCATCCCCAGGCGCGCCTGGAACTGCATGCGGTTGCGATCGCCGCCCGGCGACAGCGGCGGGCCCGAAAATGACCGGTCCGGATCCTGCGTTGCCGCTCTGGACAGCTGCCGTCGGTCTCGCCGTATTCCTCTGTGGATTCGGATCTGCCGGGACACGCAACAGGGCTGCCCGCGCGGCTTTCCTGGCCGGGCTGGCAGGCGCCTTCTTCTTCACTGCCGGGCTCGCCGCACTCGCGGCCGGCGACGTCGCGCCCCTGCGGTCCCTCGCCCACCTGACCGCGGCCGATGCGGCCGCGGGTCCGTCCTTGCAGCCCGATCTGTATCTCGCGGGCGTCGGCGTCGGCATGACGGTCATGCTGACCGGCTTCGCTTGGATTCCCGGGCGGCGGTGGCCGGTGGCGGGACTGGTCACCGGCCTCTTCGGCATCGTCTGCGTGGCGGCCAGCCTGGCTGGCTTAGTGGACTCGCTATTGCCGCCAGCTCCAGGAGGTCAACGATGACAAGCGCTGCATTCGCCGCACCGATCGCCGAGCAGATCTGGGACATGAAGTACCGTTTCAAGAACCCGGACGGCACGCCGGTCGACGCGACGGTGGAGGACAGCTGGCGCCGGGTCGCGCGGGCGCTGGCGGGCGCGGAGCGGGACCGGGCGCGCTGGGAAGGGGAGTTCTTCGGGGCGCTCGAGGACTTCCGGTTCCTTCCCGCGGGCCGCATCCTCGCCGGCGCCGGCACCGGGCGCGACGTGACGCTCTTCAACTGCTTCGTCATGGGGACGGTTCCGGACAGCATGTCGGGGATCTTCGAGATGCTGAGGGAGGCGGCGCTGACCATGCAGCAGGGCGGCGGCATCGGCTACGACTTCTCGACGCTGCGCCCGCGCGGCGCTCCCGTTGTCGGCGTTGGCGCCGACGCCTCGGGCCCGCTCTCGTTCATGGACGTCTGGGACGCGATGTGCAGGACCATCATGTCGGCGGGCTCGCGGCGGGGGGCGATGATGGCGACGATGCGCTGCGACCATCCCGACATCGAGGACTTCGTGGCCGCGAAGGGGGATCCGGCGCGGCTGCGCATGTTCAACCTGTCGGTCCTGGCGACGGACGCCTTCATGGAGGCGGTCGGGGCTGACGGGGGCTGGGACCTCCAGTTCGGCGGCCGGGTGATGCGCACCCTGCGGGCGCGGGACCTCTGGAACCGGATCATGGAGGCGACGCACGCCTACGCGGAGCCGGGGGTGATCTTCATCGACCGCATCAACCGGCGCAACAACCTCGCCTACTGCGAGACCATCTCGGCGACGAACCCCTGCGGCGAGCAGCCGCTGCCGCCCTACGGCGCGTGCCTGCTCGGCTCGGTGAACCTCGCGCGCCTGGTTCTCGATCCGTTCGGCGCGGACGCGCGTCTCGACGAGGAGGCGCTCGCGCGCCTGGTGCCGGTGGCGGCGAGGATGCTGGACAACGTCGTCGACGTGTCGCGGTTTCCGCTGGAGGCACAGCGCCGGGAGGCGCAGGCGAAGCGCAGGATCGGCCTCGGCGTGACCGGGCTCGCCGACGCCCTGATGATGGTCGGCCAGCGCTACGGCAGCCCGGAGGCGGCCCGGATGACCGGGCAATGGATGCGGACGATCGCGAAGACGGCCTATCTCGCCTCGGCGGAACTGGCCGGCGAGAAGGGTCCCTTCCCTCTTTTCAAGCGGGACGAGTTCCTGGCCGGCGAGACCATGACGGCGATGCCGGAGCAGGTTCGCGACGCGGTCTCCGAGCATGGAATCCGGAACGCGCTGCTCACCTCGATCGCGCCGACGGGAACCATCTCGCTCTACGCCGGCAACGTGTCGTCGGGGATCGAGCCGGTCTTTGCGCCGGAGTACACGCGCGAGTTCCTGCAGCCGGACGGCGCGCGCGGGACCGAAACGGTGGTGGACTACGCTGTGGGGATCTGGCGGACGCGGGGCGGCAGCGCCGAACTGCCCGAGCACTATGTCGACGCGCAGGAACTGGCCCCGGCGGACCACGTGCGCATGCAGGCGGCGGCGCAGCGCTGGGTGGACAGCTCGATCTCCAAGACGATCAACTGCCCCGCCGACATCGGCTTCGACGACTTCCGCGCGGTCTACATGTCCGCCTGGGACCAGGGCTGCAAGGGATGCACCACGTACAGGCCGAACGAGGTCACCGGATCCGTCCTGAGCGTTCCGGAGGCCGAAGAGGCGCCGCCCGGCGCCGGCGAGGCGAAAATGCCGGCGAATGCGGAGCCTCTCGCCCGGCCGGCGGCGCTGGAGGGTCACACGTACAAGATCAAGTGGCCGGGCACCGAGCATGCGCTCTACGTCACGATCAATGACGCGTACTGGGGCGGCCGGCGGATCCCGTTCGAGGTGTTCGTCCACTCCAAGAACATGGAGCACTATGCCTGGACGGTGGCGCTCACGCGGATGATTTCCGCGGTGTTCCGCCGGGGCGGCGATGTCAGGTTCGTCGCGGAAGAGCTGCGCGAGGTTTTCGATCCGAGGGGCGGGGCCTGGGTGAACCGCCGTCACTTCCGGTCGATCATCGCCATGCTGGGCGACGTCATCGCGCAGCACCTGGATACCGTGGGCTATGCCGGCGGCGACTTCCATGTGCGGGAGCCGGACGATCCTCCGGGAACGCCCGTGGTCGGGAAGATCGTGGCTGCAGGCTCGTGCGGCGCGTGCGGCAGCCCGGCGGTCATGCGCCTGGAAGGGTGCCTGGTCTGCCGAGACTGCGGGCACTCGAAGTGCCAGTGACAAGGGAAAGGACGAAAACATGCCGCAGCAGGAGCGCCAGGCCTTCAACATCACCATCAAGAAGCAGCACAAGGGCAAGACCTACTGGAGGAACTGCGGCGTCGCGTTTCCGCGCTTCGAGCCCGACGGGTCGCTGAAATCGGTCACCATCCGGCTGGATCTCTTCGAGAATCTGGAATTGGTGGCTTTCCCGCAGAAGAAGTCGGAAGACCGCGGCTGAGCGCCCATGCTGCCGGACTCGTTCCTCGCCGACCTGCGGCAGCGCGTTTCGCTCGCCGAGGTGGTCGGCCGCGACGTTGCGGAATGGGACAAGAGCCGCACGCGGCCGTCCCGGCGCGAATACTGGTGTCTCTGCCCGTTTCACGAGGAGAAGACGGCGTCGTTCAAGATCGACGACGGCAAGGGCCGCTACCACTGCTTCGGCTGCCAGGCCGCGGGCGACGTGATCGCGTACGTGATGGCGACAGCCAACCTGCCGTTCCCGGAGGCGGTCGAACGCCTGGCGCGGGATGCGGGCATGGAGATGCCCGGCCAGCATCCGCCGCGGCGGCGGGACAGGCAGCGGGAAGCGAGCATGGCGGCGCTCTCCGCCGCGGCCGATTGGTACCGGCGCCAGCTCCACGGCCGACACGGCGGCGGCGCCCGGGCGTATCTGGCCAGCCGCGGACTCGATGCCGGTGCGGTCGAGCGGTTCGGGATCGGATATGCGCCCGCGGCGGGCGGGGTGCTCGCGGCGCTGGCGGCCAATGGCTTCGAGGAGGCGGCCCTGGTCGCGGCAGGCCTCGCGGCCAAGGCGGCTGCAGGAGCCCCGCAACGGGACCGCTTCCGGGACCGGATCATGTTCCCGATCGAGGACGAGCGGGGGCAGTGCATCGCCTTCGGCGGGCGGGCGATGAATCCGGAGGCGCGCGCGAAGTATCTCAATTCGCCGGCGACGCCGGTCTTCGACAAGGGCCGGACGCTCTACAATTACGGGCCTGGGCGGGCCGCCGCAGGCAAGAACGGGGAACTGGTGGTGGTCGAGGGATTCCTGGACGTGATCGCGCTGGTCCAGGGTGGACTCGAGCACGTCGTCTCGCCGCTTGGAACAGCGCTCACGGAGGACCATCTCCGCACGCTCTGGCGCGGTTGTCCGGAGCCCGTGCTCCTCCTGGACGGCGACGAGGCAGGGCGGCGGGCGGCCGCGAGGGCGCTTGATCGCGCCCTGCCCCTTCTCGAGACTGGCAGGTCGCTGCGGTTTGCGACGCTGCCGTCCGGCCACGATCCGGACAGCCTGGCGCGCAAGAGCGGGATTGCGGCCTTGCGCGAGTGCCTGGATGCGAGCCGGCCGGCGATAGACCTCCTTTGGAGCGCGGCGACCGCGGGCAGGATGATCGATGGTCCCGACCGGAGCGCCGCGTTGGCTGCCGAGCTGATGCGGTCAGTCGGGGCGATCCCGGACGCCGGGCTGCGGGGCCATTACCAGGCGATGCTGGGCGTGCGATTCAGGGAGAAGTTCGGATACGCGCCTCCCGCTGCGGATCGTCAGGATTCCGGTGGCGAGCGGCGGGGCTGGCTGCCGCTCTACACGGCGCTCCGGCGGGCGCCGGGCCAGCGGCGACGATGCGGGACCGTTTTCTTGACGTACGGCGCTGCCGGGCGGGTGGCCGGGATGACCGTTGCGCACGACTGGCTGCCCGGGGCGGTGCTGCGGGTCGAGATGAATCCGGTGACCTGACTCAAGCGGTGCGTCGGGCGCTGGCGGTCAGGCCGTTGTCCGTTTAGGCTCGGCCGGTCGCGGCATTTGGCAGCATCGGTTTTTGCCATATCTGTTATAAACCCGGTTTATACCCGGTTTGTTTTTATTTCCAATACCGGTTTTAGCACCGGCAACAGCGTCCCGAGAATCGGGCGACGAAAGGGCCGCTTGGCGGCTTTTTCAGCGATCGTTTCCCGAGAGAGCTTCAAAAAGGGGGTCTCCAGCGCCGGAAGCCGATTTTGGTCACCCAACACCGTCGGACAGCGAAAGGCATCTCTGCGGGCCTCCGTGTCCGCGCGGCATCCTTGGGGACAATTTTGATTACCGGGTTTATTTCCGGTTGTGGATTAAAACCGGTATGTTAAATTCAAACTGGACCCGTCAAGGAGGGCGAAATGCCTGTCATTGTCTTGGCCAGCCCGAAGGGGGGCGTGGGAAAAACCACCTGTTCGGCGCTCCTCGCGACCGGCTTCGCGCGGCTCGGCGCCGCCGTCACGGTCCTCGACTGCGACCCGTCCAGGGCGCTGACCGTCTGGGCCGACAGGGGGCCTTCCGGCGGGAGTCGCGCATGGCGGCCACCCTGGCCCGGACGAAATCGTCCAGGCCATCACGGCGGCGGACGGCGATGGGCGGATCGTGATCGTCGATCTCGAGGGCGTGGCGTCGCTGACGGTGGCGCGCGCCATTTCCCAGGCCGACCTGGTGATCGTGCCAATGCAGGCTTCGGCGCTGGATTCCACCGTGGGATCGAGCGCGATCGCGCTGGTCCGCGAGCAGGCGGAGGTGCTCGGCCGCGAGATTCGGCACGCCGTGGTGCTGACGCGCACGTCAGCCGCGGTAATGAGCCGCGTCCAGCGCGATTTGCAGGACCAGCTGGCCGCAGCGGGAGTCGACCAGATCACGCCGTCGCTCGTCCAGCGCGCCGCATTCGGGGAGCTCTTCGCCCACGGCGGCGACCTCGAGGCGATGGCGGCCGACCCGACCATCGAGACGGCCGGCAACATCGAGGCCGCGGTTGCCAACGCCCGGGAATTCACGGAGGCGGTCTATGCCCGGCTCACCGCCTGAAGACCGGCTGGCCGGGCTCAAGGCGCGCCCGCACGCCGGAACGCCGGTCCAGTCGGCTGTCGACGGAGGACAGCCGCGAGCGGCGGACCGTCTTTCTAGGCTGACGGCGCGGCCGAAATTCGTTCCGCCGGCGAATGATCCGACGGCGGACGCGGCAGCCCGGAGGCATGGTTACGAAGATCGGACGCCGCGGAAGAAGCCCGGCCGAAAGCCCTCGCCGCGGACCGGCCAGCTTCATCCCAAGGTGATGCCGGACATCTCCGCCGCGATCGCCGCGGAGGCGGAGCGGCTCGCCGTGACTCAGGGCGTGCTCGTCGAGTTGATGTGGACAGCCTATCAGCGGGAACAGGAAAGAGCCCATGACTGATCGTGGGAACCACACTGCGGTCGTGCTGGATCCCGAGTGCGCCTGGGCGATCGCCCGGATTGCCGAGGCAACGGGCCTCAGTCACCCGACCGTTTTGCGGGAGATGGTGCGGCGCACTTGGTCCGACTTTGTCGATGAAGAGCTCGCGGCGCGCGAACGAGGCTTGGCTGGCCGTCCGCGGGGCAAGGTGTCCGGAGTGGTGGTGCGGTTGCGGTGACGGGCGGCGGCATCTGCAGCAGAAACGCAGGACAGGGCAGGGGCTGAAATGAAGTGCGATCAGTGCGGCGCTGAAACCCGGAGCCGGCACAGGTGGAAGATCCCATATATCGAGTCCGACCCTTGGGACAGTCTCTATCGGGTTCACGGCCGCGACCTGACCTTGTGGCTGTGCGATGACTGCCACAGGGGAAAGTCCGGCAGTCCGGTTGGCGATCCGGACGCTGTAGCCCCGGCCCGCCAGCGACCTGCCGCCCGTGTTCCTGCGGTGCAGACCGCGGAACCGCTAACAGCGGACGTTGGGTGCGAAGTCTGCGGCGAGGCCTGCGGGTGCATGTGGTGCGACGGGACTGGCGAAGTGCCGTCGAATCTGGGTGACCGTCTGGCGGAGCCCTGTTCGTACTGAGTCGCCAACGTCCAACGTCGGCGTGTGCTCGATGAGGACCGGGCTGAGATCATGGCGCTACGGGCGGGGTGATCATCGGCGGGATCTGCAAGGGCAGGAGTTCGGTTCTGGAGCGCCTGCCGGACGGCAAGGCCAGGAGAAGGTCAAGGAGGGGTTCGTGCAACTCCACAGCGACACCCACTACCCGGAGCTGTTTCCCTGACGCGTGTGGAACGACCCCGTTCGCGGGGCTGATTGATGAAGCAGCAGGTCAGCGAACGCTTGGGAGGTCGATATGGCTGAAACGCAGATTGAATGGACGGATGCCACCTGGAATCCGGTTGCCGGATGCTCCATCATGACGTCCGGCTGCACGAACTGCTACGCGATGGAGATGGCGAAGCGGCTCGAAGCGATGGGCGTCGAGAAATATGCGGGGCTGACCCGAAGGTCCGGCCGGCGGACCGTGTGGAACGGAACAGTGCGCAAGGACCGGAAGGCGCTCTCGATTCCCCACGGCTGGAGAAAGCCACGCAAAATCTTCGTCAACTCGATGAGCGACCTGTTCCACGAACAGGTGAGCAACGCTTTCATTTTCGAAGTCTGGCAGGTAATGCGGGACACGCCGCGCCACAACTACCAGATTCTCACCAAGCGGCCCGAGCGCATGGCGGAGCTGGTAGCCGGTCGGATCGGGGACGTCCTGCCGAATGTCTGGCTGGGTGCGAGCGTCGAGAACGCCGACGTCGTCGACCGCATAGAGCACCTGCGTCGCGCGCCGGCAGCGATCCGCTTCATCTCTTTCGAGCCGCTGATCGGGGCGGTCGGCACCGTCGACCTGCAGGACATTCACTGGGCCATCGTCGGCGGCGAAAGCGGCAAGGCTGCCCGTCCGATCCGGGAGGAATGGATCGACGAGATCCACGCTCGGTGCCTGTCCGCAGGCACGGCGTTCTTCTTCAAGCAATGGGGCACTTGGGGCAAGGACAACAAGAAGCGGTCAAAAAAGGCGAACGGACGCGAGTATCGTGGGAGAACCTGGGATGAGATGCCAGCAGCGCCTTTAGCGGCTGTGTGAAAGGCCGAAAGGAGCAGCGAGGAAACATGGTGCAAAAGAGATACGATTGGGCAGGCGGCGTCGAACTCGAAGAGCATTCGCGCCGGAAGCACAAGATTCTTCGTGAATACGTGTTCGACTACCTGATGGTTCGCTGCAAGTTACCGCAACAGGAGCGCTTCAGGCTTGCCATAGTTGACGGCTTTGCCGGCGGAGGCCGGTATAAGTGCGGCACGCCTGGTTCGCCGCTGATCTTCATCGAGGAGCTGAAGGCGGCCGTCGCGGCAGTGAACACGCAGCGCGTCGCCAAGGGGCTAGGCGTCATTGAAGTCGAAGGCCTGCTCGTCTTCAACGATGACGACCGCGGTGCCATCGAACTCCTAAAGTCGCACGTTGCGCCGATCCAGGCTGATGTCGCAGAGACCTCTCCCAAGCTGCACCTGCGCATCGAATATCTGAACGCGGCCTTCGAAGCCGCCTATCCTGGGATCAGGGGACTCCTTGCGCAGGGCCGATACCGGAGCGTGCTGTTCAACCTGGATCAGAGCGGTCACAGCCACGTGGAGCGGGACACCATCCTCGACATCATGAACTGCTATCCGGCCGGGGAGATCTTCTACACCTTCGCCATCGAGTCACTGGTGACCTTCCTCCCGAAGGGTCAGCGCGAGCGATTGCATGCGCGGTTCCGCGACTTGGGGCTTTCGGGCAACAACCTGGAGGCTCTTGAAGTCCTGATGAGCAGGCAGCAGTGGCTTGGAACGGCCGAGAGGCTCGTCTTCGACGCGTTCAAGCTCTACGCGCCTTATGTCAGCCCGTTCGCCATCAACAACCCGGATGGCTGGAGATACTGGCTAGTTCACTTCGCCAGGTCATATCGGGCCCGGCAGGTATACAACAACATCCTTCACAGGAATGCGAGCCTTCAGGCTCATTTCGGCCGTTCGGGCCTGAACATGCTGACATACGACCCGCAGCATGACGAACCGAAGCTGTACCTCTTTGACAAGGCTGGTCGCGACTCGGCAAAGACCCAGCTTTACGAAGACATTCCGCGTCATATATCGGAGGTTGGCGATGCCGTGTTCATGACGGACTTCTACGAGAGCATATACAACGCCACGGCGGCGCACGCCGACGACGTACATGCCATGATCATCGAAAATCCCGACTTGGTGGTGATCACTCCAGCAGGGGGCGAGCGACGCAAGGCAAGCACTATCGGCGCGAACGATTTTATCAAAATCAAGGCGCAGCGCAGCTTCTTTCCCATGTTCCTTGACGCAGGTGTTGGCCAGAAGGGCGGCAAGACGTAACCCCGCTTCTGGCCCGGCACGCACCGACTGAATTCAAGGGAAGAAGATGATGGACGCCCCGCATGTCGTCGCCCTCGAATACGTCATTGAGTATGGGCCGGACATCGACTGGACCCGGGCGGCACCGCTGCACATCCAAGAGGCCGGTTTCAACGTTCGGATCGAGAATGAGCGTGTCAGGTTCAGCTTCAAGGAGCACCGCGCATCCGAGGAGGGGGCACGCTCCGCGGTCGAGAAAAAGTACATTCCCGATTGGGAATTCGTTGTCGGCCTTGAACAGGTTCCGAATGCGTTCAAGCTCCGCTTTGACCACTCGGAAACCGTGGGCCGGAACCCACCGCCCGGTCCGCGCGCGCTGAGCGTTCACTGACCGGGACCTACGAGGTCAGGGAGGTCTCTGGCCCGGTCCGCGCGCGCTGAGCGTTCACCTGCGCATCGGGCCTCTTTCAGCCAGTGCGAAATTTGCTCCTCCAGCACCCCGCGTCATTCCGACTCCGCCCCGCGTCGGCATGAAGCGCAGTCGAGACGCCGACAGAATGTACCAGCGCTATCTCGGGTATCTCGAAGGCAAGGAACCACAGGGCTGGAGGCCGCATATGGCGGTCGCGACCCAAGGCGGCGAAGCGTCTTGCGGTCTCTCGCAGCTTCCTTGGTCGCATAGGCGGCCTTTCCAGCGAAGCCCGCGGGGAATTCGCCAAGAAGATCCATGGTTGCAACGCGCCTTACACCCCGGACGACGAACGCTTCCTCACGTCTGCCATAAAGACGACAATACGGCGGGCCGCAGAGATTGCATGCGATCCGGACTGCAAGCGCCAAAGGATCACCCTAAACGACTTTTGACGATGGCTTGGGCCATGCCGGCCTCGGCAATAACCAAAGGGTTTCAACGCCATTCAACTGTAACGCCCGGTGATGCTCTTTGATGTTGACGCTGTTTACGGTAAGAAATGGAAGCGTGGTCGGCGGGATCCCTGACAAACTGGAAGGAAACCGTGAAAGCCGGATACACCGATCTTGAGTGGAAAATGACGTCCCGCGTCTGGAGCCACTGGATGGCTGGCCTCGCTCGCGGAAAAACGCCCGAAACCGTGATCGCCGACGGTCTCAAGACAATTCGCGCTAGGCTGTGGACTCGGTGCGCCGTGGAAAGGCGCGTGAGGAACGGATGCGCAGAATGGGGATGACTCCCATCGCGAACCCTCAATTGAAACCCGGCGATACATGCCATACCGTCCGAGCTGCTGATCGGAGCCTTGGCGAAGGTCCACGGCTAATAAGACTTATATTCCCCTCCCAGTTGCGGAATCCCTCTGCATGCTGGACAGATAATCACCATAGTCATTGCGACCAACGAAAGCTGGCGGTTCTCCAGACAGGGCGAGGACTTGCCGCCCGAACTCATAGAGGCCCTGACGGGCGTCACCAGCGTATCGACAGTCAGTTCGCGGGACTACCCAAAGGAATTCAAGCTGCGGAAGCGTGAGTTGCAGCTATTGGCCGTGATCGCTGCCGGATCGGTCCTCTCAGCCGCGGCGGCATGGACGTCGTTCGTTTGGGCTATCTGACGAAAGAAAAGGACCTTACCAGTGGCGACCTTACCCGGGTGTAGCCCAACTTTTTTGACTCCGGCGTTTTCTGGTCCATAGTCATGGGAGGCGTGTCGGGCGAGTGCCGGGCGAATCGGCCGACGGCGCGCTTTCAGGGGCATTGGGCAGGGAGCGCGCACCATGACGCAGGACGACGGGAACCGGAAGCATCGCCATCCGGACACGGTGGCCTGTCTGGAGGCTCTGACGGAAAGCGAGGCGGCCGTGCATCCGCCGGTGATCCGCGAGCATGGCGGCGGGTTCGCCCGGTACTGGCTGGAGGGCGGCGCGGTCCGGAGCCGTGACATCACGGAGGACGAGCTGCCGCTGGCGGGCTTCAGGCCGGACGGCGGGCCGCTTCCGGCGCTGCTCGCCGCGGTTTCGGCGGAGTTCGGCCCGCAGCTTCCGAAGCCGGCGTCGGACCTCGCGTCGGGCGTCCCGGATCTCGACGGCGTGGAGCGGGCGCTTCGGGACAGCTCCCTCGGCGGCGGCGCGGCGGCGCCGAGCTGCTCTTCGAGCAGCTTGACGGGGCGCTGCCGGCGCCGGAATGCGAGGGCTGCGGCAGGCCGATGGTCCGGCACCAGACGGCGGCGAAGTCGTTCCTGACCCGGCTTGGCCGGGTCGAGGTGGAACGCACGCATTTCCATTGCCGGTCGTGCGGCAATGGACGCTTCCCGCTGGACCGGGCGCTGGGCCTGGACGGGAGCGCCTTCACGCCGGGGATGGCGAGCGTCATGGCGGAGACGGCGCCGATGACGAGCTTCGACGCGGCGAGCCGCCACATCGCCAACCTCGCCGGGGTGAGCGCCTCGTCGAGCTCGCTGCAGCGCTGGTCGCTGGCGCTCGGCGAGGAGGCGCTGCGGTTCGGGCGCGGGGAGGTGGTGGACGGCAAGCCGCTGGAATCGCGCATGCATCTCTCGATCGACGGGACCGGGATCCCGATGCGGAAGGAGGAGACCGAGGGCGTCGCCGGCAAGCAGGAGGACGGGAGCGCGAAGACGCGCGAGGCGAAGCTGGCCGTCATGCACGCCGCCGAGGGCCGGGACCCGAAGACCGGCGCGGCGCTGAAGGACCGGGGCAGCGAGAGCTTCAGCTGCCTCATCGACAGCGCGGCCGCGGCGTCCGGCAGCAGGGACCCCTCGGACTTCGCCAGGCGCCTTGGCCGCGAGGCGCGGCGGCGCGGGCTGCAGGACGCCGGGGAGGTCGTCGTCATCTCCGACGGGGCCGAATGGATCAGGAACACGTGCGACGAGGTCCTCGGGGGCGGGAGGGTCACCTTCGTGCTCGACCAGTTCCACGTGCTGGAATACGCCTCCCGACGCCGTGAAGGCGATCCTCCCGGAAGGGCCGGAGCGGGACCGGCGCTTCGCGGAGGTGAAGGCGGACATCGAGGCGGGCCGGGCCGGCAAGGTCGTCCGGGAGCTGGAGCCGTTCAGCGGCCCGGGGCTCGCCGACATCCTGTGCGAGCAGCACCCACGCACAGTCGGGCGGGACAACTGCGTGAGCTTCGAAAACCTGAAGCTCCAGGTCCCCGGCCCAGGCCCACCGCCGCCACTTCATCAAGGTCCGGGTGCGTGTCCATCGTTATCCGGACGGGCGCCTGGCCGTATGCCACGGCCCGCGAAAACTCGCCGACCATGATTCCGACGGCTCGGCCGTCGCCGATCCGGCCGCGGATGCCGTGCGGGCGCGGGCGGGCTGAACGTGATGAACGCAGTCCCGTGGAAATGTGGACGAGCCCTTCGGGCCGGCGTGAGCCCTTCGGGCCGTGTGGACAGCCC
>CAXXWA010000027.1:0-21968 GCA_963662815.2 uncultured Amylibacter sp.
GAAATCAACCACGAAAACCCTGACTCCGAAGGCGCCCCCACTGGCCCGCGCCGGATCGGACGGCTAACATCGCCGCCGTGACGAAACGTAGCGGGAAGGACCGGGGACGATGAGCATCGCAGACTGCCGGGATATGCCGCCGAAAGCGAAGCTGGTCACCGAGGTGTGGGGCGCGCTCCGGTCCTTCCTGGCAGCCAGGCGGAATCTTCTGGAGATCATTCCGGAAGCCTCGACCCGCCAGCCGATCGTTTCCGGCCGCACCGGCGGAGTCAGGTGGCACATGGTCACGGATCCGGATGCGCTTCGCAGGATCCTGAAGGACCGGCTTGACCAGTACCCGAAGTCGCTGGTCACGAAGAACATCCTCGAACCGGCGATCGGCGACAGCCTGTTCATCGCGGGAGGGATCGAACTGGCGATGGCAACGGCGGGCAGCCGCCCCGGTCTTCACGCATCGCAACATTTCCAGCCTCGCACCGATCATGTCGGTCGCCGCCGACGCCGTGTGCGACCGGCTGCGCGCCGGCGGCGGACGCGTCGAGATGCACGGGGAAATGGTGCGCGCGACGTTCGACGTGATCGGCAGCGTGACGCTCACCGGCAGCGGAAACCTGGACGACAGGTTCATTCACCGCGCAATCGACGGCTTCCTGTCGTCGGGAGCGCGAGTATCGATCCTCGACATCTTCGGCGTGTCGAACGCGGTTCCGAGACCATCGAGGCTCTTTCGTCCGCGGACGCTCCGCAGGGTGCACCAAATCGCCGATGAGGCGATCGCCGAACGCAGGGCGCGCGGCCCGATGCCGGTGCCGGATTTCCTCGACGCACTTCTCGATGCTGCCGACCCGGAAACGGGCAGGCGCATGAATCCGGCCGAGCTTCGCGACAATCTCCTTGCATTCATCGTCGCCGGCCACGAAACGACCGCGCTCGCGCTCGCCTGGTCGTTCTACCTGATCGCCTTCGACCCCGCGGTGCAGCGCAGGCTGCGAAGGGAGGCCCGAGGCGTCATCGGCAAGCGAACCGCCGGCGCCGCGGACGTCCCGCTGCTGCCGTATGCGCGGCAGGTGATCGAGGAAACGCTACGCCTCTATCCGCCGGCCGCGATCCTCTCGCGGACTGCGACGGCACCCGACACGCTGTGCGGCCGGGAAATCCGCCGCGGAGACACCGTGATCCTGCCGGTCTATGCGCTGCACAGGCATCACTCGCTCTGGGACCGGCCGGACGAGTTCGATCCGGACCGCTTTGCCGGAAATGCCGACCGCGACCGGTTCGCATACCTTCCGTTCGGCGACGGTCCACGAATCTGCATCGGCGCCAGCTTCGCCATGATCGAAGCCGTCATCATCCTGGCGACACTTGCGGCGCGGTTCCGGTTCACCATGGTGCCGGGCCGGAATCCGAAGCCGGTCATGGTGCTGACGCTGCGCCCCGAGGGCGGCGTTCACCTTCGCGTCGAGGCGGTCTGAGGCGCCGGCCCGCGACGGGCGGCGCAACTCGCGGCTCACGGTTCGCGCGGAAACCGCTTGTCGCGCGGAAAGCCGCGGGGTGCCATGCGGCCGGTGCCCGCGCGTTTCCCGATCCAGTCGGACAGCTTTCTCTCGGTGCGGGTCCGGCCGGCCGGGTCCTTCCATTTCAGGCCGGAAGCCAGCTTGAAGGCCGTCGCATCCGAGAGCCCGCCACTCCCGTACTTCTGCAACCGCACGCCGCGTCCGCGGGAGAGTTCGGGCAGTTCCGCGATCGGGAATATGAGCACCTTGCGGTTCTCTCCGGCGCAGGCGACGTGGTCGCCGTCGACAACCCGGCAGGTGCGGAGCACCGCGCCCTCGGTGAGGTTGACCACCTGCTTTCCGTTGCGGGTCTGCGCAAGGACATTGTCTTCCCGGACGAGGAAGCCGTAGCCGGCAGAGGTGGCCACCAGAAGCCGGCGGCCGGGACGATGCACGAAGAGGGCGGCCGGATCCGCCTCGTTGGGAAGATCAATCATGAGCCGCACCGGTTCGCCCATGCCGCGTCCGCCCGGAAGATCATTGCAGGAAATCGTGTAGAACCTTCCGTTCGTGCCGGCGAGGACGAGCCGGTCCGTGGTTTCGGCGTGCAGCACGAAGCACTTCTCGTCGCCGTCCCGGTACTTCAGTTCGTGATCGGGGGCCACATGACCCTTGATCGCCCGAATCCAGCCCATCGCCGAGCAGATGACGCTGACCGGTTCGCGCTCGATCATCGCTTCCGGAGGCACCTCCTCGATTGCTGGCGCCTCGCCGAGCCTCGTGCGGCGCTTGCCGCCCGCGGCATCCGCACCGTACTTCCGCCGCGTTTCCCGCAGCTCATCGGAAATCCTTCGCCACTGGAGGGACTCGTCGGCCAGCAAATCCTCAAGCTCCACGCGCTCCTCGAGGAGCATGTCGCGCTCCTTGCGAAGCTCCATCTCCTCGAGTCGCCTGAGCGACCGCAGGCGCATGTTGAGAATCGCCTCGGCCTGGACGTCGGAAAGGTCGAAGGCTTCCACCAGGACGGGCTTCGGCTCGTCCTCGTTCCTGATGATTCGGATGACTTCATCGAGGTTCAGGTAGGCGACAAGGTAGCCCTCGAGGACTTCGAGGCGATGGTCGATTTGCGCAAGCCTGTGACGGGCGCGCCGAACCAGGACGTCCCGGCGATGGTCCAGGAATGCCCTGAGCACCTCCTTGAGCGAGCAGACCTTCGGCGTCCGCCCGTCGATCAGCACGTTCATGTTCAGGCTGATCCGGGACTCGAGGTCGCATTGCCGGAACAGCATCTCCATCAGGAGCGTCGGATCGGCCGTCCTGGTGCGGGGTTCGAGCACGAGCCGGATGTCGTCCGCGGATTCATCGCGGACATCCGAAAGCGCAGGCACCTTGCGGGTCTGAATGAGCTCAGCGATCTTTTCGATCAACCGGGACTTCTGTACCTGATAGGGAATTTCCGTAACGACGATCTGCCATTGTCCGCGTCCGAGCTGTTCGACCTCCCAGCGCGCGCGCAGCCTGAACGAACCGCGTCCCGTGCGGTACGCCTCGAGCAGGCTTTCCCGCGGTTCGACGAGGACTCCCCCGGTCGGGAAATCCGGCGCCGGAACGAGTTCCAGCAGCGTCTCGTCGCGGGCATTCGGCGCCCCGACGAGATGCAGCGCCGCATCGCAGAGTTCGCCGATGTTGTGCGGAGGAATGCTGGTCGCCATGCCGACCGCGATCCCCGATGCCCCGTTCGCAAGAATGTTGGGGAAGGATGCAGGAAGGACGACCGGCTCGCGCAGCGATCCGTCGTAGTTGTCCCGAAAGTCGACGGCGTCTTCGGACAGCCCTTCCATCAACGCTTCCGCGGGCCGCGCGAGGCGCGCCTCGGTGTAGCGCCCGGCCGCGGGGTTGTCTCCGTCGATGTTGCCGAAATTGCCCTGCCCGTCGACGAGCGGATAGCGCATGACGAAGTCCTGCGCGAGGCGGGCGAGCGCATCGTAGATCGCCTGGTCGCCGTGAGGGTGATAGTTGCCCATCACGTCTCCCGAGATCTTCGAGCATTTCCGGAATCGCCCGCCGGGATCCAGTTTCAGTTCGCGCATGGCGTAGAGAATGCGCCTGTGAACGGGTTTCAGCCCGTCCCGGACATCCGGGAGAGCCCGGTTCATGATTGTCGAGAGCGCATACTGGAGGTAGCGGTCGCCAATGGCCTGGCGCAGCGGCTCGTCGACCGTCATGTCGCCATCTCTCCCGGAACCACCGGGGGCATCCGCAAGTTCCGCCATGCAGGCTGTGTATCCGTCCACAAACATCCGGTCCAGTCCGGAACGACCCTTGGCCGCGTGCATCTCCGGCGACGGGGCCGGCGACTCGCCGGCCCGAGTTGCCGCGATCGCCGTCGTGCATCAATGTTCGCAGCGAAGCGTCGAAAGGGTGCGTGAGGATGATTCTGCAGACCCTGATGCCGGTGCCGCCCCCTGCGGCCCGTTGCGCGGCAATGCTGAATCGCGAGGTCATTCCCGCAACCAAACAGACAGTTGCCTGGCCAGGCATCCCGCGGGCGAGAGAATCCATTCACCGGCCTGTACGAAGGCGCTGCCTTGCGCGGCTGCCACCGCAATGCACCCGACGGGTGCGCTCAGCCGCCTGCCACCGGCTGGAGGAAAGCGGAAAACCCTGCGTCGGGGCCGCTTGCTCACCGGATCACCTTCGGAAGCGTCGCAGTCGGGACAGCCTGTGCGGCATGGCGGCTTGAACCGCGCCCGGAAAACAGTGCCTGGTTCCCGGGCTCGGCTTGCATAGCCTACCACCCTGAACTAGACCCGTTCAGGCGTCCGGCGTCCGGCGACGCCACGCAAGCCAGGAGGCGGCAGAGGTGGCAGGAAAGTCGATACTCATCACGGGCTGCTCTTCCGGCATCGGCCGCGACGCCGCCCACACCCTCAGCCGCCGGGGATGGCGGGTTTTCGCGACCTGCAGGAAGGCGCCGGACTGCCGCCGCCTCGAGGACGAGGGGCTGGAGAGCTTCGTCCTCGACAACGAGGACGAAACGTCGATACGGCGGGCTGTCGACGAGTGCCTCAACCGAACCGGAGGCACCCTTGACGCGCTATACAACAACGGCGCCTACGCCATTCCGGCAGCTGTCGAGGACCTGCCGCGAGACGCGCTGCGCGCCAATTTCGAAGCCAACGTCTTCGGCTACATGGACCTGATCGCGCGCGTGGTCCCGGTGATGCGCCGCCAGGGCCACGGCCGGATCGTCAACTGTTCTTCCGTTCTCGGATTCGTCGCCCTTCCTTTCCGGGGCGCCTACGTGGCGACTAAATTCGCGCTCGAGGGGCTGACCGACACCCTCCGGCTCGAGCTTGGGAGCACTCCCATCAAGGTGATCCTGATTCAGCCGGGGCCGATCACCACGAGATTCCGCGCGAATTCGCTGCCGCAGTTCGAGCGCTGGATCCAGTGGCAGGAATCCGCGCTGCGGCCGGTCTACGAGACGCGGATAATTCCGAGACTCCGGGAAGAGGATCCTGCGCCGGACTTCGGCGAGCTGCCGCCGTCCCGGGTCACGCGCAAGCTCGTCCATGCGCTGGAGTCGCGCCGCCCGAAACCGCGCTACCAAGTGACGACGCCGACCTACCTGCTCGCGGCGCTCAGGCGCATTTTGACGACCCGGGCCATGGACCGTCTGCTGATCCGCCACTGACGCCGCCTGCGCGGGGGCGCACAGGCAACGGGAGACCCGCTTCCATGATGGAATATCTCTACTATGTCGTCGTCGCGTCCGTCCTCGCGGTCACGATCATCCTCATGGTCGGACTCGGCGGGTTCATGCGCGGCGGCGAGTTCAATCGCCGCTACGCAAACCGGATCATGCGTCTGCGAATCATCGGCCAGGCGGTCGCGGTGGCGCTGATACTGATCTACGTGATACTCAGGCAGTCGGAGGGTTGAGGATTTGGTCGTACTGAACAGGATCTACACCCGGACCGGCGACGACGGCAGAACCGCGCTCGGAAACGGCGACCGCGTCGTCAAGCACAGCCTGCGCGTCCAGGCCTACGGCACTGTCGACGAAACCAACGCTGCGGTCGGCCTCGCCCGTCTCCAAGCCTCCGGCGAAACCGACGCCGCGCTCGCCCGAATACAGAACGATCTCTTCGACCTCGGCGCCGACCTCTGCCGGCCCGGCCACGCGGGCGACGCCGCCGCGGATCACCCGCCCCTGCGCGTGACTCAGGCGCAGGGCGCAAGGCTGGAGGCGGAGATCGACCTGATGAACGCCGACCTTGCGCCGCTCAGGAGTTTCGTCCTGCCGGGCGGCACGGCACTTGCGGCGCATCTCCACGTCTGCCGGACAGTCGCACGGCGTGCCGAACGCCTTGGCGTTGCGCTGGCCGGCGAGGAAGATGTCAACCCGGCGGCGATCGTCTACCTGAACCGCCTGTCGGACTGGTTCTTCGTCGCGGCGCGGGCGGCGAACGGAAATGGCGACCTGGACGTCCTTTGGGTGCCGGGCGCAAACAGGGGCGACTGAAGCCCCGTCTGCCCTGGATGTCGCAGGCCTTCTTTTCCCGCGGCGCGGAAGCGCGTTGACTTTCCGCTACCGAATCCGGCCATGATACCTTAAAGCGCGGGCCGAAACACGAATCGTTCTTCGAGAGGCGCCAATGCCTCGGATGGGGAGAGACACGACATGAAGATCCTTGTGCCGGTCAAGCGCGTGATCGACTACAATGTCAAGGTGCGCGTCCGCAGGGACGGCGGCGGCGTTGATCTTGCCAACGTGAAGATGTCGATGAACCCGTTCGACGAAATCGCGGTGGAGGAGGCGATTCGTCTGAGGGAGGCCGGAAAGGCGGAGGAGATTCTTGCGGTCTCCATCGGCGTGAAGCAAAATCAGGAAACCCTGAGGACCGCGCTTGCGATGGGCGCCGACCGCGCGATCCTGATCGTGGCTGCGGATGACGTTCACACAGACATCGAACCGCTCGCGGTGGCGAAGCTCCTGAAGGCGGTGATCGACTCCGAGAAGCCCGGTCTCGTCATTTGCGGCAAGCAGGCCATCGACAACGACATCAACGCCACCGGGCAGATGCTTTCGGCGCTCCTCGGCTGGCCGCAGGCGACGTTTGCGTCGGGCATCACGGTCGAGGGCGACACGGCAACGGTAACCCGCGAAGTGGACGGCGGCCTGCAGGTCATTCAGGTCGGGCTGCCCGCGGTCGTGACCGTGGACCTGCGTCTGAACGAACCCCGCTACGCGTCGCTTCCGAACATCATGAAGGCGAAACGCAAGCCTCTGGACGAGCGGACGCCGGAGGATTACGGGATTGACGTCTCGCCCCGGCTCGCCATCGTCGCCACCGGCGAACCGGAAGGCCGCGCTTCGGGGATCAGGGTCCAAAACGTGGCGGAACTCGTGACGAAGCTCAAGGATGAGGCGGGGGTAATCTGATGGCGGTCCTGCTAATCGCGGAAATAACAGGCGGCGACCTTTCTCTCGACCAGACGGCGAAAGCGCTTGCAGCGACCGGCAACCTCGGCGAAGTCACGGTGCTCTGCGCCTCGGAACGGTGCGGAGATGCGGCGGCGAGCGTCGCCCGCCTCGACGGCGTCGCACGGGTGCTCTGCGCCGACGGTCCGGCGTACGCAAACGGGCTTGCGGAGCCGCTCGCCGATCTCATCGTTTCGCTCGCTGGCGACTACGGGCACATCGTGGCTCCGGCGACGGCGCACGCGAAGAACGTGCTGCCCCGGGTCGCAGCGCTCCTCGACGTCATGATGATTTCCGACGTGACCGCCATCCTCGACGATTCGACGTTCGAGCGCCCGATATACGCTGGCAACGCGGTCCAGACCGTCCGGTCATCGGACGCGATTCGGGTGGTTTCGGTCCGGACGGCCGGGTTCGAGGCGGTCGGCGCCAGCGGCAATGCGCCGGTGGAGACCGTCTCCGCCAGCGGCGAAACGGAACTCTCCCGCTGGGTCGAAGACAGGGTGCAGGACACCGGAAGGCCCGAACTCACGTCCGCGAAGATCGTCGTGTCGGGCGGCCGGGGGGTCGGCTCCGAAGAGAGCTTTGCGATCATCGAGGCGCTCGCGGACAAGCTCGGTGCCGCAGTTGGCGCGTCGCGGGCGGCGGTGGATTCGGGTTACGCGCCGAACGACTGGCAGGTCGGCCAGACCGGCAAGGTCGTAGCGCCCGATCTCTACATCGCCTGCGGCATATCAGGCGCCATCCAGCACCTCGCGGGGATGAAGGATTCCCGCGTCATCGTCGCCATCAACAAGGACGAGGAGGCGCCGATATTCCAGGTCGCCGACTACGGCCTTGTGGCGGACCTGTTCGAGGCGGTGCCCGCGCTTACGGAGGCGCTCTGACGCCGCTGCGCCGATGCCCTGTTCGGTGATGCGTGGTCCGAGGCCGCGGTCCCGGGTTTCCGCGGCCTGATAACGGCCTGCCGCGCGGCGGCGGCCTTCCTGCGAGTGTCCGGAAACGGGTTCTCGCGCTTCATTCAGCCGGCTTGCCGACAAATCGCGGGGGCTGGCGACGGGGGAAACCGATGCAGATCAAGTCCGTAGGCGTGATCGGAGCCGGTCAGATGGGCAACGGCATCGCGCATGTATTCGCGCTCGCGGACTACGAGGTGCTGCTCTACGACATTTCGCCGGATGCGATCGCCGCGGCCTTGGGGACAATCGAGCGAAACCTGGGCCGGCAGGTCTCCCGGGGCTTGGTGGCAGATGCTGATCGATCGCGCGCGCTCGGAAAGATCCGGATAGTGCGCCAGTTGAAGGACGTCGGTGCCTCAGACCTCGTCATCGAGGCGGCGACGGAGCGCGAAGCGATCAAGACGGCGATTTTCGAGGACATCGTGCCTCATCTCAGGCCGCACACGATTCTGACGTCCAACACCTCCTCGATCTCGATTACGCGCCTCGCCTCGCGGACGGACAGGCCGGAACGGTTCATGGGATTTCATTTCATGAATCCGGTTCCGATGATGCAGCTCGTGGAACTGATCCGGGGCATCGCGACGAACGCGGAGACCTACGAGATCCTGCAAAAGGTGGTGACGGCGATCGGCAAGACGGCAACGACGGCGGAGGATTTTCCCGGGTTCATCGTCAACAGGATCCTGATGCCTATGGTCAACGAGGCCGTCTACACCCTCTACGAAGGCGTGGGTTCGGTCGAGAGCATCGACACCTCGCTGAAGCTCGGCACGAATCACCCGATGGGACCATTGGAACTCGCCGACTTCATCGGACTGGATACCTGCCTCGCGATCATGAACGTGTTGCACGACGGCCTCGCCGATACCAAGTACCGGCCGTGCCCGCTTCTGACAAAATACGTCGAAGCCGGCTGGCTCGGCCGCAAGACGCAGCGCGGATTCTACGACTACCGTGGCGAGACGCCGGTTCCGACGCGATAATCCGCCGCGGCATGCCGGAACGTCACGGAGCAGCCGGTGGAGTCCCGACCAGTTTCAGAACACTTCTGGATCGCCGCCTCCAATCCGGACGGACAGTCCTACTCTGCGGCCGACGCGCGCCGGGAAGGCGTGATCCCGATCACCGCTTGGTGAAGGGAGAGCAGGAATCACGCAGACTGCCAAGACGCGAGCGACCCTCGACAGAATGACCCGCCGGAAGCTTGAAGGTCGAGCTGACCGGGAACGGCTGCGTCGCGAGGACGCGGCCGGACCGGAACCCGAACGCGACGCCGGCGAGGGCAGATTCGACTGGTCGCGGCGCCCCGCTACCACCGAGACCGACATTCCGCGATACGGGGTGTCGGTCGCGTTCTTCCGGCGTCCACCCCCGGCCCATTCGAGGATGGTGCCGAGGTCGCCGTGGAGTGCGGCGTGCATCTCGCCGCGCTTCTCGCCGGGGGTGAGCACGATGCGCTCGATCAGCCCCCGGATTGCGCTGGCCGCCTCGCCGCGGTCGCGGGGATAAGCCAGCGCCCCGGCGAGGCGCTCGACCTTGAGCCGGTAGACGGCGGCGATGTGGGGGTGGATGTCCGGGAGTTCGGCCGGGACGGCGGCGAGGCGCTCGTTGAGTTCGTCCTGGCGGGCTTCCAGCTCGCGGAGCCGGTCGGACATGCCCCGCACGTAGCCGCCCTCCTCGATGGCCGCGATCATGGTCCGGATCTTCTTCCCGATGGCCGCCAGCTCCCGGCGGTCCGCAGCTCCCGACGCGCGGCGCGCACGGTTGAGCCGGTTGGTCTCCTCGGCATACGCCTGCATCGCCTCGGCGGCGGCCTCCGGGGCCATCATCTCGTCCTTGAGGCCCGCCATCACCCGTGCCTCGATTGCGACGCGACGGATGCCCCTGCCGTTGGCGCAGGCGCGCGTCATTACATGGTTCGAGAGCAGTAGCGGTCCTGGCCGCACATCGCGTAGGGGCCGCCGCAGACGCCGCGTTCGAGCAGCCCGGAAAGCAGTTGCCGGGGCCGGTGGATGGCGTTCATCCGGTTAGGGCTCGTTGCGAAACAGGCGAATCGTTTTGTCGCCGAGGGATTCCCCTTGGAATCGAAATATGATTCACTCCCGGCATGGATGCGATCGAGAGCATCCGGCGCCGGTTCGAGGCCCTGTCGCCGCATCTGGATGAGAAGAGCCTCCGATTGTTCGCTGCATCCGAAACCCTGCCCCTTGGCCATGGCGGCGTGACCCTGGTCTCGACGGCGACGGGGGTCGCGCGGTCGACCGTCTGCCGCGGCCTTGCGGAACTCGGGGCGGAACCGGAGCCTTCGGGGCGCGTCCGGCGTCCCGGCGGGGGCCGCAAGCCCGCGGTGGAGATCCAGGACGGCCTTGAGGAGGCGCTCGATGCGCTTGTCGAGCCGGCGGTGCGCGGAGATCCCGAGCGTCCGCTGCGGCGGGTGTCGAAGAGCCTGCGTCACCTTGCCGATGCGCTTTCCGATCAGGGCTTCTCCGTGTCCCATGCCCTTGCGGGCCGGCTGCTGAAGCGGCAGGGCCATACGCTCCAGGGGAACGTGAAGACCCGGGAGGGCAAGGACCATCCGGACCGGGATGCGCAGTTCCATCACATCAACGATCAGGTTGCGGCGTTCGCTGAAGCCGGACAGCCGGTGATCTCCGCAGACGCCGGGAAGAGGGAACTGGCGGGGGATTCGGGAATTCGGGCCGCGAGTGGCGCCCGAAAGGGTCTCCCGAGGAGGTCCGTGTCCATGACTTCGCCGACAAGGAACTCGGCAAGGCGGTCCCCTGCGGGGTCTATGACGTGATCAGCAACGTCGGCTGGGTCAATGTCGGGGCCGGTTCCGACACGGCCGCATTCGCGGTCGAGAGCATCCGGCGCTGGCGGCGCCACCTGGGGAAGGAGCGCTGCCCCGAGGCCCGCAGGCTGCTCATCACCGCCGACTGCGGCGGCTCCAACGGGAATCGCGTCCGGTTGTGGAAGGTGGAGCTGCAGAAGCTCGCACGCGAACTCGGCATCGAGACCGGCGTGTGCCACCTGCCGCCCGGGACCAGCAAGTGGAACCGGATAGAGCACAAGCTCTTCTCCTTCATATCCCGGAACTGGCGCGGCAAGCCGCTGTACACCCTCACGACCATCATCGGCCTGATCGGCTCCACAAAGACCGGCACGGGACTGAAGGCCTGTTGCGACCGGGACACGAACGAGTGCCCGACCGGCATCAGGACCGGCAAATCGGAGTTCGATGCCCTGGATATCCGGCGCGCCGACTTCCATGGCGACTGGAACTATACCTTGCTTCCGAAACCCGATAATGTAGCGGTTATTTCGTGACGAACCCTTAGCGTGAGCCTGCCGCGTCGCCGCGATGGCGGTGGCGTACTTCCCGGCGATCTCCTCCTGCCGGTCTCCGGGTTCTTCATGAAGCGCTGGCGGTTCCACACCAGCCGGCCGATGTAGAGTTCGATGTTCAGGATGCCGCTGCCGCGCCCGGCGTGCCCGCGGAGCGTCGAGTCGGTCCCGAGCTTGCCCGCCGTCGGTGCGGGCACGCCGTCCGCGTTCAGGCGCTGCGAGATCGCGCGCGGGCTGGCCCCGTTGGCGAACTCCCGGAAGATGCGCCGGACGGTCTCCGCTTCCGCCCCGTTGATCTCCCGCTCGCCCCGGATCGGCTCGCCGGCGCCGTCAGGAAGCTGCCGCGCTGCGCATGATCACTCGCGCTCGGCCAGGAGCGCCAGGAGCGGCGGGTTGATGTAGAGGTTCTCGCGCCCCGCCTCGATCTCCTCGAGGAGACCTTCGGCTGCGAGGGCTTTCAGGTAGACGGCGGCCGTCTGGCGCTTGGCGATGTCCGCTGCAACCACGTCGCCGATCCGGCAGCAGGGATGCACGAAGATCAGTTCCGCCAGCTCCCGGGAGTAGATCTTCGGCATCCTCCGTCGAATTGCGGCGCCCGTCTCGTCAAGAAGCTCCCGGATCGCGCGGATTTTCGCCGTGGTCCATTCCGCCGTCGTTCTGATGGCCTCCAGAATGAGCAGTATCCACGTCTCCCAGTCCTGCCGGGTCGTCACCTCGAGCAGATGCCGGTAGTAGAGCGCCTTGTTCCGGATGATGTGCCGGCTGAGATAAAGGACGGGACTGTCGAGCAGGCCCTTGTCGACGAGATAGAGCAGGTTCAGCACGCGTCCGGTCCGGCCGTTTCCATCGACGAACGGGCGGATCGCCTCGAACTGACAATGCATGACCGCAAGGCGGATCAGCGGATCGATCTCCTCGGTCCCGTGAATGCAGCGCTCCCAATTGGCCGGCTTGGTCCGGAGAACGTTTTCTCCCTCCGGCGGCGTGCAGATGGCCTCGTCGGTCGCATCGTTCACCAAAGCCGTTCCCGGCGTGTCGCGAATGTCGAGTTCCACTCCCTTGATCGTTCGACAGACTTCGACCGCGACGGCAGTCGAAACCGGCCGCTGTTCCAGCATCTCGAAACCGCGGTGCAAGGCGGTGCGGTAGCGCAGTGCTTCCCTGGTGGCAGGGTCGGCTTGACCCGTTGCGTCGTTGGCATAGCGGAACAGCCGGTCGGCCGTCGTCACGATGTTCTCGATCTCGGAACTCGCCTGCGCTTCGAGCAGGGGGATCGAGTTGATCAGCATCGCCTGGTTCGGGATCGGAGTCCCGGAGCTCCGCCAGTGCCGCGCGCGCGGCAATGCAGCTCCGAAGAATGGCCCTCGTCTCGGTTTCCGAAGCCGGCGGCAAGTCCGGAAGGTCGTTGAAGGGGCGGTTGGGATCGAACGCCATGTCGATATATCCTGCTCCCGTCGACACAATGTTCCGGACTTTTCGATCGCATCGACACTTCGCTCCAACATGTCGATGTAGAGAGAACATATCGACATGTTTGGCTGAAGCAAGCAGATGGACCGACAATGTCGACCGCTGTCAAGCAGGCGTCTCGCGCTCTGCCGCCAGCGCACGGGAAAGACCGCCGCAAGTGCATGCGAACCAGAGAGGCTACGCGGAAGAATCGTTGAGGCCAACCGCGTCAAGAGTAGGATACCCAAGCGGACGGCAAGCTACGGAGTTACATAAAACTTCCGTGTAGATCAAAGGGTTGCGGCGGATTAGACCGCGACTTCGATCAAACGTCGGTCTCGGTGGTTGCGAGCCCGGGTTTCCATGCCGCAGCCGAATTGACCCGACTTGGTGCGGCCAGACGCCGACGTGCTTGAATCCTTCGTGCAAGAGGGCCGGTGTTGCCAATCCGCGAATCTACGCGGCGCTGCAAGCCGCGCGAACGCGAACCAGGCGAAACAGGTTTGGCGTTGACGGTTTCTTGGCGAAACGCCACGCCCGGCTGTGCGCGGGTTTCCATTTGCAACGGCAAGAAACCATGTGCTCGAACGACGTTTTGCGAGGATGACGGTTGGCCTCGCCTCCCGCGAAGCGAGGCTAGCTGCCCTCGCCGAAGAGATCCTCCACCAGATCGCGCAACGCATGGCCGAGTTTCTCCGCCTCCTCCCCGTTAGTTTCGACCTCGATTTCGCTACCCTTTTCAGCGATCAGCATGAGAAGGCCCATAATTGAGTCGCCGGGCACGCTCATCCCGTCGCGAGTCACCGTCGCCTGCGCATCGAATCTCTCCACGACCTCGACGAAACGCGCCGAAGCGCGAGCATGCAGTCCCTTTACGTTCCGAATTGTAAGGGTCTGTTTCAAAACGGGTCAGGGTGTTCAGCCAGCCCGACTGCCACAGACGTTCATGTACTTCCTTCCGGCATTCATGCTCGCTGCAACTGCATCCTCAAGCGGCAGATGGCGCGACTTGGCGAGCTTCAGGAGCATCGGAAGGTTTGCGCCGTAGAGAATTTTCCTTGCCGAACAGTTGCAGGCCATCATCGAAAGGTTCGTGGGCGAACTGCCGAAGAGGTCGGTAACGAACACCACGCCCTTGCCGCAGTCGACTGAATCCGCGGCATCGCAGATCTCGGTCTGCTTTCTTTCCCTGTCGGAGTCTGCAGAAATGGAAACCGTGCGAATCCCCGGTTGCGCGCCGACCACGTGCTCGACTGCCGCAAGATATTCCCGGGCGAGCCCGCCATGGCCAACGATCACGATGCCGATCATTGCGCTACGACAGCCCCTTGAGCACTTGACGAACACTCCCCGCACCGGACGCCGACGAGCCCCCGTACGGACGCGCCGAAAAGCCTGTCGCCCGAACGGGAAGGCAAGGACCGCGCAAGATCGAACCGAACGTGAATCCCCGCAATTTCACGACATCTCCGGAGACAGGCCATTCCCGGCAGGCGCCCCTACCGAATGTAGCCGCAACCGATAACCGACAACGAAACAAAAATCAAAGCAATTAGGCCGGAAGGGCGTGAATCCCGCCTTGCGACATGATCTGGCGTGGATCGGAGGATTTTGCCGCTGCGAATCACCCTGAAGCGGGGTTTTCGACGCGTTCCGGTCGGTCGGGATGACAAGAGTCCGGATCGGCGCGGAATCCTGTCGTCATCGGAGGATTTCGGAAATGTCCCTTCCGCACGACATCGCTGCCGTGCGGCTGATGTGGAACTAGGCGTTTAGCCGACGCAAGAAGCATTTCCGCGACGCTCTCCCATGCGGCTTCACCGCTGTCCGACACGCCCGGCACTTCCGAAATCGCCGGCATGGCGGCGGAGGCTATCCGCCGTCAGGTTTTCGAGCACCTCGACGCAGCGGATGCCTGCAGCGGCCTTTGCAGGGTAGGGATGCCGATTTTCGACGCCTTCGTGGCGACCGGGAGATGCTGCCACGCTGCGATATGGTTGCCGGGATCGGTTGGAAGGCTGCCTTCGGAGGTTTCGTGACACCAGAGCCGACTGGAGTTGCCGCGCGCCGACGCGGTGTCGGCGCTGGTGGCGCCGACCGGCGGCAATGCGCCCCTGCCCCTGGTCGACTTGCGCAAGGTCCAGCCAGTGCGTATCGGCTCGCCGAGCGGGGTGGCCCATAACGGCAGCCTGGCGGACGGACGCGCCCTGTAGGGCGCCGTTTGCGGCGGCGTGAGACTGAGGAGCTTGCCGGTCGTCAGCACTTCACCTCAGTCCAGGGGCCTCCGGGAGGCCATGACGCGACCTCGGCGCGGGTCACCATGGGCTGCAGGAAGGCGCGCAGATCATCAATGACCCGGGCGAATGATACGGGTGCAACTTCAAGGCGGTCGCGCGCGAGGACAGGTCTCCACTGGGTTTCCCTTTCACGGACAAAACCATCGCTGCGACCGACAGGTTCTTGTTCCGGCAAAGGGGTTCGGCGTTGCTCCAAGGTCCGGCGGATGGCTTCCGCCAGATTGTCGCCTTCGAACGCGAATGTCTGCGCGATCGTCCAGAGGTCGTAGAAATCCTTCATGCGGCTGTTCCCGATACCGAGCCTGACGATCGCTTCAGTCTTCTTGGCGACGACGGTTTCTGGCGGATACGCGCACGATGGGCGCCGGCGCGTCGAGAAGGGGGTATTCGATCTCGATCGCTTCGGGCGTGATCACGTCGCCAAAGCCGACGTCGATCTGGATTGGCAGTCGCGCGCCGGCGATGGTTGCGCCGGTTCCGACACGCGCGCGCGCACCGGGATATTCGTCTTCGCTCCGGACTGTAGCGGCTTCGACGCCTGCAACGTCGAAGACGACCCCGTCGTCAGGGACGTCCACAGAGCAGACGGAACGGATGGCTGCCGCAACCCTTGCGTGATCGGGATCGCCGCTGCCCGGAAGGTCGGGGTCGCGGATAGGTCGGAAGGGATCGTCCTGCCGGACTGCGAAGAGCATCGCACTCCTTCAGGACAGGCCGTTCGCGCCGGTCGGAGACGCCGGGCAGGCAGAGCGGTCGCTCGAGCGCAACGCGCGAGGAGAGCCTGAAAGTCGATCCGTTCGGCTCGCGCGGGCAGTTGGGCGGGCACCAAGGCGCCGGCATATGGATTCCCTAGGCAACAAGCTCTTTAGCGACAATTGGGTGTCCTGGTCTATTTCGCCTCCACGCACCACTGTCTATGCGGAACCCGATTCGGGTCGCGTCAGCCCGGAAGAGTGGGTTCGCGACCATGGGGAAGAACGGCGTCCTCTTTGGCTTATGGCGTTCTACCAACCACTGAAGTTTTTTGTGACAAACGACACGACGATTGCGAGCCGGGCCGTACCCTCCCTGTCCGGAAAGGAGCGGTTAAGGACACCCCCCGACAACCCTGTCCATAAACAGGCTTCAACCCATTGCGGACAGGGGCATGATGCGGACAGCGTTTCCGGACGGGCAGGGCAATGGCAAGAACCTTCGCATATCTCAGGGTCTCCACACCGGAGCAGACAACCGAAAACCAGGTGCAGGAAATCACCGCTTCGGGCTTCCGGGTCGAGCCGCACCGCATCGTCACCGAGACCATCTCCGGAAGTGTCGCCATCAGCCAGCGGCCGGAATTCGCAAGGCTCGCCGACAGGCTCGAACCCGGAGATGTCCTGGTCGTCACCAAGCTCGACCGCCTCGGCCGCAATGCCATGGATGTCGCCGCCACCGTGGCAGGACTCGCCAAGGCCGGCATCAGGGTTCACTGCCTGGTGCTCGGCGGTGTCGATCTCACCAGCGCGGCGGGCAAGCTCACCATGTACGTGATCAATGCGGTGGCGGAATTCGAGCGCGATCTCCTTATAGAGCGCACCCAGGCCGGCCTGCGCCGCGCGATGGCCGAGGGCAGGCATCCCGGCCGGCCGCACCACCGCCTATCTGGCGAGGAACGGCAGTCGGTGCTTGAACTCCTGACCACCGGCGCCAGTATCTTTTCGCTCGCCCGGAAGTTCGACACCAGCCGCCAGACCATCATGCGCGTGAGGGACGGGGTTCCTGCCCGGAGATCTGGCCGGGACGGGAACCGAAGCGGATGTTTCCCGCCTTCTCGCTTTGACCGGAACGCGGTCGGGGCATAGATTGCGATCATGAGCGGGACGCCGTCAGCCGAGGATCTCGCACGGTAGCTCGCCGTCTTGGAGGAACGTGTGAATACGCACCAGGCAAAATACGAGTCTGGACTTGAGCGCATGGAGCGCAAGATTGCCGATCGCGATAAGCAGCAACTGCTGGCGATCGCCGGCATTGTCGGTCTGGCCACCGCAATTCTTGGTGTCCTGATCGGCGTTCTCGCACTGACCTGATCCGCTTGTCCGGCTGAAGCTGGCCGCGGCGTTGTCAATCGGCAACGGAGGCCGATTTGGCGTGCCGGAGCAATCGGCCGCACTTTCATGTCCGGCAGCTTGCCGGTCCAGAACGCAACGGCAAGTGAATTTCCGCAATAGTGCCGAACAAAGACCGCTGCAGTTCGAACCGCCATCCACAAAGGAAAGAAAACAAATGCTAGCGCGAGTCATCACTGGTGCCGCAGGCGCTGTAGTCGCCGTACTGATCATTTCAGTGCTGACGAGGTTCACCGACTGGATCATTGTCCCTTTCGAGCCCGCCGTTCCTGACTGAGCCGTGGTCGCGTTTCTGCCCCCGTGCAAGGAAGTCGAAGGTTGGGAGGACTACGCTGACGGCGCGGGCAAGTTCCTACTCGGTGTCGGCAAGGGTGTGTCGCGGCCTCAAGGGCCACGCAAGCCGCCATCAAGCCAAAGCGAGATATCACTCAGCGAAGTCAAACTCGGTGACCAAGGGGGCCAGGAGGCGCACACGCTGACGATTCCCGAGATACCTGAACACAACCATGACGACGGGTCAGGGAAATATCTCGTGCAGGTTACCGGTAGCGACACAGTTCACGCAGAAACCGATTCCAGTGCAGGCGAAATCAATATCAGGCACGGGGTCACAATGAAGGCGACCGGTGGTGGGCAACCGCACAACAACATGCCGCCCTACATCGCGCTGCACATCTGCCAGAAGCGATAGCGGCGGTCTTCACTATTCGTTCTGAAACATTCCCGCGCGGCCACGCCGTTCGGCAATCCGATAGCCCAGCGTCGTGAGGGACAGGCGCAGACATACCTGACCGTAAGCCGTAAACTCGTCGCGGATCGGCTTGCTGCCTATCGGTGCATCGACGAAAATCGGTCCTTATGATACCTCACCGTTCCTCTCAGCCCTGAGACCCTTGCACGCGCGATCGGTGCTCAGCTCGCCGAGAGGACGGTTTTCGGACCTTGAGAAGGTTGTCACTTCGAGAAGCGCCGACCGACAACCGTGTTGACCGTGAATTCGGCAAAGGCAGTCGAGACCCGTTCACCGTAGCGATAGCACTCGGCGCAGTTCGGAACGGTGCAGCAGCAGCAACTCGGGGAATGCACAAGCCGCAGGATCGGACGCAGCCGCCAGGACGACACCAAAAACCACGCTAAATCAACGAACGTCGCAGTTTACCCGCTTACGGGTCGAGGAGGTCTGAAACAACTTCGCCCGCACGCCCGGCCGGATCGCATCGCTCGGCAGGCGAAGCCGGGCAAGACTGGTCGGCACACCAGCAGTTCAACCCGTCCAGAAAGCCTCGCCGGGTGGCCGGGTAGGAGGGGTCGTTGCCGAGCCCCTCCCCCCGCAGATCCGAACTTGCCGACATTAGAGCATCCGGCTCCTCGCATGGCAGCTTCGCAAGACCCGAGCGGCTATCCGGGTTCGTTGCGGTGACTCGCTTGCGAGGCACGGCGTCCTCGCGTGTTTCCCTACCCCGGTTCTGTCCATGCGACGCTCCGCTTTCCTCCAACGGGTCCCGACGGTCTCGGTTCCCCGCCTTCACAGGCACTGTCAGAGCGCTCAGACTCCCGATCCCGCATCCCGTGGGCTTGCTGTTTCGCCGTCCGGTACCGTGCGCATCCTGCAGGGTTCGTCCCCGCTTGCGCGCTCCCGGCATCTTGCAGGCCCGATGCCGGGCCGGGGTCTGGATTGATATCGCCGGCCTTCCCTCTCCAGCCTGTCCGACGCACGGATGGAACCGGGCCTCCCAGGTTCCCTGGCGATCCATCTGCAGCTTTGCAGCAATCCCGCGACCCCGGACGGCTCGTCACGCCTCGCCATGGCGGCGTTTCCGGTGCTGCCCCCGCCATCACAACGACGAAGGCGCCATCATTGAAATTTCGAGTCTCAATAGTGCTGCTTCACTGCCCGCCGTGTACGCTTCGCGACGCACGTTGCCATGCGCCATGCAAAACTCGCTTCCGGCCGGCCGGTTCGCCTTTGCCGGATGGGAGTTCCACCCATTGGACCGCGATGTCGGGTTTCAGTTTCGATCTAAATCTCTTCCTCCTCCATCCAGAGCTTGGCCTGGCGCAATGTGATTAATTTCCGGTTTTGACATTACATTGCCGCGACCGCGACGGACCTGGCCGCCTCCGGAATTCGATGTGCGTCCGTTGCTTAACGCTTTCCGGATGGGGGTTCGTGGAATGGGCACTGCCGACGACGTTTCGTCCCGGGACGGATCGGGGAGTTATGAGCAGGTCGTGCGTTAGGGACCGCGCAAGGGATGCGCGCCCGCAGGGCCGCGATCCGATCCAGCCTGCCGTGCGGCGCGGCCCGTCGGCAATCCTGGCGAGGCGCCAAGGCGGGACCGCGCCGCTCCTCGATGCCGTTCCCGCCCCGGCGGCCAGGCCGTCGAGCTGCCCGGCCTAGTGACGATGATTGAAGCCGGCCCGTGGAGCGGAAGGCCGGCATTCGGAGGAAACGGCCAGGGTCGGGGTCGCGAGACAGGCCGCAGCGTCCGGCTAGTGCCCGACCCGGGCGCGTCAGGAGGCACGAGCCCGACGCCAAAGACCGCTTCGGTTTGGAGAGGAATGTGATACGCGGGTCGGCGGCTCTTCCATCGTGGCGGACGGCATCAGTCCTGGGTGGCGTCATGGACCTAGGATTGTCCATATCGCCACGAGGGACCAAACGGGACGCCCGGACCGCGAGCGATCTTCAACGGGATGCAGGAATTGCCGATGCTGGCACGCATCAGGCCTTCCCATCTACACCCCTTCACAGGATCGGCTGGTTTCGAATTGACATTCGTTTGAGTGACAACTATAGTTGTCACATGATGGAAGTGATCCGAAGCGGCGTCTTCGACAAATGGCTGTCCGGCTTGCGTGATCGTCGCGCAATGGCCCGGATTGGCGCACGCCTTGATCGCCTCGCCTTGGGGCACTTCGGCGATGCCGAGCCTGTCGGAAGTGGCGTTACGGAGCTTCGGATCGACTACGGGCCAGGCTACCGGGTGTTTTGCCTGCGGCGAGGCGAGAAACGTGTCGTCCTGCTTTGCGGCGGCGGCAAGTCGTCCCAAGCCAAGGACATCGCGCGGGCCGTGGCGCTCGCCAAGGAGTGGAAGGGATTGAGGGATGGAGAAAGTGACGTATGCTCCCTATGACACTGCCGACTATCTGAAGAGCGAAGAGGACATCGCAGCCTATCTTGAGGCGGTGATGGAAGAGGGCGGCGATGACCCGGCCTATGTCGCCCACGCCCTTGGAGCCGTTGCACGGGCACGGAACATGACGGCGCTCGCCCAGGAAGTCGGGATGAGCCGCGTCGGCCTGAACAAGGCGCTGTCGGCAGAAGGAAACCCGACGCTCGCCACCGTCCTGAAGGTCGCCAAGGCCCTTGGCCTGAAGGTCTCTTTCGAACCGGATGCAGCCAAAGGGACTGGCGGAGCATGACCGAAGAACTGACGGTTCTTGACCCGGCCGACAGCCTGAAGTCCGATCAGGCCATTGCCGACTTCATGTGCGCCGCATTGGAAAGCGACGATCCGGGCTACGTGGCCCATGCCCCAGGCATCGTAGCCCGTGCTAAGTAGCCGGGTAGAAGGGTTCGTTGCCGAGCCCTCCCCTCAGTTGCGACAGGGATGCGCATTGCTGCGCACCCCCCGCGCAGCTCCGGACGTGGACGCTGATCCATCCGGCCCCTGCCCCGGGTGCTTGACGGCAAACCGTAAGCGGATAAACGGCGGCGTCTGACAATTCGGTTGCCCGCGCGCGGGTCGGGTCGGGATGCTTCCGGTCATTCATCAATGATCGGAGGATGTTGCAATGTCAGGCATGAACGGTTCGCCCGGCTCCCGTCCTGCGTCGGACCACCGCTGCCCGCGCCGCAGCGTCGGCACCGGAACGCCGCACATGCGGCTCGCCGCCTCCAGGGGCGTGCTGCCCTCCAGAACAACAGCGCTCGCCGCCAGGAACACCGCCGCAGCCCGGAAGCGGCAACCGAAAAAGCGCACCGACGGCGGCGTCCGGCCAATGTCATTTCCTTAACGTTTCGGCGTCGTTTCCTTAAGGCTGCGCGAGCGGTTCGGGGCTGCCGTGCCCCTTTCCGGTCGGACGGCGGGTTTCGGGCTACGCGGTCTGCTCTCGCTTGCGGCCCCGCTTTCCGACGGGTTTCATCGAGCGGCGCGGGAACGACCGTCCCGGCCGCAGCCGCGCCCTGACCGCGAGGATGGATTCCGCCACGCGACCGACGGCGTCGGCCAGGGCCGCGGTCTGGGCCAGGATCGTCTCCTCGAGGTTGACGGCGAGCATGGCCAGCGCGTTGGAGAAGTTCGTCCGCATCTTCGCCCTGTCGCCTTCTTGCATGTCGTCGAGGAGGCTGTCGCCCTGATTGGAGAACAGGCGTGCCATGGCGACGAGGCTGAAGCGGGCGCAGGGTTCCTGGCGGACGCCGCGCTCGGTCCTGCCGTGGAACCCGTCCGCCGCGACGGTCCGCTTCGAGACCTTGCACGGCTCCTCGATCGACCAGCGTCCGTGATGGAGGTCCGAGAGGTCCTCCACGCTGTAGCGCTCCGGGTCGTCGAGGGTCGCGGCGAGCGCGCATCGTTCATCGGCGATGTCGCAGCGGACCAGGCGCAGGACGACCGGAGGGGCCGGGGTTGCGAAGCCCGCGGCCTTCAGCTTGCGCAGGGCCTCCTTTCCCGGCGTGATCCTGACGCGGGCGTCGTCGCGGTCGCCGTCGCGGAAGCTGTTGAAGGCGGCGGCGGAGCTGCGCTGGATGCGGAACACCGGATGCAGGCCGCGCACGGTCATGGCATGCAGCATGACGAAGGAGAAACATCCCCGGTCGAAGGCCA
>CAXXWA010000028.1:0-89395 GCA_963662815.2 uncultured Amylibacter sp.
ATTCGCGGACTGCGGCGCGGACATCTGATCACCGACGTCCCTGAATGCGCGCCTACGGAAGCCGAAGAGCCGTCCGGTCGCCGGTTGCGTACCGGCCCTGCGCGCCCGCGGCAGCGGCGCCGGGGCCTGTCCGGGAAAGAATTCTGGCGCCGACATGCACGGAACCGCGCTGGCGCGCGAGTTCGACCTGGCGCTGTCGTTCGCGAAGCCCCGCTCGACGCGCTTCACTCGTTCTGTCGCTGCACGCGGCGCAGGAGATGCCTTCCTCGTAGAGCGGGTGCTCGCGATCCTGCGGTGACAGCGGGCGCCGGCAAGAGTAGCAGAGCGCATGGCTCCCGGCGCGAAGGCCCGGCCCGACGGATACGCGGCCGTCGAAGACGAAGCATTCGCCCTGCCAGTGATTGCGTCCGGCGGGCATGTTCCCGAGATACGACAGGATGCCGCCGCCGAGCTGGCAGACGTCCCGGAACCCGTCGCCAAGGAGCAGGCTGGTCGACTTTTCGCATCGGATGCCGCCGGTGCAGAACATCGCGATCCGCTTGCCGCGAAACCTGTTCCTGTTCGCCTGCCACCAGGCCGGGAACTCGCGGAAACTGCCGATCTCCGGGTTGATCGCGCCGGAAAACGTGCCCACCTCGACTTCGTATCTGTTGCGCGCATCGATGAAGACCACATCGTCGTCTTCGAGTAGCGCGTTCCAATCCGCCGGGTTCACGTGCCTGCCGGTCGCGGATCCAGGGTCCACGGCCGGTACGCCCATGGTCACGATTTCGCGCCGTGAATGCACCTTCATGCGCAGGAACGGCGGTTCCTCCGCCAGGCTCTCTCCGTGCGGGAGGCCGGCGCACCCCGGAAGCTTGCGTACTTCGTCGAGAACGCGGTCCACGGAGCACCGGCTGCCCGAGATGGTGCCGTTGATGCCCTCTTCCGCGAGGATGATCGATCCCAGCGTTCCGGCATCCGAACAGACAGGCTGCAGGTGCTCTCTCAGGCGTTCCGGATTTCCGAACCTGACGAAACGGTAGAAGTTCGCGACGATGAGAGCGCACATGCGCGCCTCATGCCGCAAGCCGGCACGGATTGCCAGCAGCTTCATGTTTTCGGTTGGCGGCGCCGTCGCGTACCGGGGATTGCGCTGCGCCCGGCCGCAACGGGCCGTGGACCGGGAGCAGCGTCCGGGTCATGTCCTGATGTCGCGGCGGCGAAGCAGGAGCGAATTGCCGACGACGAAAAGGCTTGAAACGCTCATCGCTCCGGCGGCGAGCATCGGGTTCAGCAGGATGCCCGCGAGCGGGTAGAGCAGGCCGGCCGCCAGCGGAATGAGGGCGACGTTGTAGGCGTAGGCCCAGACGAAGTTCAGAAGGATCGTGCGCCGAGTCTGAACGGCGAGCCGAACCGCGCCCGCAATCCCGTCGAGTTCCCCCGACATGAGCACGACGTCGCCGGCTTCGATCGCTATGTCCGTACCCGTCCCGATCGCGATGCCGACGTCCGCGCTTGCCAGCGCCGGAGCGTCGTTGATGCCGTCGCCGACGAATGCGACGCGTCTGCCTTCAGCCTTAAGGCGCTTGACGAGATCCGCCTTCTGCTCCGGCAGGAGTTCGGCGTGCACAGCACTGATTCCCAGTTCGGCGGCGACGGCCGCCGCGGTGCGCCGGTCATCGCCTGTCAGCATGCCGATGTCGATCCCGCGCGCTCCAAGGGCTTGAAGCGCCTCTGCGCATCCCGGCTTGATTCCGTCGGAAACACTGAAGACTGCGACGAGCCGATCGTCGACCGCCGCGAAGACAGGCGTTTCGCCCCGCGCCGCAAAATCCGCGACGATCTGTTCGGCGGCATCGGGCATCTCGACCCCGAGGCGAGTCATCAGCCGAAGGTTGCCTGCCCGAACCATGCGGCAGTCGACACGCGCTGCGATGCCGTATCCGGGGTCGGCGGTGAAGTCCCTGGCCGGCAGCACTTCCTGTCCGCGCGCGCGCGCCTCGGCGACAATCGCCTCGGCGACGGGGTGTTCGCTTCCGGCCTCAGCCGATGCGACAAGCCTGAGGAGGCTGTCGGGGTCCATTCCGAAGTCATCCTTGGCCAACACCCGGAATCCGCTCACCTCGGGCCGTCCTGCGGTCAGCGTTCCGGTCTTGTCGAAAACCACCATGTCGATTCGCGCGAGCGTTTCCAGGGCCGTTCCGTTTCGGAACAGGATGCCGGTTTCGGCGCCGCGGCCGGTTGCCGCCATGATGGCCGTCGGCGTCGCCAGGCCCATGGCGCAGGGGCAGGCGATGAGCAGGACGGATACCGACGTCACGAACGCGAAGCTCAAGGCCTGGTCGGATCCCAGGAGTATCCATCCCGCGAAGGTCAGGGCCGCTGCGGCGATGACGGCGGGCACGAACACGAGCGCGATCCTGTCGGCAAGCTTCTGTGCCGGCGGCTTGACGGCCTGGGCCTGTTCGACCATGCGGATGATGCGCGCAAGCACCGTGTCGTCGCCGACCCGGCTCGCGCTAATTGTTAGCGACCCGGCCTTGTTGACGGTGCCGCCGATCACCTCGTCGCCGGCAGTCTTGTTCGCGGGGACGGCTTCGCCGGTAATCATGGATTCGTCGACCCAGCTAGATCCGTCCGTCACGCGGCCGTCGACCGGTATGCGCTCTCCGGGTTTGAGCGTGATGACGTCTCCCTGGCGAACGGCGTCCACCGGAACTTCCAGGACCGCGCCGTTTCGCGTCACCCGGGCCGTTTGGGGCTGAAGTCCGATCAGCTTCCTGACTGCGTCCGACGTGCGGTTGCGGGCGACGGCTTCCAGGTAGCGCCCGAGGAGAACCAGCGTGACGATCACGCCGGCCGCTTCGAAATACGCGTTCACAGTGCCAGCGGGGAAGACGCCGGGCATTGTCAGGGCGGCGAGGGAATAGGCATAGGCGGCGCTTGCGCCAAGCATCACCAGAGTGTTCATCCCGGGATTGAGATGCCTGAGTTCGGCCCAGCCCGTCCGGTAGATGCGCGATCCGGCGAGGAAGAGTACCGGGCTCGCCAAGATCAGTTCCACGGTGACCCAGCCCCGCTCCGCCAGCAGGAAAAGCATCCAGGCGTGAAAGGGTTCGATCATGCGCAGCATCGCGACCAGCACCAGCGGCGCGCAGAATCCCGCCGCCAGGAGGACGCGGCGGAGAAGTTCGCGGGTTTCTTCGTCGCGTTCCGCCGCGCCGAGATCCTTTGTTGCCGCCGCCGCGGACGTCTCGCGCGCGCCGAATCCCGCCTCCTCGGCTGCGGCGACCAGCGCCGAAGCAGCGGCCCTGCCCGACCAGGTCGCGACGTGCGCCCGTTCAGTGGCAAGGTTCACCTCCGCGGAAGTCACGCCGGGAACCCGGCGGAGCGCAGCCTCCAGGCGTGCGACGCAGGACGCGCAGGACATGCCCGTCACGGCGAGTTCGATAACTTCTGACGGCACTTCAAACCCGGCCCGGCCAATCGCCGTAGCGATGCCATCGGGAGTCACGGTTTCGTTGTCAAACACGATTGTCGCGCGTTCCGCGGCCAGATTGACCGTTGCCGCGACGACGCCCGGAATCGCTTCCAGCACGCCTTCGACCCTGGCGACGCAGGATGCGCAGGACATGCCGCGAACGGGGAGCGCGACCTCGCCGGTCTCGCGGCCTGCAACATTGGTCTCGACTATGTCTGCCATGTATCTCCGGGACCGCCGATCTTCAGAAGGACGGTCCTACCTATGGACACGGCATCTGGAACGCCGCACAGGCCCTACCGCGAACGAACAATGAAGGATTGCCGCGCGGTTCGTCAAGTGCCGATAGCCGGGCGGCCCGCAGAATTGTCCGGGACTGGACACCCGCCGGCGCAACCGGAGAGCGTCGTTGTTGGCGGGTCTGTGTCTCGGGCAAGCGTCCGGCGTTATTCGCCTGCGAAAACTCCGCTTGAACTCCGGAAGGCTGAGACGACTTGCAGCCGACGCGCCTCTACCTGCATCGGTTGCGCAGGATTTCCAGAACGGCGCGAGCATCGGATTCGGCGCGGTGGGCGGTTCCTTCGAAAGCGAGGCCCTCGGCCTTCATGACATCGCCGAGACTGTATCTGTTCCGCCTTGGACCATGTTGCTTGTAGAGCTTCAGGATGTCACCCGTGGTGATGCTTGGCGGCCTCAGGTTGTATTGCCCGCAAGTCTGCCGGATCATTCGTACGTCGAACGAGACGTTCCAGCCGATGATCAGCCTGCCGTCCAGCAAGGCGCGCAACTCCGGGTACCTAACCGGCCAGGGCTTCGCGTCCAGCCTGCGAAGCTTGGCCATGGTCAGGCCGTGTACGTCGCTTGCCTGGCGCGATATGCTTCCCACGGGCAATACGGGCGCCGCAAAGCGCAATGCGCCGGTCGTATCGACCACGGCGATCTCGACGACTTCGTCCCAGGAACCGAGGCCCGTGGTTTCGACATCCACGATAAGAACGTCGGTTCTGTCGAGAAGGTCGCGAAAGACTTTTCCTCGGGCCATGCTCAGTCTCCTTGGGGAAGAAAATCGTTGTTCAGGCCTTCTTCCGCCGTTCCAATTGGCTGGCATTCGCTCAGCGGCTGGTTGGTATCGCCCAACATCGCATTCCCCAATCCATGTTCTCTTTCACCCTGTCTCGACATTCGCCGGAACAGAACCGACCGTGACCGAATTGCCAAATGTACAGTGTATAGTCGAGTTCGGTTGAACCCGCTCGCTCATAGGGGAGGTTGCCCGACGGGACTGCTTGACAGCGCGGATCCTGGCTTACGAGATTCCGGTCATGCTTGCCTCGGGCCAAAGCCGCTGAGCCAGGCATCGACCTGTCCGAAGGCATCCTGCTGCCACTGGTTTTCCGTGCGATCTCCCAGCAGGCGAGACCCCTCGACGGACTGTCTCACGTTCGTCGGCCCGAAATCCTCTACATTCTGAAACTTGTCGGAAATTGAGCGGTATCCATGCGGGACAGACTCGACATCGAGAAGTGGCCGGGTTGCTTCGACGAGGGCGTCCGATCCCATCCGGGAAGTTCCTCGCGGAGTAGTAGTTGTCGTACGCATCCTTGCGTTTCAGACGTTTGGCGATGGCGTAACCCTTCATGGCCTGAAGGGCCGGGATCGACGCCACGGCGATGCTCACCCGGTTGCGGCCGCCGTCGGGCATGTGGCCCTCGATGGCCACCATTTGATGGAACCTGAGCGCCAGATCCGCGCCGTCCGCACGCTGGACGGCAAACCGGCTGACAAGCGGCGGAGTATTCCTTGTGATCTCGGCGTTGCGCGGCATCAGGAAGTCGACGACGACGTCGATGTCTGGCCCGTCGTCCCTGGCGGGGACAGTGCGCACGAGCTGGAAGCGCCGCAGATTGTACCGCCGGAGATAGCCGTGTTCCTGGAGGGCTTCGACGAGCCGGGCGTATTCGCCGTCACCCAGGCCGGTCGGATGGAGGCCGAGGTCCACGTCTGCGGTGCCGACGTGCTGCATCTCGGATTCGCCCAGCAGCAGCCAGGGAACGGCGCCGCCGATTATCGCAAACTTCCCCTCGAAGCTGCCGAGTATCTGACCGATCTCGATGAGTGCCGACTTGACCGCCGCTGTGGTTCGGTCGTGACAGTCGCCGGCGGCATGGGGCTCCCTCACAACCATGGGAAGCATTTTGCGGCCAAATGGTCGGCGGCCTCGCGGTCCCGATCGTTGTCGTTCCACAGATCGAGGTAGGTGACGACCGGATTGGCGCAGTAGACGCCCGGCGCCGGCTGGGCGGCGTCTTCGAACAAAGTTTCATCGTTTGGGATACGCAGGATCACGTTGGCTCCCTGTGCGGCATGGGTCAGTTGAAGCGCCTCTTGCAGAATCTGCGCTCCGGACTCGTCTGCATAAAAACACTGCGTGCTGCCTCGGAGGTGCGGCGCATACCACGCGGCGGCCGACTTTGACGCATAGACTGCGCGTGGAGACTGCAGTTCCGGGTTCAGGCACCCCGTCAGGCGATTGTGCAACTGCTCCCCGTGGAGAACCGTGTATCCGCAGATGTGATGACCGGCAGGTTGCCGGTAGTTCTCGCGCCATGACTTCAGCAGCGCACTCGGCTGGACGAGGACGAGACCGTCGTCCCGGATTTCGCCCCATTCCCGGTCGAGCAGCGATCTGCGGACGTTGCTTACGTGCCCGAGACTGGCGTTGGCTGCCTTGGCCAGATCCGTGACACGCCATGCGCGGGCCGGGTCGCGCAGGAGAACCCGCAGGATTGCACCCGCCCTCGGAGTGAACAGTGACCGCAAAGCGCGGGTTTCGGACTTGGGTCTGTCCGGGACGGACCGCTCGATATAGACTGGGCCGAACGCAAGGCGGGCGTTACCATAGAGGTCGAGGTAGGCGACATTGTGATCGAGGCAGATGGAGCGCGACTCCGGAGACAGGTAGGGGCTTGCCAGCATCGGAATGAACTGCCCACTGTCGGCATGGTGTTCGGATCGATGCAGGTGCGCGATGCAGCTCTCGAGCTGATAAATTGCGGAACGGGCAAAGCGGGGTGCTCCATTCGACTTGATCTCCATGAGGAGCGCATAGCTGCTTCCATCGTGGTCCAGATCGATCCAGGTATCGAGCCGGTGGCCGGACTCGAGCCGCTGCTCGTGGCGAACTCCGAAGATCTGCATGTTCGGAATCTGCTCAAGCAGGGCGCGGATCGCGTCCACCGCCATACTCCCGATTAGCCTTTCTGTTTCATACGGTTTCACCATGTTGTGAAAATGGGGAATTTGGTGAAATTGGCCAAGAGAATTTCAGTCAATGTCCATTTTCAGCAGTCTGATGATATAGCGCGTACTGGTGAACTCTCGTTAACGGGCTGGTCCGAGCGTTGCGGCTGGACGGCCTGCCGTCCATACGCCGGCCGGTCGGGGAACAATCAATGACACGCACTTAACCCGCGGGTGACTTCGTGCGAATCGCTCCGGGAGACCGAAGCCGCATGGGTCGCTTTGTCAATTCCGGGAACGCGTACGTCGTACCGCTAGCAGCGGCAACCTTCCGGTGCGCGGTTGTCCGAATTTGAGGCTGCCAAGTCGGCAGGCATGTGAGGAAAGTGGCATCGCGCCCGATGCCCCAGCGCAATGGAAGACAAATCCGGCGCATCGCGCGAGCATCGCGCCTCCGCGACGGGACATCGGGGATGAAACCGGCAACCGCGCGGAGGGTCGACGGGGCTTGGGGGTTCTCCGCGGAGCGACCCGGTGGCGGATGCAAGCTCCGGGTCTTCAAGAAAGGATGCGGCGATCAGGGCACGCGTGTAAGGATGCGCGGGCAGGGAGAAGAGCGTGTCCCGGTCGGCGATTTCGACGATTTGGCCGAGGTACATGACTGCCACCCTGTCGCAGAAATACCGGATGACGCGCAGATCGTGCGAAATCATCAGGATCGTCAGGTCGAAACGGGACTTGAGCCTGATCAGAAGATTGAGAACCTGCGCCCTGACCGAGGAATCCAGGGATGACGTCGGCTCGTCGCAGATCAGGATGCTCGGTTCAAGAAGCAGCGCGCGCGCGATGGCTGCCCGCTGCAACTGCCCGCCGGAGCACTCGCCGGGAAGCCTGTCGAAGAGGACTTCGTCGAGACCCACCTCCGCGAGCATGCGAAGCACGCGTTCCCGCCGCTCCGCACGCGTCCCGATACCGTGCTGGGCAAGCGGCGCCTCCAGGCTGGTCCCGATGCGCATGCGCGGGTCGAGGGCTGACAGCGAGTCCTGGAAGATCAGCTGCATCGAGCGCCGCATGCGCCGCAGCTCTTCGCCGCGCAGCGACGAGATGTCCCGCCCGCCAATGCGAACCGAGCCGCTGTCCATCGCCACGAGCTTGAGCATGATTCTCGCAAGCGTGCTCTTGCCGCAGCCGGACTCGCCGACCAGGCCGAGCACTTCGTTCCGCCGGATGGAAACCGAAACGCCATCGACCGCGTGAACGCGCCTGCCGCCCCCCCGTCCGCGCACGCGAACCGGAAAGTGCTTGACGATGTTCTCCGCTTCGAAAAGCGGTTCGTCCGGGGCGCGGACGCCTGCCGGCGCATCCGGATCCCTTCCCATCAGGACGGCCTGATTCCGTCTGTCGGCGCGACGGCCCAGCACCGCGCGCGGCAGCCTTGCCCGCAAGGAGCGAGATGCGGCTCCTCGCTTTCGCAGGCCGCCGCGATTCCGCGTTCGTCCGCTGCCGCGCAGCGCGGCCGGAAACGGCAGCCCCGGCGCTTGTCGCTCGCGGCATCGACCGCCGGAGGTATCGAGAACAGTTCCCTGCCGGTTTCGGCCTCAAGGAGGGAGCAGCGCAGGAGCGCTTGCGTGTAGGGATGGCGGGGCGACCGGAGCACGGTGGCTGCCGGCCCGTCCTCGACGATTCGGCCAGCGTACATGACCGCAATGCGGTCCGCCATCGACGCCACGATCGTCAGGTCATGCGTGATGAGAAGGATCGCGAGTCGCCGGTTCCGGCGTTCGCGGTCGAGGAGCGCGAGAATCTGGGCCTGCACCGTGACGTCAAGCGCCGTCGTGGGCTCGTCGGCGATCAGAAGCTCCGGGTCGGCGCTCAGCGCAGCCGCGATCATCACCCTTTGCGCCATGCCTCCCGACAGCTGGTGCGCGTAGCTCCGCGCCCGTTCAGCCGGCTCCGGGATGCCGACCTCGCGCATCAGTTCGATCGCCCGCAATGCGGCAGACTTCCGGTCGAGCCCCCGGTGCAGCCGCAGCGCTTCCGCGACCTGCGAGCCCGCCGTGGCGGTCGGATCGAGCATGGCCTGCGGCTGCTGGAAGATCATGCCGATCCGTCCGCCCCTTAGGCGATCGATCTCCGTTCCGTTCATTGCGCGGACATCGGCGCCCGCGAATCGTATGCGCCCTCCCTGGATGTCGAAGATCTCGGGCAGCAGCCGCACGATCGAGAGCGCCGTCATGGACTTGCCGGAACCCGACTCTCCGACGAGGGCCAGGACCTCGCCAGCGCCCACGGCAAGGTCAACGCCGTTGACGACACATGACTCGACGCTTGACTCTGGCTGGCCGATCGACAGCCCCTCGACCTCGAGAATCGGGGCGGCACCCATGGACCGCATCACGTTGCGGCGCCGTCCCCGACGGCATTGGATGGTTCCGGTTGCCTGCTGCGGGGGCGTCGTTCGATCTCCAGGCCCTGTCCGATCAGCGTGACCGAGAGCGCGGTCAGGAAGATCGCGAATCCCGGCGCGAAGGCGAGGAGCGGCGCCCGTTCGACGAATCGCAGCGCGTCCGCCAACATCGCGCCCCAGTCGGAATCGGGCGGCTGAACGCCGAGTCCGAGAAACGACAGCGCCCCGACCGTAATCAGCTTGTGACCGAACCTTAGAAAGGTGATCGCCGCGATCGGACGATAGGCGTTCGGTATGACATGGCGGAAGACGATGAAGGAACGCTTGCACCCGAGGACCTCGGCCGCGCGCATGTAGTCCCTGGAGTTGATTTCGAGAGTGAGGCTTCTGGCCATCCTCGCGAACGGCGTCCAGGCGACCAGAGTCAGCGCCGAGATCAGGGCCACGTGACCGGGGCCGATGATGGCGATCATGAACAGGGCGACGAGGACGTCCGGGAAGGCAATCAAGAGGTCTACGGCCCGCATGGTAACTTCGTCGACCAGTCCTCCGACGCGTGCGGAAACCACGCCGAGGATTGTGCCGACGACCGCCGAAATGGCGATGATGGCGGCCGCAACGCTGACCGAGAACCGTCCGCCGTGGAGCAGGCGGCTGAAGGTATCGCGCCCGAGCTGGTCCGTACCCAGCCAGTGTTCGCTGCTCGCGGGCGAAAGCCGCATGACCAGATTCTGCGCTGCCGGATCATGCGGCGCGATCCAGGGCGCGAACGCAAGGACCGCGAGAATCAGAACGAAGACGCAGGCGCCGACGCCGAATGACCAGTGGCGTGTGCGGATGACATCAAGAGCCCTTGCGAGCGACTCCCGGAGCGCGCCGCTGGCCGCCGGCGCGGCTGCTCTGCTCTCAGGCCGGTCCATCGGTGATGCTGACAGCCGGGTTGAGCAGGACATAGACGAGATCGGTCAGCGTGCTCACGATGACGGCGAAGGACACGAGGACGACAATTGCGCCCTGTAGCATGGGAATGTCCTTGTTGACGACAGCCTCGTAGAGCAGCCGGCCCATGCCGGGGATGGAGAAGATCACTTCGACGACGACGGCGCCGCCGATCAGTCCGGACAGCCAAAGTGCGAACAGGGTCACGACCGGCGGCATGGCGTTGCGCAGGCCGTGCCGCAGGATCGTGCGCCGCAAACCCAGTCCCCGGCTGAGGGCGGCGACGATGTATGGTGCTTCCAGCACATCGATCATCGCGGCCCTCGTGACGCGCGTGAAGTAGGCCATGGGCCGAAGCGCCAGAGCAACGGCGGGAAGGACGACGTACTCCGGCCCGCGCCAGCCGGCGGAAGGCAGCCAGTGCAGGTGTACGGCAAAGACCAGCATGGCCATGGGCGCGATCCAGTACTCGGGGACGGCAACAAGGCTCTGCGTCAGGAAGGTGACGAAATTGTCGACGGCCCGGCCCGGCTTGAGAGCCGCGAGGATTCCCAGCGGCAGGGCGACCGCGAGGGCCAGGAAGAGCGCGGCAACGGCGAGCGTGACGGAGACCAGGATTGCCGGCCCGACATGGTCGGAGACGGGCATGCGGTCGGTGAACGTGTAGCCGAAGTCGCCGCGCAAGGCATTCCCGAGCCAGTCCAGGTACTGGATCACCAATGGCCTGTCGAGGCCAAGTTCGATCCGCAGCGCCGCTACCGCGTCTGCATCAACCGCGAGATCGGAAGTCCTGCTGTGAATGATCATGCGAGCGGGTTCCGGTCCGCTCATGTAGGGGATGAGGAAGGCAAGAAACGAAACCAGCACGAGGGCGGCGGCAAGTACGGCGAATCGCCTCAGTACGAAAGTCCACATGCCGAATCCCTTGTCGCGAGGGCCCGCGCCTGAAGGTCAGTCAACCGCATCCTTCAACCGGTAGTACATGCCGACGAGGGGCAGAAACCAGGGCGGTCCGAAATGCCCGGGAACCGCCGTCCAGTTCGAACCCCTCCAGGCGTTGGCTTCGGCTGATCCATCCATGACCTCGACCATCTGCGAGCCCATGTAGGTCGACATCTGCGTCCCGTGGCCGCTGTAGCCCATGGCGTAGAAGAGTCCGTTCCGCTCGCCCGCGCGCGGGAGGCGGTCGACGGTCATGTCCACGAGCCCGCCCCAGCAGTAGTCGATGCGGGCACCCGCAAGTTCCGGAAACATCGCCGCCATGTTGCGCTCCAGGATGCGGCCGCTCCTGAGATCGGACGCGGCGTCCGACATCGCGAACCGCGCCCGGCCGCCGAACAGCAACCGGTCGTCCGGCGTGATTCGGAAGTAGTGGCTGATGTTCCGGCTGTCGGAAGCCATTCGCCGCGTCGGAAGGAGCGCGTCGACCGCAGATCGGGACAGGGGTTCGGTCACGATGATGAAACTTCCGACGGGTATGATCCGGCGGCGGAACCAGCCGAACTGTGAACCGGTGGTGCTCCCGGTGGCAAGGAGGACGGCTTCCGCGCCTAGCGAACCCTTCGGCGTGGTCACTTCGTGCTCGCATCCCCCGGTCCGGACGAGACCCGTGACCGGCGTTCCTTCGTAAATGCGGACGCCGAGACCGGTTGCGGCGCGCGCCAGGCCGCGCACGAACTTTCCGACGTGAAAGCCCGCGCCAAGCGGGTCCACGAGTCCGCCGTGAAAGGTCGCGGATCCGACTTCCGACCGGATGTCCGAGGGCGGAACCAGATTCGTTTCGTAGTCCGCATGTTCCGCGAGCGCGTCCCGCCGCCGGACAAGCCGGTCATAGTGATGCGGCTTGGATGCCAGCGTGAGCTTGCCGGTGCGGCGGAAGTCGCAGTCTATTCCTTCCTCGGCGATCAGCCTTTCGACGAGATCAATGGCGGCGTTGTAGGAAAGGTGCATCTCGCGGGCGCGCGCCGCGCCGAAGCGCCTGACGGCCGCCCCGAAATCCATGACCATGCCCGGCGTGCACATTCCGCCGTTGCGGCCGGATGCGCTGAAGCCGACCGTGTCCTTCTCGAACAGCGCGACGCTCGCGCCCTTCCGGCCGAGCGCCACGGCGGCGGACAGCCCGGTAAGGCCGCCTCCGATGATCGCGGCGTCGACCCTGCCGGCCACGGGTTCGGTCGGGGCGGCGTCGAATTCAGGCGCCGTGTCGAGCCAGTAGGAAGCAGACTTCATCCGAACCGCATTCCAGGGCCGCTAGATTCCGAGCAAGTCCGGCAGGCCTGCGAGATTGGTCAGCTCGGCGTAGCCGTAAAACGGCGTCGACGGTTCGTAGCCGCGATTGACGTACACCTTTTCCGTGATCCGGAGGTGGTGCGCCGGAATGAGGTCGTACCAGAGGCTCGACGAGACATGCAGGATTTCCGAGGCATCGCAGCCCAACTGGTCGAGCATGTACTCGAATGCCCTGTACCGGGGCTTGTAGGCGCGCGCCTGCTCCGCCGTATATACCGCATGAAACGGCGCGCCGAGCTTCGCGACGTTTTCGGCGATCTGGTCATCCTTAGCGTTCGAAAGGATGACGAGCGGGAAATGCTCGGCGAGCGCGGCGAGCGCCGCCGGGACGTCCGGGTGAGGTCCCCACGTCGGAATTGCCGCAACGACCGCTTCGCCGTCGCTTTCGCGATACTCGATCCGGCGCCGGCTGCAGGCGCGGCGCAGCGCATCCTTGATCACGTCGGGATACGGCTTGAACGGGCCTAGGATCTCGTCCATCCGGTATGCCTCGAAATCGTCGAGGAACTCGTTCATGCTGTCCTCCGACACCCGGTCGGCGAGAAGCGTCCGGGTGACGGGCGACATCCGGAAATCGACGAGCGTCCCGTAGGCATCGAAGGTGATGAACCTCGGGCGTGCACTGGGTTGCATCGATTGTCCTTTCTGCTGGCGAACCCAGCCGACTATTCGTCCAAGGCGATGTCCTTGGTGAGGTAGTAGTGGTTCAACGGATGAATCCGGAAGTTCCGCACGCTCTCGTGAGTCGCGTTCGTTTCCTGCTGATGGACGATGAAGACGTTTATCGCCTCTTCCTGCAGCCATCGGGCGACCGACCTGTAGTGGTCGAAACGCATGTCGTCGTCGACCATTCCCGCGGCGCCTTCAAGCAATGCGTCGATTTCGGGGTTGCAGACGTGCGAGACGTTGAAACCGCCTTCGCAGCTGTAGTCCGCCTGCAGGAATCCCAGAGGGTCGGCGACATCGAGCTGGTGGCCGCGGGACATCATCGCCATGTCGTAGGTGCCGCCGACGAAGCTCGGCTCAAGTCCCGCCCAGTCGGTTATGATGACCGCGACATCAATGCCCACGGACTTCAGCTGCTGCTGAATGATCTGCGCCACGTCAGGCAATTCCGGGCGCGAGTTGTAGGCGCGCAACTCGAGTTTCAGATCACCGGGGTCGATGTCCGCCTCGGCCAGAAGCGCGATCGCGCGATCCGGGTCGTGCTCGACGACTCCGACGTCCGGCGCCCAGGGCTCGTGCGGCGCGAAGGGGCCGATCGCCGGCGTCCCTATTCCCTCGTAGGCGCTGGCCACGATCCCCCTGACATCGACGGTCGCCTGGATGGCCTTGCGTACCAGCGGGTTGTCCAGGGGCGGCTTGCCGTTGTTGAGGTACATCGCCGTGGTGCGCGGGATTTCGAGCGAATGGACGACGATTCCGGGCATGTTTTCGAGGCTGCCCCGCGCCGCGAGGGGAATCTTCGTGGCAATCTGCGCCTCGCCGCTCCGGAGCTGGGTCACGCGCGTGTTGCCGTCGGCGACATAGTGGACCTCGGCTTCGGCAACCCCGACTTCTCCATCCCAGTAGTCGTCGTTCCCGACCATCCTGAGCAACTGCTTGGTGAGAACTTCCCTGACGACGAAGGGGCCCGTACAAGCTCCGACGGGATTTACCTGACCTTGGTCGACGTACGACGCAGGCGACAGTATGCCCGTGTTCGCTGAAGCCAGGCGAAGCGGCAAGAGGACGCTTGGCGCCGGCGTGGAGATGCGGACGGTCATGTCGTCGACCGCCTCGACCCCGCTGATCACCTTGGGATTGAAGGCCCGGGACGGTGCGGACGCGTTCAGCACCCGCTCAAGCGAGTTCACGACGGCAGCCGCATTGACGTCCTGACCGTCGTGAAAGCGCACCCCCGGCCTGATGGAAAAGTCCCAGTCCGTCGGGCTGCTCCGTTCCCACGACGCGGCGAGGGATGGCTGCAGTTTCTGGTCGAAGTCTATGCGGGTCAGGCTTTCAAGGCATCCGGCCCGCATGAGTGTGAACGAGTCGTCCGTTTCCATTGCCCATCCAGCGGTCGGGGGAAATGGATCGAGCATGACGATCTTTCCTGCTTCGGCAGGACTCGCATGGATTGCCAGCGCCGAAACGATTGCCGCGGCGGCCGCCACGGACTCCAGGTATGATCTTTTCTTCGTCATCGTATTCTACCTTTTCCTTACCGGATTCCCGATGCGCGCGCGCGGCCGACGGGCCGGGTCGCTCAGGATTTCGCGGCCATGATGGCGTTGCCGGACCGGTACGTCAAGAATGCGAAGCAAACATCTGTCAGTGACAAATAGAACTGTCCGGTTTTAAAGCACAAGGGTTGTCCGGTTTTCCTCTTAACCAATTTCAAGAAAAAACTGGTTGTTGTTGGTCCTGTGGAACTCGTGGGCGAGAGGCGTGAGAGTGTGGGCAGGCGGTGGTCAACGCCCTGCGTTGTCCACGGGCTGTCCACACGGCCCGAAGGGCTCACGCCGGCCCGAAGGGCTCGTCCACATTTCCACGGGACTGCGTTCATCACGTTCAGCCCGCCCGCGCCCGCACGGCATCCGCGGCCGGATCGGCGACGGCCGAGCCGTCGGAATCATGGTCGGCGAGTTTTCGCGGGCCGTGGAATACGGCCAGGCGCCCGTCCGGATAACGATGGACACGCACCCGGACCTTGATGAAGTGGCGGCGGTGGGCCTGGGCCGGGACCTGGAGCTTCAGGTTTTCGAAGCTCACGCAGTTGTCCCGCCCGACTGTGCGTGGGTGCTGCTCGCACAGGATGTCGGCGAGCCCCGGGCCGATGAACGGCACGAACGCCGTGCCCGCCTCGGCCGCCGGCACCGCGAACTCGGCGTTGAACGCCGGGCGGCAGCGCGTGGCGAGACAGCGGTTCGCACCGGAGATCGTGTCGATGCCCTGAGCAGCGAGCTCCTTCGGGAGACGTTCCTGACGAGTGCCGAACATGCGTTCGCATCGCCCCCGGGCTTCGGGCGGGCAGGCGGGGATCATGTCCACCCCGAGCTGGCGCATCGCGCGACCGAACTGTGCCGGATTGCGGCGATCGACTTTGCCGCCAGCCTCGGGCGTGTGCCAATAATGCGAACCGCGGTCGGCATGCAGGCTCGAGGGCAGTCCCCACTCCGCGACGGCCTCGGCCATCGCCCGGAAACCCGACGCCGTTCCTTCCTCCTCGACAAAGAACATCGAGTCATGCTCCGATGTCGCATCATCAAGCGTGATGATGAGATCCCGGCACTTCCCGGGAACCCACTCGTGGGTCGAACCATCCTGGTGCAGCATCATCCCCCGAAGCGGCGATGCTTGCCGCGTCCCGGGGCCGGCGCCACCAGGCCCGCTCGCTGGAGGACGGTCTTGACCCAGGTGCAGCTCCGCTTCCCCGCATGTTCGCGGCGGTAGTGGCTGTAGAAATGCTTGACGTTCCATCCGTCATAACGCTCGCGGTACAGCATCCCGGTCTTCAGAACCTCATCGGTCGGGGCCCGACGGGCCGAGACCTCGCTCATGCGTTTGTCGAGCAGGCCGTCCAGACCATCCTCCTCGTACCGGTCCACATAGCGCCGGAACGTGCGGGCACACACGCCCAAAAGACACGCGGCCTCCTCCTGGGTCAGGCGGCGTTCTTCCCAGCCGCCGTAGGCTTCTTCGAATCTCATCCGTCGCAACTCCTGCAGCAATTTTGTTCGTGTCATCGGGCACCTCCTCGGTGCCCGGAAAACCGGACAGATCATTTGCTACAACTGCGGACAGATCATTAGCTCCTAACAGAATGCGAATCGACAATCGACAAGGCCGTTCGCGTCGCCGGAGGAGTGCCGCGCCGTTGGCGCGGCGCTCAACGCCGAACAAGCCGAGGTCTGGATACGGCCGCCGGCGATCGCGGCGATCGGGACCGGCAAGCCTGTCCGTTCGAAGACGAGCATCACGGTCCAAGATCGACGGCGTTTATGCCGGTGGCGGACAAACTACCTAGAAGCGGCCGAATTACTCCGGTGCTCCCGGCGCGGGCACGCCACGTTCAGAGCTGACGGGGCAGGATGCCGTCCTTCCTACACCCTCCTTGCGGTCCGGCGTAACGGAGGAACCCGCTCGGAAGAGGACATAGTCAATGCAGAAAATTTCACGATTGACGTGTGAAGCAATAATCAATGTATGGCTTATAGCCAACTCACTGAAGTTCTTCTCGAACCGCCATGCCCCGGCTCCTCTCCGCACCCTTCTTCAGAGCCAATCCGGTCTTCCGTCGGGAAGAATATGCCGCGGCCGTTGGCCGCCGGCCTGAAGACAAGGTAGTTACGGCGATGCTCGCCCAGCATCTCCGGGCTGGCAACATCCGGCGCATCGCCCGTGGAGTCTTCGCCTCGGTTCCCAAGCATGCCGACGCCGCGACATGGTCGGTCGACCGCTTCCTGGCCGCCTCCCGTCTGCGCCTTGGCGGCACCATCGCTTATCACTCTGCCCTTGAGCTGCACGGATACGCCTACACGGAGGGGCATGACGTGCAGGTCATCGCGCTGGGAGAGCCCGGCATGTTCGAGACGGCCGGTTTCGCCTGCCGGTTCGTCAGGCCGCCGCGCGGCTTCGCACCTCCGGATAGCGTGATGGCGGTCGACCGCCTGGGGCAGGAGGTCAGGGTAACGACGATCGAGCGGACGATCGCCGATCTGTTCGACCGTTACGATCTCGCCGGCGGCGTGGAGGAACTCTTCAACTCCCTGGACCTGGTGGCGCGGGTCGACGCCCTGGCGCTGGTCAGGTACGTGCGCGCTCGCGGCAAGGCTACCGCCGCCGGCGCCGCGGGCTTCTGTCTGGAGCGCGAGCAGAGCCGGCTGGGCATCCCGGATGCTGCGCTCGAGGATCTTCGCACGCTCATGCCGGCTCAACCCCGGTACGCTATTGGCACCAAGTCGGGCGGGGGCAGGACAGCCGGGGACTGGAACGTCATTCTCTCCGTCGACGTCCTCGAACGCCGCTTCGAGGGACTGTAGATGGCGGCGCCGTCTGCCCAGACCCTGCAGCGTCTCGCCGACGAGACCGGTCATCAAGCCGGTACATTGGAGAAGGTGCTGCGGCTCCTGGACCTGTTGCAGGAGATCGCGCGGGATCGGGTCCTGGCAAATCGTCTCGTCCTCAAGCGCGGGACGGTGCTCAACCTGTTCCACCTCGGTCTGGACCGGCTCTCGGTCGATATCGACCTGAACTATGTCGGTGCGCTCGACCGGGCCGCAATGGAAGCCGAACGACCCGACGTCGACGCTGCGCTCGACCGTCTCCTCGCCTCCCAGGAGTACGGCATTCGCCGCAGGCCCGGCGAGCAAGCCGGCGGCAAGTGGCTGCCCGCTACACCTCGGCGCTCGGCGGCAACGCCACGCTGGAAGTCGACGTCAACTACATGGCACGCCAGCCACTGTTCGGCATGGCGCGCGTGGAGTCTCATCCCCTGGGCGCAATGCGGGCGAGGGACGTTTTCTTCCTCGACCTCCACGAAATCGTCGCCGGCAAGCTGGTCGCGCTCATCGACAGGCATGCAGCCCGCGACCTTTTCGACGCGCGGCGCATCCTTTCCATCGACGGGCTCGACTGGAACCGGATCAAGGCTGCCGTGCTGGCCATGGGCGCCAGCGGGCGACGCGACTGGCGCACCAGGTCGATCGACGCCATCGAGGGCGATCCGCGCGAGTTTCGCCGGAAGCTCGCAATCTGTCCGCCCCGCGATCGTTTTGCCGCCATGGGAGAAGTCGACGCGTGGGTCGAGGAGACAGTTGCGCTCTGTCGGGAAAGACTCGCCTTCCTGTTCGATCTGACGGCGAACGAGCAGGCGTTTCTCGATGGCGTGCTCGATCGAGGCGAAATCGACGCCGGCCTGCTCGACATCGCGCCGGAGATCCGTACCCGAATCGAGGCCATGCCAACGCTGGCCTGGAAAACCAGGCATGTTCGTGAGCATCGGGGATTGGAGGCCAGCAAGGCAGGCCAATAGATCTGGCGCTCGGATGCATGGTGCATCAGGACCGGATCGAAACTCAAGCCCTTCTCTTTCGGCGTGCCGGCCTACTCCTCGGGCGTCCCGTCCCGGCGCTTGGTCAGCACCCACTCCAGGTGGTCCACGCGCGCATATCGCACAGCACCGCACCGCCTATCTGGAGGTGGCGAGGTTCTCCGCCTTTCACCCGATATCGCTGCAGCATGCTGGGCGAGACAGTGAGCAGGGCCGCGGCCTCGCGGGTCGTCAGGATCACCTGGGACCGTCCTTCGCATAAATCCGTTGTCCCGCGCGGGCGTACGTCGTCAGGCGGAGGGGGGTTTGTCTGCGCCCCGGCGGGTTCCTCATGATGAACCGGGTCGGAAGAACGATCGGGCAATGACTGCTGGCCGTCGTCCTGATCCTGCGCGCCACGCGCGGGCTCAAACGTGCTCCTGTTGTCGCGCATCCGAGCCTGCACCTGCTCGACGGTGGAAAGCAGCGGCGACGCTCCCGACCTGAGCTTTCTCACGAACAAGGGGCCCCCGGCGGCATCGCCGCCGCGGCGCCCGAGGCCGACGATCTCCGCCCCGGTCGCCTCTCCCGAGACGTTGCGGGAAACGAACAACGCGTTCCCGCGGCAGTCCGCGCAGGCCGGCCCGCAGGCGTGACAGGCCCGGAGCAGCATCCCGCCGATGCCGCGTTCCGTGACAAGGCGATCGCGCACCTCGGGCCAGAAGGCCTGAGACCGGGCCGGGAGCTCCAGCCGCCGCCGGCCTGCCGGAGGGGCCGCACCGTAAGACGTCGTCGTCGCAGCCTCGCCTCGATCCACGCCTCGAGGTCGAAACGCGCGTACAGCACCTTGGACCCGAACTTGTGGAATGCCGGACCTCCGCCGGTGGCCCGATAGCGGGTGGGCGTTCGGTGCGAGAGCCCGACGACGGCCGCCGCCTCGCGCTCGGGGAGAAAGGTTGCCCCGTCGAGCTTCCGAATCCTCGCGCCGTCCTCGGTCCACGGCGCGAACGCGGCGCCAAGCCCGCAGGGCGGCACCGTGACTTCGCTCGCGAGCAGCCACGCAATGCCCCGGCGTTGGAAGTCATCGGCGGCGCCGTGCATCCAGGATCTCACCCGCTTGACGATGTCGAGCGTCGGCGACATCCCGCTCCCGAGCTCCAGCATGAACGAGGATCTCCCGATGGCCCTGCGTCCGAACACGGTCGGACTGGTCCCGGTGACGATGAGGAATGCCTCGACCTCTCGCCGGAACCTCGGATCGATGGGAGCGACCTCCATGAAGCGAAGAATCCGGTCGACCGCGTGGGGATCGGGCCAGGCATGCACGCCGACCGATGCGGCAGGAGGTGCCGGGACAGGGCGGGGCCGGATGCGAAGACCGTCGGGATACAAGCCCGACCCTCGGCTGTCTCGGTTTTGCCAGTTCCAGCACGAAATCGCTCCGATCAGAGCATGTCCGTCTGGGAGGTGTTGCGACATCGCTGCGCAGCCGCCCAGTCCGCGAGGTCGGCCAGGGCGTAGACAACGGCAGTGCCGAACATTTGGCAGGCGGGTCCGCCGCCTATGATCCGGTAGCGGTCGAGGGTTCGTTTATTCAATCCCGGCATGGCAGCCGCCTCGCTGACTTTCAGGAACTCCGGAAGGACGGCGTCAAGTGCAGCCTGGATCTCGTTTCGAGTGTCCGGTTTCGTCACCATGATCGCTCCGACGCGGGGTAGGGGTCCGCAGGTGTCGAAGCGCGCAGGCAATCGCACGGGAATATCGAAGATCGTTCGCCAATCCGGATGCGAGACTCCGCGACTTGTTCCGCCGAGGCCTTCCTGCATGGGCATGCAACGTCCCGAACTCCCGCGCCACGCATCGCCGGATCCGTCCCCGCACACCGACCGAGGCCGGAAGGCATGGCACCGTCGGGAATCGCGCGTCCCCAACCTGGGGGAGAATCGGGAAGAAACTGTGCTCCGTTTCGGCGAATTGCGCGAAGATGAATGCCCTCAGCGCCGCCGTGCCTCAAAGCAGACACTCGCGATCGTCATCGGCCACTCTCCCAGCCAACTGCCGACCGTGGCGGCCAGCCCCCGAGGATCTCCACGGGCGGCCGTTCCCGCCTCTCCCGGGACCGCGCGATCGGCGGGTCATCGACATCCTTGCGCTCTGCCGGGAAATGCCGGGGATTTCGCGGCAGCGCAGTCCGGTTTATTGATGCGGCCGGGGCAGATGGAACGGGAGAGGGAACATGCGGCGCACTATGCCGTCACAGGCAGCTCATGACTCCGGCAGCAACGCAGGCCGCGGCGCGGGCGTCGGCCGGAACTCCGGAGAAAACCTGAACGAGATCGCCTACCGCTCGATCAAGGACGACATCATCTCCTGTTCGCTGCAGCCGGGCGACGACATTTCCGAGGCGACGCTCCTCGCGCGCTACGGGTTCAGCCGTGCACCCGTGCGCAGCGCGCTCTTGCGCCTGCGCCAGGAAGGGCTGGTCGTCTCGCGCGGCCGCCGCGGCAACATGGTCTCGCAGGTCACGTTCCGGGACGTCCAGGAGATCTTTCAGCTTCGCCTCCTCCTTGAGGTGGTGGCGACGAGGCTGGCCGCCGGCAAGGTGGATGCGGAACGGATCGCGCGCCTGAACGACGCCGTGGTCGCGGCATCCGCAGACGGGAGCGCGCCGGACGAGTCCGACTACATGCGCGCGAACCGCAGGTTTCACCGCTACGTCGCAGAGGCGTCGGGAAACCGCCGGCTCGCCGCGCTGGTCATTGACCTCATGGAGCAGCACGAGAGAATCGTGCACCTCGGCCTCTCCTCGAGGAACCAGGAGAGCCAGTTCCTCCACCGTCATGACGACCTCGTGGCAGCGCTCGTCGAGGGGGACGGGGACCGCGCCGCAGAACTGGTCGAGCACTCCCTGAGGGGTGGCCAGAGAAAGGTGGTCGAGGCGATGCTGTCGCTGGCGGACGACATTTCGGCACCGGGCGCCGCGACGGATTCCGGCCAGGACGGTTCGGGAGACTCGTCAGCGGGCGCGGATTCGAAGGGTTGAACGCGCGTCGCATCGCCGCGGAAGGCGGAAGGCGGAAGACGGAGTCATTCGGTTTGACGGGGCTGGCGGGCCGAGTTCCAGGTCGCCTTCGGAAACTCCCGGTAGCCAACGACCCGATGGCGAATGTCGCGGTTCCAGTCGATTTCAGGGCGGGGCGCGAGATCCCAGATCCACTCCCGCCCGCCGTTCGGCAACTCGACGCCCCAGAGGGAGTCCTCGCGCCCGACGATATCGTCGCCGTCGCAGAACAGCCGCTCGAGATCCGAAATCAGGCAGACGACTCCTTCGAAGGACGCAAGCCAGTCGAGGTGGGCGATCACCAGGCTTCGCGAGAAGTTCCGGACCATTCCAGCCGAAGGGCTGCGCATCCACCGCGTCGCGTAGCCGTTCGGAAGCACCGCAAGCTGGGACAGGATATTGGCAGAGATCAAGAGGTCGGCGGGTTCGTCGAGGAAGAATTCCGGTTTTTTCACGTTGACTTCCAGGCCCCTGCACTGCCGTGCGGCTTCGTGCACGTCCCGGACGACACCGGTTACGTCAAGGTCCAGAACAGTTGCGTTGGGGTGCGCAAGGGCCGCCTTCCGGACTTGCCAGAGGTGCAGGATGTCGACGAGAACGACCTCGCGGAACTGCCGGCACAGTTCCTTGCAAGGAATATCGAGGAGCAGGCCCGATCCCACCACGACCGCCCGATCCGACCGGCTGCAGCACTTGGCCGCATCGAGAATCAGCGACCGAGTGTTCCGAAGGTGCGGTTGCCAAGCGGTGCGGCAGCGGTCGTGGCGCGCCGCAAGTTCCCGCAATTCCCTGACGTAGCCCATTCTGCGGAGGTGCCGCGGAAACGGCGTTGCCGCATGCCGCAGCCACGTGCGCGCGAAACTTTTCGAACCCGTTTGACCGGTTTCCCGCAATCTACCGGCTCCCCGACTTGCACGAATCGCAAACCTGTGCGATACAGCGTAACATGTCAATCAACCTGTCATGTGCGCGCCGTTTCTTCGGAAGGTCCGGGAAGGCGATGCAGTTGCTTTTCGCCGTGTCGTGCACCCTGCTGTCAGGCATGTCTGTAGCCGTCGCCAATCCTGACGTCTGGGTCAGGGTCGGCATGACCTACAAGTTCGAGCCGGGCGGCGTCTCGGGAATCGCCTATGAATGGAGTTTCGACGAATTCTTCAGTTCCAGCATGCTCGCTGCCTTCGATGCTGACGGGAACGGGGCTCTGGAATCGGAAGAGGTTGCGCGCCTCAAGGAGCAGGCATTCGATCCGCTCGCCGAGTCCGGCTATTTCGTTCACCTCTGGGAAGGCGGCGAACGGAGGCAGGACTTCGCGATCGAGTCGTTTGCCGCCGGCATTGACGGTGCCCGGCTCGTTTACCGGTTCACGGTCGCTTTGTCGCCTCCCGCGGAACCGGGGCGGGGCGGGTTCGCGGCCAGCCTGCACGACAGCGAGATCTACGTCGACTTCGATTTCAGGAAGAAAGACTTCCTCCTGGCGGAGGGCGCCATGAATTCCGGATGCAAGTTCCGGATTGCGCGCGGCAAAGGCGCTCAAGCCGGCCACCGCCAGGTTGTCACGCTCACATGCGGAGAAGAAGGATGAATGGCTGGAAGCACCGTCGCCCGTGTTCAGGGCTACCAGCGTTTGCGGCGCCGATGTCGCTGGCGCAGTTCCTGTGGCCGTCGGCCGCAACCGCGCAGGATGCCGCGTCGGCCGTGGCGCCGACGATCGAATTCGCGGACGAAGGACCCGGAGGGATCACGGGCCTGACGGAATTCCTCGTCGAGTTTCAACGCCGCGCCAACGCCGAGATCTCGACACACATGAATGCCGTCCAGAGCGGGGAGGATCTCGGTGCGTTCTTTCTCGGTCTCGCCATCGCGTTCACCTACGGGGTCTTCCATGCGTTCGGCCCCGGACACGGGAAGTTCGTGATCGTCTCCTACTTTCTGGGACGGGAAGTACGGGTTGCCCGCGGGTTCGTCATGGCAGCACAGGTGGCGATCGTTCACGTCATTTCTGCGGTCGTGATCGTTTGGCTGTCTGACACCCTGCTCAGGGCCGGGTTCGGAATCGGCCTGTCAGATATACCAGGGGTGCGGGCGGGAAGCTTCCTGATCATCGCTGCGATCGGTGCATACATGCTCTACCAGGCGATCCGGGAGTCGTTCGGCGCCTCGGCGGGCGGTGGCCACGGCCACAGTCATGGTCACGGCCACAGCCACGGTCACGGTCACAGTCATGGTCACGGCCACAGCCATTCCCTTGAAGGCGGCGTCATCGCCTTCGCGGCCGGGGTGGTTCCATGCCCCGGAGCGGTTCTGATCATGCTGTATGCGATCGCGAACGACATGATCTATCCGGGATTCATTCTCGTCGCAGCCATGTCTGCAGGCATAGGGCTGACGATCTGTTCTCTCGGAGTGGGCGCCATCCTGGCGCGGCAGACCGCCCTTCGCATGATTGACGGCGCGGCTGGCGGCGGCGGCGTGAACGCATTGCGCCATACGATGAACTACGGCGGCGCGATAGTGGTGATGGCGATCGGGTCCTTTTCCTTCGTTGCGTTTCTGGATGTGCCGCTCGGTTGAACCGGGAAACCTGTTCCGGCCACTGCCGCGTACCCGACGCAGCAGCCCTGGTCACAACGACGCCGGGATCGACCTTTCCGAAACCTCATGCCGTCGCGGCAGCGATTCCGGCTTGCCTGCGGCTGCCCGCCGGCAATGCGCGCATCCGCTCGCGTGTCGGTTGAAACGCATCGAGAGGTGCGTGCTCCAGGGATTGCCGACGGGTTTTGACATCGGAACGCGTGCTGGCGATAACCGCGCGGAACTGCAGCGGAGGTAGCTGGACCGGTGAAATTCAAGGGACGATCCGTGCTCATCACCGGCGGCAGCAGCGGTCTCGGCGCGGACATGGCGCAGGTCTTCGCAGGGGAGGGCGCTTCGGTTGTCGTTTCGGGTCGCGACCCCGAGCGGCTGGCAAGGGTCGCCGCCTCGCATGCAAATGTCGCCGGAGTGGACGCCGACGTGACCGATCCCGATTCGGTCAAGGCGCTCTTCGACGGACGGACGTACGACATCGTGATCGCGAATGCGGGAATCGGCAGCAGCTCCCGCCTCAGGGACACCACGCTTGCGGATTGGGACGCGGTCATCGCCACAAACCTGACCGGCGTTTTCCTGACCCTTCGAGAGGGCATGCGGCAAGTGCCCGCGAACGGCAGGCTGATCGCGGTCTCGTCGATCTTGGGCGTCGTCGGCGCCGCATATGTTTCCGCCTATTCTGCCGCCAAGCACGGCATCGTGGGCCTCGTTCGATCTGCGGCCAAGGAAGTTGGAAAGTCGGGAATTACCGTGAATGCGGTTTGCCCCGGCTATCTCGACACGGAGATGACGCAGCGCACGGTTGCCAACATCATGAAAAGGACCGGGATGAGCCGCGAGGACGCCATCGGCGCGCTGGTAGGGGGAAAGCCCGACCGCCGGCTCATTCCGCCGCGGGACGTTTCGGAAACGGTTCTTTGGCTGGCCGGCGATGCGTCCGCGTCGGTGAACGGCCAGGCGATCGTGCTGAACGGCGGCGAACACTGAAGCGCCGGTTCGCTGCCGGGCGCCTGGCGATCGAGAGCCGGCCGCAGGAACCGAAGACGGCATTCGCGCTTCGAAGTCCATTCCGTGAATTCCTGGTTCGACCGTGCATGCGCCGCCGCAAGACCGTCGGTACGGGACCGGGCGTTCCGGCACCGGGGCACATGCATTGCCACTGGGCACGAGGCGGCGGAGGATAAGCTCCGCAGCACGTCGGAACGGGATCGTTCGGCCCTCTCAGGAGAGCGGGTTGGCGCTGTCTTGGTCAGGCGCCCCCTGCATCGGCACGGTCGTGCCGGGGCGTGCGCCGCTCAAATGGGATTCCCGCGTCAACTCGCGCACCATCCGACGAAATGCGCGCCCGGCGGCCGCCAGTCGCGACCGCGATCACCGCCGCGAACGGCACCCCGTGCGCGACCGGAACTCGAGCGCACGTTTCGTCAGAATTGCATCAGGCGCTACTCCGCATGCGCCGCGTGACGGCACGGATTGACTTCGACCGTAACGTGCGAAAGTCGGATCAGCTTTCTGATCCGTGCCTTGTAATGTTCCGGTTCCTGCGGGTGATCGGACACGATGGAAACGATCATCGCCGTGTGGCCGGGGCCCAGGCGCCAAAGATGAAGGTCCGACACCAGGTCGCCGTTCTGCTCAAGTTCCCCGCGAACCGTCTCGTCGAGTTCGGAAGCCGGGAATGCGTCGAGAAGCACCATTCCCGCGCCGCGAATAAGACTGACGGCCCAGCTGCTGATCAGTATCGCGCCTGCAATGCCGATGAGCGGATCCATCCAGTACCAACCAAGAAACCGTCCGGCGAGTAGTCCGGTAATCGCAAGGATCGATGTCAGCGCATCGGCCAGAACGTGAAAGTACGCGGCGCGAAGATTGTAGTCTTCGTCACTCCCGCTTTGCCCGTGACCTTGCCCGTGACCGTGACCGTGACCGTGCCCGTGCCCGTGCCCGTGACCATGCCCGTGCCCGCTGCTCGAACCTCCGTGCAGCAGAACGGCGCTTGCGGCATTCACTGCCAATCCCACAAGCGCGACGAGAATCGACTGCGTGAACTGGATCGGAACTGGAGCGATCAGGCGGGATACGGACTCGTATGCGATGAGTGCCGAAATCAACAGGAGGACGATTGCGCTCGAAAACCCGGCCAGCTCGCCAACCTTGCCCGTACCGAAGGTGAATCGCCTGTTGCGGGCGTACCGTCTAGCAAAAATATAGGCGGCGACGGTGACAAAGAAGGCACCGGCATGAGTCGCCATGTGAATTCCGTCGGCCAGGAGCGCCATCGATCCGTAGGCGATGCCGGCAATGATTTCCACGACCATCGTCCCGGCCGTCAAACCGATGACGATCCACGTCCGCCGTTCGTTTCGGGCGTGGTTTTCGCCCAGAAACACGTGATCGTGTTGCCAGGACCGGAGCGATTGGCTGTGCATTGGCGGCTCTCCCAACCTGACAGTTCGCGCCGAGGCGATGACGCTCGACCATTCTTGTCGTTTGCGGCGGCAAGTGCAATCCGAATCCCGGAAGGCGGACGTCCACCCGTTCGCCTTGAGCAGGATTCGACCCGCAGCCGCGGCATCGCGCCGGAATGTCGTGACCTCAAGCGTCCGTGGTTCGAGTCCCCTGTTTCCCGAAGCCACCCGGCTGTCGGTCAATCGAGCTGCGCTGCAGGGAAATCGCGGAGTTCGGAAGTGTCACGGCCTGAATTTTGGAGCCGCTCCGGCTCCGGACGGACCGTCAGCCGCTCGTTCGCCGTCGCCTGCGCAGTGCTTCGTTCACATGACCGCGCCGATCTGCCAGGGCACGAACTCAGCGCCGCCGAACCCCAGTTCCTCGCTGCGGGTCTTCTCGCCCGACGCCACCCGCAGGAACAGCTCGAAGATCTCCTCGCCCTTCTGTTCCAGGGTGATCCCTTTCGAGACGATATCGCCGCAGTTCACGTCCATGTCGTCATCCATGCGCCGAAAGAGATCGTCGTTGCTCGCGAGCTTGATGCATGGCGCGGGCATGTAGCCGGACACCGAGCCTCGGCCCGTCGTGAAGGCGATCAGATTGGCCCCGCCGGCGATCTGCCCGGTTACGGAACAGGGGTCGTACCCGGGGCTGTCCATGTAGACCAACCCCGTCGCCTCGATTGTCTCGGCGAACTCGTAGACTTCCGACAGCGGGGCGGTGCCGCCCTTCGCGACCGCGCCCAGTGACTTCTCGAGAATGGTCGTGAGGCCGCCGCGCTTGTTTCCCGGAGACGGATTGTTGTCCATCTCGCAATCATTCCTGGCCGTGTACTCTTCCCACCACCGGATTCGCTCGACAAGCTTCTGCCCGATTTCGGCACTCCGGGTCCTGCGGGTCAGCAGATGTTCCGCGCCGTAGATTTCCGGCGTCTCGGAGAGAATCGTGGTGCCGCCGTGGCGAACCAGGAGGTCCGATGCGGCGCCGAGGGCCGGATTGGCGGTGATGCCGGAGTATCCGTCCGACCCGCCGCACTGCATGCCGACCGTCAGTCGGTTCGCCGGAACCGGTTCGCGCCTCGCCATGTTCGCGGTTGCGGCCAGTTCCCTGAGGATTGCAGCGCCCCTTTCAACTGTCCGTCGCGTCCCGCCTGTCTGCTGGATGGTCATGTAGCGGAAGGTTCCGTCGTCGCGCAGACGGCGAGTCCCGACAAGGTCGGGAATCTGCATTACCTCGCAGCCGAGGCCCACAAGCAGGAGCCCGCCGAAGTTGGGGTTTCTGGCGTAGCCGGACAGCGTCCTGAACAGCGTGGCGTAGCCGATGTTTTGACTGGACATGCCGCATCCGGTTCCGTGGACGATTGGCGCCACCCCGTCGACATTCTCGAATTCGGACAGCCATCCCGCCCCGGTCACGGCCTCCGCGATGAAGCGCGCCACGCTGCCCGAACAGTTCACGGACGTCAGGATTCCGAGATAGTTGCGGGTTCCGACCCGGCCGTCGGCCCGGCGATAGCCGAGAAACTCCGGCGACCCCCCTGCCGATGGCAATTCGCGGCAGTCCTGTCCGAACGCGTAGTCCCGGCCATGACTTCCCATGCCGAGATTGTGGGAATGCACGTGATCGCCCGGAGAAATGTCCATCCGGGCTGCCCCGATGCTCTGTCCGTACTTGAGAACAGCCTGGCCTGCCTTGACGGGTGAGATTGCCACCTTGTGGCCAGGTGCGATGACCTCTTTCGCGGTGACTCCGAAGCGGTCGAGCAAGTCGCCCTTGCGGATGCCGGTGACGGCCACGGCGACATGGTCGCTCTCATGCAGACGTATGGCGTTGGCGCCACCTCGAATCACGGTCAAACTCCGGCAGAATTCGCGACCAAGCCAGACCGGGCAGCCGCCGGCAGGACTCTCTCATCCAGTTTTCTGGTTCATCGGCCGCTTGGCAACAAAAAACTTCCGAAGACTGCTCCGAAAGTTCGTCTTGACCCGCCCTCGTGTCCGCTGCTCGCCTTCCGGATTTCCGGAATCCACCGCCAGTCCGTTCGGCTCCCGCTAACGCCCTTGCGCCGCAAGCTGAACACCGCGTTCCGCACCCCGCTCGCAGCCAGCCGCGTCCTGAACAAACCGGTCTGCCGATCCGGCAGCAAATCAGCTAGTCTTGCCTTCATGACCGCCAGACAGGAACGACAGATGCCCGCCGATTTCCCGAATCAGCCCCTCCGACGTTGATATGCCGCCCGGCTGAACGCCTTCAAGCCGCTGACCGACCAAACCGCAGCGGAGGCCGTTTCGGACCTGATCAAGGTGGCCGGGACGATCGACGGGATCGATGCGGCCGATCTCAACTTTTCCGACCACCTGGAGCAACTGCCGCCGAAGCAGATGGGCTCGCTGCTTGCGTGGAACGGACTGAGCCTCAACGGGCTGGCGATGCGCTACTACGGCCGTCGCGACTTCGTCAGGGGGCCCTGACGAAACCCGATGCTTGTGTTCGCCGCGAAGCCGTCGATCTCACCCGCCGGGGCATCGACGCCCTTGCCGAGACGGGCGGCGCTCTGATGACCCTGTGGCTGGGACAGGACGGTTTCGACCACGCGTTCCAGGGCGACTACCGCCGGCTTTGGGACGATGCCATCGAGGCGCTCGCACTCGTTGCGGACCACAATCTGGAGGTGGACATCGCGATCGAGTACAAGCCTGCCGAGCACCGTGCATTCGCCCTGATGCCGGACGCCGCGACTTCTCTGCTCGCGGTCCGGGAACTGGGCAGGGACAATACCGGCGTCACGCTGGATTTCGCGCATGCGCTGATGACCGGCGAAATGCCGGCGCATTCCGCCCACCTGATCGACCGCCACTCCCGGCTGCTCGGCGTCCACTTCAATGACGGGTACGGAATGCGCGACGACGGATTGATGGCCGGAACTGTTCATCCGGTCCAGACTCTGGAACTGTTCGTCGAACTGGCCAGAATCGGCTATTGCGGAGTGATCTACTTCGATACCTTTCCGGACCTTTCCGGACCTTTCCGGACCTTTCCGGACCTTTCCGGACCTTTCAGGCCTTGACCCGGTCGAAGAGGCGCGGACGAACGTCGAACTGACCGATCGGCTGCGCGCCATTGCGAATAGGCTGGCCGGCGACAGTGACTTGGCCGATGTCATGTCCCGACAGGATGCGGCGCAGAGCCAGTGCCGGGTGCTGTCGGAACTGTTCGGGGCGTAGCGCCGCCGGCCCTTTGCACCCGCCCGCCTGATCCGAGCCGCGAACGGCGGCCCTCATGCCGGAAAGAGCGACGAAATTCCGCGCAACCCGGATAGGAGATTCGGGATTTTCGGAAGCGGAGTCGCACGGACAGCGAGACGGCTATTGCCGGATGCGAACCCGTTGTGTTCTGGTTGCAGCAAGGCGTGCGGCTTCGGTTTCGCTGCCGGCTTCGCAGGAAGGGACGAAGGGGCAGGACATGGGCGTCGCGATACTTGTGGTTGGAGCGCTGCACCTCGGCGTGATCTTAGATGCTCCCAGATTTCCGCGCACCGACGAGACTGTCATCGGAACCTCCGTCGCCTATCGGCTGGGGGCAAGGGCGGCAACCAGGCAGTCGCCGCGGCCCGGATGGGCGCGCGAACTGCGATGGCCGGCAGGATTGGATCAGTCGGCTTCGGTGCCAGGATCCGTCGCGAACTGGACGCTGCCGGGGTCGATATTGCCCAGCTCAAGCAGTCCGCAAGCGCGTCCGGAATGAGCGTCGCGATCGTGGACGCCCGCGGAGACTACGGCGCCGTGATCGTTTCCGGCGCGAATCGCGAAATCGATCCCGCCGAGATCGAACTCCCGGCCACGCTCGGGGCCCTGCTGCTGCAGTCGGAAATTCCGGATCGGGTCAACCAGACGGTCATCTACAGGGCGCCGGAAAGCTGTCGCGTGATCCTGAATGCGGCACCGGCCCGCGAGGCGCCTCCGGAACACTCCCTCGCGGCCGGCCGATTTGCCGGCGTCGACATCCTCGTCGTCAACCACGTGGAGGCCGCTTAGCATTCCGGTCTCCCGGCGGAGGCCTTCGATCCCCTAGCGGCAGCCGACCGGTTGCTGGCGATGGGGCCGGAAGACGGTGATCGTGACCCTGGGCGCGGCGGGACTCATGCTGCAAACTGCGGGCGAAGAAGCCGTCCGCATCCCCGTGCGCAAGGTCGAGGTCGCGTCCACGCACGGTGCCGGCGATGTCTTCGTCGGATCCCTGGCCGCCGAGCTGTCGACTGGGACCGGTTTGCTGCAGGCGGCGAAAGTCGCCCAGGCGGCCGCAGCCCTGTGGGTTTCGACGGCGCCGGAACTGCGCGACCGGATGACCGCCGCCGCAGTCAGGGATTTTCTGCGGGACTCACCGCAGGCGGTAGAACTCCGCGGCGGTGCCGCCGAAAATCCTGGACTGCTCGTCGGTTGAAAGCGAAGCCGTCAGTTCGCCCGCCGCCGCCCGCCAGTCCTCGTATTCGCCGCGCAGGCGGCAGACAGGCCAGTCGGATCCCCACATGATCCGACGCGGTCCGAACACTTGCAGAATGTGGTCCGAATAGGGGCGGAGGACCTCCGCCGACCAGTCGGACCGCGCCTCTGCGATCAACCCGGAGAACTTGCAGTAGGCGCCGGTCTCCCGCGCCAGGCGGGTCATTCCGGCGGCCCAGTACGCAAAGGACTCCGGCGAATGGTCGGCGATCTGCGGCTTCATGCAATGATCGATCACGACCCGCATGTCCGGGTGCCTCTTCAAGAGGGTCAGGAAGTTCTCCAGATGCCGCGGGAAGCCGAGCGCATCGAAGGTCAGGTCCTCGGCAACGATCGCGCGATACGCCCAGTCGACGTCGTCCCGAAGCATCCAGTCCGTGTCGGGAATGTCCTGGATCATCGGGCGGACGCCGACGAATTTCGGGTGGCGCGCAAGGCGGGCCAGCGTCGCCGCCTCGGCAGGATCCTCGAAATCCACCCAACCGACCACTGCGGCGACCGTAGCCGAGGCATCGGCCAGCCCGAGCATGTACTCGGTTTCGTTGACCGTCGCCGCAGCCTGCACGAGGACGGTCCCCTCCACCCCGCAACGCTTCAGGGTGGCAGAGAGGTCTGCGGGTGCGTAGGGACGCGCCAGTACCGGGTTGTCCATCGGCATCCAGTCATGATCGCCCCGGGCCGGGTTCCAGTAGTGCAGGTGCGAGTCTATCTGTCTCATCGTGTTCAACGGCATTTCCGGGTTCGCGGCGGCCGGTACGCTACCGGGACGCCATTGGAGGTTCCGCCCGCCCCGGCATTCGCGTCAACAGGCCTTCCGTCGCCAACTCGTCCCACAACTCGGACGGGACCGCCGCCCGGCTGGCCTCCAGATTGGAGTCCATTTCGGCCACGCTCTGCCCGCCGGGGATGACCGAAAGCACCGTGCCATGGGTCAGGGGAAACTGGAAGGCGGCGTCGAGCAGGCGGACACCATGCAGCGAGCAAACCGCATCGATCCTGGCAACCCTGTCGAGAATCTCCGGCGGCGCCTGTCCGTAATTGTAGTAAGCTCCCGGTCGCGGACCGGTCGCGAGGATCCCCGAATTGTAGGGCCCGCCAATCACGATTCCGATTCCGCGTTGCAGGCAAAGCGGCAGGAAACTGACGTCCGCCTCCTGCTCGAGAAGCGTGTATCGGCCGGCCAGCAGGAAGATGTCGAAATCGCAGCGTTCAGCCAGCCACTGGGCGGACTCCCATTCATTGAGACCGGCGCCGAAGGCCGAAATCACGCCTTCGTCGCGAAGCCGCAGCAAGGCCCGGTAGCCGCCCGCCACGAAGTCGTCGAGATATTCCTTCAGAGCGTCCGGCTGGCCGTGGTTGAACAGGTCGAGATCGTGCGCGTAGAGAATGTCGACGCGGTCCAGCCCCAGGCGCTCGAGCGAGAATTCCAGCGAACGCAGGACCCCGTCGTAGCCGTAGTCATAGACTTCCCTGCGGCTCGGGACGTCGAACCACTTGCCGATTCCGACCCGCTCTTCCGGCGAGGTGGCCTGCAGCAACCGGCCGACCTTGGTCGAGAGGACGTAGTCGTTCCGATCCTTGCCGCAAAGGAACCGGCCGAGCCGCCTTTCCGCAAGGCCCAATCCGTAGAGCGGCGCCGTGTCGAAGTAGCGAACCCCGGATTCCCAGGCGCGGTTCAGGATCAGCTCGGCATCCCGATCGTCGATTGCCCGATAGAGGTTTCCGAACGGCGCGGTCCCGAAACCCAGTTCGGTGAAGGTCAACTCGCCGTTGCCTCGGCGGTTCCAGGATCGCGTCTTCAAGCCCATCCTCCCCTCCATTTTCCGTCGCGGGCAGAGCTTCGCCGTTCTCCCGGGTTCCGGGCCATGCTAAGGGGAAAGCGAAGGAAATCCAACTTCCGCCCGTATCACCCTTGGCCTGGCAGGAATTGAAATGACCAGATCGCGATTTGACGCCATATTCGGCACCCGGAAGCCGGTCATCGGCATGGTCCACCTCGGCGCGCTCCCCGGCACGCCGCTCTACGATTCCGGGGCGGGTCTCGAAGGTCTGGTCGAATCGGCCCGCGCAGACCTTCGGGCGCTCTCCGCCGCGGGTTTCGATGCCGTCATGTTCGGCAACGAAAACGACCGGCCGTACGAACTGCAAGTGGACACCGCGTCGACGGCGACCATGGCGCATGTGATCGGCCGCCTCCGGGACGACATCACCCTTCCTTTCGGCGTCAATGTCCTCTGGGATCCGATGGCGAGCGTCGCACTCGCCGCGGCGACCGGCGCGCACTTCGTTCGCGAGATCTTCACCGGTCTCTACGCCTCCGACATGGGAACCTGGGCGCCGGATGCAGGCAAGGCGATGCGGTACCGCGATCGGCTGGGCTGCCGGGACCTGCTGATGCTCTACAACGTTTCGGCCGAGTTCGCGTTCAGCCTCGATCGCCGGCCCCTGCCTGACCGTGCCCGGTCGTCCGTCTTTTCGTCGATTCCGGACGCGATTCTGGTTTCGGGGCAGATCACCGGCGAAGCTGCGCCCCTGTCGGATCTAAAGGCGGTCAAGGACATGGTTCCGGACCTGCCGGTCATGGCCAATACCGGCGTCAGGCACGACACGGTCGCGAACGTGCTCGAAAGCTCCGACGGCTGCATCGTGGGCTCTGCGCTCAAGGTCGACGGCGTGACCTGGAATCCGGTCGACCCCGAAAGGGCCAGCGACTTCATGGAACTCGCTCGTCGGGCGCGGAGCGCGGCGTGATGCGGGACGATCTCCGCGAACTGCTCTCGGAGCTCATTCCGATTCCGGGCCTGTCCGGCCACGAGGACCGCGTGCGCCGGGCAATAGCCGCGAGGCTCGAGGCCGACGGGTTGGCGGCGCGCGCCGACAGGCTGGGAAACCTGGTCGCCACGCTGGAGGGCGATCCCGACGCGCCAAGCGTCATGATCTTCGCCCACATGGACCAGCTGGGATTTGTCGTCCGGCGAATCGAACAGGACGGGATGGTCCGCGTCTCCAGGGTCGGCGGCGTTCCCGAACGCGCCCTGGCCTCGCAGGCCGTCATGATCTGCCCCGGCGACGGTCCCGGCCTGATGGGGGTCATCGGCAACATGAGCCATCACGCGACGCCGCCCGGGGAGCGCCTTGCCGTCTTGCAGACCCCGGAGCTGACGATCGACACCGGTCACGGTTCCCGCTCGGCGGTGGAATCCGCCGGAATCAGGATCGGCGATCCGGTGGTCTACAGACCCGTGGTCATGCCACTGGCGGGAGACAGGATCGCAGGGAGCTGCGTCGATGACCGTGCGGGCTGCGCAGTGCTCGTCCAGCTCGCGCGTTCCCTCGCGAAGTCGTCCGTCCGCCCGACGGTTCATCTCGTGTTCTCCGTGCTCGAGGAGTTCAATCTGCGGGGCGCCGTCGTCGCAGCCAGGCGGCTTCGGCCCGATGTCGCGGTCCAGGTCGACCTGATGCTCGCCACCGATACGCCGGGAATGGAGGATCGCGGTTCCATGCGGCTCGGAGGCGGGCCGGGCATCAGCCTCTATTCCTTCCACGGCCGCGGAACGCTGAACGGAGTCATTCCGCATCCGGCCATGGTCCGCCTGTTCGAGGAGGCGGCAGCAGCGCACGACATCCCGCTGCAGCGCAGCGCGCAGGTCGGAATCCTTACGGACCTCTCATACGTCCAGCTGCTGGGCGAGGGCGTCGCAGCCCTGGAGGTCGGATTTCCCATGAGGTACTCTCATTCCAGCCTCGAGGTCTGCGATCTCTCGGACCTTGCCGAGCTGGTCCGCCTTCTGGAGGCGGCGCTCGCAAGGGTCGGTCCGGGCTTCGACCTTGCAAGGGATTCGCTCCCGCAATGACCTTTACGCTCGGAATCGACATCGGAACCTTCGAGAGCAAGGGGGTCATCGTCGACGGGACCGGAACGGTCATCGGCAGTGCCGCCAGGCCGCATGACATGATCGTTCCGCGCGCGGGATGGGCCGAACACCGTGCCGAAGAGGACTGGTGGGGCGACTTCGTGCACATCGCCAGGGAACTGCTCGACCGGACCGGCGTCGACCCGGCGTCGATCGACGCAGTCGCCGCAAGCGCGATCGGGCCCTGCATGCTGCCTGTCGACGACCAGGGGCAGCCGCTGATGAACGCGGTCCTGTACGGCGTCGATACACGGGCTTCGCAGGAAATCGACCTGCTCGACGAGGAGTTCGGAAAAGAACGCATACTCGAGGTGTCGGGCAATTCTCTCACCTCGCAGTCCGTCGGTCCGAAGATTCTCTGGTTGCGGCGGCAGCGACCGGAAGTCTTTGCGCGAACCGCCCGAATCCTGACCTCGACCAGCTACATCGTGTTCCGGCTGACGGGAAACCAGGTCATCGACCACTACACGGCGGCGAGTTTCGGCCCCCTCTACGACGTTGCCCGGGCCGATTGGTGCAGCGATTTCGCGGACCGGATCATTGCGCCGGAGCGCCTGCCGCGCCTCCTGTGGTCGACCGATATCGCGGGAAGGATCACGTCGGAGGCCGCCCGGGAGACCGGCCTCGCCGAAGGAACCCCCGTCACCGCCGGCACGATCGATGCGGCCGCCGAAGCCGTCAGCGTCGGCACCCGCAGGATCGGCGACATGATGATGATGTACGGATCGACCGTGTTCATGATCCAGCTGACCTCAGAACGCGTCCGGGACGGCCGGCTCTGGTACGCCCCGTGGCTTGTTCCGGGAAGCCATGCATCGATGGCGGGGCTTGCGACTTCGGGCACGCTGACCCACTGGTTCCGGGACCAGCTGGCCCGCGACCTCGACCGTGACGAGGCATTCTCCGAACTTGCCCGGGAAGCGGCGAACTCCCCGCCGGGCGCAAACGGTCTCGTCATGCTGCCCTACTTTTCGGGCGAACGGTCCCCGATCCACGATCCGCTGGCCAAGGGCTGCCTGTTCGGGCTCAACCTGACCCATACGCGCGGCGACATCTATCGCGCGCTCCTGGAGGGCATCGCCTGCGGCACTGCGCATGTGTTCGAAACATACCGGTCGGCCGGGCAGTCTCCTCGGCGCGTTCTTGCCGTCGGCGGGGGCGTCCGGAACGAGACGTGGCTGCAGGCGACATCGGACATCGGGGAAGTCCCGCAGGTCATCTGCGAAAACACTCTTGGCGCCTGCTACGGTGATGCCTTCCTGGCCGCCTGCGCAGCGGGAAGCGCAGTTCCGGAGGATATCGACCGCTGGAATCCGGAAAACCGCACGATCGCCCCCTGCGTCCGCGAGATCCATCGCCATCAGTATCGGCAGTTCCGCGCGCTCTACGCACAGACCCGGGACATCGCGGCAGCCCTCGACCGGAATCCCTGAGGACCGTTTTCGCGACTCTCCCGGCAGTCCTTCCGGCGCGGGACCTGCGTACTTCCGGTGTCGGACCCGCCCCGTCCACGCTGCCTTTCCAACAGGAGTCGGGGCGAAGGCACCGGTCCGGCGCTGCGAAACCGTTCCCTGGAGCAGTCCGCGGATTGCGTAGCGCGGAACATCAGGCGGTCGCGGCACCCGCGCCCGGCACCTCACTTCACGGCTCCCGCCGCCATGCCCTTGATGATGAACCTTTCGAGCAGGATTCCGATGATGACCAGCGGCAGGATCGCCGCCAGCGAAAGTGCCGCCATAGACCACCAGGCGATCCCCTGCGATCCCGTCTGGCTGGCGACCATGACCGGCAGCGTCTTCGCGTTCGAAGCGGTGAGGAGCGCGGCGAAGAAGTACTCGTTCCAGGTCAGGACCAGGGAGATGATGAATGCCGCAACCATGCCGGGCAGCGCGATCGGCAGGATTATGGTGAGGAAGGCGCCCCAGATCGTGTAGCCGTCGACCAGCGCCGCCTCTTCCAGTTCGACCGGAATGGACCCGAAATGGTCCCGCATGATCCAGATAACGATCGGAAGGACGGTCAGGGCATAGAGCGCGATAAGCCCGATTCGCGTATCGAGCAGCGCCAGCTCCTTGTAGAGCACGAGAAACGGCAGCGCGAGGACGACCGGCGGAAGGATCAGCTGCGAAATGAAGAAGAAGGATATGTCGCCGTTCCGCATGAAGCCGAATCGGTAGCTGAACCGGCTCAGTCCGTAGGCGGCGCAGCTCCCGAGGACCACCGCGATGGTCGACGACCCGATGGCCACGATGGCGGAGTTCCAGAACCGCTTGAGGAATTCCTCGCGCACGGTGCTTTCGGCGAAGATGGTTTCCGGCGACAGTCCGAGCGATCGCAGGCCGAGCCATTTGGGCACGAAGTCGACCCATGGAATCAGGTTGCCCTTCATGACGTCGGGGGCGGCCTTGAAGGTCGTCGAGAGCGTCCAGTAGATCGGAAACAGGCAGATGAAGGCCCAGAGGATCAGCACGCCGTAGATGACGACGCGGCGCGTTGCCCAGCCCGGACGGAATGCCCGGTCGGATTCGCTGTCGTGGAAGATCTGCACGCCCACGTCAGTACCTGGGCCTCATCCAGCGATCAGCGAGCTTCATCAGGATCGTCAGGGCGATCACGATCAGCACCAGGTAGACGATGGCGAGAAGCGTGCCGTAACCCACGTTGGACCGGTCGCGGTACTCGCGGAAAATGAAGCTCGTGACGCTGTCGGTCGCCCCTCCGGGGCCGCCGGCCGTCACGTTGATGATGATGTCCGCGAGCTTGAGCTTGAAGATGATCCGAATCAGTATGGCGGTGATCGAGACCGGCAGCATCAGCGGGAACGTGATTTCCCAGAACCTTTTCCAGGCCGGCGCGCCGTCGACTTCCGCGGCTTCGTGCAGCTCTCTCGGGATCGCCTGCAGCCCGGCCAGGATCATGATCATCATGAACGGAATGAACATCCAGGCATCGATGACCATGATGGTCAAGCGGGCTACTTCGGGCGAACTGAAGAAGGATGGGCTGTCCCAGCCCAGCTCGCGGGCGAGGCGGGACACGGGTCCGAACCTGACTTCGAGCATGGACTTGCCGATCATCCAGCTCACGGCAACCGGCGACAGCATCAGGGGCATCAGGAAGGCGACGCGAAAGAACTTACGCGCCCTGATCTGGGCATTGAGCAACAGGGCGAGTCCGAATGCGATGGCGTATTCGACCGCTATTGCCAGCGTGTAGAGGACCATGTTGCGGAGGGCGTTCCAGTAGAACGGGTCCGTCCACATCTGTCGCAGGTTGTCGAGACCGTTGAACTGTCGCCCGTCCGGAGACGAGAGATTCCAGCTGGAAAAGGCGATGCCGACGGCGAAGATGAGCGGGAAAATCACCATCGAGACCACGAACAGGACCGCCGGGAGAACGAAGAGCGCCCGCTTTCCGTGCTCTCCGTAGAGCAGGACGCGGCTGTAGCAGAGGCAAACGGCCCAGACCAGGTAGGCGTAGAGCGCCGGCCTCCAGTTTTCCAGGCCGACATCGATGAAGCCGTAGTGGTGGAAGATCTGCAAGAGGGTCACGCCGGCCAGCAGGCCGGCCGAACCCCAGGTGATCGTCTTGCCGAATCTGCGCCGGCTGTCCGACACGCGATCGGCAGTCACGACATGGAGGAAGTCGCCTTCAGCGGTGCTCACGGCGAAGGTTTCCCGTCTTTCGACCCTAAAGGAACGGCCGGCGGCGACCGATGGTCCCGCCGGCCGTATTCATGATTCCCTGCGCCCGGGGGCGTCAAAGACCCAGTGACGCCCGGTAGAGCGCGACCTGGGATTCGCGCCCGATCTCGTCGGTGATCTTCTCCCAGGCTGCCGCGATGGCATCAGCCGTTTCCTGCGCGGATCCGTACTGGCCGGCAAACCCCTTCGCCAACTCGTCTTCGGCAATGGAGTAGTACTGGAAGATGCCCGGAATCCGGGGTTCGATCGCCGCGTTGGGATGGTTGTAGCTGTCGGCATTCGATCCCAGATAGTCCTCGATGAAGGCCCGGTCATAACCGGCCGCCTCCCATTCCTCGAACTGGAAGTGCGAGTTCCGGTAGGGCTGGAAGCCGGAAGGATATGCGGCCGTCCACAAGGAGAGATCCTTGCCGCCGAGGTGCGCGGCAGCCGACCACGCGGCCTTGCGCTTCAGGGAATCGTCGGAGACCCGCTTGGTGACGTAGACTCCCCAGCCGATGTAGGCCATGTTCGGGGATTCGTTGTAGCTGCCTTCCCAAGCTCCGGTCTGCGAGTTGTAGACCCGATCCGAGCCCGGATTGATGCCGAATCCGACGACATCGCCGACGACGGAGGTGTCGGACGTGCGTGCGTTCGAACCGACGTCGCCCCACCACATCAACATCGAGCCGGTTCCGGCAAGGAATTGCTGGAACGCGGTGGTGCCCGGGTCGGCATTGATCTGGTCGGCCGGGTAGGCGCCCTCGGTGTTGATCAGGTCCATGACGTCCTGGATCGCCTGCACCCACCCCGGGTTGTTGACGCGGGGCTTCATGGTGTCGGGATCGAACAGCCAGGCGGGATCGTCCGGATGCTTCGCATAGGCGGCGGCGCGATTCTCGAGGAAGTAGAAGCCGAAGCCTCCCCAGCCTTTCAGCGGGTCGAGATAGCCGTGCGCCGGAAGGCCGGTCAGGGGATCGGTCTTGCCCGCCAGCTCGCGGGAGATGGCATTGACCTCCTGCCAGGTTTTCGGCGGCTCGGCGCGGCCCGTGATCGATCCGTCGCCGAAGTAGTCCGTCCTGTAGACGAACGTGTGGCAGTCGCCGTCGATGGTAATGCGGTAGGACTTTCCGTCCCATGTTCCGACAGGCGGCTTCAGGTATCCCACGAGGTCTTCCGCGTCGATCTGTTCCATGACCCAATCGGGCATTTCGTCGAGAAGGCCCTTGCCCGCGGTGTCGCCCTCGAACGGCGCGCCCATCTCGATGATGTCGAAGTCCACGGTCCCGGTCGCGATGGCCTGCTGGAGGCGCGGGTTGTAGTCGGCCTGCGCGAGGTCGATCCAGTTGATGCTCGCTCCGGTGTAGGCTTCCCAGGATTTCAGGAATCCGCGGAACAGCAGATTGTGGAGGTTCTGGTTGTTGAGACCCATGAAGGTAAGCTCGACGCCGGCGAACTCGCCTTCCTTCACGCGTTCCTTCGTCGGTCCCAGGCACATTTCCCCGACTTTCTGCCAGTCGGCGTCCGTTGGCGATCCCATGCCAACGCCGGGGATCTTGAGAATCTCTGCGCGAACGCTGTGGCCGTCGGCGAGTGCCGGCCGGACGCCTGCAATGCCGCCGAGCGCGGACATGGCTCCGAGGCCGGCAGCGCCTTTCAGCAGTTTCCGCCGGGTCATCTGACTCCGAACGATGTGATTGTAGAGTTCGACTTTCATGGGCAAATTCCTCCTTGGTTCGTCGGGACAGACAAATCCATCCCTGGCTCGGCAACCGCAAACAGTCAGCCTGCAGGTCGGCGGGCTACCCGGGCGCATCCTTGTCGTTTGGCGCGCCAACTGTCAAGAAACGAGTATCGCGGCCTTCGCAACCGGAAATTCAGGTGGCGACGTTCGGACAAACTGGTCTAGACTGCCGCCGGAAATCGGCCAGGGATCGACAAGAGATGGCGGAAGTCACGATCAGGGATCTGCGCAAGTCCTATGGCTCCCTGGAGGTCATCCACGGCCTGAGCGTGGACATAGAGGACGGTGCGTTCGTGGTGCTGGTCGGTCCATCCGGGTGCGGCAAGTCGACGCTCCTCCGAATGATCGCGGGGCTCGAGGGCATCGGCTCCGGGACCATCGCGATCGGCGGGCGGGTGGTCAACAACCTGCCGCCCGCGGAGCGGGACATCGCCATGGTTTTCCAGAACTATGCGCTCTATCCCCACAAGACCGTGGCGGCCAACATGGCGTTTTCTTTGCGAATGCGCGGAATGGACAAGGCCGACATCAGGTCGCGGGTCGAGCATGCGGCGGAAGTCCTTGGCCTGACGCCGTATCTCGACCGATATCCGCGGGCGCTGTCGGGCGGGCAGCGGCAGCGCGTCGCCATGGGCCGGGCCATCGTCCGGAATCCGCAGGTCTTCCTGTTCGATGAACCCCTGTCCAATCTCGACGCCAAGCTACGGGTCCAGATGCGCGCCGAAATCCGCGAACTGCACCAGCGGCTCGGTTCCACGACCGTCTACGTGACCCATGACCAGATCGAGGCCATGACCATGGCCGACAAGATCGTGGTCATGCAGAACGGACATATCGAACAGGTGGGCAGCCCTCTCGAGGTCTACGACCGCCCGACGAACACCTTCGTCGCCGGATTCATCGGCTCGCCGGCGATGAACATGATCGAGGCGAAAGTCCGTCTGGAATCTTCAGGTCCCGTCGCCGATGTCGACGGACTCGGGCTTTCCCTGCCGGAGACCGACGGCCTGCAGGATGGCCAGGATGTCATTCTCGGCATTCGGCCGGAAAACCTCATGCCCGTCGACGACGGCATCCCGGGCGAGGTCGCGGTCGTCGAGCCGACAGGGTCGGAAACCCACGTCGTCGTGCATTCCAACGGCCAGGAGCTGGTTTCCGTCCTGCGGGAACGGCGCGCCTTCCGTCCCGGTCAGGCCATCGGGCTCACGGCGTCTCCGGAGTCCATCCTGCTGTTCGACTGCGATTCGCGGACGCGCATCTGCTCCGATGGTGCGATGTCGGCCGGTTCCCTGGAAGACCCTCCGGGATGACGGCGGCGGTCCTGAATGCTGCAAGGAGGAATAGCCATGCTCAAGGGCGTTGATCCGAGGCTGAATGCAGATGTGCTCTATGCGCTCAGGGCGATGGGCCATGGCGACGCGATCATAATTGCCGATACCAACTTTCCGGCCGACCAGGTCGCGCGATCAACCGTATTCGGCAAGCTCCTGCGGATGGAGAACCTCACCGCCGGAGAAGCCGCCCAAGCGGTGCTCTCGGTCCTGCCGCTCGATACCTTCGTCGATGATTTCGCGGGACGGATGCAGATGGTCGACGAGCCGGATGCAGTCCCGCCGGTTCAGGCCGAGGTTCAGGCGGCGATCGACGCTGCGGAAGGGCGGCCTCGCGCGATGATCGGCATCGAGAGATTTGACTTCTACGATCAGGCGCGCGCGGCCTATGCAGTCATTCAGACCGGCGAGCGGCGGTTCTACGGTTGCTTCCTGTTGCGCAAGGGCGTCATTCCGCCGGATGGCGGAGAAGGCTGACCGATGGCCGGAACGATCGTCGTCCTCGGCGTGTTCGTCGCCGACACGGCCTACCGGGCGGACCGGCAGCCGAGGATGGGCGAGACGATTCTCGGAAACAGCTTTGTGCTCGGTCCGGGAGGCAAGGGGTCCAACCAGGCTGTGGCTGCGGCGAGGGCGGGCGGAGAGGTTCATTTCGTCAGCCGTCTCGGCAGGGACGCCTTCGCGGACATGGCGCGGCGCACATGGTCCGATGCCGGGGTCATCCCTGAAATCACGGTCGACGAGAACAGCTATACCGGGGCTGCCTACATCTTCATCGAGGAAGCCACGGGCGACAACGCGATCATCATTTCGCCGGGCGCGGCGCGCAACGTTTCGGTCGTCGATGTCGAGGCCAGATCGGACCTTATCCGGTCGGCCTCGGTTTTCGTCACGCAGCTCGAACAGCCCATTCCGGCGGCTGAGCGGGCGCTCGAACTGGCCCGCGCCGGCGGTGCCCGAACCATCCTCAACCCTGCGCCGGCGGCCGAGATTTCGGACTCGATGCTGTCGAATTGCGACTTCGTGACCCCGAATGAATCCGAGGCCGAGGGAATCACCGGCATTGCAGTGCGTTCAATTTCCGACGCTGAACGGGCCGCCGCGGCCTTGCTGGACCGGGGAGTCGGAGCGGCGGTCGTCACCCTGGGCGGCGAAGGTGCCCTGTACCGGGACTCCGAACAATCCGTTCATGTCCCGGCATTCGACGCGGGATCCGTGGTCGAGACAACCGGCGCGGGGGATGCGTTCAACGGCGGTTTTGCCGCTGCGCTCGCGGCGGGAGCGGAACCTGTCGATGCCGTGCGATTCGGCTGCGCCGCTGCCGGCATATCGGTCACGCGGCCGGGAACCGCGCCTTCCATGCCGTCCTGCGACGAAATCAACGAGGTGCTTTCGCGCAAGCTGTCCTGAACCCGCGACAGCGTCCTGGTGCCCGGGATCAAGGCCGCTGCGCCGTTCGCGCCGATCCGTTTTGTATCCTCCCGAACAGTTCTTCTGCGGAAACTCCAGCGGGTCCGGGAATGGCGCACGGAGTGCGGCAGGCCATCGGTTTCGGAATTCGGACAGCGTAGTCCGATGCAACACTTCCACCTTGGGGCGAAGAAAGCGTTGGGCAGTTCTGCACTTCCCAACAGATAGCCGCAGGGGTACCAAGCGCCTCCGGCATGCAACAACGGTCAAGTTCATGCGGCATGTGGAGCGCCGATTTGTTTGACGCGCGGAATAAATCGCAACTCTCGACTTCGCCGGCCAAGTTCTCCAGCGACGTCTGTCGTGCGATCGGCCCGGGCCTTAAGGGGGCTTGTGTTTTGTGTGCATACGATGTGAGAGGTGCTGCGCCATGTCCCGAACGACCTCGCCATCTGCCTCGGTGGCGTGCTGAGTGACTTTGTTTCGGCCGATGTGGGCGACGACAGGTCTTGTGAAATCGTCGGCGAATACATCTGTGACTTTGTCCCGCTTGACATTGAGCGGCCTGAGGTGATCGCGCGAAAACGGGGCTGACCGCTTGCCCGTCATCCACATTCGGGAAGGAAAGCCCCATAGTCTCGATGATACCTGTCGTTTTGCCCGCGACAGACGAGTTTAAGTGCAAGCCGGAAAGAACATCACTGACATGTTCGAGCCTATCTACAAGATAGTCACTTATGGATTCGTGACAGAGCCCATCCTGGCAAAATTTGCGTGGGAGTTGACACGCAGGTTCGCAAGGCGGCGGGCATGGAATTTGACCTTGTTGAATTTGCAGACGACGACTTCGGCTTGCTTGCATGGAGGTGCAACTCGGTATATATAATCCGGCCATATGATTGGGAGACTGAACGTGGCAAGCGTCGCGCAGAAAAGGGCAAACAGGAACTATCGCGCGCGCCTTGAGCAGCGCGGTTTCAAACGATTCGAGGTGATGGCCCGTGAAACCGACCGGGAACTTCTGCGTACTCTTGCGCGCCGCCTGGCGGAAGATGGGCCCGAAGCGGATCAGGCGCGGTCTGCAGTCAAGGCGCTGGTTGCGGATGGACCGCCGAAGCCTGGCGGGATTCTCGCAGCCCTGCGCCGCTCACCGCTGGTCGGGTCCGATCTCGACCTTTCGCGGCCGCGTGTCGAAGGACGCGGGATCGATTTTTGACGCGCTATCTGCTTGATACGAATGTCATCAGCAATGCAGTGAAGCCGCAGCCGTCGGAACTCCTCCTGGACTGGATGGCTGCGCAGCAGGATTGCGACCTGTTTGTCGCCTCATTGACCATTGCCGAGATTCGGCGCGGCATTCTGGAACTGCCCGGCGGCAGGAAAAGGAATTGCCTGGAAGCCTGGTTCACAGGCGAGGAGGGACCGCAGGCGCTGTTTGCCGGACGAATACTGTCGTTCGACGAGAAGGCCGCCCTGATCTGGGCGCGCCTGATGGCAGAGGGCAAAGCCGCAGGCCGCCCGCGTAGCGCTCTCGACATGATCCTCGCCGCGGTGGCGGAGGCGAACAACTGCGTGGTTGCGACGGATAACGAAAGGGATTTCCGGGATCTTCCGATTTTCAACCCTTTGCGGCGTGAAGCGGATAGGGGTGGGCATTGAAGGCAATGTCACAACCGGCAGCGTCCCTTCACTTTGGCGGCTCGTGCCCGCTCCCGAAGCGGCCGCCAGAATGCCTGCCTCAGGCGGCCGATGCGATTCGACGTGTACTCCACATGGTCGTCGGTTGAGTCTGGAGCAAAGTCATGTCCCTGTTGCTCGCTGGTCTTTTGCTGTTCCTGGACGTTCACCTGATACCGAGCGCTCCACGATTACGTGCTGCCCTGGTGGAGCGGTTGGACGAAACTCCCTAACGCGGCGCATTCAGCGCGGTAGCGCTGGGCTCGCTGGCGGCGGTGGTTTTGGGCTTCTTGCGTTCGCCAGTCGAAGGAATCTACGTACCGCCCGTTTGGGGACATCAGGCCTCGATGATCCTGATGCCCGTTGCATTGGTGCTCTTTGCCGCAGCCAATCTGCCGACCCACATACGCGCGCTCGTCCGGCATCCGATGCTTCTCGGATTGCTGCTGTAGGCCGTGGGACATCGTCTTGCCAATGGCGAATTGCGCTCGGTCGTGCTGTTCGGCGGTTTCGCGCTCTTCGCGGTGATCGAAACGGCAAGCGTCGTGGCGCGCGGCAAGAGCCCGCCGGGGAAACAAGCACCCCGCGTCGCCATGGACGCGGTCGCCTTAGTCGCCGGCCTTGTCGTCGCCGGACTCTTCGCGGTGTTTCACGGAACGCTTTTCGGCATGCCGGTGTTGTAGAAGAGCTGGGCAGCAAATTTACTTTCTCTGCGCAAGAACCTTGCGGGGAACGCGCCCCGATCCGGCGAACCGACGCCGAGTCCGGCGGTCGCGGATCCTCGCAGTCCGGTCGATTCGAACTCGCTCCGTCGCGAGCATTGTACCCCGATGACGCCTGCGACCCTCCCCGAATAACGGATCGCTGGAGTCTCCTGTCCCGATTTTCGCTCAAAACTGCCTGCCCGCACCGGATCACCGGAACACGGATGTCGTTCGTGAAAGTCCGGTCGGCTGCGGGCCTGCTGCCGGGCAACTCGCGGTCCGCCCGCACCGCCGACGACACGACAGTGCCCGTGCTGCACGACGACGATGTCTGCAATCTCGCAGAAAAAAATCGACGGCGCCCGTTTCGCCGTTCGGGCGCCCTTTGCCGCGTCGCGCTCAATTGCAGGCGCGCCGCCCCTGGCCCGGTTGCTTCAAGTTCGGCATTTCGTTGCCAATCGTGCGGAACCGGGCATCAGGACCATCCGCTCGACCCGGCCATCTCCGGCAATCAAATGTTCCGGACTGTGCAGTCGCGGTGTCCTCCTGGATTCTGTCGCCGGCGCGGACGACACCGTGCTCGGTTGCCTGCTCAACTGCGGTGGCAAGAAAGGAAACTGATTCTACGTGTTGGCATCGGAGGTGCGCAGGTTCGTATCTGACCGCCTGAGCTCGTGCCCCGCATGATCCGGGAGACCCCTCGCGAAGCCGCGCGCAGGGAATCGAGTTTTGTCACGATTTGCATGAAGCAGGCAGAGGTCACGGCACCGAAGCCACTGGCGCCCTGACGGATGCGGAAGCCGCGTCGTGACCGGCCTCCCCAACGGTCAGTACTCGATTCCCACCTGCGCCTTTATCCCGGACCGGAAGGGATGCTTCACGAGTTCCATTTCAGTCACCAGGTCTGCAACCCCGATCAGATCCTCGTGCGCGTTTCTCCCGGTCAGCACCACATGCGTCATCGGCGGTTTCTCGTCCCCGAGGAATGCCACGACATCGGCGATGTCGAGATAGGCGTAGCGTATGGCTATGTTGATCTCGTCGAGAAGCACCATCGCGTGCGAATCATCGCGTACGAGTTCCTTTGCCTTCTCCCAGGCGGCCAAGGCCATCTCCGTGTCGCGGGCCTTGTCCTGCGTTTCCCAAGTAAATCCCTCACCCATCGTGTGGAATGCGCAAATGTCGGAGAACCGGTCGAGAATGAGGTTTCTCTCGCCGGTCGCCATGCCACCCTTTATGAACTGGACGACGGCGCACTTCCTCCCGTGGGCGATGTGGCGCATGATCATTCCGAAGGCTGCGGTGGACTTGCCCTTGCCCTTGCCCGTGTGAACGATGACCAGCCCCTTCTCGCCGGTTTTCGTCGCCATGATCTTGTCGCGTGCGGCCTTCTTTTTCGCCATCTTGGCCGCGTGGCGTTCGGCATCGTTGGTCATTCCAGGTTCCGGGTCCGTCTGTTTCGATGCGCGAAGCTTAGCGGATTTCCCGACATCTCCAAGCCAATCCCGCGTTTCGCGCAAGAATTCCGGAGACGGACGTCACTCTGTCGCTCCGCGCGCGAGCAGGCCTTCGAGAGTTGCCCGCGCGGAGTTCGACCTAGGGGTCCACATCCCGCGTTCGATCGCCTCGGCGAGTCGCGACGCGATTTCCGACAGAGCAGGGGCGTTGGCCCCGGCGATGAACTCGCGCGTCTCCCTGTCCTCGAGGTACGCGCCGTAGACCAGATCGAAGTGGTGATTTCTCACGGCGCCGGTGGTGGCCGCGAAGGCGAACAGGTAGTCCACCGTGGCCGCGAGTTCGAAGGCTCCCTTGTATCCGTGACGCATGACTCCCCGGATCCACTTGGGATTCACGACACGAGACCGCACGACGCGGCCAATTTCCTCCTCGAGGGTCCGGATGACCGGACGCTCCGGCCTTGAATGGTCGTTGTGATAAACCGGACGTTCGCGTCCCTGAACCGTCGCGACGGCCGCGGCAGCGCCGCCCTCGAACTGGTAGTAGTCGTCGCTGTCCAGGAGATCGTGTTCGCGGTTGTCCTGGTTGTGGACCACCGCCTCGACAAGGCCGACCCGCCGTTCGAGCGCCGCGCGCGCAGGCGCGCCCTCGGCACCGCCGCCGTAGGCGTAGCCGCCCCATTCGAGATAGGCATCGGCGAGGTCGCCGCGGTCTCTCCAGATGCGTTCGTCGATCAGCGCCTGCAGTCCGGCCCCGTACGACCCGGGCTTCGACCCGAATACGCGGAATCCGCCGGTTGCGGAATCCTCTTTGCCGGAGCGGGCCGCAGCCGGGTTCATGTCGGCAGGCTCGTCCAGAGCCATCACCGCTCGCGCGGCCGAGTCGATCAAGTCGACCTGCTGCGGGAATGCGTCGCGAAAGAAGCCGGAAATCCGGAGCGTCACGTCCACGCGCGGGCGGTCGAGCACGGCAAGCGGAAGAATTTCGAATCCGGTCACGCGGCGGCTGGCGCTGTCCCATGCCGGCCTAACTCCCATGAGCGCAAGCGCCTGGGCGATGTCGTCGCCGCCCGTGCGCATGTTTGCGGTGCCCCAGGCGGTCAGCAGCATGGCCCGGGGCCACTCTCCCTCGGCTTGCAGGTGGTGCTCAATGAGCAGGTTGGCGGACTTCCAGCCCAGCGCCCAGGCGGACGGCGTCGGAATTGCGCGGCTGTCGACGCTGAAGAAGTTCCGGCCGGTTGGAAGCACGTCGAGCCGACCGCGGGTCGGCGCCCCCGACGGTGCGGGGGGCACGAATTTTCCGGACAGTGCGGCTAGCAGGCCGTTCAGTTCGCCCGGTCCGCAGGCCCGGAGCGCGGGCCGGATGGAGTCCTCGACCTTTGCGAGCACCTCCCGGCTTGCGCTGCCCGGGGGAGCTGCCTCGCCTCTCAGCAATCGTCCGGCGAACGCCTCGACGCGTTCGACGGTGTCGCCGCTGGATCGCCAATGGCCACTTTCGGCGAGATCCAGCATCCCGGGCCTCGGTCCTGTCCAGTGCTCCGACATGTCGCAGTCCAGGGGATCGAATCCTAGGGCGAGGTCGGCAGCGATGGCGCGCTGCAGCGACGCATCGCCGCCCCGGCCGGCGCCGCGCGGAACCCGGACCAGGGCCTGCAGGAGACCGGTTTCGAGTTCTCCATCGGGAGACTCCCCGAAGACATGCAAACCGTCGCGGATCTGGGCTTCCTTGAGTTCGCAGAGATAGGCATCGAGTCGGGCGAGGTCGCCGTCGCTGTCGTTTTCCTCAAATCCCGCGTCGGCGTCGATGCCGGTTGCCGTCGACAGCGACAGGATCTCGCGCCGAAGGTGTTCGAGCCGGCGCGCGTCCAAACCCGCAGCGTCATAGTATTCGTCCACCAGCGCTTCGAGATCCTTGAGCGGACCGTAGGTTTCCGCGCGCGCCAGCGGCGGCGTCAAGTGGTCGATGATGACGGCGCTGGCGCGGCGCTTGGCCTGCGCCCCCTCGCCGGGATCGTTGACGATGAAGGGATAGACGTGCGGAACGGGGCCCAGGACGGCTTCCGGCAGGCAGCTCGCCGAGAGAGCCAGAGCCTTGCCGGGCAACCACTCGAGATTGCCGTGCTTTCCGAGATGGATGATCGCGTGGCAGCCGAAGGCCTCGCGGAGCCAGAAATAGAAGGCGAGATAATTGTGCGGCGGATACAGGTCAGGTGAGTGATATGTGTCCTTCGGATTGATGTTGTAGCCGCGCGCGGGCTGAATGCCGACGGCGAGGTTGTCATGGACCGATAGCGGAAGGACGAAACTGCCGCCGGAAATCCTGGGATCGGCCTCCGGTGGTCCCCAGCGCGATTCGATTCCGTCGCGAACATCCCAGGGCAGGGCGGCGTAGACGCGCCGGTAGTCATCCAGGGGAAGTCCCGCGCCGCCGGACTCGCCGTCGAGTCCGGATGCATTCGTCGGTCCCTGCAGTAGCGTCCGCATGAGTTCGCCGCCGGTCGTCGGGACATCCCCGATCCGGTATCCGTTCTCGCTCAGCAGGGACACGATGCGCGCCGCCGCCGCTGGCGTGTCCAGCCCGACGCCGTTGGCGAGTCGGCCATCCCGGTTCGGATAGTTGGCGAGCACCAGCCCGATTTTCCGCTCTTTCGCCCCCGCCGCCTGCAGCCGCACCCAGTTCGCGGCAAGCCGGGCTACGAATTCGATCCGGTCTCCGCGCGCACGGTAGGCGGCTACCGGACATTCGGTGGCCTCGTCGAAATAGGCTTCGTCCTTGAAGGAGACGGCGCGCGTGAGAATCCGCCCGTCAACCTCCGGCAAGGCGACATTCATTGCGATGTCCCGCGCCGCGAGACCGGCCATGCTGTCCTGCCAGCCCTGTTCGGAAGAACCCGAGAACACGACCTGCAGGACCGGCGCTCCGCATGCAGCCGGCGACGCCAGCGGGTTGGGCGGCGCGGTCTTCGCGACGGCCGCGTCCGGCGATCCGGCGGCGAACGCGGTGCAGTTCAGAATGACCGACGGTCTCGCCTCCTCGAACAGCCGCTGAAGCGTCGCCGCTGACACCGGATCCTTCAGAGACGCCACGAATACCGGCATGGGGTTGAGGCCCGAACGCAGAAGCGCCCGCACGAGGCGGTTGATCGGGTTCAGGCCCGCGCCCTGCAGCAGCGCGCGGTAGAAGACCACAGGTGCGACCGGTGCTCCGTCGGTCCAGTCTTCAGAGAGTCCGGCGAGGTCGGCGACGCCCTTGCCCGGCCAGTAGAGGCCTGCGCGAAGCAGGGGCTTTGCCGCTGGCGGAAGCTCGCTCTTCCGGTCGAGAATCGCCCGGGCGTAGAGCAGAAAGTTTCGCGCGTTCTCCGGCCCTCCTTCGACGAGATAGGCGAGGAGTTGCTCCCAGGCGTCGCGGGACACGGTCGAGATCCGCCGCAACTCCGGATCCGGCTTGTCGTCGCCGGGAAGCGCGGCGAACGGGACCCCGGCCGCGCCAAGCCTCGCGGCGTACTGTTCAGTGCCATACGGCCAGTATCCCGCGCCGCCGAGGATTCGCGCCACCACCAGTCGCGAACCCTCGGCGCACGCCGATATATGCATGTCGACCGACATCGGATGGCGGAGATGCACGAGGTTGGCGAGCCTCAGCGTGCAGGCGTCGGCGCCGAGGTCGGCGCGGGCTTCAGCAAGCGACGCGAGTTCCGTGTCGGCTGCCGAAATGAACACGAGATCGGCTGGAGTCTGGCCGAGATCTACGGCTTCCTCCCAGTCGTCGATGCGGCCCGGCTGCACCTGAAGAAGGTGCATCAGGAAAGCGCCTTTTCCATGAACAGGCTGTCGGGATGATTGTCGTAGCTGCCGAATGACCCTCGCCGCCGGTAGCCGAGCCGCTCGTAAAGGCGGATGGCGGCTGCGAGCCGCTCGCCGGACTCCAGCCGGACGGCCGAGTGCCCGGCCTGCCGCGCAGATGCCTCGAGTCTGGCCATCAACGCCCGAGCGGTCCCGTGCCCGCGTTCGCCAGGCAGCACGAACAGCCTCTTGATCTCGCCGTACGCGCCGCAGTCGACGAGCGCGACGCAGCCAACCGGCCTGCCGTCCCGGCGCGCGACGAAGAAACTCGTGCCCGGCGCCAGGAGTTCCTCGGCCGTAAACGAGAAGCAGGACTCGGGCGGGTAGACTTCGCGAAGCGCTTCCTCGCTGCCCGCAATCAGTTTCCGGCCATCCTCCGAGACCGGACTCTCGGGCGCGATCGTCAGCATGCCGCCGAAGTCAGGCCTGCGCGGATCCGCGACTGGTCGAGCCCCGCCATGCCGATGAAGACGATGCGCGAACTTCTCGCTTCGCCTGTCCGGAAGGGGCGGTCGAAATACGCATCTATGCGCTGGCCGACTGCCTGCACCGAAAGCCGGAGAGGCTTGCCGGCCACGGCCGCGAAGCCCTTGACCCTGAGGACGTCATGCGCGCGCACCGTCTCCGCGATCCGGTCGCACAGCGCCGCCTGATCCGACACCTCACCGCATTCGACAACGATGCTCTCGAATGCGGCGTGGTCATCCGCATCGTGCGTTTCTTCGTCATCGTGCGCGTGATGAATCTCTGCCCGGGGAGGGAGGTCCTGCTCGGCGCCGGCGCCAATGCCGAGCAGCACGTCGATCGGCAGGGCGCCGTTGCTCGCCTTGACCACCTGCACGCTCCGGCGCGACTGTCCGCGCACGCGGGCGACGACGTCGTCCGCCGTCCCGGGGGCGAGAAGGTCGGACTTGTTCACGACGACGATGTCTGCCGAAGCCAACTGGTCTTCGAAGAGTTCGCCGAGAGGCGTTGCGTGGTCGAGGGCAGGGTCGGCGCGCCTTTCGGCTTCCACGCGATCCGGATCGTCCGCGAAGCGGCCGAGGGCGACGGCGTTGCCGTCGACGACGACAATGACGCCGTCGACCGTGAGCCTGTTCCTGAGCTCCGGCCATCTGAATGCCCGGATGAGGGGCTGCGGGAGAGCGAGGCCGGAGGTTTCGATGACGATGTGGTCCGGCGGCGCGTCCCGCCCGAGGATCTCCGTCATCGCCGGCACGAAGTCTTCGGAAACCGTGCAGCAGATGCAGCCGTTCGACAGTTCGACGATGTCGCCGGCCGCGCAGGCGCCGCTGCCGCATGCCTCGAGCGTGTCCGCGTCCACGCCGAGATCGCCGAACTCGTTGATGATGAGTGCAATCCGCCGCCCCCCGGCGTGGTTCAGAATGTGCCGGACGAGGGTTGTCTTCCCCGCTCCGAGAAATCCGGTCAATACAGTTACCGGGATCTTGCTGCCCATCTCGGTCCTCCGTGCGCTTCGTGAAGTGAATTCCGTCGCCTGCGCCGCGCCGGCTGTGAGCCGGGCAAACGGCCGTCGCAGGGCCTCGCCGCAACGTTCATGGCTCTGACCTCCCTCTAGGCCGGAGACGGAAGTTTCGCGGGCGAAGAAAGCCAATGATTGCCACGTTCACCGCCGCGGAACACCCCGTCCGCCAGTTGGGTCAGCGCAGGCGCGCCGGTGCAGGGCAGGTCTCCTGGCTAGCGGGTCGTTGCGCGCTGTCCCCTTCCCGGCCTCGGCCAGTGGTTACGGACGCGCGCTCTCCGCCTACAGTCGCGGGGGCGGCTGCGGTTGGGGCCCCTCGGAGATCGGTCGGCCCCTTCGCATTCCCTTTTCATCCCCGGATGCTCGGCATCCTCCCGGGGAACCATGCGCGCCCCTTGTGACCGCAGCGGGGCGCAAGGTCAAGAACAACTGCACGGCATAGACATGTCGCGGCACTTACCACGACATATTGGAGAGGATGTGGCAACGGCCCCCATATCGTGGAAAACCGGTTGACAAACGCAGTGCCCGACGGTCAATTTGGGCGGCAGGCCAGAGCGGAGTTGCGGGCGGGTCATTGCAGTTCAAGAAGCTTCGTCTCACCGGGTTCAAGAGTTTCGTGGATCCGACCGAAATGGTGATCGCCGACGGTCTGACTGGCGTCGTCGGACCGAACGGATGCGGCAAGTCGAATCTTCTCGAAGCCCTGCGCTGGGTCATGGGCGAGAATCGTCCGACGTCCATGCGCGGCGGCGGCATGGACGACGTGATCTTCGCGGGCGCCACGCGGCGGCCGGCGCGAAACTTCGCCGAGGTCGCACTGTCGATCGAAAACGGACAGGATCGTTCGGCGCACGGTTTCGACGGAACTGGCTCCGTCGAGGTCGTTCGCCGGATTACCCGGGACATCGGTTCCGCCTACCGGATCAACGGCAAGGAGTGCCGCGCGAGGGACGTGCAGCGCATGTTCGCGGATGCCGCGACCGGTGCGCAGTCCCCGGCGCTAGTGAGGCAGGGGCAGATTTCCGAACTCGTGAACGCCAGGCTCAAGTCGCGCCGCCGCATTCTCGAGGAAGCCGCCGGAATTTCCGGGCTGCACCAGCGTCGGCATGAGGCAGAGCTCAAACTGAAGGGCGCAGAGTCCAATCTGGAAAAGGTCGCGGACATCATCGGCCAGCTCGAGGGGCAGGTGGCTTCCCTGGAGCGCCAGGCCCGGCAGGCGGCGCGCTACCGGGAAATCGGGGCATCGCTCCGCAGGTCCGAAGGCCTCCTTCTCTACCGGCGCTGGCGCGAGGCCGATTCTGCCCGGCAGGAGGCGTCGGACGCGCTTGCGGAGACCACTGGGCAAGTCGCGCGCGCCCAAGCTATGGCGGTCGAGGCTTCCGCCCGGCGCAACAACTGCGATGAACGGCTCGCCAGCGCGCGGTCCGAGGATGCCGCGGCGTCCGCCGCGCTGGAGCGGATTCGAGTCGAACGCGAAAACCTGTCTTCCGAGGAGGACCGCGCGCACCGCGCCATCGAGATGCTCAGGGCGCGCGCCGGGCAGCTCGGAAACGATCTGGAGCGCGAACGGGCCCTGAACAACGATGCCGTCGAGACCATCGCGCGGCTCGACGCAGACTTTGCGGAACTCGAAGGCGAAGCCGAGGGCAGCGCAGACCGTCTTGACGAAGCGGCGGAAGCTGCGCGCGAGGCGGCCGGTCGTCTCGCCGATCTCGAGGCGTCCCTGGATGCGCTCGGCGAGGATCTCGCGCGGCTTGTTGCGCGCCGGCAGTCATCCGAACGCCGCCTGGCGGAGGCGACGTCGCTTCTGGAGCGCCGGGAGAAGCAGGCCGGTGAAATTGCGGAAGCGGCGGCGGTTGCCGGCGAGGCGCTGTCGTCGGCAGAGGGTGCGGTCGCCGACGCCCGGGCGGCCGACGGCGACGCCCGGAGTGCCGTGCGCCGCGCCGAGGCGCGACTGTCCGCCGCTCTGGCGGCGCACGGGAAGGCTCAGGAGATCGAGGCCTCGGCCCGCGGCGCGCATGCGGAAGCCGACGGGAAGTCCGGCGCACTTGCCGCCGAAGTGGCCGCCCTAGAGCGCGTCATCGCGCGGGCGCGGCAGGACGATGGCGGCATCATGGACAGCATGCGCGTCGATGTCGGGTTCGAGGCGGCGCTCGGTGCGGCGTTCGGAGACGATGTCCGGCTTCCCGAGGCGGGTGCCGATGATGCGCGGTCCGGATGGGTTGCGCTTGGCGCGCGCACGGAGAGCGCCGGCATGCCGCAAGGGAGCCGTCCGCTAACCGACCACGTCGATGCGCCGCCGGTGCTGGCGCGAAGGTTGCGCCAGACGTTCGTGGTCGACCGCCGCGACGGCACGCGTCTGCAGTGCGACCTCGAACCCGGACAGCGGCTGGTCAGCGTCGAGGGAGACATGTGGCGCTGGGACGGGTTCAGGGTATCGGCGGAGGACGCCCCCTCGCTGTCGCGGGAACACTACCTGCGGGTGAACCGGCTCGACGCGATGAAGTCGGCTGCCGCAGAGGCCGGGTCCGAGGCCGACCGCACTTCTTCTGAACTCGCGGCTGCAAGAGCGGCGCTTGCGACAGCTGCCGGCGACGACAGCGAGGCGCGAGCGGATCGGAAGGCGGCAGATGACGCGGCGACCGCCGCCGCCCGCGCCCTGTCGCGGGCCGAAGCCGACCGCGACATGCGGGCCGGCAAGCTGGAAGCGCTTACGCTGTCCCGGGACAGGCTCGGCGAAGAGATGGCTGCGGCCCGCGACGCGGTCAGCGAGGCGGAAGCCGATCGTGCGGGCGCCGGGGAGGAAGAGGTCCTGAGAAACCGCGTGGAGGCCCTGCGCGAGGACGTCGGACAGGCCCGGGCGGAAATGATCGCCCGCCGGTCGCGGAGCGATTCGCTCCGCCGGGAAAACGAGGAACGCGGGAAGAGGCTCGCCGAGATTGCGCGTGAACGGGACGGGTGGTCTCGCCGGCTCGGAACAGCGGAGACGCGCATCCGGGAACTGGAGAAACGCCGGAGCGAGACCGACGATGCGCTCGCGCGCGCCGTTTCGCGGCCGGATCAAATCCGCGCCCGCCGCGACGCCATAGGTCAGGCGGTCGACGTGGCTGACGCGCGGCACAAGGCGGCGTCGGATGCGCTTGCCGAGGCGGAAGCCGAGACGCGGGCTGCGGAGCGTGACGAGCGGGAGCGGGAGCGTGCGGCGTCTGCGGCGCGCGAGGCGCAGGCGAGGGCGGACGCGGTGCTTGAGGCGGCGGCGGCGAAAGCGGCCGAAGCTGTTGCCCGCATCAAGGACGAGACGTCGCTCGAGCCGGAAGCTCTGCTCGGCGAGCTCGACGCTGACCCGGACCGGATTCCCGCGGCCGATGTAATCGAGGCGGAGACGGTCCGACTTCGCCGCCAGCGCGACGCGCTCGGTGCCGTCAACCTGCGCGCCGAGGAGGACGCGCGTCAACTGGCGGCCGAACGCGACGGGCTCGCCAGGGAGAGGGAGGATCTCGAGGCTGCCGTCGCGCGCCTCAGGTCCGGCATCGCCCGGCTGAACCGGGACGGCCGCGAGCGGCTGCTGGCGGCCTTTTCGGAGGTGGACGCGAATTTCGGGACGCTTTTCCGCCATCTCTTCGGCGGCGGCGAGGCGAAGCTGGAACTCGTGGAGAGCGACGACCCGCTGGAAGCGGGGCTTGAGATTGTCTGCCAGCCGCCGGGAAAGAAGCTGGCGACGCTTTCGCTTCTCTCCGGCGGCGAGCAGACGCTGACCGCGCTTGCGCTGATCTTCGCGGTCTTTCTCGTCAACCCGTCGCCGATCTGCGTTCTCGACGAGGTCGATGCGCCGCTCGACGACGCGAACGTCACGCGCTTCTGCGATCTCCTAGACGAGATGACCCGCCGCACCGACACCCGTTTCATGATCATAACCCATCACGCGATCACAATGGCCAGGATGGACCGGCTGTTCGGGGTGACGATGGCGGAGCTCGGCGTCAGTCAACTCGTGTCCGTCGACCTCAGGCGTGCGGAGGCCATGGTCGACGCCTGACGCCTGACGACGCACCATCAGTTCCGGTGAAGCTGGCTTGGCAGGCCCGTTTTTCGGAGTTCAGCGTTTCAAGCCATGCGGTTACGCAAACCAGGGATTGTGCACGGTGTGACGCGATCCGAGCCTTGAGAGCGGAGTTCGAACCGGACGGACCTGTCAGCGGCGAGTACCACCCGCACGATCCTCCCCGAGAGATCGGTGCCGCCGATCTGCGCCAGTGCATAGTCGAACAGGCGCTGCTGTACGTCGAGACTCATGAGGCCGTGCGCGACATCGATGCAAACCAGACCGGGATGATCGGGCACGCGTTCCAGCAACGTGATGAAGTCGGTGCTGTTGTTCGTGACGGTTGTATAGCCTTCTTCTGCAGCGCGTTGGACCAGCGCCCAATCCTGGAGGGACCGGAGGCCGAGCCAAACCACATGCATCGATTCCGGGTAGCCGCGCATTCGAGCAACTGCCGCAAGACTGGGGCTAAGGCATTCGTCGACAAGGAACTTCATTGCGCAGGAGGCAGCGCGTCAAGACTTGTACTGATTGCAGCCTCCGGCGCCCGATCACGCCAGAACGGCGCGCTCCTTGGGCGTCCGCGCCGCGGATAGGCGCTGGCGTAGAGCACGGCAAGGACGATGTGTTCCTCGCTAAGCTGGGGAAACGACTCCCCGACTGCATCGGGACTGTCACCGTTGGCGAGCATGTCCGCAATGTCGTGGACCGGGATGCGTGTTCCTTGGATGCATGGCATTCCGGAAAGAACCGCATCGTCGCAGCGAACCATCGCCCGTGCGCGCGCCAGCTTGGCGAGTCCGCTGTTCACCTCGCGCTTGATTGGCTGGATGTCTAAGGCGATACCGCCTGTGCGCGCCGTGCGGGCATTGGGGTGGTCGAGGAGGTTTTGCACCAGGAGACGGCGACCCTCGCGGGTCAGAAGGTCGGCAGTTTCGTGAGCGAGCTTAAGGCCAACCAGGCCATTGCGATGCAGGGCGCGGGCTCGCCCGCTTTTCCGCATCGCGGCATTGAGGAGTCCGGCGTCGATGATGCGATGCACCTGCTTTGCGGGTACGCCTGTCACGCAGGCAGCCTCGTTGACTGAAAAGGTTGCGGGCGCGACGGTTGTATCCATAATTATTCCTCCAGAGTGGAAGGAATATAGCGGCATGCGGGATTCGTCGCAAGCCCACTCGCGCCCGCTTGTCTGCAAGACTTCCCGGTTCTGCAACTTGCCGATCCGAAATCCTTCGCCCGACAGATGCTCGTGCTAGGCTGTGGGCTCAGTGCGCCGCGCCAAGGCGCTTCTTTCTGGTGGGTGCGAACCCCTCCCAACACCTGTTGCTCCTGTCGGTAGCAACCGGGCGGTTCATGGAGGCAGCGAAATGGACTGAAGCACTCGGGCAGAAGGGCCGCCCCGGGCGGTTCAGCGACCATGCAGGCCGGAACGCGAGTGAACGCCAAATGCGCTGTTGCGCAATTGGCTTTTTTGAGCAGTTCCCCGTTATGCGCTGGACGCGTCCTATCCCTTAGTACAACCATGGGTGGACCTTTTCCGTACAGCGCATAACGGATTTTGCTTGCAGTGATCGCAAGCACTCCGCGAGCCCGGGCTTGTCGCGACAGGACTTGCCCAGCGTCGGGTCTGTTGAATCGAGGAATGCGACTGCTCGTGCCTTCCTTTCGACGGAACTTCAAACGGGGTTTTCGCGCATAACCCCTTGACATCAAACGGAAATTCGGCGATCCAAGGGGCCGGAAGCGGGACTCGTGTTCCCATGAGTCGCGCAGGGGCGGCTGCCGGCGCTCCCGGCGGGCGGTTCCGGAAACGGCGCTGCATGAAAGCGGCTTTTTTCCGAATTCCCCCTTGACATCATAGCGGAAGCCGGCAGAATGTCGGCAAGTCACGTTCCCATGAGGCGGTCCGCCATGGCTCCCGACATCGAACGCATCTCCGGCAGGCACGGAAGGCCCGCGGTCCTCCTCCGCGAGGCATGGCGGGAGGGGAAGCGCATCCGCAAGCGGACCGTCGCCAACCTCTCGAAGATGCCGCCCGCACTCGTCGACGCCGTCCGCGCCGCCCTCGGCGGCGGCGTGACGTTCCCGTCGCTCGACGCGGCCGTCGCCATCCGCCGGTCGCGCCCCCACGGCCACGCGGCGGCGGTGCTTGGAACGCTCCGCTCGCTCGGCATGGTCCGCGTCCTCGGCCGGAAGGCGGACCGCATGCGGGACCTTGCCGTGGCGGCGGTCGCCGCGCGGATCCTCGACCCCGCCTCGAAGCTGGCGACCGCCCGGGCGCTGGACCCGGAGACCGCGACCAGCAGCCTCGGAACCCTGCTCGGGCTCGGCCCCGTCTCCGGCAACGAGATGCTCGACATGCTGGACTGGCTGCTGAAGCGCCAGCCGCGGATCGAGCGGAGCCTGGCCAACCGGCACCTGAAGGGCGGGAACACGCTGATCCTGCACGACGTTTCCTCGAGCTGGCTGGAGGGACGGTGCTGCCCGCTGGCGGCCTTCGGCCACAGCCGGGACGGCAAGAGGGGAAAGATGCAGATCGCCTGCGGCCTGCTCTGCGCGGCGGACGGCTGCCCGGTGGCGGTGGAGGTCTTCGCCGGGAACGCGTCCGACCCGTCCACTGTGGCGGGCCAGGTGGACAAGGTCCGCTCCCGCTTCGGCATCGACCGCGTGGCGCTCGCGGGCGACAGGGGCATGACCGCGACGGCGCGCATCCGCGAGGACCTGGAGCCCGCGGGGCTGGACTGGATATCGGCCTTGAAGACGAGCGACATCAGGAAGCTGCCGAGGGAGGGCGCGGACGGCGCCCCGGCGCCGCTGGTGCCCGAGGCGCTGGTGCCCGACGCGGTGGCGGAGACCGCCGGGCCGGACTTCCCCGGCGAGCGGCTGATGGTCTGCCTGAACCCGCGGCTGCGCGAGGAGCGGGCCCGGAAGCGCGAGGAGCTTCTGCAGGCGACGGAGGAGACGCTCTCCGGCATCGCCGCCGCGGCCGCGCGCGGCAGGCCGGGCCCGGCGAACCGCGACCGGACCATGAAGGCCCTGGGGCGGAAGGCCAACCGGCGCCGGGTGGAGAAGCGCTTCGAGATCACCGTCACCGACGGCGCCATCATCTGGAGCCGGCGGCAGGAACGGATTGACGCCGAGGCGCGGCTCGACGGGATCTGCGTGGTGCGCACCAGCCTGGACGCCGGGGCCGTCGGGCCGGAGGCGGCGGTGGAGGATTGCAAGTCCCTCGCCGGCGTGGAGCGCGCGTTCCGGAACGCGAAGGGCGACCTCCGCATCCGCCCGGTTCATGTCTGCACCGAGGACCGCGTCCGGGCGCACGTGTTCCTGTGCATGCTGGCGCTGCACGTGGAGTGGCACATGCGCCGGCGCCTGGCGCCGATGCCGTTCGAGGACGACGACCGCGAGGGCGCAAGGGCGCGGCGGAGCTCGCCGGTCGGGCCCGCCGGGGTCTCGGACAGCGCGAAGGCGAAGGCGTCGGACAAGAGGACCCCCGACGGGCTTCCGGTCCACAGCTTCCGGACGCTTCTCGCGGATCTCTCGGGCGTGGTGCTGAACCGCGTGCGCCTGCCGGGCCGCGGCGACAGCCTGCTGTCGGCGGCCGCCAGGCCGACCCCGGTCCAGGAGCGGGCCTTCGAGCTGCTCGGGGTCGGGCACGACCAGGATGTTCCCATGAGGATGCCAGGCTGAGCGACGCCCGCCGGGCCGGAAAACCCCTGAAAAACAACGGTTTTCCTGCGGAATCCTTGCTTCCCTTCCCCGTGAAGTTCCGTTTAGACGTCGATTCCGGTGGAGGGCCCCCGTTTCGAGCTTCGAATGTCCCAGCCATGCGCTGCTCGTGTCGAGATCCACTCCCGATCTTGGCATATGGGTCGCAGCCACATGGCGAATCACATGCGGGCCGACCCTCTTGGCGTCTGGCGATGGGACATGCTCGGCGGCTTTCGCTGCGCACCGCTCGACTATCCGTCGAATGCCGGATCGGGAGACTGGGCGCCGGGGACGACTCGGGAAGACGGCCTCGTCAGCGCTGCGCTCCGCCGCCAATTCCGCAAGTGCCGCCGTTGACCCCCGCAGGAGCGGGCACGCGCGTGTCTTGCCGCCCTTGCCGAGCAAGGCAGCGCGCGAGTGGCTTGTGTTCTTGTCGGCCAGTTGCAAGGCACCGACTTTCAAGCGTGCCGCCCCGGATGCTCGGGAACCCGCATGGTACAGGAACAACAACAACGCGCGTTCGCGGCAGCCTCGAGGTGTTGTGGTGTCCGGGGCGTCGAGCAAGGCATCGAGTTCGGGCCTTTCGAGGTAGCTGACCGCGAGGAGCACGGTCTTCTTCAGCGCGATGGCGCGGATCCGTCCGCACCATTCGACATGCTCCGGGCTGCGTGCGGCAACGTAGCAGGCAAAGGAGCGGATGGCTGCAGGCTCGGCAAGCGCGCGGTCCCCGCGTCCACCGGGCGTTCGCGCCGGGAACGCTCCGTGGTGTGGGCGATGCTGCGCAATCCGGCCTGCAAGGGAAGGGCGTGCTTCGGCAAGACCCGGTCTGCGCCGCGCCAGTTCGTGCGGCCTCTGCGCGCCAGCGACGGGTTCGCCGGACGCAACAGTGTCGGTCGCGAGCGGCCGCGCGAGGGCTGGATCGGGATCCCGGTGCCGGCGACCGTCAGCGAGGAGACCCTCGCCCTCGCCGAAAAGCAGCTCCAACAGAACAAGACCTTCTCCAAGCGCAGGACCGGAACGCCCAGCATCTCGCAGGGGCTGGTGGCGTGCAGAAAGTGCGACTACGCGCTGTATCGCGCGTCGGCCCGAACCAGTGCGGCCCGAACCAGTGCGGGCAGGATCTCTTGCGGCCGATGCCCGGGTTCCGACTCCTGGTGCCGTCTCAACGGCCCGCTGTGCGACAGCCGTCCCGCACGCCGGGACCTGCTCAACGACATCGTGCGGACCGGGCTGGTCCGCCTGCTCGAAGATCCGGCTCCGGTGCAGGCAGGGATCGACCGGCGCGTGGATGCGGCGCGTGTCTCCGATCCCGACCAGCAGCGCGAGGCCGACCTTCGGCATCGCCTGGTCAAGGTCCGCAATGGCATCGACCGGCTGGCGACGGCCTGCCGGGAAGAGCAGATCACGATCGACGAGCTGCGTGACGGAACGCCCGAGCTCCGCCGCCCCGAGCAGGCGCCGCGCCGCGAGCTGGAATCCGCCGTCGATCGCGCCAGGGACCGGGAGACCTGTCTGCGGCTTGCCGAGGCCCTGACCGGCTTTCCGGCGCGGCTGCGCTTCTCGGCTGAGACGCCGGACATCGCCGAGCGGCAGCGCATCGTCCGGCTCCTCGTGAAGGAGACTCCGGTCACCGAGGACAAGATCATCATCCGCCATTCCATCCCGATCACGGGTTCGTCAGGCGGTGGCCCGGACCCGTCGAAACCGGGCGGCGGCGGCCCCGAAAGACGAAAGCTGCCTTTTGCATTCGGGCCGTCACAAGTCCGGTACTGTCGAACATCTGCATGCGCCGCTTCATGCCGGCCTGCAAGGCCGCCGACGAACACGCGACCCGGCATCTGCGACGGTGGCTCTGTCGGAAGCACAAAGCCAAGAGCGGGAAGCGCGTGCGCTTCTCGAACCAGCGGCTGTGGCCTGTATACGGCCTGACCAACCTTGCGCCGAAGACCAGGGGCCTTCCGTGGGCGAAGGCATGATCTCGTCTGTAGGCCGGATGCCTTGGCAGGGCACGTCCGGTTTGATGAGCGGGGGTGAGGAAACGTGGCTACGGGAGATGCTGACGCACCGACACATGGCGAAAGCTGCCGGTCAACGGCTACTCCCCACACATAACGCAGGGCGCGCCTCTCCCCGCCTCGACATAAATTTTCAGAGACGAGGCCAATGTTGCACGATTTCCTTTCCGGTTCTATCCTTTCCTGTCCCCGCAAGCCGCACGGTCTTGCTGTGTCCCTGGAACGTCGGGTCGGGATTCTGCGCGCTCGGCGACGGCTGGGAAAAGTCCGCAGCGGGTCGCGTAGTTCAGGTCCATGCCGTCCCGGACCAGGAGCGACAGCGGCTGGCCCTTCATCCGCCGCAGGGTGCGTCCGCGACGTTCGGCCTAGACGGTGGCCGCCGAAACCGTGTCGCAGTCCGGGTGCTCGATCATCCTGTTGTACCCCTTCGCCGTCACCTCGCAGCCGGTCGCCGCCGCGAAGAACGTCTTCGTCGGCGACCGGGTTTGGACCTCCGCGCTCCGCACCAGCCGCTGTGTCAGGCGGGTGCCCCCAGCGCTGCGGTCACCATCGAGGCTGTGCCGCGGCACTCGTGTCGGGTGTGACCATGTCGGATCGGGCCTGGGGGAACTGCAGCTCACCGAACTCGTGAATTGACCACACTAACACCAAGTGTTATGAATCCGCACATGCATAGCCCAATTGAAAAGTTCGAAAATTCAGGTCCTTTCAACCAAGCCCTTTGGCCGGCGAGCCCGAAAGCTGTCGATAACCGACGAGCAACTGTGCGAAGCAGCCCGAAGCATACGTCATGGCGAAGCTGATGCCGACCTTGGCGGCGGCCTGTTCAAGCAGCGAATTGCAAGAAAGGGCGAAGGCAAGTCCGGTGGTTTCCGCGTGGTTCCTTGCCTAAGGCATGATGACATAAGGATTTTCTTGGCCGCATACGCCAAAAAGAACAAGGCTAACCTCAGCCACGAGGAGGAAAAGGCCATCAAAACGCTTGCGACCAAGTATCTTTCCATGAGCAGAGAGGCTCTCGCTACCGCGCTTCGCGAAGGAGAGCTCTTCGAGATCAGTCGCCGAGCAGAGGGAGCTCAGGACAGCGCGACACAAGCAACCGACTGAATCCAATGCGAAGGGAGAAGAACTGAACGAGCTATAGACAAAACGACTTAGTGACACTCCGAGAGCGTCACAAGCCCTAAGATTTACGCGACCTTCACCAAGAGTGACTGCCATGACCGACACGAACCACATAGACCGACAGTACAAATCCGACGTGCTGGCCGACATACACGAGGCCGCCCAGGGCCTCAGCGACCTGAACCTCATTTCCAAGCGGACGATGGCGGAGTTTGACAAGCTTTGCCTTACGCCTATCAAGGCAATGACGCCTAAGGACATCCGTGAACTCCGGCTTCGCGAACGCGCAAGCCAGACCGTCTTCGCGCTTCATCTCAACGTGACGCCCGGACTCGTGAGCCAATGGGAGCGCGGAGAAAAGCGTCCCGGAGGGCCGTCAGCGAAGCTCTTGGCGCTCGTCGAGAAGAAAGGGCTGCATGCCGTGGCCTGAATTAACCGCCCAGCCCGACCATGTGTCTTTAAGGTTCACGATCAAACCGATTAACTGAAGGTCTGGACAATTCCGGTCTGATACGAAGAGCATTGATCATGGATCCCGTCGCCAATGCCCTTGTTTCGGGCTTCCCACGACGCGACACTGCTGCGTTTCCGGGAAGCAGTGTCTGTCAAGGCACGAATCGACGAAGTCGGTTTGCCGGGTAGGATGCCTGCAACATGGCCGGTGGTACGCGGCGTTGATCGAGTTCCGAAGAACCTCCTTGAATCGGACCTTTGCGGCGGTAACTCTGGCCGGCTGTTGCCTGGTCAGGTGCCGGTTGGCAGTAACCCGGTCCTGATGCGGGGTTTCTTTCGATATCCGCCGACCATTGGTCCCGTGGTAGTCGTGCTGACATTGGCGCTGCTCCTGATGTTCGTGGTCGCAGCCTGGTTGACTCTTGCGGCGTGCGGCGCCGTAGTTCCGACGCGACCCTGGCTGTTCACGTCCTGTCCTGCCAGTGCTGCCGATCAAAATCAGGCGCTGGAGCGGGCAGTCGGGCGCAATGCAGTGCTTGTGGCGAAGGTGGCTTCACTGGAGGTCCGGCTTGCCCGGTTGCAATGCCCCGTGCCGGCACCCGAGATCACCGGATTCGAGCCGCGCAGGTGGGCGGCGCGGGATCTTGGAATGCTTGACGGCTGTTGGATCCTCGAACCGACACGGAATGTCCGAAATATTGAAGGACATGCCATAGACTTCAACGACTGGACCATGTGTTTTGGCGAAAGCGGACACGGCGATTTGCGGTTCTTGAGAGACCGAGAACAATGTACGAGTGGTGCGATCGCAATGTTTGACTCTGACGGTCGGCTTGTAATCGATACTTCCGGGAACATCCTCTGTGACGGGGAATTCGCGTATTTTCGCCGTGTCATGACCTGCATCGAGGACGGTAACGGATCAGCGGATTGCGACATAGTGGCGCCGGATTATCCCGAGCGCTCGCGGGGCAGTTTCAAAATGAGCAGAAGATAGAGCCTCTTGCAAAACGCCCTTGACGGGCGAATTTCCCGCCGATTTCGACGATTCTGCTCGGATGGTCCTGGAGATCGGAGCCGCCACAAGGTATTGTGCAGTTGTCGAAAAAGCAGCAACGGAGGCGGCCCCGATGTCCTTGAGATCCACCCTAACCAATGTCTGGAACCGATTTCAAGGGGAACTTTTCCCCGCGCTTGCCGAGGAGGTCGGGCCGCTGCTGGAAAGCCACAGGAAACTCGTCCGGGCTCTCGACCTTGCCGAGGTCGAGCGTTTCGTCTCGACGCGCTGGGGCGGCCCCGGCCGGCCGCAGCGGAGTCGGCAGGCCCTGGCGCGGGCCTTCGTCGCCAAGGCGATATGGGATTTGCCGACGACCCGGGACCTGATCGACAGGCTCATGGTCGACGCGACGCTGCGCAGGCTCTGCGGCTGGCCGCGCGTCGGCGCGATCCCGAGCGAGGCGACCTTTTCGCGGGCGTTCGCCGAATTCTCCCAGGCCCGCCTTGCGGAGCGCATGCACGAGGCCCTGGTGAAGGAGGCCCTGGGAGCGGAACTGATCGGCCACGTCTCGCGGGACTCGACGGCGATCGAGGGGCGGGAGAAGCCGGCGCCGAAGCCGGCGGCCGGGAAGAAGCCGAAGCGCCGGCGCGGGCGTCCCCGCAAGGGCGAGGAAGTCGAGAAGGAACCCGGGCGTCTCGAACGTCAGTCGAATGGCATGAGCCTCAAGGAGATGCTCGACGACCTGCCGCGCGCCTGCGACCATGGCGCGAAGAGGAACGCCAAAGGCTTCCTGACGAGCTGGATCGGCTACAAGCTGCACCTCGACACGGCCGACTGCGGCGTGCCGGTGAGCGCCATCCTGACCTCGGCATCGGTCCACGACAGCCAGGTGGCGATCCCCCTTGCGACGATGAGTGCCGGACGCGTGACCAACCTCTACGACCTCATGGACGCGGCCTATGACGCGACAGAGATCCACCGGATGAGCGAACGCCTCGGCCACGTCCCGATCATCGACGTCAACCCGCGTCGTGACACGGAGCTCAAGCAGGACCTGAAGCGCGAGGCCCGGGCACTGCGCGCATGCGGCCTCGCCATGCCCGAGAGCGTCCGCTACCGGATCCGTTCGGGGGTCGAGCGGAGCAACGCCCGTCTCAAGGACGAGTTCGGGGCCCGCCACGTGCGCGTCCGGGGACATGCGAAGGTTCTTTGCCACCTGATGTTCGGGGTTCTGGCGCTGACGGTCGACCAGCTGATGCGCCTCGCCGCGCCTTCCTGACGCTCTCCCCGTCCTTCGGGACGGCCCGATCCACTCCGAAACGCCGCCGCGGGGCCGGCGAGCGGCGAAGCATGGCCGGCACCGCGGCATGTTCGCTCTTTGTTCCGGACCGTTCGGCGGCAACGGCGAAAGTCCGAGGATTCGGGCAGCTTGATTCGCGATTCCGACCGCGCCGGGGAACCGGCCCCGTTCATCGGGCGCTTAACCCAATGGTTTTGCAAGAGGCTCGATAGGCTTGAATTTGCGGTGCGCCGTGGAGTGATCGGGCGCGAGTTTCCGAGGAAAACCACTGCCCTCCCTTCCGCCCTCCAGGTCAGTTCTGTATCGGGACCGCTGTCAGGATCGTTTTTTGGCGGCGCAGCAAGGCCCGCATCGCAGGGCGTTTCGGACCACAAGGCCTTCGTCATCCTCGACTCCAGCGCCAGGTCATGGAATGCCATGCTGCGGCCGGCTTTGCCGCCTGCATGCGGGAGTCGGGCGATGGCCGCTACACTGAAGCCGACGGGATCAGGTTCGTGCCTGGAAAGCCGTCAACACGCACCCGGAAGGCCAAAATGCGGCAGGCCGACCCGAAGAAATCCGTTGTTGCAGGCGCGGCGGGCATGTGCGCGAATCTCCGGCAACGGATTCGGATGCACGTCCAGGATTCCCGTCGAAGGGTTGCGCCGTGGATTTTCATGAAATCGCCTTCGTCGTTGCGGTCTACGTTCTCGCGGGGGCGATCAAGGGGATAGTCGGCATCGGCCTGCCCATTGTTTCGATCTCGCTCCTCAGCCAGATCCTCGACCCGAGGCTGGCGATTTCCCTGACCCTCGTTCCGTTGATCACGACAAACGTCTGGCAGTGCATCCGCGTCGGCGGGATCCTTCCAACCGTCCGGCAGCTCATGCCGTATGCGCTTGCCCTGATGTTCTTCATCTACGTCTCGGCTCAGTTCGCGCACGGCGTGTCGGCCAGCGCGATACTTCTCATCATGGGCGTGTCGGTCGTCCTTTTCACTCTCGTGAACCTGTTCGTCGTGCCGCCGCCCCTGCCTCCTGCCTGGGATCGCCCGGTGCAGGTGATCGCGGGCGCGGCCTCGGGCATCATGGGCGGCATCACCTCGATCTGGGGACCGCCGATCATCGTCTATCTGCTTGCGCGGCGGACGATGAAGGATGCCTTCCTGCGGGCGACGGGAGTGCTGCTAACCGTGGGGTGCATCCCCATGATCATCAGCTACTGGCGCGCCGGGCACTTCGACGGCGAGGTCGCGGCGGCGTCGACCCTGATGGTGTTGCCGGCAGTCGCAGGGTTCCAACTCGGCGAACGACTGCGCGACCGGCTTGACGCGGGAACGTTCCGCCGCATCGTTCTTCTCCTGTTTCTGATTGTCGGAATGAACCTGGTTCGCCGCGGGCTCACCATTTGAGCGCGTCCCCACCGGCTTGCGAATCGCGGGCAGTGCCAGCATAAGCCCGGCACACGCAACACCAGCAGAAGGCCGACTTCCATGGCGCTCAGAATCAATGACACGGCACCCGACTTTACCGCCGACACCACGGAGGGCCGGATCAGCTTCCACGATTGGATCGGCGACGGATACGCGATCCTGTTTTCGCACCCGAAGGACTTCACCCCGGTCTGCACGACCGAACTCGGCGTGATGGCAGGGCTCAAGGAGGAATTCGCCAGGCGAAATGCGAAGATCATCGGGATTTCGGTCGACCCCGTCAAAGACCACCATCGCTGGAAGGACGACATCGAGCGGGTCTCCGGCAATGCCGTCGGCTATCCCATGATCGGCGACCCGGAACTCGCGGTCGCCAAGCTCTACGACATGTTGCCGGCGTCCGAGGGGTCGTCCTCCGAGGGCCGGACGCCTGCGGACAACGCCACCGTCAGGTCGGTTTTCGTCATCGGCCCGGACCGCAGGATCAAGCTGTCGCTGACCTACCCCATGACCACCGGCAGGAACTTCGACGAGATTCTGCGCGCGCTCGATTCCATCCAGCTGACAGCCGACCACCAGGTCGCGACGCCGGCCAACTGGCAACAGGGCGAAGACGTCATCATAACGCCGGCCGTGTCCAACGACGAGGCGAAGGAGAGGTTCGGAGACTACGTAGCCGTCCTCCCCTACCTGCGGAAGACGCGACAGCCGGGCTGAATCCCGTGGCGGCGGCCCGCGCCGCAGGGCGCGGGCTGGACGAGGCAGGTCAGTTGCGGCCCGCCTCCGCGTGTTCCTGTCCCGTCGACTGGTCGACGACCTTCATCGAAAGGCGCACCTTTCCCCGGTCGTCGAAGCCGAGAAGCTTGACCTTCACGTCCTGGCCTTCCTTGAGAACCTCGGACGGATGCCGGAGGCGGCGGTTGGCGATCTGGCTGATGTGCACAAGGCCGTCGCGCTTTCCGAAGAAGTTGACGAACGCGCCGAAATCCATGAGCTTGACGACCTTTCCGCTGTAGATCTTGCCGGCTTCCGGCTCGGCGGCGATCTCGAGAATCATCGCGCGCGCCGCCTCGATCTGCGCCTGGTTGGAACTGGCGATCTTGACCAGACCGTCGTCGTTGACATCAACCTTGGCGCCGGACGTCTCGACGATTTCCCGGATGACCTTGCCGCCCGTCCCGATGACCTCGCGGATTTTTTCGGGGTTGATCTGGATGGATTCGATGCGCGGCGCATGCTCGGAAAATGCTCCCGCCTGCGAGATCGACTTGTTCATTTCCTGCAGGATGTGAAGCCGGCCGTCCCGCGCCTGCGCCAGCGCCTGTTCCATGATCGCCGGCGTGATGCCGGCCACCTTGATGTCCATCTGCAGCGACGTGATGCCCTTTTCGGTTCCGGCGACCTTGAAGTCCATGTCGCCGAGATGGTCCTCGTCGCCGAGAATGTCCGTCAGGATCGCGAACCTGCCGTCGTCCTCGAGGATGAGACCCATCGCCACTCCGGCGACGGCGGCGCGCAACGGGACGCCTGCATCCATCATGGACAGGGAACCGCCGCAGACCGTGGCCATGGAGGAGGAGCCGTTCGACTCGGTGATGTCGGAAACGACGCGGATCGTGTAGGGGAAGGACTCGGCGGACGGAAGCACCGCCTGCAGCGCGCGCCAAGCCAGCTTGCCGTGCCCGATTTCGCGTCGTCCGGGACCCATCGCGCGTCCGCACTCGCCAACCGAGTACGGCGGGAAGTTGTAGTGCAGGAGGAACTTGGACCGGAACGTCCCGTGAAGGGCGTCGATCATCTGCTCGTCCTCGCCCGTGCCGAGCGTGGTGACCACGAGACTCTGCGTCTCTCCCCGGGTGAAGAGGGCCGATCCGTGCGTGCGCGGCAGGAACCCGGTTTCGGCGTCGATTCCGCGCACCTCGTCGAGCTTCCGCCCGTCGATTCGCTTGCCCGACGCCAGGATGTCGCCACGCACCACCTCGGACTCGAGCTTCTTCAGGCAGCCCGGCAGTCCGGTCTCGACAGCCTCGCTCTCGTCAAGACCCTCCGCGATGGACGCGCGCGCCCTTGCAACCGCTTCCGTGCGCGCCTGCTTGTCGGTGAGGGAGAAGGCCTCGCGCATCACCGCCTCGCCGTTTGCCTTGACCTCCGAATAGAGCCCGGCGAGATTTCTCGGCTCGAAATCGAACGGTTCCTTAGCGGCGGCTTCGGCGAGATCGATGATCATGTCCAGGACCGGCTGCATGGCCTTGTGGCCGAAGGTCACGGCGCCGAGCATCTCGGCTTCGGAGAGCTCGTAGGCCTCCGATTCGACCATCATGACGGCGTCGCGCGTGCCTGCGACGACCAGGTCGAGCCGCTGGTCCGGATTCTCGCGCAGTTCGTGCATGTCGTCGACCGACGGGTTGAGATCGAACTCATTGCCGGAATATCCGACGCGGCACCCGGCAATCGGGCCGAGGAACGGCACCCCGGAAAGCGTCAGCGCCGCGGATGCGGCGAGCATCGCCACGATGTCGGGGTCATTCCTGAGGTCGTGCGAAAGCACGGTGAGCGTGACCTGGGTCTCGTTCTTGAATCCGGGCACGAACAGCGGGCGAATCGGCCGGTCGATCAGCCGGGCGGTCAGGGTTTCCTTTTCCGTGGGCCGCGCCTCGCGCTTGAAGAATCCGCCGGGAACCTTGCCGGCTGCGTAGTACTTCTCCTGGTAGTTTACCGTCAGAGGGAAAAAGTCGAGATCCTGCCGTTCATGTTTTGCAAAGACCACGGCGGCAAGAACCGTGGTTTCTCCCAGCGTCGCGAGTACGGCGGCATCTGCCTGACGCGCGATCTTGCCTGTTTCCAGCGTAAGCGTTTCACCGCCCCATTCGATTGATCTTGTCGTTTTGTTGAACATTTCCGTTTCCTGATTTCATCGCGGTCCGCCCCCTGGCGGCACCGCACCGTTTCCCGCGCGCACGGGATTTTGTCGCCAATCCGGCAGCCCGGCCGAATCCCGGAAGATGCGGAATGGCGGAAGGTTTGGCCAAGAATTCGTTGCATGCGCGGGGCGGGGCGCCCGTGTATCCGGGTCGCGCCGGTTGACGGCGCGACCGCCGGTCAACGCCTGAGTCCCAGCCGGCCGATGAGCGATCTGTATCTCTCGATGTCCCTGCTTTTCACGTAGTCGAGGAGCTTTCTTCGCTTCGCCACGAGCCTGAGCAGGCCGCGCCGCGAGTGATTGTCCTTTTCATGCGTCTTGAAGTGTGTGGTCAGTGCAGAGATGCGTGAAGACAGAATCGCCACCTGGACCTCCGGGGAACCGGTGTCCCCGTCCTTGGTTGCGTATTCGCTGATCAACCGCTGTTTTTCATCCGCCGTGATCGACATCGGGCTCTCCTTTTTGCGAGATGGAAGGGCGCAAGCCGGGATGTCGTCCAGCAGGGCCCGCCAGGCCGCGGTCAGGCATGCGCCCGTACCCGGCTGCCGGCGCCTATAGTGCGGTTTCGCCCTGAGGGAAAGCGGAAAGACCGGCAACCCGGGCAGGGGAGGAAATTTGCCGTCATCCGGTTCCGGCGGATGCGTCCCCGAGCCCGAGAACGTCGATCATGTCGTACTCTCCGGGTTCGCGGCCCTGGCCCCAGAGCGCCGCCTTGAGGGCGCCGCGCGCGAAAATCCGGCGGTCGGTCGCGAGATGCCGGAGAACGACCCGTTCTCCGTCTGCGGCGAACACCACATCGTGTTCTCCGACGACATCTCCGCCCCGGACCGCGCTGAATCCGATTGCGCCCCGCGACCGGGCGCCCGTCATCCCGTCGCGCCCGCGGTCCGCCGAGTCCTCGAGCCGGCGTCCGCGCGCATCCGCGGCCGCCTGTCCGAGCATAAGCGCGGTTCCCGAAGGGGCGTCAACCTTGTGCCGGTGATGCGCCTCGACGATTTCGACATCGAAGTCCTCGTCGAGCGCCGCCGCCACCTGCCTGGTGAGCTGGACAAGGAGGTTGACGCCGAGGCTCATGTTCCCGGCCCTGACGATCGCCGTGTGATGGGCGGCAGCGGATATCCTGCGGAGGTCGGATTCGCCGAAACCGGTCGTCCCGATGACGTGGACGACCCTCGCCTGCGCAGCGAGCCCGGCATGCGCGGCGCTTGCCCCGGGGGTTGTGAAGTCGATGACGGCGCGCGACCGGGCGAACGCCTCGTGAGGGTCGTCCTCGACGACGACGCCGAGCGCATGTCCCCCCAGGCATTCGCCGATGTCGCGCCCGATCCAGTCGTGGCCCTCCCGCTCCGTGGCCCCGGTCAGCACGGCCCGCTCGTCGGCGAGAACGGTTTCGACCAGCATTCTTCCCATTCTTCCCGACGCGCCGACGACGGTGATGTCAGTCTTCCCGGTCATGATCCGCCTCCCGATCCGATTACGGCTTCGCCCGGATTCTGCCGGTTGCCGGGGAAATCGGCAAGGCTTGCCTGCGACGGCGGCGCGGCTTAATTGAAACCGGAAAGGTGGTCGGCGTGGCAAGAAAGCGAAACCGGGCTTCCGGGCCCAGCCAGCGGCAGCTTCGAGTGGGCGAGCTTCTTCGCCGGGCGCTCGCAGACGCTTTCGCGCGCGGCACGCCGCATGTTCCGGAGATTCCGGTCGCATCCGTGACCGTCGGCGAGGTTCGGATGACGCCCGACCTTCGCCAGGCGCGGGTCTACGTGCTGCCCCTCGGCGGCGGCAACACCCCCGAGGTCGTGGATGCGCTGAACAGGAGCCGCTCGGAAATCAGGCGCGCCGTCAACCGCGCCGTCAAGCTGAAGTACTCGCCGAACCTGACCTTCGTGCCGGACACGTCATTCGACATGATGGACAGGACGCGCCGCCTCATCGACCAGGCGGCGCGGCGCGATACGGCGTCCTGACCGCGGCGGTGCTCCTTGGCATGCCGAGGCGCATGAAGCGGGACATCAGCGGCTGGCTGATCCTCGACAAGGCCGCCGGCATGACGTCGACCCGGGCGGTCGGGCGCGTCCGGGCGGCATTCGCGGCGCGCAAGGCGGGACATGCGGGGACGCTCGATCCGGCGGCGACGGGACTGCTCGCGATCGCTCTCGGCAATGCGACTAAGGCCGTTCCCTACGTCATGGAGGGCGTCAAGGAATACAGCTTCACCTTGCGGATGGGACAGGCAACATCGACGGACGATGCGGAAGGAGACGTTCTCGCCGAATCCGCGTACCGGCCCTCCGACAGGGAAATCGCGGAGCTGCTGCCGTCGTTCACTGGCGTGATCGAGCAGGTCCCGCCGCGGTATTCGGCCGTCCGCGTCGGCGGAGTGCGGGCCTATGCGCTGGCCCGGCGCGGAAGCGAGCCGGAGATTTCGGCCCGGAACGTCAGGGTGGATGAGCTGGCGCTCGCGGCCCGGCCGGACGCGGACCATGCGGAACTGCGCCTGACTTGCGGCAAAGGCTGCTACGTGAGGTCTCTCGCGCGGGACATTGGCGAACGGATCGGCTGCCTGGGCCACGCGAGCGCGCTCCGGCGCACGCGCTGCGATCCGTTCCGTCTCGGCGACGCGGTCACGCTGGAGGACCTGGATGCCGCCGGCGACCGCGTTTCCCGCGACAGCATGCTTCTCGACCTGGAAGCGGCGCTTGCCGGCCTTCCCGAGGTTCCCTGCGACAGGGAAACGGCGATCCGCCTCGGAAACGGCGTGCCCGTGCGGGTTCCGCCGCCGGTCCCGGAAACCGGCGCGACCGCCTGGGCATCTCTGGAAGGCCGGGCTGTGGCCGTGGGGGGAATCCGGGACGGACGCCTGCACCCCAGGCGGGTGTTCGGGCGCGCGCAGCCGTGATCGAAAGGCAGCACCTGAAGGGCGATGCCGAGTCCGACGCGCAATACTCGCCCTGCGAGCGGTACCGATACGTGCTGACCAGGGTCTGGGACGAGTCCGGGCCGCGGGCGCTCTTCGTCATGCTCAACCCGTCCACCGCGACGGAAGTCAGGAACGATCCGACAGTGGAACGCTGCGAACGGCGCGCGCGCGCGCTCGGATTCGGGGCGTTCCGAGTCTGCAACATTTTCGCCCTGAGAAGCACCGACCCGCGCGGACTTCGCAGGCATGCTGAACCGGTCGGGCCGGAAAACGACGCGGCCATAGTCGGAAGCTGTCACTGGGCGAATCAGCGCGCGGGGGGGCGCGTTGTCTGCGCGTGGGGCAACCACGGCGCCTACAAGAACCGGGGCCCGGAAGTGGAGGCGCTGATGCGAAGCGCGCGCATTGCTCTCTTCCACCTAGGCATGACGCGCACCGGCCATCCGCGCCATCCGCTCTACGTGGCCTACTCGAGGGGCCTGGAAGCCTGGGAACGGGACGCCTGACTTGACCGGTCAGGCGAAGGGGGTTCTCCTGACGACGCTGGGCGTCCTGGCCATTGTTCCCGACAGCCTGCTCATCCGGCTCATCTCCGCCGATACGCTGGTCGTGGCCTTCTGGCGGTCGGCGCTTGCCGGTCTGGTGCTCGCGGCGTTCGTTCTCCTGATTCGCCGCCGTGCCGCGTTCGCCGCGCTTGGCGAACTGCGCTGGCACGGCGTTGCCTATGCCGTCTCCACGGCAACGGCCACCCTGCTGTTCGTCGTCGCCGTGCGCACGACGACGGTCGCGAACACCGTGTTCATCGTCAGCACGGCCCCGGTGTTTTCCGCGATCGCGAGCCGCGTTTTCATCGGCGAGCGCATCGGCCGCCGAATGATCGTGACGATCGTATTCTGCTTTTTCGGCATCGGCATCATCGCCAGCGGCACGGCGGGCGCCGGCAGCCGGGCGTTCGCGGGCGACGTCGCGGCCCTCGGCGTCGCGGTCTGTCTCGCGATCGGCTACACGGCGGCGAGAAGCGCCCGGAGGTTCTCCATGGTCCCGGCGGCTGCCGCATCTCAGCTACTCCTCGCCCTGACGCTGGCTTTCGTCATCGACCGGCCCGTTCTGGCCGGCGCCGACCTTGCATACGCCCTGGTTCTCGGTTGCGTTCTCGTCCCGCTTGGGGCTGGCCTTCTGTCGACCGGTCCGCGCTACATCACGGCGGCCGAGGTTTCGCTGCTTCTGCTCCTGGAAGCGGTGCTTGCGCCGGTTCTGGTCTGGCTGGTGCTCGGCGAGGCGCCGCGGACCAGCACCCTTTGGGGCGGAGGCCTGGTCCTCCTGGTCCTCGCCGCCTCGAACGCGGCAGGGATCAGGGCCGTGAGCCGGTGATGCCCTTGCGCGCCGCATCCAGCCTTCCCGGCCGGGCCGCCGCCTTGGGCGAATCCGTCTCGCCGATGTCGCGAATGGCAAAGATTCGCCGATGCGGCGCGCGCACCATCGGCCACCGCGCCCTCCAGTCCTTGGGGTATCCGCATGAGTTACAGAACCGGCATTTCGATGGTGCTCCTGGCCGGCGTGTTCTGGTCGCTGTCCGCACTGGTGATAAGGCTGATCGAGAGCGCCTCGACATGGCAGATACTCCTCTACCGGTCGTTCGGGCTGGTGGCCCTGCTCATCGTCGTCGTGTGGTTCAGATCCGGGGGGAAACCCGTCGCGCAGGTCAGGCGGGCGGGGATGCCCGGAGTCATCGGCGGGTTCGGACTCGTTGCAGCGTTCGCCGGGTCGGTCTACTCGATCCAGGAGACGACCGTCGCGAACGCGGTCTTCCTGTTCGCCACTGCGCCGTTCTTCACCGCCGTTCTCGCGTGGCCGGTCCTGCGGGAGCGGGTTCGCCGCGGCACCTGGGTGGCGATCGGCGTCGGCATGACGGGCGTCGTGCTGATGGTTCAGGAGGGTCTCGCAAGCGGCGCGCTGGCCGGCAACATCGCCGCAATATTCTCGGCGCTCGGATTCGCGGTCTTCACCCTCTCGCTGCGCTGGCAGAAGCTGAACGACATGTCGTCGGCAGTTCTTGTCGCCGGCGCGATCTCCATCCCGGTTTCGGTTGCCGCCTGCATGCTGCTCGGTCAGAGCCTGTTGCTCGAAACGCGCGATGCCGCTTTGGCGCTGTTCATGGGGTGCGTCCTGCTCGGCCTCGGCCTCTCCATCTACACGGTCGGCTGTCGAACCGTGCCGGCGGCGGAACTTGCCATCCTCAGCATGACCGAGGTTCTTCTGGGCCCTGTCTGGGTCTGGCTGCTGCTCGGCGAAACGGCAGGACCCGGGACCGTGATCGGCGGCGCGATTCTTCTCGCCGCGATCACCGGAAACGCCCTCTCGGGGATTCGCCGGGCGCCGCCGAAACTGATTTGAGAAAATGTCCCGGCGTCCGTTCCGCTCCCGCCCCGAAGGCACGGCGCACCCGGCCGCGCCGACGGCCCGGGCGACAGTCGACGGGCGTCGGCGAGTGAACACGGCGGGACAGGGCGGCAGCACCCGAAGGCGTGCGCCGGCTGCCGGTGCGCGCGGCCGGCCCGTGCTCCCGGCATCAGAAGTCGGTCGCGATGCCCTTCCGTTCCCAGTCTCCGAACCGCGTCGGTTCGGGTCCGTCGCGGCCGCCGAACTCGACCGGCCGGAGTTCGGACTTCAATATGCGGCGGCGTTCCTCGGCTTCCGCCGCAGCGCGTGCGCCCGCCGCCCTGATCCGCTCCGCCCGCTCCGTTTCGGCATCGTTCATGCAGCAGACTCCTTCCGCCTTCCCTATGCCGCGAAACGCGCGGCAGGCAAGTGGGAAATCCCCGCGGTGCTCCGTTCCGGGGAAATGCGCGCCCGGAGCAGGGGCCATGCGTGATTCCGGCGATGACGGACGCGCAACCGCGCTCGAGATGCTGCTCCAAGTGTTCCGCGACAGGAAGATTCCGGACGCGGAACACCTGGGCTCCTACAGCCGCCTGCGGCCGGAAGCGCGCGCCCGCGCGCGCCGGAGGGCGGACACGGTGCTCCGCCACCATGACTCGCTTCGGGAAATCCTTGCCCGGTACGTGCGGCGGCGGCCGCCCGTGCGGGAATTCCTCGTCCTGATGATGGCTGCAGGCGAGATCCTCAAGGACGGCGTGCCGCCGCATGCCGCGGTTGACGGCGCGGTACGGCTGGCGGGAGCGGGAGGCGCGCGTCCGGGACTGAAAAAGCTTGTCAACGCCGTTCTCAGGCGTGTCTCCAGGGATGCGTCCGGGTTGGTCGGCCTTGGTCCCAACCGCCTCGCGGGCAAGCTGCGTGCGGAGGTGCGGCACCGTTTCGGCGCGGACGCCCTGAAGGCGATCGAAGCCGCGCACGGCGTCCCGCCGCCCCTGGATCTCACGCTTCGCGACCGCGACCCGCTCGAGTCCTGGCAGGCTGCGCTTGACGCATCGGTTCTGCCTACCGGATCCGTCAGGCTGAAGGGCCGTGTCCGGATAACCGCGCTTCCCGGTTACGTTGAAGGCGCCTGGTGGGTTCAGGACGCCGCCGCGGCCGTCGCGGCGCCTGCCCTCGGAGAGGTCGGCGGACGGCGGGTCCTGGATGTTTGCGCGGCGCCGGGCGGCAAGACGATGCAACTCGCCGCGGCCGGCGCGCGGGTGACGGCGGTCGACATCTCCGAACCACGGGTCGAACGCCTCCGGGACAACCTTCTGCGGACCGGGCTCCATGCGGAGGTCGTCAGGGCGGATGCCCTAAACTGGTCGCCGGAGGCCCGGTTCGACGCAATTCTCCTCGATGCGCCCTGCACGGCTACGGGCACGATCCGCCGGCATCCTGAACTCCCTTTCATCCGGGACCTGGCAGACATCGGCAATGTCGTTGCGAGGCAGGCCGCGCTTCTTGACAGGGCGGCCAGATGGACGCGGCCGGGCGGCGCGCTGGTCTACAGCGTATGCTCGCTCATTGCCGCGGAATGCGAGGAACAGGCGGCTGCATTCCTTTCGCGCCACGATGGCTGGGTGGCCGAATCGCCCGAACGGGACTTGCCGGGAATTCCGGGGGACTGGTTCGCCGGCCCCGGGTTCCTTCAGTTGCGCCCCGACTACTGGCCGGACGAGGGCGGATTGGACGGGTTCTTTGTCGCCAGGTTCCGGCGCAGGAACTGACCGGCGTCGAATCGCATATGACAATCACCGGGCGCTGCCTTAGGATTCGTCGTGCGTTCCAGGCAGGAACGGCCCTCCGGATGACGGTCATGCGCGCATGTCCCTGCTAGAATTCTTCGGTAGACACCTGCGCACCGTCCTCGATCGGCGCGCAGCCCGGTCCTGCCAGCGGTTTCGGGCGGTTCCGTCCGACGGATTCCTTCCGCAGGTCAAGCCGGTCGGCACCCCCCGCCGGGGCCGGGACCTGCTCGCCGGACGGTTCATGTTCGGAGGCGATCGCCTCGATGCGCCGGGGGAATCGCCTTGGGAAATCGAGGCGCCAAGCTCGGGGTTTGCAGAGGCGTTGCACGGTTTCGGCTGGCTGGACGATCTCGCGGCGGAGGGATCGATCGCCGCGCGCTCGCTTGCGCAGGCGTGGACCGAGAGCTGGGTCGCGCGGTTCGGAAGCGGCGACGGACCGGGGTGGTCCGCGGAGCTTGCAGGGCGGCGCCTTGTCAACTGGCTGAACCATCGCGCGTTCCTTTCGTCCGGCGGATCGGTCAGCGCCCACCTAGCGATGGAAGAGTCGGTTACCCGCCAGACCCGGTTCCTCCTGGCGCGCGCGCTCACCGCCCGGAGCGGCGTTCCGTCGCTCGAAGCCCTGACCGGCCTCGCTTACGGAGTCGCGTCGCTTCGGATGCGGCCCACCGTAGTCGCCCAGGTCGCCGGAAGGATATCCGGATGGGTCGACCTGAACATCAATGCGGAGGGCGCGATCGCGAGCCGCGACCCCGAGATGCTGGCGAATGTGCTTTTCCTGCTGACATGGGCAGGCGATGCAATCCGCGCCGCCGGCCGGGAACCGGAACGGCGGCACGCAAATGCGATCCATCTGCTGGCCGGCGCGATCCGCCAGCTTCGCCTCGGCGATGGTTCCCTCGCGCGCTTCCAGGGCGGCGGCGGCGGAAGGGTCGCCGTTCTCGACTACACGCTTTTGGGCATCGAGCGGCGCCCACCCGCCAATCCGGGGGGCGCAATGGGGTATTCGCGCATGACCAACGGGGCTTCCGTCGTGATCGTCGACACGGGCGCCCTCCCCGGGGGCTTCCCTGACGCCGCCGCACATGCCTCGATGCTTGCGTTCGAGTTCAGTTCGGGCCGCTTTCCGCTGTTCGTGAACACCGGTCCCGCGACGCACCTCGGCGGGTACTGGCGCGAGTTCTGCGTTTCGCCGGCGGCGCACAACACCTTGTCAATCGAAAGGCTCGGGGCGGGCGCACGGGATTCCCTTCCCGCAATGCCGTCGAGATCCGCCCGCGTGACCTCCGATTCCGGACAGAACCAGCTGGGTCGCGCAATCGTGGCCTCCCACGACGGATATGTTTCCGGATACGGGCTTGTGCACAGCCGCCGCATCGAGTTGGTCAACAACGGAACCGCCGTCATTGGCGAAGACCGGCTTCATCCCGGTGACGAGGATGTCGGCGGCCGCCGTCGGCAAGAGCCGGAAGCGCCCGCGAATTCCATCGGTTTTTCCGTCGGATTCTGCGCCCATGCGAACGCCAAGATACAGTTCGACAGCTCCGGCGACAGGATTCACTTGCTTCTGCCAAACGGCGAAACCTGGAAGTTCTCGCAGTCCGGCGGCGCCGTACATGTTCGCGACGCGAGAATCGTCGATCGCGACCACCTCGAGCCGCAGGCAACCCAACGGATTGTGGTAACGTCGCGAACACTCGGCTATGAAGCCCTCGTCCGGTGGTCGGTGGTCCGCGTTGGCCAAAGTCGTCTCCTGGTCTGAATGGTGCGGAGGCGAGGTCACGCAATGGCGAACAACCCGGGTGCGGAGGCGTCCACTTCAGGGGAAGATCCGCGTCGGAATGTCGTTCCGGTTCGCCGGGCGCTCATATCCGTGTCGGACAAGACAGGCCTCGTGGAGCTCGTTCGCGACCTCGCCCGGCGCGGCGTCGAGATACTGTCGACCGGCGGGACCGCAAGGAGCATCCGGGACGCGGGCCTGGACGTGCAGGATGTCTCCGCCTGGACCCGGTTCCCGGAAATTCTGGATGGACGTGTGAAGACGCTTCATCCTGCCGTGCACGGCGGCCTGCTCGCCGAACGAGACAATGCGGGGCACCTTGGAAGCCTGAAGGCGCACGGGATTCCGGGAATCGATCTCCTGGTTGTCAACCTCTACCCGTTCGAGTCCTCGGTCGAAGCCGGCGGCGATTTCGCCGCGTGCATCGAGAACATCGACATCGGGGGACCCGCGATGCTGCGCGCAGCGGCCAAGAACCACCGTTTCGTGTGCACGATCGCCGAACCCGGTGACTACGGTCGTCTGACCGCGGAACTTGACGCAAACGACGGAGGCACGACACTCGCGATGCGGCTTGAGTTCGCGCAGATCGCGTTTGCGAGGACTGCCGCATACGACGCCGCCGTCTCGAACTGGATGGCGCGGTTTTCCGGGGTGCCGTTTCCGCGCCGAAAGGTCGTTTCCGGACGGTTTGCGAGGCCGCTCGCCTACGGCGAGAATCCGCACCAGCGGGCTGCCTTCTACAACGACGGATCAAGCCGGCCCGGCATCGCTTCCGCGCATCAGCTGCAAGGGAAGGATCTCTCCTACAACAACATCCTCGACGGCGACGCAGCCTTGAACCTCGTTGCGGAACTCGGAACCGAAGGTGGACACGCGTGCGTCATCATCAAGCACGCGAACCCGTGCGGCGGCGCCTTCCGCTCGTCGCAGGCAGCGGCCTACGAAGCCGCGTTCGACTGCGACCGAACGTCCGCCTTCGGCGGAATCGTCGCCTTCGACACGGAGCTCACGGATTCGGCGGCGCGCGCCGTGGTCAGGACATTCACCGAGGTCGTCGTGGCGCCGTCGGTCGACGACGGTGCACGAGCGGTCCTGTCTTCCAGAAAGGGCCTGCGACTGCTTGTGACGGGTTCGCTGCCGGACCCGGCGGACGGCCGCCAGATGTGGCGGCAGGTCGGCGACGGATTCCTCGCGCAGGACTCGGGGCCGGTCGCCGTTGGGCCGGATGATCTTGACATCGTCACCGGGCGCGCGCCCTCGCCGCAGGAGATGCAGGACATGCTGTTTGCATGGAAGGTTGCGCGGCACGTTGCGTCGAATGCGATCGTGTTCGCGTTCGACCGGTCGACGGCCGGAATCGGCGCAGGGCAGATGAGCCGGGTCGACAGCGTGCGGCTCGCCGCCTGGAAGGCGGAAGACATGGCGAGGATCACGGGCGCTCCTGTTCCGCGCCCGTGGCTTGCCATGGCGTCGGACGCGTTCCTGCCGTTTGCCGACGGCGTGGAGGCTGCGGCGGGCGCGGGCGTGACCGCAATCATTCAGCCCGGGGGGTCCCGGCGCGACGAAGAGGTCATCCGGGCCGCCGACGCGGCCGGAATCTCAATGGCGTTTACCGGTGTGCGGCACTTCCGGCACTAGGCGCCCGCGCCTCGACCGATTCTCCCGGCCGCGGCGCCTGTGGCGTCCGCCGGGCGAGATGTCGCGGCATGTTTCCCCGGGCCTGCAAAGGACATGTTCCGCGCACGGCTGCGAAAGCGCCGGTTCGGGAGCGGCCCGGACTGTTCCCGGGGGCGTGGCAGGATGATCCGGGTCCTTTCGGTTGCGTTTCTTGCGTTCGCTGCCGACCAGGCCAGCAAGTGGTGGGTCGTCGAGAGACTCGATCTCGGAACGCGGCTCCGGCTGGACGTGCTGCCGCCGTACCTGAATTTCCGCATGGCCTGGAACGACGGCATCAACTTCGGCATCCTCTCGGGCGGACCGGAGGCTGCCCGATGGATTCTCGTGGGCGTTTCCCTCATCGTCTCGGCCGTCGTTCTGTACTGGACGCGCCGGTTCCGGGGTTGGGCGCTGGCAGTCCTTCCGGGCATCCTCGTCGGCGGAGTACTCGGCAACGCCCTGGACAGGGTGGTTCACGGCGCCGTCGCGGATTTTCTCAACATGTCGTGCTGCGGCGTGCGCAACCCGTACAGCTTCAATCTGGCGGATGTTTTCATTTTCGCCGGCGCGGCGGGGTTGGTGCTGTTTCACGACCGCATCGCGCGGAGGGCGTGACGGGGCGAATGTTTTCGTCTAGAACCGCCGGGCGTTGCCGGGGCTCGTGCTGCAACGGAGAGAGAGTTGACGAAGATATTGACCACCTTGCTTCTGGCGGCGTGCATCGCCGTTGCAGGTTGCAGCGACGGCGGCGGCGGGATGCTGGGCGAAGACGGCCCGAACGAATTTGCCGTCCTTCCGACGGCGCCGCTTGAAACGCCCGACAGCCTGACTGCGCTTCCCGCGCCGACACCGGGGACGCGCAACCTTGTTGCCCGCGCGCCGGAAAGGCTGGTCGTGGAAGCTCTTGGCGGCGACCCTCGGCTCCTCGACAGCGACCAGGTGCCGGCGGGCGAACAGGCGCTGGTGCTGGCGGCGAGCCGGGGCGGCGTGATCCCGGACATTCGCAGCCGGCTTGCCGCGGAAGACGAGGAGTTTCGCCAGAGCAGCCGGGGAAGGCCGCTCGAGGTGCTATTCGGGACGAACGTCTATTTCCGGATTTACAGCGATCAATCGCTTGATGCGTATGCCGAACTTGCGCGGTTGCGGCAGGCCGGAATCAGGACTCCGGCGGCACCGCCGCGCGCAGAAGACGGATAACCGTCGCGCAGTCGCCACCCGCGACCCGGCAGTCCGTACGGCGGGCCGAACCGCGTCTTCGAGAGCATTCCGGCGAACTTGGTACCATGTCCCGCCGACCTCGCCTGTCGCGGACACTCCGCCGCCGCACCGCGGACGACTCCGTCCGCTTCCTGTTCCATCCGGCAAGACGCCTCTGTCCGCGATGGCGAGATCATCTGTTTCGGAATACGACAGGGGGAAACTGCCGCAGGGTGCACGACAATTCCGTGATTTCGGGTTGGATTCTACCCGCGCGCCGCTCCCGGCAGCCGTCGAAGCGCGTGCTGCGCGCCGCGCAACGGAAGCGATGATTGAAATGGCGCCACGGATGCTCCAGTGCATCCTGCCCAGTTCCGTCCGTCCGCCCATCACTGACTTGCAGCCGCCTTCGACAACCCCCGCCGACGCGCAAAGCCTCTGCTGCAGGCGACGGAGGAGACGGAGACGATTGCGGCGCCCATCTCGTAAAGGCCGAGTTCGTGAGCCGCATCGAAGATATCGTCCGCAATCGCGGAATTACGCAGACCGAGGCCGCACGGCTCCTCGGCCTGTCACAACCTGACGTTTCGCGGTTTCTGCAGGGCCACTTCCGCAAGTGCTCGGTGGAGCGCCTGTTCCGGCTGCTGACCGTGCTCGGGCGCGGCGTCGACGTGATCATCCGGCAACCGCACTCGACCACCGGGGGGAAGCCTCGCATTGCTGCCAACGCCGCCGGTCGAAAAGCCCTGCGATCTCAACAGTAACTCCTCGAGCGAACCTACTCGACCACGCTGGCCACCCTGCATTCAATCACTGGCACCACCTATGGAAAGACCGCTCACAATCACCGTTGATGCGTCCGCCTAGCTGAAGGGCGGTCCTCCAATTCCTCGCCGCTTCCAAAGAGGTGTTGAGACAGTGTGCTCGCTGCCGTTTGTTCTGTGCAAGGATGACGACCGCGAAAGCGCCCGGGCGCAACGCAAGTCGGCCAGGGCCTCGGAGAGCGCCAAGGCCAAGGCTGCCGTCAAGCTGACCTCTGACGATCTGCCGGTTCACGGTTTCACGGCGCTTGTCGCCGATCAGGACACGCTGACGCTTAACGAGTTGACCATACTGGCCCGGCGGGCGTGCCGGTTTCATCAAATTTCGGAACCGACGCCGCTGCAGGATCGGGCGTTCGAACTGATGGGGATCGATCCGACCAAGCTTGTTGACAGCATTAGTCCAGCCGGACATCAATGCGGCAAAGAAGCCATCAGAGAGATCAAAAAAGAAACTCACGACTCTTGCCGCCGCGGCTGCACTCGCGATTGCACCTCCGGCCTTGCACGCTCGCGGCGAAACAAGTGGCAACTGTACCACGATGGACATCAAGCAAAGTGGCCCCGGCTCTTCTGGGTATGTGAAAACGATAGCGGCTTTCAGAAACAGGTGTCCGCACCCAGCGAGTGTACGCTATCGGACTTATGAAAACGGGCGGGATAGAGGTTGGTTCAATGCAGCGATTTCATTGCAGCCTGGAAAGACGGTATCGCGGGAAGTAGGTTTCGACCATAAGGACTACGGTGTTCCAAGGTATTCCAAGGAGCCTCTTGCAAAACGCCCTTGACGGGCGAATTTCCCGCCGATTTCGACGATTTTGCTTGGATGATCCTGGAGATCGGAGCCGCCACAAGGTATTGTGCAGTTGTCGAAAAAGCAGCAACGGAGGCGGCCCCGATGTCCTTGAGATCCACCCTAACCAATGTCTGGACCCGGTTTCAAGGGGAACTTTTCCCCGCGCTTGCCGAGGAGGTCGGCCCGCTGCTGGAAAGCCACAGGAAACTCGTCCAGGTTCTCGACCTCGCCGAGGTCGAGCGCTTCGTCTCGACGCGCTGGGGCGGCCCCGGCCGGCCGCAGCGGAGCCGGCAGGCCCTGGCCCGCGCCTTCGTCGCCAAGGCGATATGGGATCTTCCGACGACCCGCGACCTGATCGACAGGCTCATGGTCGACGCGACGCTGCGCAGGCTCTGCGGCTGGCCGCGCGTCGGCGCGATCCCGAGCGAGGCGACCTTCTCGCGCGCCTTCGCCGAGTTCTCCGAGGCCCGCCTTCCCGAACGCATGCACGAGGCCCTGGTGAAGGATGCCCTGGGAGCGGAGCTGGTCGGCCACGTCTCGCGGGACTCGACGGCGATCGAGGGGCGGGAGAAGCCGGCGCCGAAGCCGGCGGCCGGGAAGAAGCCGAAGCGCCGGCGCGGGCGTCCCCGCAAGGGCGAGGAAGTCGAGAAGGAACCCGGGCGTCTCGAGCGCCAGTCGGGCGGCATGAGCCTCAAGGAGATGCTCGACGACCTGCCGCGCGCCTGCGACCATGGCGCGAAGAGGAACGCCAAAGGCTTCCTGGTCAGCTGGAGAGGCTACAAGCTGCACCTCGACACGGCCGATTGCGGCGTGCCGGTGAGTGCCATCCTGACCTCGGCATCGGTCCACGACAGCCAGGTGGCGATCCCCCTTGCGACGATGAGTGCCGGACGCGTGACCAACCTCTACGACCTCATGGACGCGGCCTATGACGCAACAGAGATCCACCGGATGAGCGAACGCCTTGGCCACGTCCCGATCATCGACGTCAACCCGCGTCGTGACACGGATCTCAAGGAGGACCTGAAGCGCGAGGCCCGGGCGCTGCGCGCGTGCGGCCTCGCCATGCCCGAGAGCGTCCGCTACCGGATCCGCTCGGGGGTCGAGCGGAGCAACGCCCGGCTGAAGGACGAGTTCGGGGCCCGCCACGTGCGCGTCCGGGGACATGCGAAGGTTCTTTGCCACCTGATGTTCGGGGTTCTGGCGCTGACGGTCGACCAGCTGATGCGCCTCGCCGCGCCTTCCTAACGCTCTCCCCGTCCTTCGGGACGGCACTATCACCTCCGAACCGCCGCCGCGGGGCCGGCGAGCGGCGAAGCATGGCCGGCGCCGCGGCATGTTCGCTCTTTGTTCCGGACCGTTCGGCGGCAGCGGCGAAAGTCCGAGGATTCGGGCGGCCTGATTCGCGATTCCGACCGCGCCGGGAAACCGGCCCCGTTCATCGGGCGCTCAACCCAATGGTTTTGCAAGAGGCTCCAAGGTATAACTTATGTTGGTGTGACGAATACTCCGAATATGAGATCCGGGATGCCCACGGAAACTACCATTGCAATTAGGGCTTGAATCTTGGTTCGCATCCTTCAGTTCCCCTTTCAGGGTCTGCCGCCGAAATGCAGGACGGTGTCGGACGCACCCGCGCAGGCGACTGAAAATATCGGCATGACGTTTCGGCACAGAGCGTTCAGCAACTTGCCGGGCTCAAGTTATCTGAATGTCGGCAACCCTTGAAACCACATCGTTTGACGGCATTTTGCGTGACTGGAAACGAGGTTTTCCATGCACCTGTCCGATTGCGTGTCCGACGAGCACTTCTCTCCCGGCCGAATCGCCGAAGGACTGCGAACCACAACGGGCGAGATCGCGCAGACGCTCGGCTTGGGACGTGACGCGTTTTCGCACAAGGCGCGGGTGCGGGCGGTGAAGACGCAGACCCGCCTCCGCGAGATGTTGGAGATCCTGAACCGCGTCGAGCCACAGGCGGGATCGCCTTTGGCGGCCCATGCCTGGTTCCAGTCAGAGCCCTTGCCGGGCTTCGGGAACCGTACCCCGGACCAGGTGGTGCGGGACGGCGAGGCCTCGAAGCTTCATGCCTATCTTGACCGCATCGCGGCGGGGGGGGGTGCCTGACCGCCTTGACGGATGACCGCTTTGCGGGGACCTTCTACCGGGCTTACAACCCCGCTGGTCCTGGACCCCGCTCTCGGGTGACGGGGCGGCAAGATATGGCGGACGGTTCAACCCCATTGGCGCTCCCGCGCTTTACAATTCCTTCAGGGCCAGCACGGCGATGCTTGAGGCCAGTCCGCTGGGACGCCCTTTTCAGCCGCTGACCCTCGTGGCCTATCGTGTAGAAGCGGGTCCGCTGTTCGACGCGAGGGATGCGGGCCGGCTGGATTTGCAGGGGTTCCGGCTGGGCGATTTGGCCGATCCAGACTGGGAGCCCCGGATGCTCGACAGCCAGGAGCCGATCCAGCACCGTTTCGTGAGAACCGTGCTGGCCACAGGCCATGTGGGGATCGTGGTGCCGAGCTTCGCGCATGGTGCCAGAGCATTGGACGCGAACCTGGTCCTTTGGGAGTGGGCGGACACGGGCAGGTCAACAGTCACGGAAATCGACGACGACAGGCGCCTGCCGCAGGACGATGCCAGCTGGACCGGGATTCAGGAACGGAAAGGGAGTGCGCAGAATTTCCGTAGTCCAACTTGACCGCCTTGCCGAACCGGGCGACCTGATTGCATTGCGACAACAGTGGCTGTCTTCATAATGGCACCGAAGGCCCTGCTGGATTTCCGGAACTGAGCCGCGGCCACGTCCGTCAGCGCTTCGGACAGGCCCAAAGCTGCCTGTTCGTTCGCTGTAAGCGTTAAACCACGGCATTGGTTTTTGGTCCCGTGTTGTTTTCCGGTTGACATCATAGGCCGTGCGCCGTAGTGATCGGCCGTCCGGGCGAATCACTTCGGGGGCAGCAATGGCGGCATGGTTCGGGTCCAAGGCCACGACTGGTCTCTCGCAGGCGATTGTCGCGGCCATGCCTCCGCATGGCGCATATATCGAAACGCACCTTGGCGGCGGCGCCATCATGAAGCGCAAGCCGCCGGCTCTGCGCAACATCGGCATCGACCTCAACCGGCGCGCGATCGACAACTTCAGCTGCGACCACGACGTGGAGCTGGTCCACGGCTGCTGCCACGCGTTCCTGTCCGGCTTCGACTTCCAGGGCGACGAGCTGGTCTACTGCGACCCGCCCTACGTGCAGTCGACGCGCAAGTCGCAGCGGCGCTACCGCTACGACTACACGGATGCCGACCATGTCGCGCTCCTCGGCATCCTGAAGTCGCTGCCCTGCCAGGTCATGATCTCCGGCTACCCGTCCCGGCTCTACGACGAGCATCTTCCGGACTGGCGCTCGCTGGAGGTCCAGGTCAACAACCAGTCCTGCGTGGTGACGGAGAAGGTCTGGTTCAACTTCCCGCCGGGGCGGGTGCACTGGCACGCCTTCGCCGGGCGGAACTTCACGCATCGCCAGGTGGTCAGGCGCAAGGCCGCGGGCTGGGGCCGGCGCTACGCGGCGATGCCGCCGGGCGAGCGGCTGGCGGTGCTGGCGGCGATCATGGCGGTGGAGGCGGAGGAATAAGCCCGGCGGCGGCATCCGGCACGGCGGCAAGCCCGGCCGCAGGAAGGACCGCGGCGACGCGGCCGGCGAAACCGGACTGCGCTTCACCGGCCAGGCCCCGGTGGTCGACATCATCGTGACCCCGCCGGAGATCGAGGGGCTGTCGGAGAACGACTGCGAGGTGGTCTCCGAGCGCGTCCACTGCCGGATCGCCGTGCTCGACTTCAGGCATGTCGTCATCCGAATCGCCACGTCACGGCCAGGATCCTCGAGGCCGGCGATCTGGCGAGCGCCCCGGCCCGGCAGGCGCCGCGATCTCCACGAAGCCGCCCGGCCGGGACGCCGCGCCCCTTGCGGCGAGGCTGAACCTGCGGCGCCAGTGCCGGAACGAACTCTGCGATACGCCACGGGCCTTGCAGAAGCTGGCCCGAGAGCCGTCCCAGCGCTCGAAGTCCGCCATCAGGGCCCGCCACCCGGCCTCGCCGCGAACCTGCGGAACCGAGCCGCCAACGGCCGCCGACGATGCAACTGTCGTCATGAAAATGCCCCCCGATCATTGTGAATGGACCCAGGGAATCTCCCGCGTGACGACAGACCGGATCAAGGAAAATGCCGAACGGTGCCCTTTAACCTGAAGTTCTAGCTTTTTTCGGCGCAGGTTTTCCAATTTATTCCTTTTTTACAGGGGGTTGTGAACCCGGGATGCGTCGCGAAACGGATTCCTGTAGGCACGACTGATCCCATCAAGCCATAGACCTCACCGGCAGCCCTCCCACGGAATATGGAACAAATTGCCCGACATGCCCGATTTCCTCTTGACACTATAGCAATCATGCCCCATGGTCGGCCCGAAACTGCAGGCACGTCAGGGTCCCGCCATGCCCAAATCCGCAGGAATGCATGTCTCCGTCCTCAAGAAACACCAGAACGGAAAGACATACACTTCCGTCCTCCTCCGACAGAGCTACCGCGACCACGACAACCGGGTGCAGAAGCGAACCCTCGCCAATCTCTCGCACCTGCCGCCGCACGTGATCCCGCTGCTGCGCGGCGCGCTGGCGGGAAAGCGGCATGCGGAGGCCGGCGACGCGCTTGGGGACCCGGTCCGATCCCGCCACCATGGGGCGGTGCAGGCGGTGCAGACGGCCATGAACGCCATCGGCCTTCCCCGCCTCGTCGCCCGCGAGCGGTGCCCGGAACGCGACCTTGTCCTCGCCATGGTCGCCGGCCGCATCCTCAGGCCGAACTCCAAGCTCGCCACCAGCCGATGGTGGCGGAACGCCACCCTGCCCGAGGAGTTCGCCATCGCCGACGACGTCGCGCCCGAGGATCTCTACGCGGCGATGGACTGGCTCGACGAGCGGCAGGAGGGCATCCAGGGACGCCTGGCGCGGCGATGGATCGCGGAAGGCGATCTCGTTCTCTGGGACCTGTCCTCGACCTGGCATGAGGGAAGCCACTGTCCGCTCGCGCGCTTCGGCTGCAGCCGCGACCGCAAGCGGGGCCTCCCGCAGATCAACTTCGGCCTCCTCTGCGACCGCGACGGGCGCCCGGTCGCGGTCTCGGTCCATCCGGGAAACATCACCGACAAGGAGACCCTCCTGCCCGAGCTCGACCGCCTGCAGCGCCGCTACGGCTTCTCCCGGGTGGTGATGGTCGGGGACCGCGGCATGATCGTCAAGGCCGCCATCGCGGCCCTGCGTGAACGCGGCGGCGCCGACTGGATCACCGCCCTCAAGAGCCAGACCATCCGCAAGCTCGCCCGCCAGGGCCGTCCCGACCGTTTCCAGGACCCCGAACACGAGCAGACGCTGTTCGAGATCCGCGACCATCCGGACTTCCCCGGCGAGCGCCTCGTCGCCTGCCGCAATCCCCGCCTCGCCGGGCACCGCGCCCGCGTCCGGCAGGAGCTGCTCGAGGCCACCGAAAAGGCGCTTGCGAAGATCGCCGCACGCGTCGAGGGCGGAACCCTCGAGGGCGAGGCCGACATCGGCCTCGCCGTGGGCGAGGTCATCAACACGAAGAAGATGAAGAAGCACTTCGACGTCGACATCGCCGCGACCGGCTTCGGCTTCAGCCGCGACCGGGACTCCATCGACGCCGAGGCCGCCCTCGACGGAATCTACATCATCCGCACCTCGCTCGGCGACGACGACATGGACGCCGAGGAATGCGTCAGGGGATGCAAGGCCCTGACCCGCGTGGAGCGGGCATTCCGCTGTCTCAAGCCGGCGACCTCCAGGTCCGGCCGATATTCCACCGCCTCGCGCACCGGGTCCG
>CAXXWA010000029.1:0-420000 GCA_963662815.2 uncultured Amylibacter sp.
ACGTTCCCATGAGGCGGTCCGCCATGGCTCTCAACATCGAACGCATCTCCGGCAGGCACGGAAGGCCCGCGGTCCTCCTCCGCGAGGCATGGCGGGAGGGGAAGCGCATCCGCAAGCGGACCGTCGCCAACCTGACGAGGCTCCCGCCCGAGGCCGTCGAGGGGTTCCGGGCGGTGCTGAAGGGCGCCGTCGCCGTCAGCGACGTCCGCGAGCTGCTGCAGGTCGAGCGCTCCCTGCTGCACGGCCACGCGGCGGCGGTGCTGGGGACGATGAAGCGGCTCGGCTTCGGGCGCATCCTCGGGCGCAGGAAGGAGCGGAGCCGGGACCTCGCGCTCGCCGCCGTCGCCGCGCGGATCCTCGACCCGGCATCGAAGCTGGCGACCGCCCGGGCGCTGGACCCGGAGACCGCGACCAGCAGCCTCGGAACCCTGCTCAAGCTCGGCCCCGTCTCCGGCAACGAGATGCTCGACATGCTCGACTGGCTGCTGAAGCGCCAGCCGTGGATCGAGCGGAGCCTGGCCAACCGGCACCTGAAGGGCGGGAACACGCTGATCCTGCACGACGTTTCCTCGAGCTGGCTGGAGGGACGGTGCTGCCCGCTGGCGGCCTTCGGCCACAGCCGCGACGGGAAGAAGGGCAGGATGCAGATCGTCTACGGCCTGCTCTGCGCGGCGGACGGCTGCCCGGTGGCGGTGGAGGTCTTCGCCGGGAACGCGTCCGACCCGTCCACTGTGGCGGGCCAGGTGGAGAAGATCCGCTCCCGCTTCGGCATCGACCGCGTGGCGCTCGCGGGCGACAGGGGCATGACCGCGACGGCGCGGATCCGCGAGGACCTGGAGCCCGCGGGGCTGGACTGGATCTCGGCGCTGAAGACGAGCGACATCCGCAGGCTGCTGAAGGAGGGCGCGGACGGCGCCCCGGCGCCGCTGGTGCCCGAGGCGCTGGTGCCCGACGCGGTGGCGGAGATCACCGGGCCGGACTTCCCCGGCGAGCGGCTGATGGTCTGCCTGAACCCGCGGCTGCGGGAGGAGCGGGCCCGGAAGCGCGAGGACCTTCTGCAGGCGACGGAGGAGACGCTCGCCGGCATCGCCGCCGCGGCCGCGCGCGGCAGGCCGGGCCCGGCGAACCGCGACCGGACCGTGAAGGCCCTGGGGCGGAAGGCGAACCGGCGCCGGGTGGAGAAGCACTTCGACGTCGCCGTGCGCGACGACGGGATGGACTGGGCGCGGAGCCCGGACAGGATCGCCGCCGAGGCGCGGCTCGACGGGATATGCGTGGTCCGCACCAGCCTGGACGCCGGGGCCATCGGGCCGGAGGCGGCGGTGGAGGATTGCAAGTCCCTCGCCGGCGTGGAGCGCGCGTTCCGGAACGCGAAGGGCGACCTCCGCATCCGCCCGGTTCATGTCTGCACCGAGGACCGCGTCCGGGCGCACGTGTTCCTGTGCATGCTGGCGCTGCACGTGGAGTGGCACATGCGCCGGCGCCTGGCGCCGATGCTGTTCGAGGACGACGACCGCGAGGGCGCAAGGGCGCGGCGGAGCTCGCCGGTGGAACCGGCAAGGGTCTCGGAGCGCGCGAAGGCGAAGGCGTCGGACAAGAGGACCCCCGACGGGCTTCCGGTCCACAGCTTCCGGACGCTTCTCGCGGATCTCTCGGGCGTGGTGCTGAACCGCGTGCGCCTGCCGGGCCGCGGCGACAGCCTGCTGTCGGTGGCCGCCAGGCCGACCCCGGTCCAGGAGCGGGCCTTCGAGCTGCTCGGGGTCGGGCACGACCAGGATGTTCCCATGAGGATGCCAGGCTGAGCGACGCCCGCCGGGCCGGAAAACCCCTGAAAAACAACGGTTTTCCTGCGGAATCCTTGCTTCCCTTCCCCGTGAAGTTCCGCCTAGAAGCGGCGTTGCCGCCAGTGAGGGAAGCTGCGCAGCAGATACTGGACAGGGACGTTTACACGTGCAGGTACTGCCGGTCGCCCGTCACGGAAAGCCGGAAGGATCCGCGAGCGGCGATCATCCACCACAAGGTGAGCCCGCATGACGATGAAAGCCGGGCGCTCGATCCGGACAACATGGAGACCACCTGCCGGGAGTGCTGCGCCGACATGCCCGACCCGCGGAGCGGAAAGAACCGTCAGTACTCCATGACCGACGTCTGCAGGGGCGCGGCCTTCTCCGCGTTCTTCGCCAGGTCGCACTCCTTTCTCGTCCGTCGGAAGCTGCTCGCCGAACGCCGGGGCCTCTCCAACTTCCTCACGATCTTCGGAATGGAAAGGGTCCCGTCCGACAACCAGATACGGAACCTCCTCGAGATCCGCGACATGGCCGGGAAGAAGGACCAATGTCGCCAACATCGTCGTCGGAATCCATCAGGACCTTAAACTCTGGCCGTTCAGCCGCACACCTTCGGCTACGGATTTACCCCACTTGCACTATTCGTGCAGATCAAAACCGGTTTCCCGGACTGGCTCGTTAGAGCAAGAACACCGTCGTGTGCTGCTGACTGCGGAGTACTTTGCCGACTACGCCGTTTGAGCAAACCGCTGTCTCTCGTTCCTCCAAAACCGGGTCCGGAGACCTCCGGAAACGTGCGCTACTGCCCCCGCGGCCCGAACCATTCCGGTCCTGCCGCGGCGGCGCGATGCTCATCCTGTGCAGGCATATCTGTCATTCGCCTCCCGACACGGAATTGATTTGCTGCCCGTTGAACCGCCCGTGACGCAAAATCGATTAGACAGAGAGTACCTTAAGAACCTCGTCGTCGCCCATTTCGCGCCCGAGATAGGCCTCTACGACAGTCGGATCGTCGCGCACTTGGTCCGGGGTGCCTTCGGCGATCTTTTCGCCGTGATCCAGGACAGTAACGCGGTCGCATGTGTCCATCACCACCTTCATGATGTGTTCGACGACGATCACTGTCAGATCATAGCGCTTTTTCAGCCGAACCATGATGTTCATCAGATTGTCCACGTTGACCGGCGACAGTCCGGCGGCCGGCTCGTCGAGCATCAGCAGCTTTGGCCGCATGGCGATTGACCTGCCGAGCGCCAAAAGCCGGCGTTGACCGATCGACAGTTCGGACGCCGGCATGCCCGCGAATTCGGCCAGACCTATCAGCGCGAGGATTTCCATCATTTCCTCGCGGATTCTCGCCTCTTCTCGTGCCACCTTGCCAAGACGGAATATGCCGTCGACGACTCCGTATCTGACATGACAATGATGTCCGATCATGAGGTTTTCCAGAACCGTCATCTCCGTGAACATGCGCAGGAGCTGGAAAACGTCCTTGCGACACCGGCAGCCGCAATGTCGTGCGGTTCCCAACCCGTGATGTCCTTGCCGGCATAGGAGATGGTGCCGGAATCGACCCGGTAAACACCGGAAAAAAGGTTGAACAATGTGCTCTTTCCAGATCCGTTCGGTCCGATCACGCCGCGAATTTCGCCCTCCTCAAGACTGAAATCGACTCCCTTGATCGCACGCAAACCGTCGAAACTTTTCGTTAGGCCGACAGCTTCAAGCAGGGGTGCCACGGTCACTGCCCCGATTCCGGGTCGCCCTGCTCTGCACGAGACCGTTCTCCGGAAATCTTCTCCCTGGCGGCGACAAACCTTCCGGCAACAACATAGCGTTCGATGATGCCGCCAATTCCCTTGGGCATGAACAGTACGGTCCCCACGATCACGAGGCCGAAGAGCAACAGTTGGTAGAAGTAGAAGTCGCGCGTCAAATCAGCGACAATGGTCACGATGACCGCGCCGGATGACGCCGCCCCAGATGTTGCCGATTCCGCCGAGCACGACCATCAGGAGCACAATGACCATTTCAATGATGGTGAAATTGTTCGGGTGGATGTAGCCGGGCCGCATATGCGCAAGGAGAGAACCGGCAAGGCCGGCATAGACTGCGCTCAGCATGAATGCGTAGAGCTTGTAACGCCTGACATTCACCCCTGAAGCTGCGGCTGACAGCGGATCCTCCCGAATCGCCATGAAGGCCCGGCCGGTTCCCGACCTGAGCACGACGAAGGACGCGTAGACCGACAGCAGCATGACCGGCATGACCAGATAGAAGTAGCTGTGATAGGTGTCCAGCGTGATACCGAAAATGGAAGGCGGCCTGATGCCTCCCATGCCCGAGGCCGCGCCAAGGAAATTGGTCACCCGGATGAAGACCTCGATTGCCTGGGCGAACCCGAGAGTGGCGAGCGCAAGGTAGGCGCCTTCAAGCCTGAAAGACGGGATGCCCACGATGATCCCGGCAAGGACCGCAGCAAGCACGGCCGCGGGAAGGCAAATCCAGAATGGCAGTCCGAGGTAAAGCGAGCAGATGGCCGAGGTATACGCCCCGACCGCGGCCAGGGCCACATGACCGACAGTGACCTGCCCCGCAAACCCCTTCACGATGTTCAGGCCGGTCGCGAGGATGATCGCGATGCACATGTAGTCGAGAAGGTAGACTTGGTAGTTGTTGGCCGCGACATGCGGCAGCGGCAGCAGCAAGAGGAAAGCCACCAGCCAAGGGAGGAGCGGATGGACGTCCCGAAGCCTGCCGATCGCGGCCAGAATCCGTTCCAGCTGGGAATGCATCAGCTGCGGCTCTCGAACTGGCCGGGTGCGGAGTGGTTCTGCTGCCGAGTGGAGGCCCCGTCCGGCGAAGTTGCCACGGGACGGGACCCCCTGTGCTGTCTCAGAGCCCGAATTCGATCGGCATCGTTACCCCGATCGAGGATGCCGAGCTCAAAGTCTTCCCCTCCCTTCAGGTATCCGATCAGAACGACCGTGCGGTTGCCGTCCCGGCATTCGGGGGTCGGGTCAGCGCAGAAGCTGATCGGCCCGGACGCCAGTCCCTCGTAGTTCTCGATACCGGCGATCGCGTCGCGGATTGCGGTCCGGTCGGCTGCCAGGCTGTCGTCGGTGAGCTGCAGGTCCGCGTTCCGGAGCGCGATTTCCACGATCCGGATCAGGTCATAGGCCTGGCTGAAGTCATGGTCTATCTTCTGGACGCCGTACTTGGCGCGAACCAGTTCGTTGAACAGTTTCGCGATCGGGCGGTCGTCGCTGTCGGAATAGGCAGCGGTGAAGAACACGCCCTTGATCGCGTCGCCGGCCATTCCCGGAACCGGTGCGTTCGATGCGACCGAATTCGCGATTCTCCGCACGCTGTCAGGCAGCCCGACTTCATACGATTGGACCAGTGCGCGGGCCATCGGTTCCTGGAGGGCGGCGATGAAGATTCCCGACGGGTTGAGCGCCTTGATCTTCAGGAGATGCGACCGGAAATCGATTTCCTTTTCCTGGACCTGGGCCGAATAGACCGGGTCCACGCCCCACTGCAGCTTCATCTGTTCCTGCAATCCCTCGGCGTCCGAGACCGCCGCCGCGTCGGAGGCGTAGATGTAGGCAATGTCCGTGCCGATGTTCTCGCCCACGTACTTCGCCACGACACCCTTGTAGAACCGCGCCGAGATCGGAACCCGGAACACCCACTCGGAACCCTTCTGGGTAATCATGTGATTGGTGGAGTGCGGAATGATCTGCGGGACCTCGGGCCTGCGCGGTCACGTCGACGATCGGAAGGGTGACCGACGAACAGCTGGACCCGATCACGAGGTGGACGTTTTCCTGGTAGGCGAACTTGTTCGCATTGGCGACGCCCTTGTCAGACTTGCATTCGTCGTTCAGGAGGGACAGCTTGATCATGTTGCCGTTGATGCCGCCTGCGGCATTGATCGCGGCAAATTCATCGATCATCATTTGCCCGTATTTCTGTCCGTTCTCGGAAATCATCCGCATCGTGGCTCCGATGCGAATCTCGCCGGCTTGCACGGCTGCGGACGACAACGCCGTCAGCGCGGCAAGCGCCAGCGCCTGGAAGGTTGTCTTTTTCATGGATCGTACTCCTATACTGTTGTTCGATTGAAGATCACATCTTTGCCCTCAAGCCTTTACCTTCGCCAGCTTGCCGAGCAGGCCTGTCGGCCTGACCATCAGCACGAAGATCAGCAGCAGGAAAGCGTAAATGTCCTTGTGCGTGCCGGAAATGTAGCCGGCTCCCAGGGTTTCGAACACGCCGACGAGCAGTCCGCCGAGTATGGCCCCGGGAAGGGATCCGAACCCGCCGACGACGGCCGCCGCGAACGCCTTGATCAGGATCAGGTATCCCATCTCGACCTGAACGTAGTTGATCGGCCCCACGAGAACGCCGCTCGCGGCGGCGAGAGCGCAGGCAAGTCCGAAAATCAGCGAGATCATGAGCGGCACGTTGATTCCCATGAGATAGGCGATGTCCTTGTTCGCCGCGACGGCGCGCACCGCGAGTCCGATGCGAGTGTATTTCAGGAACAGGTGGAGCGTGGCCATCAGGCCCACGGACACGACCAGGATCCAGACATAGGACTTTGGCAGGAAGATGCCCCCGATCTGCACAGGCATGCCGAACTGGACATGCAGCGCGTGGCCCTCGGCGCCCCAGATAAGGAACGCGATGTTCTGGAGGATGATCGCCATGCCGAACCCGCAAATGATCATGCCCATCCCCGCGACCGTATAACCGCCCCCTTGCGATGTCAGCCTGCGGTAGAAGACGCGCTCGATGACGATGCCGAGAAGGCCCGTGAGGATCATGGCGAGGAACAGCGTCACCGGATAGGACATTCCGACGTCGTTGAACAGGACAAGGCCGAAGAAGGCGCCGAACATGAACACCTCGCCGTGCGCGAAGTGAACGATGTCGAGTCCCGAATAGATCAGCGAGATCCCCAGCGCGACCAGCCCGTAGACAAGTCCGATCGAAAGCCCGACCACGACGAAATCGAAAAACATCCCGTGCCGTCCCTAAGCGCTGCCCGCCGCCCGCTGCGGCGAGGCGTCGGCAACGGTGCCGCCCAGATAGGCGTGCCGGACCTTGTCGTCGCCGATCATGTCGCTGGCCTCGCCCTGAACCTGGATGCGCCCGTCGTGAATGACGTAGCCGTAGCTCGCGAGCAGCAGCGCCATCCTGACGTTCTGTTCGACGATCAGGATCGTCATTCCCATTTCCCGGCGAATGCGGTTGATCTGCCTGAAAATGTCCAGGACGACCAAAGGCGCCAGCGCGGCGGACGGCTCGTCGAGCATGATCAGTTTCGGCGCCGCCATGAGGCCGCGGCCGATGACCAGCATCTGGACCTGCCCGCCGGACAGCAGTCCCGCCACCTGCTTCCGCTTGTCCTTGAGCACAGGAAAGAACGCGTAGACATGATCGAGATCACGCGCCACTGCCGTCCGGTCCCGCCGGGAGAACGCGCCAAGCATCAGGTTCTCCTCCACGCTCATTCCCGGGTAGGAGTCCTTGCCCTGCGTCACCTGGACCAGCCCGGCTCGCACGATCTGATGCGGGCGCAAGCGATGAATTTGGCGTCCCTCAAACCTGATTTCCCCTTTCCACACCGGATTCAAGCCGGAGATCGCCTTCAGAAGGGTCGACTTTCCGGTGCCGTTGCCGCCGAGAAGGGCCACTATGCTGCCCTCCGAAACCGACATGTCGATTCCGTTCAGGATCTGGAGATTCCCGTAGCCGGATTCGACTCCTTCGATTTCGAGCATCCAGATCTCCCGTCAAGACTGCCTGACCACCCAGTCCCGTTCTTCGTTCACGCCTTCATTCACGCTCCGCCCGGAGCAAGTCAACTTGGCCGGTCGCGGAAACGAGCCAGTCGCGAACAAATCCCGCGGCAAATTCAGGCGCGATCGAAATTGATGCATCATTTTGCCGGGACGGGGTTGCGCCCCGCCGATTCTGCCGCAGCAAACCCCCAACGATTCAAGCGGGTTCGAAAACTCGCATCCCGTGACTTGCACGCGCGGAACGGTCCACCACCCGCAAGCAAAACTGCAAGAGCGCCACCGTGTTGCCGCGAACCGGTTCCGGGCCTTTGCGTCCGGCTCAGTAGTCCGCCCGCCCGCCCGTCAGGTCGAAGACCTGCGCGGTCGTAAAGGAACACAGGGGGCTGGCGACCCAGGCGGCCATGTCCGCGATTTCGCGCGGCGTGCACAACCGGCCCATGGGGATGCGGCTTTTCCTGTCCGAAACGTAGTCTGCTTCCATGTCCTTCAAAAAGTCCGTCTCGGCCATGGATGGCGCTATGCAGTTGACGGTGATTTCGGACGGCAGGAGCTCCCGCGCAAGTCCTTTCGCGAACCCGATGACTCCGGCCTTCGCTGCGCCATAGGCGCAGGCGTCCGGATTTCCCTCCTTGCCGGCCACGGATGCGATCAGCACGATTCTTCCCGTGCCCCTTTCGCGCATATGCGGGACAACGGCTCGCGTCGAAAGAAAGACTCCCGTCAGGTCCACGTCGATCACTTGCTGCCATTCGTCCAGGCCATACTCCCAAGCCGCCTTGGTCGGCCCGTTGATCCCGGCGTTGGCAACGAGAATGTCCACGGCTTCAAGGCTCAGCAACGTCGAAGCAAAGGCGGCCTCGACCGAAGCCTCGTCGGCGACGTCGGCCAGGGTCGCATGCGCAAACGCGGGGTCGCCGCGCATCGGCTCGGGGTCGCGGTCCCAGCCGGACACCTTGACGCCGAGCTCCGCAAACCTCCGTGAGATCGCCAGGCCGATGCCCCGGGCCGCCCCGGTGACAACCGCTGTCCGACCGGAAAGGCGAAACCCCCGATCCGGCACAGCCTCAATCCCCGTCGAGTGTCGGCGGTGCCGCATTCGGCACCCATTTCAGAATGTGGGTCCCGACGGCAACAAGCTCGCCGTCCTGGTTCGTGACCCTGATGGCCGCCTCCGATCGCTTTCTCTCGGGCGCGACGGAGGTAATTTCGTAGGCAACGGTCACCGTATCGCCGAAAAACACCGGCTTGAGAAAGCGGATTCGGTCGTAGCCGAGTGACACCGGGGTTTCGTCGCATTCGCGGGTCTGCGCGATCGCCATGCTCGAAGTCGTCGACATGTACCCGACCAGAAGGGCGCCGTGCGCGATGCGGCGGCCATACGTGCTCTTCTGCATGTAGGCATCGTTGACATGGTTCGGCGAAAAGTCCCCTGTAATGCCCGCGAACATGTAAACGTCGGTCTCCGAAACTGTCTTCGAAAACTCCGTGCGCTGCCCGACCTTCACGTGAAATCCGGTCATTCGTCTCTCCTTCCCGAACTCGCCCAGAAGCTGCACGCCGCCGGTTAGCAACCTTTCCAGATGGCCGGCCTCTTTTCCAGGAAAGCCGCAATGCCTTCATCGGCGTCGCGGCTGGCCAGCATGCGGTCCCGTGCAGGATACGCGCCCCTGTACGCGGCTTCCAGTGTCGGAGCGTCCAGTCCGCGCCGCATCATCTCCTTGGTCGCACCAACCGAAAGCGGAGCGCCTGCAAGGATTTCGTCCGCGAGTGCGAGGGCATCCGCCATGATGGCGCCTGGTTCCGACAGCCCGTTTACAAGACCGAATCCGACAGCCGTCGCGGCCGGGATGAGTTCCCCGGTCAGTGCCATGCGGTTGGCAACCTTTGCAGGCAACTGGCGGGCGAGCCGGTGCAACCCCCCTTCCGCAACCAGTCCGACGCGCGGCTCCGGGAGGCCGAAGAGCGCGCCGGGCACGCTCAAGGCAAGATCGCATGCGAGCACGATTTCCAGGCCGCCGCCGATCGCATGCCCGTTGACAGCGGCGATGACCGGCTTGTCGAGATCGAACCTTTCCACGATCCCTGCGAATCCGCAGCGCGGCAGGTCGTCGCGCCCGAGGCGCGCTCGCGCCGCGAGATCGCTTCCCGCGCAGAATGCCCTGTCTCCGGCACCGGAGATAACCGCCACGCGAAGCTCGGGGTTTTCCGCGAACCTGTCGAAAGCATCCTGCAGATCACGATGTGCGGACGGGTCCAATGCGTTCATCCTGCCGGGCCGGTTGATCACGACGGTGAGGACGGCGGACTCGCATCGACGATTATGCTGGCGGCGTCCGTCACAGGGAGATCCGGCGGCCGATCCGCGCTGACTCGAAGACTGCAAGGGGGGCCTCAAGGGTGCGCGCCGCGTCGGCCGCACCGACAAGGGGTTCTTCAACGCCGCGGATGATCCTCGAAAAGTGTTCGATCTGCCGGTCGAATCCGTCGCCCGTTTCCGCAGGCACTTCGGTGCAGCCGATCGGGAAATGCCAGTTTCCGCATGGTTCGGCATGTTGCCAGAGCGCCAGTCGCGGGAACTCGAGCGAGGCCGCGGTTCCCATGATTCTCCAGGCGTTTTCGCCCGAAACGGGAAATGCCGGGTTCTCTCCGGTCGCAAATTTCCAGGACCAGGGGGAGTTCACGCGGCCGGACAGGATGAACGTTCCGAGCGCGCCTCCCTCCAGCCGAAACAAGAATGCCGCCACGTCCTCCTTTTCGAAGCCCTCCACGAAGTTCGAGGTTTCGGCGGACACGCCGACGATCTCGCCGCAAACGTAGCGTAGGCAGTCAATCTCGCGGACAAGATTGATCAGGACCGGACCTGCGTTCCGGAGTCTGCGCCAGGACGGGTCGTAGTAGGCGTCGTGCTTGCGGACGCCCCATTGGCCGGAAACCGCGACGATACGCCCGATCCCGCCGTCCGCAATGATGTCGCGCGCGCGCCGCACCCTCGGACTGCAACGGCGGTGATAGCCGACCAGGACGGGTCGGCCTGAAGCCTCGCTCGCCGCGCGAAGGGCTTCGGCATTCTCGAGCGTGGCATCGATCGGCTTCTCGACAAGCACGTGCGCGCCGCTCTCGAGCGCGGCCAACGCAGGCGCCAGATGGTTGTCCGTCGGGGTCGCGACGATCACGCCGTCCGGACGGACCTCCTCGAGCATCGCGGAGAAGTCGGCAAACCACGGAATGCCCTCGGCGGCGGCGGTCGACCTTGCCAGCTCCGACGGGTCCGCCACCGCGGTCAGCTCGACCAGTCGCCGGGAACGCTTCCCGGCTCGGGCGGCGGTCATTTGGCGGCTCCCAGCGACCCCAAGTCCGACGATGGCCAGTCGAACTCTAGCCGTCATGGCATGAGTCCGTAAAGCAACCTGCCGGCATGAGTCCGACTTGGTCCGCAAGAAGAGGGCGAAACTGCATCGCGGCCAATACGTCTCGTTCGAGGTCGACGCCGGGGGCGACTTCCGTCAGCGTCATGCCGTCGCGACGCAACTCGAAAACGCACCGCTCGGTCACGTAGATCACCGTCTGGCCCTGCTTCAGGGCCTGTTCCCCCGAGAACGTCACCTGGTCGACCTGGTCGACCAGTTTGCAGACTGTTCCGTTCCGTTCGATTTTCAACCGGCCGTCGCCGGAGGCGATCCTGGCGCCCCTAGCCGTGAAGGTGCCGCAGAAAACGACCTTTCGCGCCGTCTGCGCAATGTCGATGAATCCGCCGGGGCCGACGGGCACGCCGCCCAGCTTCGAAACATTGACATTGCCCGAACGGTCGATTTCTCCAAAGCCCAGAAACGCGATGTCGAGCCCGCCACCGGAATAGAAGTCGAACTGCGACGGCGCGTCGATCATGCAGGTTGGATTCCGCGCGTAACCGAAGAGCGTGCCCGTCAGCAACGTTCCGCCGTAGGTTCCGTGCTCGATGGTCTGCCAGTAAAGGCGCTGCTCGCCGCGGGCGGCGACGATGCTCGCCACCTCGTCGGGTATTCCGAAACCGTAGTTGATGACAGTGCCGGGAACGAGTTCCTCGTGAGCCCGCCGGGCAATGATCTGGCGAATCGAAAACGCCGGCATCTGGGGCGGCGGTTCGACGGAGAATCGCTCTCCCGATATCGCCGGATCGTGGACGAGGTCGTAGCCTTGCCTCTGGTCGGGGTCCACGACCACTGCATCGACGATGGCCGACGGGACGCGCACCGACCTTGCGCCGAGGCTGCCGTTCGGAACGCGCCTTCTGACCTGGAAAATCACTTTCCCGCCGCTGTTGTGGGCGGCCGCGGCCATCGCGTAGATGTCGACGTTGGCCGGCTCCTCGTCGAGACTTATGTTGCCGTCGTCATCGGCGAAAGATCCCTTGAGAAGGGCGACGTCGACCGGCAAGGGCAGGTAGCGCAGGTATTCCCTCCCGTCGACTTCCACGAGCCTGACGAGATCTCCGGTTGCCGCGGAATTCATCCGGCCGCCGCCGTGACGCGGGTCGACGAAGGTGCCGAGGCCGACGTGGGTTACGAGCCCAGGCCTCTTTGCGGCAACTTCCCGCATCAGCTGCATGATGACGCCGCCGGGCAACACGTATGCCTCGATCCTGTCCTGCCGCGCCATGTCCTGCATGCGCGGCGACCACACCCAATGGCCGCCAATGACCCGGGCAACGAGGCCCTCGTGGGCGAATCGGTTCAGTCCGCGCCGTTGGCGGTCGCCGATTCCCAGGGCATGGATGACCGTGAGGCGCCGGGGATGTCCGGTCGAAAGGAAGCGCCGCTCCACGCCCTCATGCAGAAGCGACGCTTCCACCAGTCCGCCGCCGCCGCCGATGAGCCCGACCGTCTCGTCGTCCCCGATCAGCGCGATGGCGGAGTCGACGTCGACGAAAAGGTCATGCATGGGCGATGCGGCCGCGGCCGAACGCAGCGCACCCGGCAGGTCCGCGCATCAGTAGTACCCCTTGGAACCGCCGCCGTCGCAGGCGATGCCGGTGCCGTGAACGTGACGCGCCGACGGCGAGCAGAGAAAGGCGGCGAGCGCGGCGACGTCTTCGGGCTGGCCGAGCCGCCTGATGTTTTCGTCGGCAACGGTCGCAGCCTCTATGCTTTCCGCCTTTGTGCCGGCCTGTTCCGCGCGGTCGGAAAATATCTTCTGCAGGCGTTCGGTCACCGTCAGGCCGGGATGAATCCAGTTGACGTTTACGTCGTCCTCAAGGCCCTTGTTCGCGAGCGCCTTGGAGAAGTTCGCCAGCGCCGCGTTGACTGCGCCGCCAACCATGAAGTCGGCGGCCGGAGTGCGGGCGAATCCGCCGACGACGTTTATCACCGTACCATGCGACCGCTTGAGCGCCGGCCAAAGCAGGCGCGCCAACCGCACGGCGCCGTGAAACTTCAGCGCGAAACCGTCGATCATCTCGGAGTCCGGTTGCCCGGGAAACACTCCGCCGCGCGTTGCTCCGGCGGAATTGACCAGGATGTCGCAGCGTCCGAGCCAGCTTTCGCCTGCCGCCGCCGCCGCTTCGCATCCTGCGAGACTGCGCAGATCCGCTGCGTGGAAGCCGGCATCGTTTCCCGTTTCGGAACGGATCCGGTCGGCGGCGCTGCGAAGGCGCCCCTCGTGCGATGCCGCGAGAAACACGCGGGCGCCTTCTTCCGCAAGCTGCCGCGCAATCGCGAAGCCGATCCCTCTGGATCCCCCGCTGATGAATGCCGTCTTGCCGCCGAGAACCGTCATTGACCTTCCTCCCTCAAGAATCGTTCTCCCTCCAAAATCCGGTCTCGACGCCCCTGACCAGCGATGCCAGCGTTTCCAGAGTCGGCGTCGCGACGCCGAGTTCCCTGCCGGAGGCAATCACCGTCCCGTATATCACGTCCACTTCGGTTTCGCGGCGGTTCATGATGTCTACGGCGAGAGATGACCTGTTTTCGCCTGTGCTGCCGGGACGGGTTATGGTGTCGAGACCGTCGAGCGCGTCCTCGCGGTCAAGCTCGATGCCGCGCGCAGCCGCGACCGCGAGAGCTTCGTCGAGAGCCCTGATGCACGTGCTTGCGAGTTCGGGCACGGCCCGAGACTCGCAGAGCGTCAACCCGGTCAAGCCCGAAACGGCGCTCATCGCGATGTTGCCGAGCAGCTTCTTCCAGATTTCGAGGACGATATCCGCGCTCGCGTGAGTCGGCAGTCCGGCGGCCGTAAACGCCGCAGCGAGGGCAGCCGAACGGGAGCTCAACCCGCCCTGCAGTTCTCCGAGGTATGTCGGGACCCGGGCAAAGTCGCGGATCTGTCCCGGTCCGGTCTTGTATCCACCCATCGTCGTCAATCCGCCCAGCACGTTTTCCGGACCGAGAATGCCTGCTATCGCTTCCTCGTTGCCCAGCCCGTTCTGGAAGCTCACGCAGAAAGCGCCGCCCTCTACGAGGTGACGGACGGACCGCGCCGCGTTGAGAGTACCGTGAGCCTTGCACTGGAACAGGACGACATCGGCTGACCGGACGTCCGCCGCGTTCTCCGTTACCGGAATCCGCACCACGCGGTCACCGCCGAAACCTGCAATCCGCAATCCGTCGCGCCGGATCGCCTCGACATGGTCCAGGTCGATGTCGACCAGCGAAACCTTGATGCCGCCGGCCTGAAGTATCTCGCCGAAGAGCGCCCCCATCCCGCCCGCACCGACGATCGCGACCCGGGGGACGGCCGTTCCGGATTTCCAATCCGCAGTTTCCACTGAACTGTTCATTCAAGGCCCGTCATGGTTCGAAGTCCAACTCGATCATTCCGAGAGACCCGAAGTCGGCCCTGACCCGACCGCCCGGTCCTGTCGGCTGCGGGACGCATATCGATCCCGTCGAAACGAAATTGCCCTTCGCCAGCTCGCAGCCGCGGGCGGCGAGATGGGAGACGAGTTTGGCGAGCGCAGTCAAGGGATCCGGTCGCATGCCGGACGGAAAGACCTCGGCCGGAGAACTGCCGTCCACGCTCAATTCCACTGGCCAGGCGTCCAAATCGTGGCCTCGCCAGTCCGTGACTTCCGCGCCGAAAACGAAACCGACACCGCCACCATTGTCCGCGACGGTCATCAGGGACCGGATCCGCGCAGGCGCGTCCGGGAGCACGTGCCTTGCACCTATGATTTCGACAGCCGGATGCAGGACCGCGATGCTCCCGAGTTCATCCGCCGTCCAGGGATCTTCCCGGAGCGGCGCGTCCGCAAGCATTCTGAACCCGAATTCCGCTTCGACGCGGACGTTTCCCGTCCGGTTGAGCGGCAGGGCAAGCCGGTTGCCATGCAAGGTCGCCGAGCGAAAGAGACGGCCCGGCACCACGTCCTCGTGACCGTCGATCTCCTGCATCCTTGCGCTCGTAGCGCCGACCTTCCAGCCGACGATCTCGTCCCCGATTTCAACGGCCATCCGGTCCTGGACGAAACAGGCCTCCGCCCGGTCGCGCGGCAAGTCACCGGACTCGACCGCGCCGATACTGTCGCCGGCCTTCCAAGCGGTCCCGAGCCTCTCAGCCAGCCTCCGCAATCCCGGTTCCCGAGATGTTTCGACCATGGCTTCACACTCCGTGATTCCACGCTTCACCGACGGGAAATCTGCACACTCCGGCATTCGTTTCACATGGCAAAGTCGGAAACAGCCGCCTGCTCGACAATGATTCCTGTGGCGATTTCGGGAATTCTGCTGTTTGATGCATCAAATCGGACGGGAGTATCGCATCCAGTGAAAGTGCGAATTATCGATATTGCCCTCCAGGCCGGGGTCAGCACCGCCACGGTCGACCGGGTGCTCAACAACCGGCCCGGAGTTCGGCAGAAAACCGTCCAGCAGGTGATGGACGCGGCGAAGTGGCTTGAAGCGTCTGCAGCGCGGCCGAGGATATTCCGCGCCCGGCGGACGGAGCAGGTGATCGACATTGTCATTGCCGGCGGAGCAGGTTTCGCCAACGACAATCTGGCGCGGGAGGTCCGAAAGGTCTGCGCGCGTTCCGGGGCGGAGGTTCGCGCCGCATTCCCCCGGCGGATGAATCCTGTTGCGCTGGCGGCCGAACTCGACAGATGCGCAGCCGCCGGCTCAGCGGGCGTGATCGTTCAGCCCCTTGATCACCCGGCGGTTCGCGAGGCTGTCCGGCGACTCTGCGAACGGGAAATTCCTGTGGTTGCAATTCTGACGGACTTGCCCCGCTCGGGCATCCTCGGTTACGTCGGTCTCGACAACCTGGCGGCCGGCAGGACCGCCGGACAGTTGATCGGCAGACTTTGCCGACGATCCGGGCCTGTGCTTCTATTCAAGGGAAGCAGCCTGTACCGCAGCCATGAGGAACGCCTTGCAGGGTTCGGCCAGATCCTTCGGAATGCGTTTCCCGAGCTATCCATACTTGGCGGCAACGACGGCAATGACGACCCGAAGCTCTACTACGAAATGACGAGGCAGACACTCCTGGACGAACCGAACCTGTGCGCTGTCTGCAATCTCGGCGGCGGCAATCGCGGGATCGAGAAAGCCCTGCTCGAATCCGGGCGGGACCAGGATATCACCTATGTCGCGTTCAATCTCACGCCGCTGACCCGGCAGGGCCTTGTGGGCGGGGTGTTCGATGCGGTCGTCCATCAGGACATGGTCCTGGCAGCAGACATGTCGGTCAGGGCCCTGTTGGACGCATCTGCGGGAGACGCGCCGGACTTTTGTCGCGTCCCGGTCGAGATCATGATGAGCGAGAACCTGGAACCGCAGCGCGGACTGATCTGAACCTGGTTGGACTCGACAACCGGAAGTCGACCCGAATCCGGGACTGAACGCTTGGGGCACAACCACGGTTGCGGGTTCCGCATTGTCGATGTTGATCGCTTCGTTTCTGCCGGAAACTGTCTCCGAGCGACGGGAACATGACGTTCCAGCCGCGGCAGCGGAAGAATTCATGAACGTTTCTGAACTGCCGCGGTTGCGCATTCGCCACTATTCTTCGGCAAATCCCCGCTGATCAATGTGCTGCATCGATAGCGTTCGAGCTTGCCCCGGAATCCGGCAACGCGCCATGGCGCCCTGACACCGAGGCGCCAATCGTGCTTTGGTATCGCCATGGCAGGCAGCAGCCGGACAAGTCCGAAAACCGTCTCCGAGGCGGAACTCGCCCGAGCGGCGCGCGAGACGCTTGCGGAGGCACCTGATGCGCTGGCGGTGCTGCTTTTCGGCTCGCGGGCCGGCGGCACTGCAACGCCGCATAGCGACTGGGATGTGGCAGTCATCACGCAGAAAACCGACAGGCCCGAATCCCTGACGCCGCTCGACCGGCTGCCGGGATTCGTTGTCCCGGTCGCGATGCCGCTTTCACGATTGCGGGAAAAGCGCAACGCAGCGGGCCACCTTGCTGTCAGCCTGCTGCGGGACGGCAGGTTGCTGACCGGCGTTCTGCCGGAAGTCGGAAAGCTTAACAGGAGACCGGAAATGGAACCCGCGGACTTTGCCCAATGGGCCGAGAACATCAGGCGCCGTTTCGACAGCCTTGGCAACGACGCTGGCGCTCTTGCGGAACGGAAGGATGCGGTTTCCGCCAGGGATCTCGGCGTCACGCTCGCCGAGTCCACCGCGCGCATCTCGGAGCTCTTCGCAAAGCTGGTGCTTGATCGGCGGCTTGGTCACTATCCCTTCTCGCATGACCTCAACGATCTTGGGGCAACTCTTGAGGCCGAGGATTCCGATGGACGCTGGCGAGACAAGGTTGCGCTGATCCGGCAGCTTGACGGCGACACGCGCCATCATCACCAAGCCATGTACATCAACAGGACGATTGCTGCTTCTGACATCGAATGCGGCGCGCAACGGATTGTTCTGCTCGCCGATGCTCTTGTCGAGGAACACCGCGATGCCGTCGCCACACCCGTTCTCAAGGACGCGGCGACCACGGCACTTGCCGAAATCGCCGGCCGCGGGAAGTGGCGGAGGGACAGGCTGCCTGAGGAGGGCATGGCGCTTCACGGCGTGGCCGGCCCGGTGGCGGAAGCGGCCGCCCGGGCTTTGCCTGCCGTCAGAGATGCCTTCGCCAGGTTCGCGGCAGCGGCATAGCTGCTACCGGAAACCGGCAACCGCGGGACGTGCCGCGCCCGGACGGATTCGTGCCGTAGCGCGTGTCGCGCACCGGCGTTTACATGGCCGGACGGTCAAACCGACTACGTCGGCAAACAGGTTGACGATCCGAATTCGGTATGTTCTTCCTTGTCTCGGGCTCGTTCGATCTCGATTGGCGACGATCGGCATGGCTACGCCCGGCGGGATCGGGGCTTCGGCAGCGGAAATCCGAAAATGTCGCAGCGTTGGTGCGAATCCCGTCGGTACAGTTCCTCCCGGAATGCCAGTGAGAAGTCTGGCGGGATCAACATTGACCTGTCCCGGCAGGCGCGGAACAATGCGAGCAGGAAAGCGGCAATCTCGCCAAGTGGCGGCAGACTACGCGCCGTTGGCCGACTTGATCCTGGCTTCGGCGGCAATCTCCGTTCACGTCGCGATGAACGGAACGCTGGACAGAATGCGCGGTTCGGCAACTGCAATTCCTGAACAACTGGTCGTCGATTTGTCGATGGCGACGGGTTAAGCAGACGCGCCGAGAAGCGGAGACATGACCGGACGCCAGGGCGGCAGCCATGTGCGCGGCGGAAACCGGGGAGGGCGGCGGCAGTCCGGACGAAGTCGGGTTGCATGCGACGACCGTGGATTGCATCGGTGTGCAGATTGTTTGAGATGCAGTCCGCTCTGCCGGCGAAGCCAGAACCGCGCCCGTCGCCACAGCGGCGTTCTCGTGCGCCAAGCGAGTTGCCTTTTGCAGGAATTCACGTGCAATCTGTTTTGCCGACGATGACTTGCTTGCACGTCCGGCAGTTCGGCGACCGGCAGGAAGAAACCGACACATGAGTCGCGAGAACGGGCACATGGTAGAAAGCAACGCAGAGACGGAATTTTCGTAGGCAATGCGGCTGTCGTGGAACGAAGTGCGCGCTCGCGCAGCGAGGTTCGCCGAAGAATGGGCGGATGCAGCGTACGAAAAGGGAGAGACGCAGAGCTTCTACAACGAGTTCTTCGAAGTGTTCGGAGTCAGGAGGCGCGCTGTCGCGCGATATGAAGAGCACGTCTCGAAATTGGACAATAGTGCGGGCTTCATCGACCTGTTTTGGCCTGGAGTGCTGATCGTCGAGCAGAAGAGCGCCGGGCGCGATCTGGCCGCAGCCTACGAACAGGCAGGAGAGTATTTCGACGCGTTGCCGGAACGCGAACGGCCGCGCTACATCCTGGTCAGCGATTTCCGGAATTTCGAGCTTCGCGACCTGGACGAGCAAGAGACCATCTCGTTCGCGCTGGCGGATCTTCCGCGTCACGTCGAGTCTTTCGGCTTCATCCTCGGGGTGCAGCGCAGGGTCTTTCGCGACCAGGATCCGGCCAATGTCAAGGCAGCCGAACTGGTCGGAACGCTGCATGACTCGCTCGACAAGGCTGGCTACAGGGGCCGCGACCTCGAGCGCTTTCTGGTGCGGATCGTGTTTTGCCTGTTCGCGGACGACACCGGCATCTTCGAGACCCGCGACATGTTCCTCGACTTTCTGGAAGCGCGAACCGGTGAAGACGGAGCCGACCTTGGTCCCTGGCTGTCGCAGCTTTTCCAGGTTCTGGATACCCCGGAGGCTGAACGCCAGAAGACGCTCGACGAGGATCTCGCACGGTTTCCGTACGTAAACGGCGAACTGTTCGACGGACCGTTGCGTATCCCGGCGTTCGATTCCGATATGCGCGCCGCACTGCTGGACGCCTGCCGTTTCGACTGGTCCGAGATTTCGCCTGCGATCTTCGGCGCGCTGTTCCAGTCGGTGATGGACCCGGCGGAGCGGCGCGCCCAGGGTGCGCACTATACGACCGAAAAGAATATCCTGAAGGTGATTGAGCCGCTTTTCATGGATGACTTGCGTGCCGAGTTCAAGCGGCTGCAGTCCCGGAGGGACAACCGCCGTCTGGCCGACCTGCGCCGGTTCCAGGAAAAGCTGGGAAGCATGACATTTTTCGACCCCGCCTGCGGCTGCGGCAACTTCCTTGTCATCGCCTACCGGGAGCTGCGGCTGCTTGAAATCGAGGTCCTGAAGGCGGTGCACGTCGGCAAGCAACGGGAACTCGATGCGGCAATACTGTCGCAAGTGGATGTTGACCAGTTCTACGGGATCGAACTCGGCGAGTTTCCGGCGCGCATTGCGGAAACCGCGATGTGGATGATGGACCACATCATGAACAATCGGCTGAGTCTGGAGTTCGGCCGGACGTACACGCGAATCCCGTTCGAGAAGTCACCCCGAATTGTCCACGGCGATGCCCTGGAAATGGACTGGTCGAAGTTGCTCGCGCCTCGCGATTGCTCGTTCGTATTCGGCAATCCGCCATTCGTTGGCGCGAAGTTCCAGACGGCTGCGCAGCGGGAACAGGTGCGCCGGATTGCAGCGCTCGGCAATGGCGGCGGCACGCTCGACTATGTCGCGGCGTGGTTCATCAAGGCGGGAAAGTACGCAAGGAAGGGAAGTTCGCATATTGGCTTCGTTGCCACAAACTCTATTTCGCAGGGCGAGCAGGTCGCGCAGCTTTGGCCGATCCTGTTTGACCGCTGCAAGCGTGAGATCGCCTTTGCGCACCGGACCTTCGCCTGGGGATCGGACGCGCGCGGAAAGGCGCACGTGCATGTCGTCATCTTCGGTCTCGACCAGAAGGGCGCGGCGCGCGCCGGGAAACGCCTGTTCAGCTACCCCGACATCAATGGCGAACCGGAAGAAAGCCGGCATGCAGTGCTGTCCCCTTATCTGTTCGATGCAAGCGGACTGTCCAATCCAAACTTGGTCGTGCGTGAAGCGAGCGCACCGATCAACGGGATGGGCAGACTGATTATCGGCTCCAAGCCCATCGACGGCGGCAACTACATCTTCGACGCGGCAGAACGAGCTGAGTTCCTGAAAGCGGAGCCAGAAGCAGAGCGATGGCTCCGTCCGTTCATCGGGGCTCGGGAATACTTGCAGGGCGGCGAACGATGGATTCTGGCCCTGCACGACGCGTCGCCCGAAGTGCTGGCGCGGTTGCCGAGTGTACGGGATAAGATCTCAGCCGTTCGTTCCCACCGAGAGGACAGCAAGAGTGCGGGGACACGGAAACTTGCTGCGACGCCCACGCTCTATCATGTCAACATCATTCCAACCGCGCCGTTCCTGGTGATCCCGGAAGTCAGTTCGGAGAGACGCGAATATGCGCCCATAGGATGGTTGGAACCGCCAGTGATTCCAAGCAACCTGGTGAGGATTTTGGAAAACGCGTCACTGGTGGATTTCGCGCTGCTGACCTCGGCGATGCACATGGCCTGGCTGCGTCAAATCGGCGGTCGGCTGAAAAGCGACTATCGATATTCAATTGGACTCGTCTACAACACCTTCCCGACGCCGCCCGAAGGCACCAAACTGTCAAGGCTGGAACCGCTTGCACAGGCGGTCCTCGATGCGCGCCATATCCATGTCGGCGCGACGCTGGCGAGCCTGTATGATCCCGACCTGATGCCTCCGAACCTGCGGCGGGCACATCAGGAGCTGGACCGCACCGTGGATCGGCTATACCGACGAACCGGGTTCGCTTCCGAGCGCGAGAGGGTCGAACACCTGTTCATGCGCTACGAGAGGATGCAATCGCCGCTCGAAGTGCAAATGAAGACCAGGAAGCGCGGAAGGCGGTGAAACAACACCACGCTAAATTGCTCGTGAAGCAGCGCATACGGTCCTTTCCATCGCTTCGGCAAACCTTTCGATCGCCGGGCGCGGAGCCCGCGCGGGCTCGGTCGGCCCCTTTCCATCGTCGTTCGCGCAAAGCGGTAACGGTCAGAAACCGTTCGTCGAATTCGCCGGGCTCCTGACCAGGCCACGAAGTCGCCGGTCCGCTTGCCGACTGCCGAATGAGTTGACGTGCTCGCGCATGGATGACGGCGTCACCACCCTTGACCGGTTCACAACCCCAAGGGCTGCAACGTGGCGCAAGAGCAACGGCGCATATCCGTCTCTCCTGATCTCGAACGACGTCGGTACCGCGTGAATTGCGGAGAGGTTGAGCCATCTGTCTTGAACGCCGCCCACGATCTCCGGAAATCCCAGTGCGCGGCGAAGAAAGGGAATTTCGAAATGAAATCCACGGGAACTGCGTTCGCCACCATTCTTCCACTTGCCGAGTTGAAGTCGGCAGATGAGTTTCGGGACGCGCGCGAAGGCCCTGAATTCCTATGGCCGCGCATCTGCAGGCTTCCGGCGGAACCTGCCTTCGCAAAACGGCGGCATAGCGGGAAGACCGTTCAGGCAGTTCGCTCTAAACGGCAATCAATCGCGCTTTCCGGGCCATCTTCGCCCCGATATTCGCCGTGCGCTCGGCCCTCTGCCCAGGCCGGCCTCCCTGACCGCGACGAAGACGCCGGACCCGAGAACCAGCGCGATGCCCACAAAGGCGAGCAACGAAGGCAGTTCGCCCCAAATCAGGTAACCCCAAAACACGGCGAGCACGAGAACAGTGTATTCGAACGGCGCCACGAGGCCCGCTTCGCTGAGCCTGTATGCCTGCGAGATCAGGTAGGCCCCGACCGCGCTCGCCAAACCGGTAATGCAGATAATCACGAGATCGAATCCCTGGGGCCACTGCCAAGCCCGCAGGACGAACTCGACCGCCGGATGTCCGGAACCGGCGAACCGGCCGTCGCCGAATGCGAGTCCCATCGCCGAACAGGCGAAAATGAAAGTCAGGTGAATATAGACAGCCATCGCCGCGGCATTCTCGGATAGCCCCATGTTGCGGGTGATCGTATGGAGCGTCGCGTAGGCAACCGCGGCCAACACGGGAAGGAGTGCGGCCCACTGATAGTCTACCCCGCCGGGACGAACGATCAAGAGAACGCCTGAGAAGCCCGCGGCCAGCGCCAGCCAGCGCCGCACTCCCACTCGTTCCTTGAGAATCACTGCAGAAAAGCCCGCAATCAGAAGAGGCGCCACGAAGAAGGTCGCCGTCGCCTCTGCCAGCGGAATGACCGCGATGCCCGAAAAGAACGCAAGGTTCGCGATCACGACGCACAGTCCCCGGCATGCATGAAGAAGCGGCCGGCGGGTCTTCAGGCTCTTCAACCCTCCGCCGAGCGACATGACGAAAATCAGGGTCAACGCGAGGGCAATGACCGACCGCATGAGCACCAGTTGGTGCAGGGGATAGGAATCGCTGAGGAACTTGATCGAAACGTCAGTTATCGAAAACGAGAACGAGGAACCAACGACGCATGCAATGCTCAACCTGCCAGTGTCAATCATGGGAATTCGCCCGCGAACCGGTCACTCGTGCAACCTTTGTTCACCGACGCGCAAGGGCGCTGGCGTATCTCTCCCAATTGCGACAGCATTGTCGCAAACCGGCGTGCAGTCCCACAGAACCCGACAAGCATTTGAATGCCCGGAGACTCTTGCAAAATCCCTTTGGCGGGCGGACTTCCCGCCGATGTCGGCAACGGCTATCCTGTCCTCACCAGTGCCTGACCAAGCGTCCGGAGTCCGGAGCATCGGGAGTTCCGGCGGCGACAGCCTCACGTTCTTGGCGAACTCCAGTTCGACGATCCTGATCGAAAGCCAGGATGGCACGGCCAAATTGGCGGTTGGCACGGCTGAGTGCGCGGCCGGTTCGACAGTCCTGCCTCCAGAAGGCGAAAGCCACGAGATGTTCTTGCCGAAATCGGGCAATCTTCGACGATGCGAACTCTTGCAAGATTTCGCGCCGATCCCATTCGTTGAGACGATTGCAATCTTCGGGATGCTTGATGAACCAAATGCCGGATGCGGAGGCGTAGGAGATGTCACGGCGAGTGGCGCCGCGGCCGCATTCGACATCATCGACATCGCCGACGGTGGCAGGCTCACGACGGCCGAGATCCGCCGAGCCATCCGCGCCACAGACTTTTTCATCGGTCACTTCGTGGTCGTCGAGAATCGTCAGACAGCGTTCGTGCCGCCGCAGGTGCTCCATTTTGCCCACCTCGCGGCGGCGGCCGTGGGATCGTTTGCCGCCGCCGAACCTGATCAATTCCTACGATTTCGGGGGCGACGGATTCCTGTCGCTCGCGGAGCCGATGCAGGATCCGAGACCGGAAAAAGGTTTCGAAGGAACGCTCTAAGGCGTTGCCCTTGTATCCCGCCGCCAACAGGGCTGCCTTCCGCCCGGGACCTACGGTAAAGACGGCACGCCGTACATGTTCGTCAGCTTTGCACTGCATCTCGGCCCTTTCGTGTTCACGTGCCTGCAACCATTCAAGGTATGGCGCAACGTCGCTTCAGGCCCGACCCGGCCGTGCCAACAGCTTGACCTCGTTGACGATCAATTCCTGTACAGACTTGCGAAGGCCGTCGATCTTCTTGCCGAACGCGGAGTGAAACTCGATTTCCGATTCCATGCCGCGATAAAGGACAAGGTCCATATAGCTTGCAGCCTATGATTGAAATTCCTGGTGACGAGCACCTTAACCCAAATCCTTGGGCTGCCGCCGCCGGCCAAAGACCTGTGCGAGCACCATGATCAGGATCGTCATGGCGATCATGATCGTTGAAATGGACGCGATAGTCGGGTCGATTTGATCTCGAAGCGCATTGAACATGTTGCGCGTCAATGTCGGATTGTCGCCACCGGAAATGAACATCGCGATGACGACCTCGTCAAAGGAGGTCAGAAAGGACAACAGCGCGCTCGTCACCACGGCAAATCGAATCTGCGGCAGGGTTACGGTCAGGAACGCCTTCCACCTTGGCGCCCCAAGGGATCTGGCCGCTTTCTCTTGGTTCATGTCAAAGCTCTTGAGCCCTGCCCCAGCGACAATGACAACCAGCGGAATTGCCAGCAAACTGTGGGCGAGCACCAGTCCGGTCATCGTGTAGAGAATCTTCAACTTCACGTACGCGTAGAAGGCTCCGATCGCAATGAGAACCACCGGAACCATCATCGGGGTAATCAGCAGGACGAAGGCCGCGCGTACGTAGGGCAGGTTCGACGCGTGCAAACCGTAGGCCGCCAGCACCCCTACGGGGGTGGCGACAAGCATCGTAAGTATCGCCGCGGAAAATGACGTGCGCGTGGCCCGCATCCACTCGTCGGAGGCGAAGTAGTGCTCGTACCACCGAATGGACCACGATTCCGGCGGGAACTCGAGGTACTGCGATTCCGAAAAGGACATCGGCACGACGATTAGAGTCGGTGTCACCAGAAGGAGCATGGCGATCACCGAAAAGACATAGAGCCAAAGGCGCTGGCCATGCGTGACCTGCGTCTCGGAGGCCGGGCTGCCAAGCCAGCGCAACATCAGTGGCCACCGCCCGTAATCTGCTCGACCTTTAGAAACCGTGATGCAATCCAGAGTACCGCTACAGTCAGAACCAGCAAGACTACGCCAAGCGCGCTCGCCGCACCCCAGTTCACGAACAATTCTATGTTGGACACGATTTTCATGGACACGAGAATTACCTTGCCGCCTCCCAGAACGGCCGGTGTCACGAAGAATCCGAGGCACAGCACGAAAACCATGAGTGAACCGGCGAACAACCCCGGTGTCGACAGCGGAAAGAACACTGTCCAGAAGGCCTGGCGCGGACTCGCTCCCAGGTTGGATGCAGCCTTCATGTAGTCGCGGTCGATTTCCTTCATTGCCCCATAGGTCGGCAGAATCAGAAAGGGCAGCATGATGTGCACCATGCCAATCAGGGTTCCGTTCAGGTTGTGAACGATCTTGATCGGCTCGTCCCAGAGGCCCAGGGAAATCGCCCAGTCGTTCACCAATCCGCGCTTTTGCAGCAAAACGAGCCAAGCGTAGGTGCGTACCAGCAGCGATGTCCAGAACGGCAGCAGCACGGTGATCATGCACAGGTTCGCCAAACGGCTTGGAAGCTGCGACATGAAATATGCCAAAGGGTAGCCGATCAGTATGCACAGGCCGGTAGTCAGCAAGCTGACTTCGAAAGTCGTCCGGAAAATTCGCGCGTAGGACTTGCGCTTGATCATTCTCTCGTAGTTTTCCAGGGAAAAGGTCCCGTCTGCGCCTACAAAGGACACGAAGAACAGCCAGCCCACCGGAATCACGAGAATGACCAGCACCAAGAGCAGGGCAGGAGAACTGAGGCCAAATAGCGCCAGCCGCTCCAACCGCTCGTCGCGGCTCAATTCGGCGGAGTTCATTTCGGCCACGACCGCGCCTCAGTCCTCCGCGTCCGTGATGATGACGGTGTCCGTGAATGCAAGGCCCAGCGAAACCTCGTCTCCCGGGTTCGGCAAGGTTGAAAGAGTGTCGGTGCGCATGGCTCCGCGAACGGCGATTTCGCTGCCATCCCGCAGGATCGCGTACATGAGGAAACTGTCTCCCTGGTAAACGAACTCGGAGACACATCCACGGAAGACATTCTGCTCGGGCGTTGAGTCGTTCTCTCCCACCAAATGGACCCTCTCGGGACGAACCATCAAGGCAAGCGACTCGCCTGCGGGCATCGGCCGGGTTGACTTTATCATCGTGCCTGCCGCGCCAAGCCGATCGCCATCCCGAGTCACGGGCAGAAAGGTGGACTCACCTATGAAGTCAGCGACAAACTTGTTTTCCGGCTGATCGTAGAGTTGCTGCGGCGTGGCCAACTGCATGATCCGGCCATGATTGACGACCGCGACCCGATCGGACATTGTCAGGGCCTCGCGCTGGTCATGCGTGACGTAAACGGTTGTCATCCCGAGTTTCTCGTGCAGACGCCTGAGTTCGATCTGCATCCGGTCGCGCAGTTTCTTGTCAAGGGCCGAGAGCGGTTCGTCCATCAGCAGGATGCGCGGTTCGAAAACGATTGATCGCGCCAGCGCCACCCGCTGCTTCTGTCCGCCGGAAAGCTGGTCAATGCGCCGTTCTCCGAACCCGCCCAGCTGAACGGTCTCGAGCGTCTGTTCGATTTTGCGTTTCGCCTCGACCTTCGGAAACCGCTTCAGGCGCAGCGAATAGCCGACGTTTTCCGCGACCGTCATGTGAGGAAAGAGCGCGTAGTTCTGAAACACCATGCCGACGTTGCGCTGGTGCGGCGGCTTGCGGATCACTTCTATGCCGCCGAACTCGAGACTGCCCCGGTCGGGTCGGGTAAATCCTGCGAGAACCATCAGAAGCGTCGTTTTGCCGGATCCCGACGGACCAAGCAGCGTAAGGAACTCGCCGCTCTTCACGTCCAGGGACACGTCGTTCAACGCGTACACCGAACCATACGTCTTGGAAACGCCGCGTATCCTGATCGGAAGCGCGTCGCTTTCGGAGGATGCCAACGAACTGTCTCGCAAATGATGCCGTGGGCGGACGTTCCGCCCACGGCGCGTCGCGGTAAATTCGACCTATTCGGTCAGCATTTCCTGGTACATTTCAGCGGCGATCGTTTCCCACTCAGCGTACCATTCCAGCGAGACGGGCACCTGCACGGCCGCATTGGCGGGCGACGAAGGCAGGCTTGCCGCGGTGGCAGCGTCGATTTCGCCGGTTTCATACGCCGCCTTGTTCGTCGGTCCGTAAGTGATGTATTTCGGCAAGTCGTCCTGATACTCAGGCTTTGAGATTTCTGCCAGGAACTCCATCGCGGTGTCCCGGTTCGGCGCACCCTTCGGAACTGCGAAACAGTCGTAGTCGAGCAGTGCCTGATTGAAGCTGTAAAGAACCGCAGCCCCATCTTTCTTGGCGTTGTCGAAGCGGCCGTTCCAACCGGTTGTCATGTCCACTTCGCCGTCTTTCATCAGCTGCGCATGCTGGGCGCCCGAGGTCCAGAAAACGTCAATGTGCGGCTTCAACTCGCGGATCTTGTCGATGGCCCTCTCGATGCCATCTTCGCTGTCCAGAACCTTGTAGACATCTTCCGGGGCTACGCCATCAGCCAGTATCGCCGGCTCCAGCGCGCCCGCGACCTTGCCGCGGTAGGCTCGCTTGCCGGGAAACTTTTCCACGTCGAAAAAGTCGGCCCAGCTGTTCGGGCCATCTTCGCCGTAGGTGTCGGTATTCCATGCGTAGACCGTCGAGAACACGTCGCCGCCCACGCAATGCTTCGTATAGAGGGTGGGATAGAAGGTCGAGACATCGATTACGTCGTAATCAAGAGGCTCCAACAGGCCTTCGGCGGCGGCCCTTGCCGCAGAACCGGAACCGCTTGCGACGATGTCAAGAGTCACTTGACCGGACGATACCTGCAATCGCACGTCGGACATTCCGCCATAGGTTTCCTGTTTGACCACTATTCCCGTGTTGGCCTCGGCAGGTTCGAATAGCGCCTTGCTCTGCGCCTCTTGATAAGAGCCGCCCCATGACGCGATCGTCACTGTCCTTTCGCTCGCAGAGGCCGCCGTTGCCAGAAGGCCTGCGGTGATCGACAGCATAACTCCAAGTTTCATTTTGATTCCCCTCTCGAAAAGCCGCAACCATGGCCGAATGCGGCGTTTTGTTCCTGATACCCAAGAGGTCCGCAAACCGCATTTCCGTCCGGGATGGACGCGGAATTTTCGGTATCGCGGCTGTCGCATCACTTGCTTTGGAATATGGCTCCCGTTCGACTTGTCGACGAACTTGCAAGCAAATTCAAAGTGATGTTTCCAGCGTGGGCTTGGCCTTGGTCAAACCGGTGATAACTTTGCCAGGACGACCGGTCAAGTCCGGATAGGTCCGGACGGTCGCCCCTTTCGTCCAGTTCCTGCGTCTGCCGCCGCTCACGGTCCGTCGCCCGGATCAGCTGCCGGCGAAAGGAGCTGGAATAATTTCGCGAACGTCGGTTTCCGAGAGTGTCTCCTTCCCCGTGCAGTGGACGGGGATGGCGCATGTCAGGCAGCCTGCGCCAGTTTCGCGAACCCGGCTTGCGGCGAGCGATAGCCTCGTCTCACTTGCCGGTGTCCCTGTACCGGCCGTCAATGATTTCGCGCAGCAGTTCCGCAACGACTTCCGGACGGTGGCGCGAAAACGAGACGTGACCGAGGCCCGGGAGCTGGTGGAACGTCCCGTTCCGGCTTCGTTCAGCAACTTCCCTGACCATTGATGGCGGGGTCTGGATGTCCTCGGCGAATGCAACGGCGTGAATCGGCGTCGTGCAGTCCGCGAGAGCGTCCCTGCAATCGAAGTCGAGGCACGCCTGCCACTGCGCGATCAACTGTTCCGGATCGCGGCTGCCGAAGCGGACTTCATAGGCGGACTTGACCTTTCGCCATATCGCTTCATCGCCAAGCGCCGCCGCCGGATACGCGAACGCCGCATAGTGGCAGGCCGCGAAGTCAGGCGGCAGGTCGCGCCCCCCTGCCCGGAAATCGATCTCGGCCTGCATCCAGTCCCGCGTGAATCCGGATATCCTGGCAGCCGTACCCATCGGAATCGCGAGGCGAAGCAAATGCGGATGGTCGATCGCCACCTGCTGCGCGATCAGACTGCCCATGGACAGGCCGACGAGAACTACCGGCGGCGAACAGGTCGCTTCGATCACGGCCGCGCAGTCACGCGCAAAGTCGGCGATGGTCCATGGCGGCGGCGGAGCCGCGGCCTCGCCGATTCCTCGCGGATCGTAAGACGTGCACCTGAACGAGCCGATGAAGAACGGGAACATTCCCGTCCAGTACTCCGCCGCCGCGTCGCCCCCGGGGATCCAGACGATGTCCTTTCCGGACCCTTCCTGGACCACTCGAGTCCTCACGCCGCGAGATTCGAGCCGGAATATTCGAGCGCCGGGACCGAACCCGCTCACCATGCCGTCCCCAGCCGAATTTGAGGGCGGTCGCGTCCGCATGTCTGGTTCCGGTTCCGCATCCTTTTCCTTCTTCGGTTCGGCAATGCCGGGAACGCATCAGCCGGGCGGCGGTGATCCGCCTTCCGCCCTTCGCATCTCGGCGAATTCCTCCATTTCCGCAAGACGGGCCGCATCGACGTCGGGAGCACGGAAATCCTCGAGAACGTTCTTCCAGATCTCGGTCGCGCGTTCGTTCGCGTCCTTCGCGCCCCGCTCGGTCCAAGTGCCGAAGTTTGACCAGTCGGCGACAAGGGGCTCATAGAAAGCCGTCTTGTATCGCTCCATCGTGTGGGCCGCGCCGAAGAAGTGCCCGCCGGGCTCCACCTCGGCAAGGGCATCCATTGCGATCGCGGCATCGTCCGCTGGCGTGCCGCTGCAGAGTTCGGCAAATGTCTGCATGACTTCCAAGTCGGTTATCAGCTTTTCGTACGACATCGAGAGCCCGCCCTCGATCCAGCCCGCGCCGTGGATGAGTATGGTGGACCCTGCAAGTACGGCGCCCCAAGCGCCCATCTGGGTCTCATGCGCGGCCTGCGCATCATTGGCGTTGCCAGCCGCGCCGGTCGAGCAACGCCACGGCAGCCCCAGCTTCCGCGCCAGCTGACCCGCGCCGAGGTTCGCCTTCACCTGCTCAGGCGTTCCGAATGCGGGCGCGCCGGACTTCATGTCGACGTTGGATGCGAAGGCGCCATAACAAACCGGCGCGCCGGGCTTGATGATCTGGGTAAGGGCGATTGCCGCCAAGGCTTCTGCGTGGCTCAGCGTCAATGCGCCCGCAATCGTGATCGGAGCCATTGCGCCCATCAGGCAGAACGGCGTCACGACGACAAGTTGCCCCCAACGCGCGAAGTCGATGAGTCCCAGCGCCATGGGGATATCAAGCTGCCGTGGAGAATTGGTGTTCACGATCGTGTGGCAGTGCGGATCACGGCAGAACTCTTCATGGCCGATGCCTCTCGCAAGGCGCGTCATCTCGAACACGTCCTCCACCTGGCCGGTACCGCGCGCAAATGCGAAGGGCGGCTTGTCGCTGAACCGCAACTGGGTGCCGGTAATCTCGTAGTGGCGGATGTGGGGCGGAATGTCTTGCGGTTCCACGAGCGGGTTGAGCATGTGAAAGACGTCGAACGCCTGGGTCAGCTTCGTCAGTTCCACGAAGTCGCAAAGCGTCCCGGGGCGTCGCCCGCGCTCGCGATCCGTGGCATGCGGCGCTCCCGCGCCAGTCTGGATCGCAAGCGCACCCAGTTCGAGAAAAAGGTCGCGCTCCCGCGCACCGCCGCGTAGCTGAATCGATCGGGGCGCAGAGTCTATTGCCGACTCGACGATTTCCCGGCCGATGCGGACCATTTCCCCGCCATCGTCCACGATTGCGCCCGCCGACCGGTATGCAGCCCGCGCCTCGGGAAGAAGCACTTTCATGCCGAGGTTCTCCAGTACGTCGAGCGCGGCCTCGTGCATCGCTTCGACCCGGTCTTCCGGAAACACTGTCGCAGGCGTGAACGGGTTTCTGAGGTTCCGGTAGTCTACGACGCGGGCAGTTTGTTGCGGCGCTCGCGTGGCCGACCTGGATCGTCCTCCCCGCCTTGCCGGCGCGGGCCTGGGTGCGGCGATCCCGACCGCAATTCCTGGATCAACGGGCTCTTCAGTCATGGCAATTTCCGTTTGCCCGCCCCCGCCGCTCCCGCCAGCAAGAAGCAGAAGCTGGCGCGGCCTCCCGCCGGGAATTGGATCGGCCGTGCGCCTGGACCAGCGGCGAATCCGGCTGAACGGAGACATGAACGCCAGACCGGACCATCGCACCGTTCTTCGTGCTGCACTGCAGTTTCCTGTTTCGAACGGCCGCGAGAATCGGGGATTCGGACGGTGCGTTCAAGGAATTTCCGAATCATTCGCAGAGCCGTCCCAGGATCAGCGCATGCATGCCGCAGCCAACGCCGTACCGTTGTCGGCGGCGGCCCCGACTTCAAGCCGCCCTTGCCGGGGCCAGCCTGCATGGCCGGCATTCGCGCGGCCGTCACGGCGAATACGCGTGTCCGCGTTGGCGATGCGCAGGTTCGGCATCGCGGTGCTCGCGCGCGCCGTTTCGCGGCGGCCGACGCAAGCGTCCTCAAACCGCGGGCAGCCCCTGACACCGTACCGGCGAGGGATACAGTCCGCTGGCCTCACGATGTTGTCGAAACGGGCGAGCGCGTCATTCGGCCGCCGCACGCTGCGAACGGGATACAGTCCGCTGGCCTCACGATGTTGTCGAAACGGTCCGGGACGCGTGCAGGAGTTCACTCATCCGGCGCCAGTTGCCGCGCTGGCTTCCGCGCAACGGGAGCGGTCGAACTACATGCGGAATCATCCCGCGTCGCCGTGTACCGCGACCTGAACGAGTTCCGCCTCCGATGCGCGGATCGAACGGTACTGTTCGCGAACGCCGGATTCCGTCAGCTCCCTGTGCACCACCAGGATAGTGTTGACGGCCTGATCCTCGCAGAGGTCGCGCATGTGCTCGATCTCCTGTCGCGCGACCGGCAGCGCGGCATCAAGGGATGGCGCACCGTAAACCTCGACGAAATGTTCGGCGAGGCAGCGCTCGAGAACGTCAAGCTCCGCCGCTTCGATGCGCACGACGGCGACCACGGACGCGCGTCCGAAACTCTCCAGCCCGAGCCAGCCGTTCGTGAAGGCCTGGCGGGACTTCCCCGAGATGTCCGCATCGGACCAGTTCGAGAACTCGAAACCTCCGCTTACCGCCCACTCGCCCGGCTGCGCGGCGCGGTGGAATACATTCTCGTCGCTTTCGTCGAAACGCACGGTGCGGGCGAATTGCATGGCGGATTCGCCGGTCATCCGAGCAGAGCGGACAAAGGCAGGAGCCGCGTCGTCTCGTCCTCGCGCAGAAGCATCCCGAAACGCTCGTCGACTCCGAGAAACGTTCCCCTGCGCTCCTTGCCGGAAATCGTCACCATGACCTCCTCGCCGAGCCCGTGCGCCATGGAGCGCCACTCGGCGTGCAGCGGTTCGTTCCCGTCCTCGGACCAGCGGTTTATCCAGACCAGCGTGTGCCGCGCCCAAGCCTCGAGGAGGCGCACCGGATCGACGTCGCCGCAACCCTCTAGGAAGAGGGCGGTGCGATCCGGGGTAAGCCCCGGCGAATCCGCGCCGAGGATCAGGGGAATTTCTATGCCGACCACCAGCCAGTCCGGCTGCTCGGCGGGGTCGCTGGTCGATGCGCCGGCGCGCAGCCTGCCGCAGGACGCCCCGTTCACGCGGACCGCCCCGTTCCATTCGAGATGCACGGCGACTTCGGGCGGCGCAAGGGCGCCGAGCGCGTTCGAGAAACCGATGCCGCAGGCGCAGAACACCGCCATGGCTTCCTCGAGCTCGACCTCCGGCGCGAAGACGACCGCAGCGCGAAACATGTCGAGCATGATTCCGTGCACGAGCGTGCCGCCGTCGCAACCGAGCGACGCGAGCGACACCGCCTTGTCGAACGGATCGATGGCGCCATCGACCGCGACCGGCTCGAAGAGCGGCGGCAGCTGGGGAGCCCGATCCGGATCCACTACGCGAGTCCCCGTTCCACCAGAGAGGCGGCAAGCTCCCTGAAGATCCGCGCCTGAGGCGAAGAGGGGCTGGAAACGACCAGCGGCGCGCCTCCGTCCGAGGCGCGCCTGACGTCCAGATGGAGGGGAATCTCGGCGAGAAGGGGCAGGCCGAGGCGCTCCGCTTCGGCCCGCACACCCCCGTGGCCGAAGACATGTTCCTCGTGACCGCACCTGGAACAGACATGCGTCGACATGTTCTCAATCAGGCCTATGATCGGCGTGTTCATTTTCTCGAACATGTTCAGTGCCTTGCGGGCGTCGATCAGGGCAACATCCTGAGGAGTCGACACCACGACGGCACCGGTCACCTCGGACTTCTGGGCAAGCGTCATCTGCACGTCGCCCGTGCCGGGGGGCAGGTCAACGAGGAGGATGTCGAGAATGCCCCACTGCACCTGGGTGAGCATCTGCTGCAGCGCGCCCATGAGCATCGGCCCGCGCCAGACGACGGCTTCGTCTTCCCGGGTCATGAGCCCGATCGACATCATCGTCACGCCGTGGTTGCGAAGCGGCAGGATGATCTTCCCGTCAGGTGAAGCCGGCCGGCCCGAAACGCCAAGCATGCGCGGCTGCGAAGGCCCGTAGACATCGGCATCGAGCAGACCGACCCGGCGTCCCTCGGCCGCGAGCGCCACTGCCAGATTGGCGGATATGGTCGATTTTCCGACTCCGCCCTTTCCGGACGCGACGGCGACTATGCGGTCGACGCCGGGGATCTGCGCGGAGCCTTTTGCCTCCGCCCGCCTCCCGGTCTGCAGGTTCGGAGGCGGCGGACGGGCGCTGTGCGCAGTCATCACCGCCGAGACGCTGCTGACGCCGGGAATCGCGCGAACCGCGTTTTCCGCAGCGGCGCGAACCGCCTCCAGTTCGCGCGCCTTGTCCGGTTCGACTTCCAGCACGAAACGCACCGCGCCATCCTCGACGGTGAGCGCACGCACCATGCCGAGCGACCAGATGTCCCGTCCGCTTGCGGGTTCGGTGACTCCGCCAAGAGCCTCGATCACGGATTTCCGACTTGCAGCCATCGTCATCCGGGACCGGCTATGCGTCCCTCCACCACGTGCTCGAGGTCAAGTTCCTCGATGGTCAGCACGACCCTGGCGCTGAATTTCCTGCCTGCGGTCTCTTCGGCGCCGGCGCCCCGCATTGCGGCCTCGATCGCCTGCTGCGACGTCACGCCGACCTGTTTCAGGTACTTCCGCATCGTCATGTTGAATTCGTCGCTCATGTCGCTCTCCGATACCGTGGTCATGCCGGAACGCACCATAGAGTTGACGGGAATTTTGTCGAGACATAAGATTTTTCCGTTCGTGTAAATCTGGCAGGACAGTCCCGTGAAACGAGTGCGATCAAACGCGACGCGCCCCGCTGCAGCAGTTTTCATTGCATCGGCCGCGATGGCGGTCGTTGCATGCCTCGGGTCTCCATCGTCGGCAGGAGGCAGGATGACGCTTGCCGTGCAGGATGACCTCGCATCCTCCGGTCTCCTGCAATTCCTTCTGCCGAGGTTCAGCTTCAAGTCCAACGTCGGGATCGACGTCGAGGTGCGCGCCGCGCCGGGCGAAGCGGTTCCGGAGCCGGATGAGTTCCGGATAGTGGCGACCGGAGAAGGCGCCGCCGCGACATCCGCACCGTCGGGCGTCCTGCGCCGCGAAGCCTTTTCCCGCAGGGACGCCACCGGCGAAATCGTCTACCATGCCGTCTTCAGGGAGACAGGCGCGACCGAGCAGGTAGCGACGTTCGTGGAGTGGTTGTTCTCGGATGTAGGGCGGCGGACGGTCGCGTCCTACCGGCCCGGCGATGTCCAGCTCTACTTCCCGCCGGCGGAGGAGGTCCGGGAAGTCGTCGAGGAAGCCTTGCCCGGCGACGCGGCGATGGGCGAACGACTGGCGCTGACTCACTGCGGCAGATGCCATGTCATCAACGAATCGAACCGGATGGCGGGCCTCGGGTCGACGCCGTCCTTCGGGGCTTTGCGCGCCAACCGGAATTGGCAGGAACGCTTCGAGTCGTTCTTCGCGAGAAACCCGCACCCTTCGTTCACGCAGATCGACGGAATTACCGAACCTTTCGACATCTCGCGGCCGCCGCCGATCGTGCCCCTCGAGCTCACGCTGGAAGATCTCGAGGCAATCCTCGCCTACGTCAGCCGGATCGAGCCCGCCGACCTCGGAGCGCCGGTCAGGATGCAATAGGCACCTTCAGGCCTTGTCCTCTCCGTTCGTGTAGTCGGCCGTGGTCCTGACGCGCGGCCGCTCTCCCATTCGCATCGGGCTGTTGGCGGCGTGGTACTGCGCGTTGACGCGACAGTCGTCGCACATCCGGATCAACCTGCCGGCTGAGGACTCCGCGAACATGGAGTGCTTTCCCGACAGCTGAGAGAATATCCTCTCCACGGTCGACCGCACTCCGAACGGAGCGCCGCACTCGATGCAGGCATAGGGCTCTTCCTCGTGGATGACGCGCTGCCGGAAAGCGTCATCTGCAAGGTTCATCTGCGGACGGAGGGCAATGGCGTCTTCCGGGCAGACATTCACGCAAAGTCCGCACTGAAGGCACGCATCCTCCTGAAACCTCAGTTGCGGCAAGTCGGGATTGTCGCCGAGCGCGCCCGCGGGACAGAGGGAGGCGCAGGACAGGCAGAGCGTGCACGCGTCGGTATCGACAACGACGCTACCGTAGGGCGCACCGGACGGAAGCGGCAGAGGCTCGTCCGCCGCGTCGGGCCTCAGCGCTTTCGCGGAGAGGCGCGCAACCTCGCGCCGGCCGCCGAGCGGCAGCACCGTATCTTCGATCGCATCAGGGATGTCCGCCGCGCGCAGCTGTTTCGCAAGCTCGTCCGGATCCGCCGTGTCGAGAAGGCGGATCACCGGCCGGCCGATGATCGCGGATGCAAGCTCGGTTTCGCGGGCAAGAACGTCGCGTTCGGTCCTGGGCGAGAGCAGCATGTCGACGGTCGCGAAGCCCGTCGCCGCTGCCGCGAGCATCTCGGCGTGGCCGAAAACGGTAATGTTCTCGAGAGCGAAGGGAATGACATCGGCAGGAAGCCCCTCGCCGAAGCGGGCCGCGAAGGCGATCATGTCCGCGCCGTGCTCGTCGTCGTGGACGAGAAGGCGCGGGGTCGATCCGCCGGCATCGCGGAACACGCGCGCAAGCGTTTCGAGACGGCGAAAGGTGAAGGCAACGGGAGGATCGTCGTGGGCGGCCGCCCCCGACGGGCAAAGCGCGGAACAGGCGCCGCAACCGGCGCAAACCATCGGGTCGATCGAGACGTGATCCCCGTCCGGCGAAATCGCCCCCGTCGGACAGGCATCGAGGCATCTGGTGCACCCGGCCTGCCTCGCCCGCGAATGCGCACAGATATGCGGGTCGAAGGCAATGTAGAGAGGCTTTTCGAACGTGCCGGTGAGGTGCGACACGTCGAAGACGGCGCGGGCGACTGCGCGCGGGTCTCCGGGATCGGCCCGGAGGTATCCGTCGCGCTTTTCCGGCGCGGGAAAGAGCGGTTGCCTGCCGCTCAGGTCGAGAATCAGGTCGCATTCCGATTCGCCGCCCGCGACGGGATCCGAGAAGGCGAACTCGCCGCGGCCGCTCGGCCGGAGCTGGCGGAGGTTGCGGATCGCGACCTGAAAGCTTCCGATCGTTCCAGAGGCCCTCGACAAGCGGCCCTGAACAACGTCGAACCGCCGGTCGGGCGGAAGGTCGCAGGGCCCATCCACGAGCACGGTGACCGCGAGCATCGCCGAGAGTCGGCCTGCGGCCTCGAACGCGGTATCCGGATCACCGATGACCAGGCACGTCCCTTCGGAATGGACATCGACGGTCTTCGCCGCCGGGCGCTCGAGAAGCGCGTCCGCGACAAGCGCCGCCATCTTGGGCGCGGTGTCCCGTTCATCCGAAGTCCAGCCGGCGCGGTCGCGTATGTCCACGAATTCCGGACAGTCGACACCGAGTTCGGCCGCGATTTCAGCGAAGACCGCCTGCTCCTGTCCGCAGGCGACGACCGCCCCGCCGGTACCGATCATCTCTGCCGCACGCGCGGTCTCCCGCCCGCAGAGTTCCGAATGCACGCGCGTGCACTCGACCTTGCACGCGCTCGCGATGGCGTCGGCGCCGATACTCTGCGTACCGGCGCAGTCACAGAGAATCAGGCGCTTCGACATGTCATCATGCTGGAACAACTCAAGTAAACGTTTGCGCAGAACCTAGCGGCCGCCGGAAAGTCAAACCGCCGAATTGCCGCAGTATCCACGAATCCCGGCAAGCGTAAAGCCACGCCGCGGCCCTGTCGACCCGGGACCGGACTCCGTTCGTGCGGCGACTCCCGGATGGCACAAAATCCATTTATTTTGTCAGGAATTTGCGGGGACGCGGCGTCCTTCCCGCCACGGCGGCGGAACGATGATTCGGAACGAGTGCGCGCTTTGCGCCGGCCCGAGGGAATAACTTTTTTGTCGGATTTAGCGTGCGGCCGAATCCCGCTCCAGACCGGCTGTCTTCGGTAATTTCGGCATTTTTTTCGCCGGTCGGACCAGCAATTTGCCGGTTTTTCTTGGCCATCCCGGCTCGTGCGTCTAGAGTTGGGGCATGAAAGTGTTAAGCGAAGCGGACTCGTCCGGTTGCGCCCGCAAGTGGTCCCGGTCCTATGGCGGCCCATTTGACGCGATGCCGGTGGGCATCGTGGTGCGAGAATCTCCCGGCGTGACGCGCTGGGCCGGCTGGAGCCGAAAGGCAGTCGCGGTTCTCCCGGGGGCCGGCGATGCCGCCTGGACGGAGTTGCGGCGCGAGGGCGACACCGTCGAGTATCACGCCGGGACGCTCGTTCTCGAACTGTTCGGATCCGACACCGAGGCGTATCGGCTGGGCCTTTCCGCGCGGGAGCCGTCACTATTCGTCGTCATGCGCGAAAGCGGCGGCGATCTTCCGGAACTCGTGCTCGTGACCGCGTCGCCCTACGAGGCGCAGGATTACATGGACAGCGGCGAGGAAGTCGTGGAACCGGTCGAGATGCCGGAGGGCATAGTCGCCTGGATTCGCGACTTCATCGATTTGCATCACGAGGACGAGGTGTTCGTCAAACGTCGGCGCGACAGGGTCAGGACCGACATCCGCGAAGACGGCCGCGGCGATTCGCGCGTCCAGCAGACGACCGACGTGTACCGCGCACCAAGGCGGCCGGGCGAAAGGCGGGCCGCGGTCGGCCTCGGCGGGAGGACGATGCATTGACGCAGGCGCACGAGACCGACTTCTGGACGCGGCGCAAGGCTTCCGTCAGGGCCGAGACCGAGCGCGAGTCGGCGGAGGCGGTGCCGGACATGCCGCCCGACGAGCGTCCGGACGACGAGGTGCTTGCGGAACTCGGACTCAAGGATCCCGACTCCATGGAGGCGGGCGACGACTTTTCGGCCTTCATGAAGGCGGCCGTCCCGGACCGGATTCGAAGGCGCGCCCTTCGCAAGCTCTGGCTGACGAACCCGGTGCTCGCAAACCTCGACCAGCTCGTCGACTACGGCGAGGACTTCACCGACGCCGCAACGGTCGTCGAGAATCTCCAGACGTCTTACCAGGTCGGCAAGGGCATGCTCCGACACGTCCTCGCAGCCGATGAGGAGGAAGCCAAGGAAACAGCGGCGGCCGGCGGCGACGCGGACACGGATGCCGGCAGCGCGGAATCCGCCGACGCCGACGTGGAAGAGTCCCCGCTCGGGCGATCCGAAGTTGAGGACGGGACGGTCGCCATCGCCGAAAGTGCGTCCGGTTCGCCCGAGGCCGACCCCGCGCAGCCTCCGGTAGAGGTCGCAGCGGAACAGGTCGGGGCGATGCCTGTGCGGCGCATGCGGTTCAGGTTCACGGCATGACTGTGGGAAGCGTTGCAACCATGGAAGGTAAAGGCGTGACGACGACAGCGGCGGCCGAGGCGGCAACGGCGGCGGTCGCAGTCGAGATCGCCGCCGAGGACCGAATGCGCGCCGAGCTCTACGACTTCCTCGGCGCCCTGCTCGCCCGCCCCCCTGACAGCGGCCTTCTCGAAAAAACCGGCGCGCTCAAGGGGGATGACACGGAACTCGGCGCCGCGATCAATGTCCTCGCGCGAATCGCGCGCTCGGCGAATCCCGCTTCGGTTGAACTCGAGTACAACGCCCTCTTCATTGGTCTCGGACGCGGCGAGCTGCTGCCTTACGCGAGCTACTACATGACCGGCTTCCTGAACGAGAAGCCGCTGGCGACGCTGCGCAAGGAGCTGGCGGGACTTCGCATCGCCCGCGCCGAGAACGTTTTCGAACCCGAGGACATGATCGCCAGCCTATGCGAAATGATGGCGGGGCTCATTACCGGCCGCTTCGGCACGGCCGCGACCCTCGACCGTCAGGGCGAGTTCTTCAACCGCCACATCAGCCCCTGGGCAGAACATTTCTTTTCGGATTTGGAACGCGCCAAGAATTCGGTATTCTACGCACCGGTAGGCACAATCGGCCGCCTGTTCGTCGAAATCGAACGCCAGGCGTTCCGGATGACCGCGGGATGATCCCGCACCAACCGGCCGGCGGTCGCGTCGGCCACAACAATAGGAGATGGCCATGAGTCAAGAAAAACAGGCGACTGAATCCAGTCGCCGGGATTTCCTGAAAATGGCGTCCTTGTCCGCACCCGCTGCTGTTGCAGTCGCGGTGACCGGTCAGGAAGCCGTGGCGGAAGTCCCCGACAGTGCAGGCGACGGCCTGCGCGACACGGCACATGTTCGTGCCTATCTGGAAAGCGCCCGTTTCTGACGGACGCCTTCAACCGTCTTCCGGCCGACTGGTAGCGAGACGCCCGACTGGCAGGAAGGCAAAACCCACTAGCAAGACCGGCATGGTGCCGGTCGAAGCTCAGGAGATCTAAATGTTAAGGAAAAAGACCAACGGGGTAGCGAGACGCCCCCAACGGACGGGCCTCCTTTCCAGCATCTCGGAGACGACGGTTGACCGCCGCACATTCCTGCGCGGCTCCGGGCTCGCCATCGGCGGCCTTGCCGCGGTCGGAGTGACCGGCGGCACAGTCGCGCAGGCGGCATCGGATGCTGCCGTCAGCGGCGCAGTAACGACCGTCAAGTCGGTGTGCACGCACTGTTCAGTCGGCTGCTCGGTCATCGCCGAAGTCGACAACGGTGTCTGGATCGGACAGGAGCCGGGCTGGGACAGCCCGTTCAACCTCGGCGCGCACTGCTCCAAGGGCGCTTCGGTTCGTGAACACGCACATGGCGAGCGCCGCCTCAAGTACCCGATGAAGCTTGTCGGGGGACAGTGGAAGCGCATGTCCTGGGACGATGCGATCAACGAGATCGGCGACGGCATGATGAAGATCCGCGAGGAGAGCGGACCGGATTCCGTCTACTGGCTCGGGTCGGCCAAGCACAACAACGAGCAGGCTTACCTGTTCCGCAAGTTCGCCGGTTACTGGGGAACGAACAACGTGGATCACCAGGCCCGCATCTGCCACTCGACCACGGTCGCAGGGGTTGCAAACACATGGGGCTACGGCGCCATGACCAACTCCTACAACGACATCCACAACTCAAGGGCGATCTTCCTCATCGGCGGCAACCCCGCCGAGGCGCACCCGGTCTCGCTCCTGCACATGTTGCGTGCCAAGGAGCAGAACAATGCGCCGCTGATCGTCTGCGACCCGCGTTTCACGCGGACCGCGGCGCATGCCGACGAATACGTCCGCTTCCGGCCGGGTTCGGATGTCGCGCTCATCTGGGGCATTCTCTGGCACATCTTCGACAACGGCTGGGAGGACAAGGAGTTCATCCGGACCCGCGTTTGGGGCATGGACGAGATTCGCACCGAGGTCGCCAAGTGGACGCCGGAGGAGACCGAGAGGGTCACCGGCGTTCCGGGAAGCCAGCTTCGCCGCGTTGCGCGGACCATGGCCAACAACCGTCCGGGCACCGTGATCTGGTGCATGGGCGGGACCCAGCACACGAACGGCAACAACAACACCCGCGCCTACTGCGTGCTTCAGCTCGCGCTTGGCAACATGGGAACCACGGGTGGCGGAACCAACATCTTCCGCGGCCACGACAACGTGCAGGGTGCGACGGACCTTGGCGTCCTCAGCCACACGCTGCCTGGCTACTATGGCCTTTCGGCAGGTTCGTGGGCCCACTGGGCGCGCGTCTGGGAGGAGGATCTCGACTGGCTGAAGGGCCAGTTCGACACCACCACCGGAGCCGACGGCAAGGAAAAGGCGCTGATGAACCTCAAGGGGATTCCCGTCAGCCGCTGGATCGACGGCGTACTGGAGGATCCGGCCAATACCGATCAGCCCAACGCCGTTCGCGCCATGGTGTTCTGGGGCCACGCCCCGAACTCGCAGACCCGGCTGAAGGAAATGAAGACGGCAATGGAAATGCTCGACATGCTGGTCGTCGTCGACCCGTATCCGACGTTTTCCGCGGTCCTCAGCGACAAGCAGGACGGTGTCTACCTGCTGCCGGCAGCAACCCAGTTCGAGACCCGCGGTTCCGTTACCGCGTCGAACAGGTCGCTCCAGTGGCGCGAAAAGGTGGTCGATCCGGTCTTCGAAAGCCTTCCCGACCATGTCATCATGGCCAAGTTCGCCAAGAAGTTCGGCTGGGCTGACCGGTTTTTCCGCAACATCGGCATGGACGCTGAGGACACGCCGAATGTCGAGGACATCACCCGGGAGTTCAACCGCGGCATGTGGACGGTCGGTTACACCGGCCAGAGCCCGGAACGGATCAAGCTTCACATGGCGAACCAGCACACCTTCGACCGAACCACGCTGCAGGCAGTCGGCGGTCCGGCGGACGGGGACTACTACGGTATGCCCTGGCCGTGCTGGGGAACAGCCGAGATGGGGCACCCGGGAACTCCGAACCTCTATGACATGTCAAAGCCGGTTTCCGAGGGTGGCCTCACCTTCCGGGCCCGCTTCGGCGTCGAGAGGGACGGTGACAACCTTCTCGCGGAAGGGGTCTATTCAGCCGGATCCGAGATTCAGGACGGATATCCTGAATTCACGATGCAGATGCTGATGGATCTCGGCTGGGACGGAGACCTGACGGACGGGGAGCGCGCCGCGATCGACGCGGTAGCCGGTCCGAAGACCAACTGGAAGACCGACCTCTCGGGCGGCATCCAGCGGGTTGCGATCCGGCACGAATGCGCGCCGTTCGGCAACGCGAAGGCACGGGCCGTGGTCTGGAACTTCCCGGATCCGATACCGCTCCACCGCGAGCCCCTCTACGCTCCGGACCGGAGTCTCGTTGCGGACTATCCGACCTACGAGGACCGGAGGGACTATCGCCTTCCGACGCTGTACGCCTCGATCCAGAAGCAGGACTTCTCCAAGGACTATCCCTTGATCCTGACTTCGGGGCGGCTCGTGGAATACGAGGGCGGCGGCGACGAAACCAGGTCGAATCCGTGGCTTGCTGAACTTCAGCAGGACATGTTCGTCGAGATCAATCCGCGCGATGCGAATGACCTCGGCGTACGCGACGGATCGCAGGTCTGGGTGGAGGGTCCCGAAGGCGCCCGGGTCAAGGTCATGGCCATGATCACGGAGCGCGTCGGAGCCGGAGTGGCGTTCATGCCGTTCCACTTCGGCGGGCATCTGGAGGGCGTGGACCTCAGGCACAAGTATCCTGACGGTGCGGACCCCTACGTGCTCGGCGAAGCATCCAACACCGCACAGACCTACGGGTACGACTCGGTAACCCAGATGCAGGAGACCAAGACCACTCTCTGCAAGATCTACAACGCATAAGGAGGCCTGAGGAATGGCAAGAGCTAAATTTCTCTGCGATGCCGAGCGCTGCATTGAGTGCAACGCCTGCGTGACCGCGTGCAAGAACGAGCACGAGGTCCCATGGGGAATCAACCGCCGCAGGGTCGTCACAATCGGTGACGGATCACCCGGCGAAAGGTCGATTTCAGTTGCATGCATGCACTGTTCGGATGCGCCGTGCATGGCCGTCTGTCCGGTCGACTGCTTCTACCAGACGGACGACGGCATCGTGCTGCACTCCAAGGACCTGTGCATCGGCTGCGGATACTGCTTCTACGCATGTCCGTTCGGTGCGCCGCAGTTCCCGCAAGCGGGCAACTTCGGCAGCCGCGGCAAGATGGACAAGTGCACGTTCTGCGCGGGCGGTCCCGAGGAGACCCACTCCCTGACGGAGTTCTCCAAGTACGGGCGCAACCGCATAGCGGAAGGCAAGCTGCCGCTTTGCGCCGAGATGTGTGCGACCAAGGCGTTGCTTGCGGGCGACGGCGACGTGGTTTCCGACATCTACCGCGAACGCGTAGTGGCTCGCGGCTTCGGGTCCGGTGCCTGGGGCTGGGGTACAGCCTACGGACAGAAGGGCGGCTGACGCAAATTGCCGGGGTCCCTAGGGCCCCGGCGAAGCCCACTTCACGGAATCGCATTTTTGCGGCAATATGAGGCGGGGCGACCGGTTCGGTTGTCCCGCCTGTGTTTTCTTGAATTGGAGTTGAAGTCATGATCAGGCGAATCCTCGCAAGCGCTGCCGTTGCATCCACCTGCGTCCTGCTGTCCGTCCCGAATCTTGCGGACGCCCAGGGAATGGTGGCCGGCGAACGCGCGAATACGGGCGGCGCCCAGACGCTCGAAGACATTCTCGCGCGCCAGCGCGGAGAGAAGATCGACGATGCCTTCCGGAAGAACGCACTCGGCGACCCGGATTCCGCAGCGGCACTCTCGAACCAGCTCGGCACGCTTGGCGGAACGTCCGATGCCGAGGTATTTCGAGCCCTGCGTTACGGCGAAGCGAACGTGACCGTATCGGCGAAGGGTCCTGCGACCGCGGTCGTGATTCAGGACGGCGGCATGCGGTGGCTGCAACTCCGAAGCGGCGCGCTGCAGGAGTACGGCGGCAACCTCCTCATCATCGTGCTGATCGCCCTCGGTATGTTCTACCTCCTTCGCGGAAAGATCATGGTCGACGGCGGGCTTTCCGGCATCAAGCTCATCCGGTTCAAGGCCGTGGAGAGATTCGGACACTGGCTCCTTGCAGGTTCGTTCATCCTGCTCGGGTTGTCCGGACTCATCACGCTCTTCGGGAGGGTGGCCATCATCCCCGTCATCGGGAAGGACGCCTTCGCGCCCGTGGCGCTCGCCTGCAAGTGGATTCACAACAACCTCGCATGGCCGTTCATGATCGGCCTCGCGCTCGTTTTCGTGCTATGGATACTGGAGAACTTTCCGAACCGGCACGACATCAAGTGGATCCTTAAGGGCGGCGGACTGTTCAGCCCCGGCGTTCACCCGCCGGCGCGGAAATTCAACGCGGGGCAGAAGATCGTCTTCTGGGCGGTGATCATTCTCGGCTGCTCCATTTCGGCGTCCGGCCTGTCGCTCCTGTTTCCGTTCGAGCTGCCGATGTTCGCAAAGACGTTCGTGATCTTGAACGACACAGGCATTCCGCAGCTGATCGGACTGGGAGAACTTCCCGAGGAGCTCGCGCCCCACGAGGAAATGCAGTACGCGCACCTCTGGCACGCAATCGTCGCCTTCGTTTTCATGGCGGTCATCCTAGCGCATATCTACATCGGGTCAGTTGGAATGCAGGGAGCATTCGACGCCATGTCGACCGGCGAAGTCGACCGGCAGTGGGCCAAGGAGCATCACGGCATTTGGGTCGAGGAACTCGACAGGAAGGCTGACGCGGAAGCGAAATCCGCGCCTGCGGAGTAGCTCCGAACGGAGGAAAGAGAATCGCAATGAAGACAATGATAATCGCGTTTGTCGCCATGTTCGCACTCGCGATCGGCGCAGATCTGGCGCTCGAGTATGCCGGTTATTCGACCGAGGAGCGCACGAGCGGAGACGCTGTTCGCCTTGGCTGAGCCTCCTCGCGGGACGCATTGACCATCTCCCGGCGCGGCATTGGGCGTCACCTGTCGGCCGGAACCGAAACCGGCAACGGCAAGCCCGTTCCGCAAGGATCAGCGAGGTTGACCGCAGGCCTGGACGCCGCGCTCCGTTCGCAGCGCGAGCTGGTCGGAAGGGAGGTCGGCGCATCCGGTTGGGTCATCGTGAGTCAGGCGATGATCGACCGCTTCGCCGACGTCACCCATGACCGGCAATTCATCCATACCGACCCGGCGCGAGCAGCCCTGGAATCGCCATTCGGCGGCACAATCGCTCATGGCTTCCTGACACTGTCCCTTGCAAGCCGGCTGAGCCGCGAAGCGATCGACGCGATGCCCGGACAGACTGCCGGCTTGAACTACGGGCTGGACCGGGTTCGTTTCATGACTCCGGTGAGATCAGGCGATCGCATCCGCGGGAGATTCCGCCTGGCTTCGGTTCGCCGGCACAAGTCCAACGGACTGCTCCGGAAAATTGCGCTCACGATAGAAATCGAGAATTGCGCAAGGCCTGCCATGGTCGCGGACTGGCTGATTCTCGGCCTCTTCGAGACCTCCTCCTGATCATCGGCAATACAGGCCGCGGCTCATCGTTTCCCCGAATCAACCCGGATCGGATCACTGCCGGGACCGCAGCCGATCAACGGTGGAATCGGCGCCGGCAGCGCCATTGACATGCTTGTCCCCGGAATTCCGAAACGCCCACATGATGCCAACCCAGTTCCGGAAACCCGTTCCTGTCCCGATCCCCGTGGCGGGCCGGAACCGGAGAAGACGGAAATCATCGCGAAATCGCCAATTGATCATTGATGACTTTCGATTGACCAAAAGAAATGGCAGTCCATCAGGGTAGCCGATCAACAAAGAACAACTTGAAGCGGCGAATCGAAATGAGTGGGCACGGATATGAAACCGGACGGCTTGACCTGCCGTTTGTCGGGATTTGCACGTTCGGAAAATACCCGCACACTGGCGACTGGGACAGCTTGGATGCCGATGTCGCGATACTGGGCGCGCCGTTCGACTTCGGCAGCCAGTGGCGTTCGGGCGCGCGATTCGGCCCCAGAGCGGTGCGCGAGGCGTCAACCCTGTTTTCGTTCGGACACGCCGGCGCATACGACCACGAGGATGACACAGTATATCTTCGACCCGAGGAAGCGCGGATAGTCGACGTCGGCGATGCGGACATCGTGCATACCGATACCCTGACCAGCCATGCGAACATCGAATTCGCTGTCCGGAAACTGCTCTCGCGGGGTTCGCTTCCGGTGGTCATTGGCGGCGACCATTCCGTGAACATCCCCTGCGTGAACGCTTTTTCCGACCGGGAGCCGATGCATCTCGTTCAGATCGACGCGCATCTCGACTTCGTCGACGAGCGGCACGGGGTCAGGTACGGACACGGAAATCCGATGCGCCGCGCCGCCGAGAAGGAATACATCACCGGCTTGACCCAGATCGGAATACGGAATGTGTCGTCCACCGCGAAGGAGGGGTACGAAGACGCCAGGCGCATGGGATCAGACATCCTGTCGGTCAGGCAGTTTCGCGGCATGGGCGTTGATGCGGTTCTCGACAGGATTCCGGCGAACCGGAACTACTATGTAAGCATCGACATTGACGCGTTCGATCCCTCCATCGCGCCGGGCACCGGTACGCCGAGCCACGGGGGATTCCTGTACTATGAGATCCTCGAACTGCTCGACGGTCTCGCCCGGCGGGGTTCGATCAGGGGCGTGGATCTTGTCGAGGTCGCGCCGGACTACGATCAGGGCGGAACCACGGCGATACTTGCGGCACAGCTGCTGATGAACCTGATCGGGCGAATCCTGCACTACGGAAACCGCGCATGAAGCGGCGCGGGTGTCCATGTCCGGAAAACCGGCACTCTCGGCAGGGGCCGCCAGGAAAGTCGGAACCGCCTGCGCAATTCGTCCGGCGGCCGACGATGCATGGTTGGTTTGCACCCTGCTGCGCCTCCCACCGCCGCGCAGGACGCCGAACCACGTCACCGCCCGCGCCAAGGGCCCCCTGACCGCACAGCTTCACTCAGATAGCCTTGGGCATCGCCGGTCGCGCTTCCTGCGGTTCCTGTCGGCCGTCAGAACCCTCTCAAACTCTCCGACATAGCCATACGGTTTCGGATAGGGCTGCGCTTCGACGAAGTCGTAGCGATGTTCCTTTGCTCCGCCACGGATCTCCTTGCACACGGAGTTTCGGGACAACCTGCGCACCCGGGCTGCCGACCGGCCCTCAACCAGACACTTCCAAGGCCGAAACCGCCGCGAATGCGCCGGGAAGATTTCGGATTGCGTTCGACGGCACGTCGCGGCGAGCCGCGGCGCCGGGCCCCCGCCCAGCGGTTCGGAGGTCCGGCGAGAGCGATCGGATTGTCCTCGATCTCGTGCGGCGAGCCGCGTTACAGCTTCAGGATCCGTCGAAATTCACCGCCTGCAGCAGCCCGAATTCAGTCCATGACGCCCTCCATGGTGTCTTTCCGGAATTCTGCCGTCAGAGTGACGGCTGCGCCGGATCGCTGGCGATCCCCGCCGCCTTCCGTTGAACAAACATCCATCCGCGCAACACCGTCGCATTCAGCAGGACGTTTTCGGCGGACATGTCGCCCGGAGCCGTTTCGAGGCCGATCACGGCGTAGTGTCTCTGCCCAACCTTTACGTGAAATTCCAAAGGCGGGAACTGTGCAACTCCCGCATTTGCATGAAACGCGCAGACCATCCGGAACCTCGGCGTGTCAGGACGCGGCTGGGCGCTGACGGCGACCGAACCGGATTCCGGGTCGTCAGGCGTGGCGCGCCATGGGTGAACGGGCACATGGTTCCCTTTTCCCGGGATCTGCCTCTCTTGACATCAGTGCGCACGCATGGTGCCTTCCCTTTCGTCGGCAACAAACTTCCGTTGGCAAAATTGAGCAGATACAACAGGTACAACCCAAAAGGCGTATTGCGTCCGCTGGAACCGTTTCCAAGTCAGTGCTTGAAGAGCTGGCTGACGAGGAAGTCTATTCCGGGAATCCCTTGCACAAGAGAAAGTCCGGCGAACTTAGCCTGACGCCGCCGACAAGAACACGTCCCGGGAAGACGTTGTGCAACCTCGCTGGCATATTTGGCAGTAGACGCTGTGGAACTGCTTCGCAAGGGGCTGGAGCGAGGAGCAGTCAGCGAAAAGTTTGCAGGAAAGTGGTCCAAGCAAGTCTGTGCGATAAGCGACAATGGCGAGGTTCTGGAAGCCCGGCTTGACCGCGAAAGCAGCTATCATGGCTATCCGTTGGCCATTGGCGACGCTTTTGGCGACGACGTCATAAAGTTTTGGGAAGCAATAGAAAGCAAGAAGTGAAAGAGCTCCGTTTCGATATCGACTGGCGTGGGGCGGGCGATGCCGATCCAATTCACGATGAAACTACTGCCAATCTCCGGATCATGCTCGATGACATCTGCTTGACGGAAAACGTCGACATTTGGACAGAAGGCCTCAACAGCGAGGTTCTTGTTTCGGTCTATCCATTGGCCATGTGGATGGCATCATCGTAGTGGCCCCTCCTTTACGAAGTTTTGCCAACTCGCTTTGGAGCATGGCCGCCGCAGGACTGGCGCCTGAGTCACGAGATGGCAGCTGCCAACCATGGTTATGTCTGGCCGCTCGTTTTGTTCTCGTCCGATCGGAAGGTCATGAATATCTGGGCACAGGCATTCCCGCCGGATGCCGACCACTCCGTCCGTTACCTGAACGGGCTTGATGCAATTGCGTCAGTTGCGATGCCATCCTTCGAATCTGAATGCCGCCACTTCGTCGAGCAGGTCTTGGACAGGCTTGCCTCATAGGGGCGCACTGATTCGGACCTGGCGCAGCTTTGGTCACTGATCCATGACGACTTGAATGATCCACTGGAATCTCGCAACCGGAGGATCGAGGCACAATTCGGCTACGATCCGGAGAACTGCCCTGAAGGCCTCCTTGCGGCCCTGATAGCCATTGAGGATGACAAGGGCAAAGATGTGCTCGCCGAACTTGCCGCCGTCCGCACATTTCAAGGCAGCGACTGTGCGCATTCAATTCGGGAGCTCTTTGCGGCCCAGGGGATCGAGGCGCGGCCCGAACTGCCTGATTTGCCTGCACCAAGCACACCAGCGCAACCATGGCAGCAGGCGAAAGCGGATGCCGCAGCCATGCGTCGGCAGATCCATGCAGGTGAGGCCGAAGTGACGAATCGCGTCCTTGCCGAACTGCTCGGCGTCAACATGCAGTCGCTGGAAGAGCAACCGGACTGCAGCCGCCGGCCAGCCGCCATTGCTGGCCGCATCGACGCCAGTCGCTTCCGATTCGTGCCACACAGGCGTCGTCCCGTAGCTCGAAGGTTCGAATGGGCTCGCCTGATTGGAGGGTATGCGGATTCCATCGTGCGGGATGGCAACTCCTGGCTTGCTTCAACGGATGCAAAGACTGCCAGGCAAAGGTATCAGCGCGCCTTCGCGGCCGAGTTCCTTTGCCCGATTGAGAGTCTGGCCATCTCTCATGAATGGGGATTTTTCGGAAAGCAGGGTCGAAGATGCCGCAGCTGCGTTCAACGTCAGTGAGCAGACAGTGTCGCTGCAGCTGTCGAACAATTTTTCCTTGCCTTGGCAGGACATAGACTACGAGCATGCAGATGAAGAAGTCGACCCGGTGCGCAAGGCGTATTCGGCCGGACCTTGAGCTTAGGATTAGATTGACGCAACAAGCGATTCCGTCGAGGGCGGCCTCCGCACTCCTGCTTGCGTCGCAGCTGGTGGGCTTCGACGCGAAGTGAATTCGCCGACCGAGCGAGCCCTCGGTTCCGCCCTCGACCTGCGGGATCTTCGCAAGTGGCCTCCCGCCCCGCGTGATTGCGCAAAGCCCCTGTCGATCTGACAGCGTCTGCTCGTGTTCGGGGTCCTGGAAACGGTCGAATTGGCGCCTTGCGTCGCTCTTGAGGGCGGTGATAGTCGGCGCCGCCGCGCAGCAGGTTCTTGACCATGCCGCGGTCCCCGACCATGGGCGCTGCAGGCGGACTCAATCCCGCCGGAAGAAGACGTCGCGGTCGCAGAGGAGGCCGAATGCCGACCCCGATAGCCGAGCGGGGACAGTGTACCAGGCGAGGACAGGCTCCGGGATCCAAGGAATGCCCTCCTGCCGCTCGTCAGGTCCATCGCCGCGTAGAGGTCATCGGACGTCGTCGGCGCTGGCGAACTCCTGCGGATATCGAGCTTCATTCATGGCGGGACATTATGACGAGACCGATGGCGTTCATGGCCGTCTGCACCGCCTGCAGCCCCATGGTGGCATCGGACAACGTCGCCGGCCCGCGAGCGCCAGCGCGCCGCGCGACGGGAACAAGAGCGATGTGTCGTGGTCCAAGGAACAGGTTCCTTGCGACGTGCATTGCACCCGGGAGCGTCCTGGAAACTAGTGCCAATGATGCCGGCTTATTCAAGCGGAAACATCCGCGAAATGCAGGAAAATGCGCACTTCGGGCGCTGACGGACAACGTACACAAAGAACTCGAACAGCAGCATCCAAGTTGCCAAACGGTCCGCATGCTGAATTGCGTTTCCTGGGGATGAGCACGCAGCGTTCACCCCGCAGAAGGCCCACGATGAGGGGCGATCAAGGAACAGCGACGGACCGGGATTTTGCACCGGAGGGGTTGCGGTTCCTCGCGTTGCACCCATCCGATCCGGTTCGCGAAGTGAATTCACGCAGACAAGACCAGTTTCGCCAGGCCCACACTTCGCTGACAAAACTTCTAGCTTGTCGTGGCTGAAACGCCAGCATCTAGCGGGTTGAACGAAGGCGCGGCCTCCTGAGGGGCACTCTGCAGAAAGCGGATTTCGGTTTGCCATATTGTCGGGGAGAAGCCGTTAGACCCGGAGCATCGCCTGGTTCCGGACACTCGTTGCCGGTGGCCGATCCGCACTTTGCCGGCTCGCGCGAGCCTGGCGCCGGTCATTTGCCGATCCGACAGGTGCAGCAGGCCCCGGGAGGCGGGACGAGAACTGTTGAGATCCTTGGACGGCAAGAATTGGAGGCGGCTGTTCGACAACCGGGTCAAGGCCGGATTCGGTCCTTTCGGCGGTTTCCGGGGATCCGGACCTGGGTTTTCCGCATTCTGTCCACTATCTTGTCCACATTCGCACACTCTTCGGGCAAACGGGAGCCGTCCGGCCGCGAAGCAGGACGTTCGCGGTGACGATCGGCTTGTGCATGACGCGATCACAGCGACCTTGCCGCATTTGCCGCGCGCCGCCCGTACATCTGCGCGGCGCACTACAAAGCCGAGCTCAGGCGCGCATCAACGTATTCTGATCTAGAAGGTAGTCTTGATTGATCAGAGTTCCGGCGGCCCCAATCAATCGAGCATCCCGTCCGATCTGCCCAGCTTCTATCTTGGGAAATAGGACACCGTGCAAATCTGTCGCTTTCAGTTGGTCAATGACATCCTTGACGAGCCGGTCCTTGATCATGGGCGGCGTCGCACCGTCAATGACGACGGAATCGAAATCCATGATCGACAGGGAAGAAACGACGGCGTAGCACAAACTCTTGCTAGCCCTCTGGAACCATGATCCCAAATGCTCTTCGAATTCGGTCCAGTCGGTTTCTTCCTCGTAGATTGTCACCGGGTCAATTCCGGCTGATGCCAGACTACGCTCCAGAACAATCAAGGACGCATGATCCATGAGCCGATCACCGCCAGCGATGTCCGGCACGCGCATTGTACCAAAACCACCGGCGTTTCCCCGTCTGCCCGGAAACACACTTCCATTGAGCACGACTCCGCCGCCAATGAAGGTGCCCACGAAGAAGTAGATCCAGTCCTGTTTCCCGGAGTGTTTACCAAATATCTGCTCTGCCCTGCACGCCGCGGTTCCGTCGTTCTCAACCACGACGGCCCAAGGAACTTCCTCGTTAAGGTTTTTCGCGATATCGAAGTCGCGCCAAGCCTGTAGTTCTTCCTGAGGGGCACCGAACTCGTCAGGCCAGTTCCAGAGCTCATATGGCATGGCGACCGCCATTGCAGTGACCTTTCTGCGCGGCGTTCTGGCTGACCGAAGAACTGGCGTCAGCATCCGCCCCACGAAATCCATCACGTTTGCAGGGGTTGGATACCCGTAAGCCTCCCTTCTATGAGCCAAAATTTCACCGATAAAATTGACCACCGCAATTTCGGCACTGCGGCGGCCTATCTTTAGCGAGACATATCGGTGGGCATCCGGGTTTATGCGCATCGGCGTCGACGGTTGCCCAATGCGGCCGAGAATTCGGTCGCCGCGAATCAGCAGTCCGCTCTCTTCGAGAGCTCTGAAAATGACAGAAATTGCGTTTGCAGAAAGCCCGCTTGCGCGTGTCGCTTCTGCCTTGGTCATCTCCCCATGGCGGCGCACGAGTTGCAACAAGAGGCGCTCATTGTAGCTCCTTACGGCAACTTGGTTGGTTCCCCGTTGAGCATTCCAATTCATGCATTCCTCGAATTCACATTGTCGGATCTTCTTCGGGCCCTCATGACCAATCGCCTCCAGCACCTTTCGCCGCACTGTATGCAGTGCGCACTCTCCTTTCAAGTTGACTGCGCAATTTAATTAATTCACCAGCAATTATGTAATCGCGGAGCCGCCGATCAGTCCACGGATGGCGGATGCGGAAGCGCGGCCGGAGTATCCCGGTCATGCGCTACATTCGCTTCCAGCCACGGCGGGCTCGCTGGGTCCACCGGTGCATCGCCCGCATCCGCGGGCGTTGTAGCCTGCGGCGAAACACGCGGATGAACCGGCTCGACCCCGGAAAGTCAAAGCAGTCGAGCCAGCCATCGCAGGTCAGCCGAGCAACTCTCCGACTTCCCGGATGCCTGCGAAGAATCCCGTCGTTGCGCGCCAGGGATCGATTCATCCGTTTCGCAACCGGCTTTCGACCGAGACGGAACCGGCTTTTCCGGGTCATCGTGCAGCAGTGCGCGAACCCGGGAAAGTCGAGGGCTCCGGCTTGCCGCCCAGCGTCGTCGTCGGTTGATGATCGCGATCGGTCTGAGCCCCACGAGGCGGGTCTTGTCCGGGTGGAGGCCTGACCCGAAACTGACCGGTCTCTCCCGAACGTCGCGATGGCGCCGCTCTGCAACCCGCTTGCACAGGAACCCTACCACGAAGTCGTCTCATGGCGGACGATGATCGCTTCGCCGTCCGGGACGGTTCGGGCGCCATCCTTGCGGAGCCAAAGGTCGACCAAGGCATGCAGGAACACGATTGCCAGAATGGGGGAGGCGATCCCCTCAACACTAACGATGTCCTATGCTTTCAGGGGCGTCGGCATTCGATTTTGATGGGCCTGAACCGCCTTCAGGCAAGTTCGGGATCGGGATGGAATGGTGAATGATGATCCTGCCCTTGCTGACCTGCACTTCCCTTGCATACAGCCGGAAAATTCGCCGCCGGTTGGAGACGTCTAGCGATTCGGCGGGAGAGCGCGGCCGTTCCAGGAATACGGTCAGGGATTCGGCAAGCCGGGGTCGCAAGTCCCTGTCTCTGGCTCGATCACCGGCCGACTGCGGTTCGCGGCTAGGCACCTGTTCCTGACGGCGCAGCTCGGGCGTCCGGGTGCTCAGCTCGTTTCGCGTCCCGACCAGCTCCTGCCTCCGCTCCTCGGCGCGGGCTTCAAATTCCCCGAGTTCACCTTCCGGTTCCGCGGTCCTGTCCTCGGCCGCCTCGTCGCGTGCAGGCGTTTCCAGCCCTCCGTAGACAGAGTCGGCGTTACGGCGAAACCGGGAACTCCGAATAGCATCATGCGACCGGATCAACAGATGTCCGATCATGTGTCCAGAGGAGATTTCAACGCGAAAGGACAACAGTAAATGCTGGCAGGCAAGGCCATCACGCCTTCGCCGAGACGCTTGCCTTGGGTTTAGAATGGTCGGCGCCCGAGAGAAAATGTCTGTCCGGTTGGACCGCCTATCGGACGTGTCGCCATGTAAAGCGCGAGTTCGGCGACTTCATCCGGATGCTTGAGTCGTTCTTGCGGCGGGAGTCCCGGCGGCGATTCCTTCGCGAAGCGTTCGAGAAACTCCTCCGGAGTGTATCGAACGCTTCGCGCGCCTCGGTTGAACATTTCCGTCGCGACAGGTCCCGGAATCAGATTGTTGACGTCGATTTTCCTTGGCCAAAGTTCGTTTGCCAGTACCTGGGTGAAAATGTGGAGACCAGCCTTGGAGACCGTGTAGGAACTGTTCCTATCAACCGCGCGCAATCCCAGGCCAGACGAGATGTTGATGATCTTTGCGCCGTCCGCCAACCCCCCGAGAATGAATCGGGTGACAAGGTAGGGGCCCCGAATGTTGACTTCGACTGTCCTCCACCACCGTTCAGGGTCTGAGTCCTTTACCTGGCCGGGTTCCATCTCGACGCCGGCGTTGTTCACGAGAACGTCGATCTGGCCAAACTCGCAAATTGCTGCCTTGCAAAAGGCCTCGGTCGCTTCCGGATCCGTCAGGTCTGCGACGCCCGCGAAGCATTTCACGCCATGTGCCTCGCTTGACTTCTTGACATCCTCGAGTTCGTCGACGGAGCGGGAGCAAATCGCCAGATTGGCCCCGGCTCCCGAAAATGCAAGGGCAATGGCTCGCCCAATGCCACGTCCCGCGCCCGTGACCACCGCCGCCTTGCCTGATAGTGGTTTTCTGCTCATGTCGATATTCCTGCTGTGCCAAGGGTCTGGAATCCCGCGATTCGAAGCCTTGGCCTTTCGAGATCCGGATTGTCATGTCCCAAGTGGAGGGGTCGCGTCGGAATGTACAAGCACGCACGCCGTGCAAGCAACACAGGTTGATGTCGTTTTGCATGACGTGGCGCAGGCCTGCTGTCTTCGCCCAAGTTTCCAGGCCAAAGCGCTTCGACGTCTCCATGCACACTCCATGGTTGACCGGAAATGACTCCGCCGGAAGTCGTACAAGGAAAACAGACCATGTCGGCGACATCTTTCGGCCCAACGGGTGGCGTCGCGAAACTGCCCCCGGGCACATCGCTCGTGTTCGTCTCGCATCGCGCAGCCACTGAACGGTTGCCCCATTCCCATCGTTTCACGACAACCTGTTCCGGGAAGCTTCGGCCCTTGGTCCCGAGTCGCGATTGTCAAGGAACGCCGCAAGCATGTCTGGCACTGGAGGTATCGCCAGGCCCGGCGCGGATGGAAGATTTATTCGGCCGTTGTTGACGGCTATGACGTCGCCGCAGAGTTCGGTTCTCAAGGCGTTTGCGTTGACATCCACTTCGCAGGACGAGGTCTCGCCAGAGACAGCCGCGATCGAAAGAGCCGCGATTTGGCCGACGGCGGTGCCCATGAAATGCGGCCAGAGGTACGCGCCCCGAGGCATCGCGCGCAATAGATCCAAAGCGCCCGTGACGCCGCCCCACTTTGCGACATCCGGCTGCAGGAATCGAAGCCCGGCGTTCGCCATCGAGCAGAAATTCTCAATTCTATAGATGTTCTCGCCGCCGGCAAGCGGAATGCTCGTGGACGAGGCAAGGTCCTCCCAATCGGCCAGCGGCGCGTTTGCGGGAAGCGATTCTTCCGCGAAAAAGGGTGAGAGGTCCTCCAGTTTTCCAAGCGACTCCTTCGCTGTCGCAAGTGTCCACGACTGGTTGCTGTCGACCATGACGCGCGATCCGATCGGACACAGTTTTGCGGCCCGTTCCACGAGAAAGTTCGCGATCGCCATGTTCGGCAAATCCGATCTTCAGCTTGAAAAAGGTTTGTCCGAGAGACGCGTGATGCGGAATCAGGCGCTCCAAGTCGCACGCGTTTATCGAGGTCGCGTAGGACTGGGCGGACGACTCGGCAAGCCTCATGAATTCAGCAAAGGATCGATCCGCCTTCCGCAGCGCGAGATCCCAAAGGGCGGAGTCGACGCCTGCAAGCACGTGTTCGAATACTTCAGGCTGACCTACCGTGAAGGAAGTAGGTCGAGAACTGCTTGCGAAGGAATGCGCCAATCTCTCGAGGTTCGACAAACCGAACTTTTCGCAAGCGCGGCGCCAAGACGTCCTCGACTATGTGCGCCTTGTGAAGATTGGCGCGCGGCGGGAAATTGGCCCAGACCTCGCCCCAGCCACGGCAGCCGTCGGTGTCCTCAATCCGGATCAGCAGGGCGGGTCGCGTGTTCATTGAGCCGAGCGCCATCTTCGGCGATACGCCGCCCTCAGCCCTGATCGGAAATGCGGCGATGTTCGCAACGGTTATGCCGTGCCGAAACGTCAACGGCTACCACGCCACATAGGCCGAGTGCTCGGAGGTGTAGAAGTTCACGGCCGTCGGCCCGACGGAATAGGCCCCGACACCGGAATTCTTGATGCCGCCGAAGGGCATGTTGTTGTCCGGCACCGTGCCGTGGTTGACATGGATCACGCCGTTCTGGCTCTCGGCCAGGAAGCGCTGGATGAGGTCGTTGCGGTTTGAGAAAAGCGCTGAAGTCAGGCCGAATTCGGTGCCGTTCAGCATCTTCATCGCCTGATCGAAGGCGTCGTACTCGAGAATCGACAGAACTGGGCCGAAGATCTCTTCCTGACCCGCGATGGAATCGTGCTGCACATCGCCAAGGATGGTCGGGCAATAGTAGTAGCCGTCTTCAGGGCGATTTGGCGCAGTGCCGCCTGCCAAGGGGGTGGCGCCCCCGTCAATGGCGCGTTCGGTCGTGGCGCAGACAGCCTTCCAATGCGGAAAGTTGCAAAGCGGGCCAAGGTCGCTGTCGGCTTCAAGCCCGGGCCCCAACTTCATTTCGTTCGCCACTTTCGTCAGGATGCTCTTGGTCCCGGCGGCCAGATCTCTTCGAACGAGGACGCGGCTGATCGCCGTACAGCGCTGACCGGAGGTCATGAAAGCCGCGCCAACTATCTGCGCGATTGCGCCTTCGAGGTCGTCGGCATCGTTCAGGATGACTCCGTCCTTTCCGCCCATTTCCAACTGCGCCGGGATGAGATTCCGCGCGGCTGCGGCATAGACCAGTTTGCCGGTCGGCACCGACCCCGTGAAGCTGACGCCATGCACATCGCTCTTTGAAATGGCCTCGCTCGCCGCGCGGCCCGAAACCATGGCGACCTGAATGAGGTCGTCGGGGAAGAACTCTTTGGATATCTTGGCGAGGATGAAATTGGCTGCCGGCGTGAACTGCGAGGGTTTCATCACCACTGCGTTCCCGAACGCAAGTGCCGGGCAGATTTTGCGCATCGGCGTGGAAATAGGGAAGTTCCAGGGGCTGATGCAGAAGATCACGCCGCGCGGGCGCCGCAGGATCTGATTGGAAAACCCGGCGCGACCGGATGCAATGGGCATTGCGCCCATGCGGGCCGCTTCCCCGACCGAAAACCGCCCCTCGGCACATGACTTCAGCGCCTCGTCCTTCGACTCGCGGAAGAGCCTCCCCTGTTCCAAGGTGCCCGCTGTCGCCAGTTCGTCGGCACGCTCTTCAACCGCATCGATGAAGGCGTTCAGGCGTTGCGAGCGTTCCAGTCCGGGCACGCGCGCCCACTCCCGCTGGGCCGCGTTCGCCCGCTCAATCACTGCGCCCAGATCATCCGGGCTCAAGAACGCATATCGCCCGATCTTCTCCCGGGGATTGGCAGGGTTGACGGTTTCAAAGGCATCTTCGCCGGAGCCGTACTCGTACCTGAAGGCCATGCTCATCCCTTCCGTTTCACGGCATCGCGAGCCGCCTCCACAATGGCTGGAGCATCTAGCCCGAACTTGCTCATCAGATACGGCGTCGTACCGCCTTCGCAGAAATGATCGCGGACGCCCACGCGCAGGAAAGGCAAGCCGGTCCCGGCCTCGGCCAGCACTTCGGCAACGGCCGAGCCGAGACCGCCTATGATGTTGTGGTTTTCTGCCGTGACAATGGCGCCAGTAGATTTCGCGCGCTCGATTATCAGAGCCTTGTCAATCGGTTTTAGCGAGGCCATATCGACAACGCTCGCGTCTATTCCTTCGCCCGAAAGGGAGTCCGCCGCCTTAAGCGCTTCGGCCACGCAAAGCCCTGCGGAAATGATTGTGAGACTGTCGCCGTCGCGACGGACAACGCCCTTGCCGATCTCCAACGATCGCGGCTCGAAGGGTTGCGGGGCAGTCTCCGGCCGTTTCATTCGCAGGTACGGCCGGCCCGTCCCAAGTGGACAAAGGGCCGGATCCTGACAATGGCCGCGAGGTATTCCGGCCCGGAGGGCTCGAACATATCGTTCCACCCCACTTGAAGTCGCGGAGTCCCGATACACTGAAGCCATCTCGGGCTGCGTGCTCGTTTTCTGCCCGGGTGCCGAAGACCTGGACTCTGCGATGGCGAATCCAGGCCCCGGGGCAGCCCGAAGATCGGGGCCCGAGGCGGCTGAACGTCGCTTGCCAGGGAATCGGACCGTAGCCGAGATGGCAAGACGTTTGCAAGACGCGCGCAGAAAATTTCTGCGGAACGCACGCCGGTCAGACTCTCGGTCGCGATTGCATTTAGCCGCATCCCTTCCCGTCTTTCCGATCTCGGCACCCGGGGCTTCGTTTAGACTGAAGTTCTTTGAAGTGGTTGACGAGAAATATTGTGTTTTGTCAATAGGAGTACGCCGAAGCGGGCCTGTCCCGCTCTGCCTGCAAACGGCGATTCCTGACCGGCTTCGCTGTCATCATGGCTGCGATGTCCTTCAGCAGTTTCGAGCGCCTTCTTCTGGCAGTCGTCAGGCCGGGTCGTCACCTCGACCTCGGCCTCCGGCCCGTCGCCTGCGCCCGGAATCCGGTGCGTCGAGCGCACGATGGTCGACAGGCTGTCGAGAAGCGTCCGGAAGCTGTGGGCGCCGCTGCCGTCCGGCAGGGTGTGGGTATGAACCTTGGTCAGTGCCGGCTCCGAGCGCCGGGCGGGCAGGACCGGATCCCCGGTCTCGTCGGGTTCGGTGTCGGTATAGCACAGGGGGGCCCATGCCTTCCGCATGTGCCATTCGACGAGGTAGGCGAGCATGCAGATGAAGAAGTGGGCGCGGACCCGGTGCGCAAGGCGGTGGAATATCGGCCGGACCTGGAGGTCGCTGAGCTTGAGGCATCGGAATGCGCGCTCCACGCGGGTCAGGGCCTTGTATCCCCTGACGCATTCCTCGGCGTCCATGTCGTCGTCGCCGAGCGAGGTGCGGATGATGTAGATTCCGTCGAGGGCGGCCTCGGCGTCGATGGACTCCTGCTTGCGTCGGAAGCTGAAGCTGGTCGCGGCGATGTCGACGTCGAAGTGCTTCTTCATCTTCTTCGTGTTGATGACCTCGCCGACGGCGAGACCGATGTCGGCCTCGCCCTCGAGGGTTCCGCCCTCGACGCGTGCGGCGATCTTCGCAAGCGCCTTTTCGGTGGCCTCGAGCAGCTCCTGCCGGACGCGGGCGCGGTGCCCGGCGAGGCGGGGATTGCGGCAGGCGACGAGGCGCTCGCCGGGGAAGTCCGGATGGTCGCGGATCTCGAACAGCGTCTGCTCGTGTTCGGGGTCCTGGAAACGGTCGAGATGGCCCTGGCGGGCGAGCTTGCGGATGGTCTGGCTCTTGAGGGCGGTGATCCAGTCGGCGCCGCCGCGTTCACGCAGGGCCGCGATGGTGGCCTTGATGATCATGCCGCGGTCCCCGACCATCACCACCCGGGAGAGCCCGTAGCGGCGCTGCAGGCGGTCGAGCTCGGGCAGGAGGGTCTCCTTGTCGGTGATGTTTCCCGGATATGACCGAGACCGAGACCGGGCGCCCGTCGCGGTCGCAGAGGAGGCCGAAGTTGATCTGCGGGAGACCCCGCTTGCGGTCGCGGCTGTAGCCGAAGCGCGCGAGCGGACAGTGGCTTCCCTCGTACCAGGTCGAGGACAGGTCCCAGAGAACGAGATCGCCTTCCGCGATCCAGCGCCGTGCCAGGCGTCCCTGGATGCCTTCCTGCCGCTCGTCGAGCCAGTCCATCGCCGCGTAGAGGTCCTCGGGCGCGACGTCGTCGGCGATGGCGAACTCCTCGGGCAGGGTGGCGTTCCGCCACCATCGGGTGGTGGCGAGCTTCGAGTTCGGCCTGAGGATGCGGCCGGCGACCATGGCGAGGACAAGGTCGCGTTCCGGGCACCGCTCGCGGGCGACGAGGCGGGGAAGGCCGATGGCGTTCATGGCCGTCTGCACCGCCTGCACCGCCCCGTGGTGGCGGGATCGGACCGGGTCCCCGAGCGCGTCGCCGGCCTCCGCATGCCGCTTTCCCGCCAGCGCGCCGCGCAGCAGCGGGATCACGTGCGGCGGCAGGTGAGAGAGATTGGCGAGGGTTCGCTTCTGCACCCGGTTGTCGTGGTCGCGGCAGCTCTGGCGGAGGAGGACGGAAGTGTATGTCTTTCCGTTCTGGTGTTTCTTGAGGACGGAGACATGCATTCCTGCGGATTTGGGCATGGCGGGACCCTGACGTGCCTACAGTTTCGGGCCGACCATGGGGCATCATTGCTATAGTGTCAAGAGGAAATCGGGCATTTCGGGCAATTTGTTCCATATTCCGTGGGAGGGCTGCCGGTGAGGTCTATGGCTTGATGGGATCAGTCGTGCCTACAGGAATCCGTTTCGCGACGCATCCCGGGGTCACAACCCCCTGTAAAAAAGGAATAAATTGGAAAACCTGCGCCGAAAAAAGCTAGAACTTCAGCTTAACGTTTCGGTGTCGTTTCCTTAAGGTCGCATGATTGTTCGGGGCCATTTCGCCCCTTTTCGGATCAATCCGTGTTCACGCGGTCTGCTGTCGCTTTCGGCTCCACTTTCCGACCGGTTTTTGCGAGCGGCGCGGGAACGACCGTCCCGGCCGCAGCCGCGCCCTGACCGCGAGGATCGAGTCCGCCATGCGGCCCACGGCGTCGGCCAGGGCCGCGGTCTGGGCCAGGATCATCTCCTCGAGGTTGACGGCGAGCATGGCCGGCGCGTTGGAGAAGTTCGTCCGCATCTTCGCCCTGTCGCCTTCGTGCATGTCGTCGAGGAGGCTGTCGCCCTGGTTGGAGAACAGGCGTGCCATGGCGATGAGGTTGAAATGGGCGCAGGGTTCCTGGCGGACGCCGCGTTCGGTCCTGCCGTGGAATTCGTCCACCGCGATGACATGTTTGGAAGTCTTGTACAGTTCCTCGATCGACCAGCGTCCGTGATGGAGGTCCGAGAGGTCCGCCACGCTGTAGCGCTCCGGGTCGTCGAGGGTCGCGGCGAGCGCGCATCGTTCATCGGCGATGTCGCAGCGGACCAGGCGCAGGACGACCGGAGGGGCCGGGGTTGCGAAGCCTGCGGCCTTCAGCTTGCGCAGGGCCTCCTTTCCCGGCGCGATCCTGACGCGGGCGTCGTCGCGGTCGCCGTCGCGGAAGCCGTTGAAGGCGGCGGCGGAGCTGCGCTGGATGCGGAACGCCGGATGCAGGCCGCGCACGGTCATGGCGTGCAGCATGACGAAGGAGAGGCATCCCCGGTCGAGGACCGCGACGTCGCCGGGGGAGAGCGCGTCGGGACGGGCGAGCGCGGCGGCGCGCTCGTCGGCGTCGGACGCGAGGAGGAAGTCGACGGGCATGCGGCTGTCGAGCCTGTACAGGCAGGACGGCAGGCCCTGCGGGTGGCGGGCGCCGTCGTCCGGGAGCGGATGTCCGGCCTCGACGAGAGGTCTCGGCAGGGTCGGCTTGGAGCCGTCGACGGCGAAGGTCCGGCGTCCCTTCCGGTTCGGGTCGCGGATGCCGTGCGGAGGATCTCGCGGCGCCGGTCCCGGAACAGGTCCTCGTGCACGCGGGCGCGCGCCTTGCGGACCGAGGAGGCGGCGACCGGCTGCGGCTGCGGCAGCGCGATGCCGGACCGCCGGCACTGCTCCCAGAGTTCGGCCGTCACGGTGGCGTAGCCTTTCTGTCCGCGCGCCGGCACCAGGCGGAAGACGAACAGCATGACGATGAGGCTGTCCGGCACCCTGCGTCTCTGCATCCATTCCCGGTCGTGGCGGGCGGCGATGTCGGCGGCCGCGTCGGCGACCCGGGACCACATCGCGACGAAGCGGCCGTCGGAGGCGGGAGGCCTGCCGCGGCGCTTCGGCTTCGGTTTCGCCTCTCCCTTCAGGATCCTGCGGAACTCCGGGTCGAGCGCCCTGACCAGGATCTCCTTGGCCGGCTTGGCGCCGCGCCCGCTGCGCTTGCCGGCGGTCATGCCGATCCGCTGCCAGCCGGCGGCCCTGCAGCAGGCGCCGTCGAAGCGGGTCGGGTCGACGAAGGTCTCGCACAGGACCGGGCGGCAGGCGTGCCGCTCCTCCCATCTGCCGGACAGTTGGCGCAGCGCCATCGACAGCGCCTTCGACGCCAGGTTGTCGACGCGGACCCATGGCATCACCAGAAAGCGGCTGTTCGACACCGCGAGGTGCAGCCGGCGGTCGCGGTCGGCCGCGCTCCACCCGATCCACTCGTCCCGGGCCGGCAGCGTCCGCGCCGCCGCCTCGAACAGCAGCACCGCGAGAGGCCGCCCGCGGCGGTCGCGGACGAACCAGCGGATGCACGGCCCGAAGGGCCGCGGGCATCCGAGATAGTGGTAGCGGTCGACGAGCGCCTTCCACAGCGCCACGTCCTCCGGAGACGCCGCCTCCTCCAGCGACAGGGGCTCCAGGGCCTCGAGACCGCAGGCGATCTCGGGCTGCGGATCGGAGGCCCGCACATGGACGATCGGCTTGGGTTCCGACTTCGCCGCCGTGTCGCGCTTCTCCGGAAGGGTCAGGATCCCGCACGCCTCCAGGTGCTCGAGAAGCCGCAGGCCCGCCGCGACGCGGCAGTCGCCCTTCGGCGTGGTCCAGTCCAGGTGCTCGCAGACGGTCTTCGACAGCTCGTTGCGGCTGTCGTTCGGGAACATCCCGACGGTCTCCCGGATGTCGGCGATCTGGCGCCGCGTGAAGCGCCGGCCCAGAAAGGTGGCGGACTTGAGGGCAGCGATTCGCGGGTCCATGGCTGAAAGCTCCTGACAGACGGTCCGATCCAAGCATGACATGCCATGGCCGGGAACGGGCGTCAGCCCCGGGAAACCCGAAATTCCGCACCGCAGATAAAGACCAGTGAATCAGAGCCCTGCGTCCGGACGAAAATCAGAACGAAAATTCCGCACGACTAACAAAATGCCATTGCTCGGTCGGGCTCCGCCCTCCCTTCGCCCGGCGGGCCGCAGACGCCCCTTGTCTCTCCCCGGACCGGTCCCTCCGGAACGCGATCCGGGACGGCTTCGGTCAGGGAGGCCGCGCCTTCCGGAACGCCTCGGCCGGGGCCGTGCAGCCGAGCGCCTTCCTCGGACGCCCGTTCAGCCGGTCCTGGACGGCCTTCACCTGCGCGTCTGTGATCTTCCCGAGTCCGTGTCCTTGGAAAGGCATCCCCGCACCAGGCCGTTCGCGTGCTCGTTCAGGCCCCGTTCCCGGGAATGGCACGGCGTCGCGAAGAGGAACCCGGCCCCGAGCGCCCGCGCCACCCATGCATGGCCCGCGAACTCCCTGCCGTTGTCCGCGGTGATCGTGCGGGCCAGGGCGGCGAGCGGCAGCAGCATCTCGAGCAGCGCGGCGCCCGCCGCGGCCGCGGTCCTCCTGCCAACCCTCTGAAGAAGCGTGCAGTTCGACGCCCGGCCCGCCAGCACGCCAGTGCGCCGCTGTGGCCCTTGCCGACGATCGTGTCCGCCTCCCGGCCGCCGATCCGCTCCTTCGCCTCCACGATCTCCGGACGCTCGGAGATGTCCGCGCGGTCCGGGATGCGGCCCCGGCCCGAGTGGCGTCCGCCCTTCCGGTCCGGCTTCTTCCCGCGACGGCGCAGGAACAGGAAGAGCCGCCCGCCGGCCTTCCTGTCGGCGCGGACGTGCTGGCATATCCGCTCCCGGCCCGCCATCGGGATGCCCTCCTTGCGGAAGCGGCCGGCGGTCCGCTCCGGGCTCCAGCCCTCCGCAAGCCTGTCCTCCGCCGCGCGCCACCGCTCCCGGGTCATCTTCCCGGCAACGGACGAGGCCGCGCTGCGCCGCGCCGAGGCCTTGCCCTGCGCCTGCTTGTGCCTGTATCCGCGCCCGCCGCCGTTGCGCCGGATCTCGCGCCAGACAGTCGTCCGGTCCCGGCCCAGCTGCCGGGCAATGGCCAAGTCGGACAGTCCGCTTTTCCTCGGCGCGCATGTCCGGCATCGTTCGCCATGGGTCAGGTGGTGGTAGCCGCTCGGCATGAGAGTCTCCTTGCTTTGTCACAAGAACTGTCGCCGCCATCTGGCCGATTCGCAACATCCTGCGTCGAAGGACGCAGGTCGCCGCCGCATCTGGTGTTGCACTTCAGAGTGGCACGGGGGCCATGTTCGGCACCGCGCGAAGAATCGCCACGTCCTCGATGGCCTGGTGCGAGACGCCCAGAAGCGTTGCCACTCCCGGAAGGAACCCGACGATCTTCACGGGAAGGTTCGGATAGGCCGCCTGCATCGTGATCTGGTCGAGCACTCGCTTGGTGATGAAGGCGCAGAAAGAATGGCAGAAGGGGATTTCGCCCGAGCGCGCCATGCCGCCGGCCATGCCGATCATGTTCGCCTCAGCGATGCCGACATTGTGGAACCGCTCGGGCAACTCGTCACGGAAACGGTCGGTTTCGGTTGGCGGGACGAGGTCGGCGCAAAGTGCAACAATGCGCTCGTCGGCTTTGGCGGCTTCAATCAGCGCGTCGCCATAGGATCGAGGCAAGGGCCTGAACGACCGATTGATGAAGTCCGCAGCTTCGAGCTTGGTCAAGGTCTCGGTCATGGCCGTTCAATCGCCCCTTTTCAGTTTCGCGGACATTGCCGCCAATCGGGACTTCATCCCATTGATCGGCGAAGCATTCCGACAGCGTGCTGTTGCGAAGCGCTTCGCATTCACTCGTGACCTGTTCGGCTTCGACATCGTAGAGGATATCGCCTGCCAAGGAGATTTCGCCCGACTGGAAGCGCTATGCGACAAGGGTGCGTTCTTCCATGCTCAACCCGATCCGAGGATCGACGCTTCGGCCTCGACGTGGCCAAGTCGCGAACGGATTCGTTCTTCGAACAGCGACGGACCATCGCCTGTTCGCGCATGTTTGAGCGCGTGCGCGGCGCATCGGCGGACGCCGATCAAGTCGTTGCCGTCCACTGCTTCGTGGATGGCGACACAGGGTTCCCCGTCCGGCAGAAGATTTCGCCCTGCAGTCACGGTCGAGGAATTTTCGGAAAATCCGTTGCTTTCGCGTACGAAATTCACCGGAACCTGGCAGACCACGGCCATACTTGATGTCTCGCCCGGGATATCAAGGATCGCGGTTCCATCGCCGTCCCTTTGCACAGCCAGGACCGCGCCCGTGATGATCGAGACTCCGGTGCCGGAGATACCGTTCACGCCGACGATTCCCCTGGATTGATCCTCCACTTGCATGGACCCGCCTTGTCCCTTGTACATATTGTTCTCGCGACAGGGGATCTCGGCCATCGGCAGCCTGCTGTCTACTCCCTCGGCAAGGCAGTGACCGCGTCCACAGTCGGTCGAGGAAGGCCGGTCTTCATCCACGAACTGCGAACAATCTCCGACGCTGTCCGCGCATTGCACGACACGGAGACGCACGACGCCGGGGACGATTCCGGCCTCGGCGTCACTGCCGGTCCGCTTTTCAACCCGCCGAACCCGTGGCATTTCCCGGCAGACCGTAGCATCTGATGGTCCGAGAAGTTCGCGTCCGATGGAGAAGTGCTCGCTTTGGCAAGTCCTCGCTGTCGTTCCGTCGCATTGTCGCGACGCGGGTCGCCAGTGGTTGCGCCCGCAATGCCTGGTGGAACCATGATCTCCATGAGGTGGGAATTCCGGAGTTCGAGGATCAGGCATTAACTATGCCGCCATCGACATTGATCACCTGACCGGTGATGTAGGACGCATCTTCGGACAAGAGAAATGCGATCACGCCGGCGACATCGTCGGGCTTGCCCAGCCGGCCGAGGGGGATAGTCGAAAGAAGAGCGTCACGGCCGCGTCGTTCGATCAGATCTTCCCCCATCCGCGTTTCGATGATGCCAGGCGCCACGGCGTTGACGCAGATTCCCCTGTCTCCGATCCGCCGCGCCAGCGCGCGGGTCAGCCCGACGATTGCTCCCTTCGCCATGGAATAGGCGGCATGGTCGGGCACGCCCCTGTTGAACCCAAGCGACGAGGCAAACGCGAAGCGGCCGCCATCGGTCATGCGCGGCAGAACCGCACAGGCTAGGTCAAAGGCGTTCGATGCATTGTTCTGCATCGTCTTGTCATAGATCTCGCGGTTGTCGGGATCGAACTCATGGGGCACGAAGATCCCTGCCAGATGCACGAGCGCGTAGATCCGGTCGGGCGCATCAAGCAGAGCCATCGCGCAGGCTGCCGGATTTTCCAGCCTGCTTTCGGCAACCGTGACGCCGTCGGGAAGCGCTTTTTGCAAAGACTCCAGCCGCCCGGCATCGGCATCGACCAGATGCAGCCGCCATCCGTCGGCGGCTAGGCGACGGGCAAGCACGGCGCCTATTCCGCCGGCCGCCCCGGTGATCACCGCAGCTGGTGCTGTCATGTCTTCCCTTGTGGTTCCTGCGCCGAACCACGTCGCGCACCGCGCCGGCATTCGCGGTCTTGTCTATGCCGTGTTGTCAACTCCGTTGCTTCGATCGGGACAATCGTCACCGCTGCGCCTCCAATTCAGCACGAGCCGAGGCGACAACTTCGGGCGGGAAGCGCAACTGGTGGAACATCAACCCTTCGAGCGACCCGACACCCTTGCCCATTAACGTATTGGCCTTGATGAAGCTTGCCTTGCCCTTGGTCTCGCGGGCTCGATCATATGCGCCCAACAGCGCGCCGATGTCGTTACCGTCGACCTCCTGGCAGCCGAAGCCAAAGCTTTCCATCTTGTCCGTCAAGGGCTCCAGTGACATGACCAGGTCCATGGGCCCCTCGGACTGAACGAAGTTGTAATCCACGATCAGGCAGAGGTTGTCGAGACCTTCGGCGCCCGCGAACATCGCGGCCTCCCAGATCTGGCCCTCCTGCATTTCGCCGTCGCCGACGATGACGTAGACGCGGCTGGCGCGTCCCTGCCGCTTCGCGGCCAAGGCGCAGCCGACGGCGACCAACAGGCCCTGGCCCAACGAACCGCAGGTGGCCTCGACAAACGGGCCCATGCGTTCGGACGAGTTTATTTCCAGGGCCGAGCCGTCCGTGACGTAGGTGGCCAGCAATTCGGTATCGAAAAACCCGCGCTCGGCCAACGTTGCGTAGAAGATCGCGGTGTTGTGGGCAGTTGTCAGAAAGATCCGATCCCTGTCCGGCCAAGTCGGATCGGCCGGGTCCAGTCGCGCCTCGGCGAAATACAGCGAAGCGAAAATGTCCGCTGCCCCAAGGCCCTGCTGCACATAGCCCTGGCCCGAAGGCGCGACCATGTCCACCACGTGCATCCGAAGTTGCGTCGCGATCCCTTCTAGCTCTTCCAGATTTCGTCGTGCTTGCATGGAATGTCCATAGTGATGTAAAAAGCTCTGGAACTTTGTACCTATGAATTGGGGGATATTGTCAAGATGAATCTTCAGTCCATCAAGCGGAAGGCGGTCCCGTTGCACGCCGAAATGGCCGAAGTTCTGCGACATCAGATCATGTCCGGGGATCTGCCTCCGGGTGCGCGTCTTCCCGCGCTTCGGGAATTGACCGAAGAACTTGGCGTCGCGCGCATGACAGTCGTGCAAGCGATGAACACGCTGGAGGAAGAAGGGCTCATCGAAAAGCACTCCGGTCGCGGAACCTTCGTACGCGAAGTCCGGATTCCTGACCGCGTTTCGCTTCAAGTGCGCGCAGAGATTTCGGAGATCTACGCAATGGTGGACCAACTCGAGGTGTCTGTGCGCAAAGGCGACGCAACCATCGAGAAGTCCAAGGATGGAAGGTACTTTCGCTGCATGCGCCGCATTCATGCTCGAGGCGGCAAGCCGTTTTGCCAAGCCGACATCCGGCTCGATGACAAAGTCTATGAACTCGCGCCGGATCGCTTCATGCAGGAGATCGTCGTCGCAGTCCTGCGCGATCTCGGCGTTGACATCGCGAATGCGCGCCAGAAAATCACGATCGCCTACGCCGATTTCGGCCTCGCGAAGGCGCTCGGAATCAAGGTGAACTCGGCCATCTTCAAAGTGTACAGGGAGTTTTTTGACGAACGCGGATTCCTGATCTACTCGGCGAAGCTACTCTATCCCTGCGACATGCTTGAACTCGAGATGGAATTTTCGACTGGCAATGCCGCATAAACCGGGCGAAGGCGTGGGCGGACATGCGTCTTGACATTTCGCGAGCACGCAACATAGGTACGTACATCTAGACCAACCGAACTCCAGACAGAAGCAAGGGAGACTTCAACATGAACCTTTTCAAATTGGCGGCAGCCGCAATGGCCGCAATGGGCCTCAGCGCAGGCGTCGCACTGGCCGAGTACCCTGAAAAGCCGATTACTCTGGTCGTTTCGTTCGCGGCTGGGGGCAATGCGGATATCGTCGCGCGCCTGGCAGCCGAGGCTGTAGGCGCGGAACTTGGCGTGCCGATCAACGTTGTCAACAAACCTGGTGGAGCACACATTCCTGCCACCATGAGCGTGCTTGAAGAGGAGGCTGACGGTTACACCATTTTTCAATGGTCTCCGCCAAGTTTCATGGTTGTTCCGCTGACGCGCGAGGTGCCCTACAGCCCGAGAGAGGACTTCATTCCCTTCTATGCGGGGCAGACGGCTTCCAATGCACTCTATGTGCGGGCAGACAGCCCGATCCAGACATTCGAGGACTTTCTTGAAGTCGCGAAAGGCGAAAAACTCGGCATGGGCGTCAACAACCTCGGCGCGCCGCCGAACCTGAGCGCCGTTCAGCTTGCGTCCGAGTTTGGCTTGGAATTCAAGACCATCGCGCTAAAGACCGTTCCGGAAACCATGACTGGTCTGATTGGAGGACAGGTCGACGTTGGCGTCGGACAGATCGCAACGATCAACGCGTTCAAGGGAGAAATCCGTCTGCTGATCATCCTGGACAACAACCGTCAGCCTTACTTCGAAAAGCATCTGCCTAGTGTATTGCTTAGGAGACCAGAGCGCCGCGTAGCGGCACCGTTACCCAGAGTCCCTCTCTCCTCTCGATCAGTCATGGATTACAGGAGGTTACGGTAATGCACAAGAGGAAATCATGTGCATTGCACATGGGTGCAGTGCCGAACCAGAAGACATGAGAGTTGCATTTCCGGGAAAGGCATGTGCAAGAATTGGGCAAGGCAGACTCACTGTGGAATCGACAGGGTTTGCATGCGCAAGGTTCTGTGCAATATATTAGAGATTTCCGTCTGAGCCTGAGCAGAGGTCCTGTGGCGGGCGCCTGCACATGAAGGGATCGGCCATGCAAGACGAGTCCGAAGGGCCCAGGGCCGTAAGGAAGCAGAGGGCCGTCAAGGCGACGGACAGCGAATGGGACATCGTCCGGGAGCGGGCGAAGGTCGCGCGGATGTCGGCGAGCGGATACGTCGTCCGGCGCGCGCTCGCGCCGGAGAGGACGCCGGGGCCGTCGCTCTCGACGATCGCGGCGCGGCTCGACCGCATCGAGACCGCGGTGCTGACCCTGGCCGAGGTCGAGCGGATGCGGCTGGCGGAGCGCGGCGAGGACGACGGCTGGACAGCGGCGCTCCGGAGGGTCGAGCTAAGGCTTCGCACCGAGCGGGCGGTCTCGGGAGAGGCGGAGGTTTCGCGATGAGCCTGAAGAGGGGACATCCGGTCTACTGCAGGGATCCCGCCGACTGGGAGCGGATCCGCAAGCGCGCGGACTCGGTCGGCAGGAGCGTCTCCGAGTTCGTGATGACCTGCGCCCTGCACGACGGCGACGCGACGCCGCCCACCGCGCTCGCGCTCACGCCCGAGCAGCAGCTGGAGCTGTACAGGAATGTTCGCGACATGCATCGCCGCATCGAGCAGATATTCGACGAGAGGCTGGACGGCTTTCCGGGGATAGACAGCGCGGTCCGCGTGCTGTTCCTCCTGCACGGCGGGGAGGAGAACCTCCACCTGCTGGAGGAGGACGAGGAATGACGCTGTCCCGAGGCGGGCCGGAGAGGCGGACGTTCTACGTCTCGTGCACGGACGAGCAGTGGGCGGAGGCGAAGAGGCGGGCCGCCGCCGCCGGCATGAAGACGTCGCCCTGGCTCGTCGAGCGGGCGCTGGAGGCGGACCTCTCGATCTTCGACGCGCGTCCGGAACCGCAGCGGCTGGTGCTCACCCCGAACCAGCAGTACGGGATGGCGGGCGACATCGAGACAATGACGAACTCGCTCGAACAGCTTTTCAACGGCAAGGCGATCGAGAGGCTCGGCGACGAGGTCGCGTTCGTCCGCGACGCGAAGGTGACGCAACTGGTCGCCGACGGGAGGTTCGACGAACTGTTCCTGGCCTACGGGAAGCTCTTCGGGCCGGAGCGCGCCGAGAGGCTTCTGGCGAAGGCCGTGACGGAGCGGCACGGAGGTGGTTCGGTCGAGGTGATCGTCGGTGGCCCGAAGAGACGGGGGTGATGCGCCCGTGTCCAGGCCAATGCGTCAGCCGGAGCCTTGCAGGAACGTTCGTGACATGAAACGCCGCATCGACGTGATCTTCGACAAAAGGCCGAACGGCTTTCCGGGGATTGCCGGCTTGATGCGCCTGCAGTTCCTCCTGCACGGCGGCGAGGGCAGCCTCCGCCTGCCGGAGAATCCCTGATGGCGAGATCCCGAGGCAGGCCGGAGAGGAGAACGTTCTACATCTCCTGCACCGACGGGCAGTGGGCGGAGGCGAAGGGACGGGCCGCCGCCGCCGGAATGAAGACCTCGCCCTGGCTCGTCGAGCGGGCGCTGGACGCGGACCTGTCGATCTTCGACGAGCGCCCGGAGCCGGAGCCGCTGGCGCTGAGCGCGAGCGATCAGGAGTGCCTGGCGGAGAAAGTCGAGTTCATGACGGAATTCGTCGAAGGTCTCTTCGACGAGAAGGCGATCGAGAGGATCGGCAACCAGGTCGCGTTCATGTGCGACGTGAAGGCGACGGAAATGATCGCCGGCGGCAGGATCGACGAGCTGTTCCTGGCGTTCGAGAAGCTCGTCGGGCCGGAGAACGCGGAATGGCTCCTGGCGAAGGCCGTGAAGGAGTGGCACGGGGCCAGGTCAATCGAGGTGAAGGTCCACGGCCCGACAGGGCGGGAATGACGCGCTAATGCGGACCCGTTCCCGGCACGGGACTCGGGCCGGGACACCCGGTTTCGAACGACGTTGAGGAGACCGTCGGAACGGTCTTCGGCGCGACCGGTGGGCGGGGCAGACTGGCTCAATGTCGGGGAGTTTCCCCAGACAAATCGGACAGCGACTGAGCAATTCTGCCGTGATGGCGTGAACGCTGCCGAAGGCCATTTTACGGCTTTGTCGAATGCCTCGGCGCTCCCGCTTGCGGGTCAAGGGCCGTCACCGTCCTGGCCGAGTGCATCGCGGCCAGCCGCAAACACCGCATTCACGCAACGGCGACACTTGGAACGGGATCTGCGATCTCCTTGAGAAGGACGCGGAGGCTATGTCCGATCCCGACTTGCTGGCGAAGCGGACGTCCTGTCCTGTTCGTCTCCGAGGGGGTTGCGGCAGAAGTGTGTTCGATTTGCATCGCGGTCGAAGCGTGCACGGCGCGATGCTGGCGTTGGGCAAAGGGGAAGCATTGCTTGCGCAGACGCAGGCAGGAGACGTGCCGGAGGCCGGAGCCGAAATGTTTGCCTGCGGATTCGCGCAGATGCGGGCGAAGACGGACTCGCGGGTCGCTACGACCAATGAGATCGACGAGGGCAAACTCTTCAATGCTCAATTCACGGGGATTCAAGGCTACGCGGAGCAGGAGGACAGCGACGCATGCGAGGCCTTTGTCGCCGGAGGGATGAGCCGCCTGGGCCGCAATGAGTCTCCGCCCGCGTGGTTCGCGGGATGCTGGCACCCGCCGAAGTAGTTTCGGCGAGCCCAGCGGCGTTAGCGAAGCCTCCAGGCCGTCGACCGTCGCCGTGCCGATGCCGAGGACCTAATCGATGTCTGTATCGGTGCGTCCGCCGCCCTCGCGACCCCGGTCGGCCAGCAGGGGCACATGGGCGCGCTTGCGGCGTTCCGCCGACCCCTTGCCGCCGTCCACGATTTCCCGCAGGAAACGGCGCTCGTCTTCATCCAGTTCCAAGTGATGGACCTTTCTGCCTGATCCAACCATTGACCCTTGCCTCTCCAAACCCGTAGCGCCCGCGTCGGGCCTGGCGCCGAAACTCTGGTTGGGAGGCGCCAGGACCGCGCCGAACACCGGCTTCCTGTTGCTCTTTTGTGAGGGCAGAATAGCGACTGACCGTCACTGGGCAATGCGTTGGCCAGGAACATGGTCGAACCAATCATTTCAACGGTGTTGTGGTACTTGGTCAAACTCTGAGCCGCTCAAGGCCGCACGTTGCACCGGATTATTTCGGGTCGAAGTCGTTGCCTCCTTAAACCGCTCCGATAGCTACCGGCTGGAGTGACAGTTGCCGAGCGGGTCTCGATAGCCGCTGAACGACAACGCCCTTTCACGGCGAACTGAATAAAGCGGGCTAGAACGGGCGCCTAGGAATGGGAGCGTGAGCGTTCATCATCGCTTGCATCGCGGAGAGAACATCATATATGGGGCGAAGGGCAGGCGTTCCTCGACCCCTGAGACATGAACAATGGACCTTGAAGTAGGTCCGAAGCGGCACCAGTCGATCCCCTGCGTGCTCCGCAATCTGAACACTCATTGGAGGATCCTAATGCACTCGTCTCTAAAGTCCATTCAGAAAGAGCTCAAAAAAATAATCCAACAATTGAAGGCAACTATTCCGAATGACGATCCATTTAATGTTGCACACGGCAATTGGACTTTCCCAGGTCTTTCCAAGGAAGAGTTGATCGCGGAAGCCCAGTCCATCATCGATTTTATCGAAGATCATGAATCGGAAGACTTGGGTGATTCCGAGGCACTAATCACCGACTATGTGCGGCGTCTAACCTATCTTCACGAGCGAACAGTGCCAAACATATGGGGTAACCCCGCGCAAGCGGTTCCCGCATATGAGTTCACAATTGATGGCTTGCGGAAAGCACTATCGTCTGTTCTCACAGAAGACAAGAGTGCGGAGGCAATGAGAAGATTGCGCGCTCTGAGAAAGAAATTGGCTGGCCAAGAAGCCACTCTGAACAGGCTAGAACCCCGTACCAATTCTCTCTCCGAGATGGTGGATCGGATCGAAAAAGCTCACAACGCGGCCGATCAGCTTCCCACCGACCTCGAGTCTCTCGCCGAAGCGCGAGCCGAGATTAGTGGACTGATTGGTGCCGCGTCGCAGGATCAAGGCCAAATTCTAGCTATGCGGAAGGCCGCCGACGATCTCGACAAGCAACTAAAAGATAGTGCGGAAGAAGCTGGAGCGGTACTCGAACGCTGTGAAACAGCATACTCCGCTGCAACCAGTATTGGATTGGCTGCCGCATTTGACGAGCGGTCCAAGATTTTGTCGACGTCGATGTGGTTCTGGATTGTTGGTCTGTTTTTGGCCCTCGTGTCAGGGGCCTATTTCGGCACAACCCAAATTGGATCGTTGTCAGAGGCGTTACTTGGCCCAAGTGCATCCCAGCCGGTGATCCTGATTCATGTATTGTTGTCCGTATTGTCGATCGGTGCTCCAGTGTGGTTTGCATGGCTGGCGACGAAGCAAATTGGTCAACGATTTCGGCTGTCAGAAGATTATGCATTCAAGGCCTCCGTTTCCCGAGCGTATGAGGGATTCCGACGCGAGACAGCACGATTTGATAAGGACATGGAAGCTAAGCTGCTCGAGTCGGCTCTGGCGCGGCTTGATGAACTCCCGTTGCGTCTTGTGGAGGTAGACAGCCACGGCAGTCCTTGGCACGAACTCGCTTCTTCAGACGTCGTAAAGAGGGCCATGAAGAATGTCCCAGGATTTGCTGGACAGGTGAAGGAACTCGCCGGCAGAGCAACTGACACAGTCAGGCCCAACAGAGAGGATCGAAGACCCGCTTCATCGCCGACACGATCTACTGAAGAGTGATCAAAGCCGCTGTCCCCATGCGTTCACCAACCTTCAGGCAGATCCCGATACTTGAACGAACTCCTTGAAGTTGCTTCCGAAGAACGGATTCCCAGTTCCGCTGTATACTTGATGCTAGTCGACCCGATTCAACGACTTAGGCCACGCTCGTTGCTAATTCATCGCGCCGTACGGAACTTCACAAGCTGCTGGCACATGCGTTGCAGCGCCAGGATCGCCCGCTACTCCTCGCGATTCGCGGCAGGCGGTCTTCAGCCGCCGGAGGCACCAGTATGCTCGTCCTGCACGGCGCGGGTCGCGCGGACCAGCTCTTCCAGCTTTTCGCCGCCTCCCTCCGCGAACATGTCTTCGCGCATCCTCATCGCCATAATGTAGCTGCAGCGGAACGCCCGCCCGATCAGCGGTGCGAGCCGATCGGCCGCGCCGATGCCTGCGGGCTCAGTCGGGCAACAGGAGCACATGGGCACGCTTTGGGCGTTCCGCCGACCCCTTGCCGCCGTCCACGATTTCCCGCAGGAATCCGCGTCCAACTCGTCCACCTCCCGGTTCCTTTCTGATTCTCAAAGCATACGAGGTTCGCAGCAAGGAAGTTGCAGTCAGCGAAGTCACCGGCGAACCGCGCGTTGTCTTTGTCGAGAATGCCGGGTTGGCAATCGTCGTCCCCGTGGAAAAGGTCGCAGAGACGGCAGCCTACGCAGTGTCAGACCAGTTAAGGGCGCCTTGAATCCTTGCTGAAAACAGAGGATGTGCAAGTCGGGTTCGGCCAGACGCGGACTTTTGGGATTTGGCGCGCATGATCAAGTTCGGCGACGTCAGGAAGCTCGTGATCGTGGGCGACATCCACGGGAAGTTCCCTCCGTTTCACACGTTCGCCCGACGCACGCTGGGCAGGGAGGTGGCCGTCGTCCAGGTCGGCGATTTCGAGCACGGGTTTCTCGATCACGGCACGGCGGCGAGCGCCGGGGACTTCTTCCGGGAGAATGCCGGCACCTGCGGCTTCATCCGTGGCAACCACGACGACCCGGAGGTCTGTCGTACCATGCCGGGCTGGATCCCGGACGGACACCACGACCCGGCCCGGGACATCATGTTCGTGGGCGGCGCGTTCTCGGTCGACCGGCACCTGCGCACTCAGGGGCTGGACTGGTGGGAGGACGAGGAGTGCTCGATCGCTGAGCTGAACGGGATCTTCGGCCGCTACGCCGCGGTGAAGCCCAGGATCATGGTGACGCATGATGCGCCGTCGGCGGCGATCAAGGCGGTGTTTCCGCACGTCAGACTGTTCCGCCCGCTGTCGCGGACGATGCAGGCGTTCGACGCGATGTTCGAGGTGCACCGCCCGGACGCCTGGGTCTTTGGCCACTGGCACCGCTCGGCGTCCGCCGTCGTAGACGGAACCCGGTTCCAGTGCCTGGGCGAGCTCAGGAGCTGCACGCTGTCCTGGTGCAGGCCAGAGTGGACGGTTCGCCTGGGCGGCTCGGAAATCGTCTGAAATGCTTCGCGCGGATGTCGCCGAGGACGGCATGGCGAAGGGCGGCGCACGAAACGTCACGAAATCCCGAGGGAAGGGCATCCGTGGCGCGAGGCCGATTCAGGACCTTGCCGGCCGAAGCAGCGAATTCCCTATCGCCCGAAATCGATCTCGGCGCCCATGTAGCGCGACGGGTTGCGGATCCGTTCCAGCTCCCTCTCGCGCTCCATCTCCCTTTCGTAGGCCGCCTCGACCTCCTTGCGGACGGGCGCGTCGCGCCTGATCGTGTCCGAGACCGCCGCCGCCGTCTCGCGCAGCCGCCTCTCCAGTCCGGGAACCCTGGCAAGATGCCGGTCGAAGCGTTCCCTGTCGGAGAGGATGTCCCGGAGCTCCCCGACGCTTCGCTCGGCCTCGCGTTGCCACCTCGGATAGGGATGCATCTCCGCCACGAACGCCCTGCCGCCCTCGTCCCGCTCCCCGAGGGCCTTGGCGAGATCGCGGTCGACGAACCGGAGACGCGCCTGCCCGGCCTGCATGTCCCAGCGCTCGGACCTTTCGCCGACCACGAACATGTTGAACTCGGGACTCCTGCTCGGGCCGGAGTCCAGTTCCGTGACGAAGGCGTCGTAGCCCTCGACGAAGAAGCGGTGGCATCCCTGCTCCTCCGCCCTGTCGAGGATCCCCTCCCAGGCCTTGAGGCTTCGCGCGTCCAGCGCGTCGGTGTCGGGCGCCGCGTGCAAGCGCGCCAGCGCCTTCTGCAGCGTCTTCCGGTCGTCCGGCGTGAGGAGCGGGTCCCTGGCCAGGCGCTCCCCCCGCTCGATCATCTGCGGGGCGGACCTTGCCCAGCGTCCGTAGCTGGTGGCCCGGCCCTTGCCGAGCGGCCTGTCCGGCCGCCGCCGCGCGGCCCTGTCGATGATCTCCCGTCTCCTTGCGACGAAGTCCGCCACCTCCCTGACGCCCTGCCGGACCTCGCGGTCCCTCGTGTCCAGCGCGGGCAGTTCCTCCACCATTTTCGAGAGGTCCGGGGGCAGGTCGTGGCCCGCGCTCCCGAGCCGCTCCATGAAGCGGTCGTAGCCCGGCGCGCGGAAATGATGGCAGCCCTCCCGCCTGGCCTCCGCCATGAGCGCCTCCCGGTCCCTCTGCAGGTCACCGATCAGCTCCTGTCTCGAGAGCCGCGCGTCAGGATGCCGAGGGCCGCCGTCAGCGGCGCCCGGATCCCCTCGCGTTCGGCCTTGCCGGACAGGCGGTCGTCGCGCAGCAGGTTCTCCGCCTCGGCCATGGCCTTGCGCGCGGCCTTGCCGGGCGCCCCGGAGCCGTCAAGGCCCTTGCCGATCTCCTTGGCCAGGCCCTGGAGCCGCCCCCATCGCTGCCGCAGGGATTCGCATGCCCGCGCGGCGTCGGCCGTCGCCTTCGGAAGCGCGCCCGTGTGTTCCAGCGCGAAGTCCGCGGTCCGCTTCAGGAGCGCGTCGGTCTCCGGCAGGAAGGCGACGTGCTCCCTCTTCAGCCCCGCCTTGATCCTGGCGCCCAGCCAGTCATGCTCGATGATGGACAGTTCCCGCTCCGCCCGCCGGAGTCTCGGGCCGACCCGGTCGAGCCGGTCGCCAAGCTCGCGCATCCGGGATCCGCATTCGCTGACGAAATCGGCGAGCGGCTTCGGCAGCGCGTCGGGGCGTCTTTCGGCGAACTCCCCGGCCATCTTCAGGACCGCGCCGGCTCCAGGCTGGGCGGCGACGTTCCGGCCCTCCGACACCGCCCGCGAGCGCAGGTGCTGCAGCATGTCCTCCAGAGCCTCGCGATCCTGGCCGCGGACATGGGCATCGTGGTCCGCGAGGATCCGCGCGATCTCCTCCGGCGCGTCGCCGCCCTCGGCCTCGGCGCGCTCGCGGAGCCGGTCCAGCAGCGCGTCGGCCTCCTCCGCCAGGAAGGGCGAGATGCCGTCACGCTCCGCCTCCGCCTCCAGCTTCCGCCATTCCTGAAGGGCGGGACGCAGCGGCTCCTTCCGCGAGACCTCGCGGTCAAGCCGGTGCAGCGCGAGGCCCGTCGCCTCCAGCGCGGAATGCGAGACGCCGATCTCCTGCTCCAGCCGGTGCACGAGCTCCTGCGTGTCGTCGGTCAGCAGCACGAACCCGTCGCGGGCCCGGCTCATCTCCACGTAGAGCAGCGCGCGGTCCGTCATCATGCTGGTCGCGTCCAGGACCGCGATCACGTTGTCCGTGGTCATGCCCTGCGCGCGGTGCACCGTCGAGGTCCAGGCGTGGTCGACATGCCGCAGGCCGTTGTCGTCGGTCTTGAACGACAGCCGCCGCCCGCCGTCGAGCCGGATGCGGACGCGCTTGCGCCCGATCTCCTCGATCGCGCCCCGCTCGCCGTTCACGACGCCCGGTTCCGCGAGGTTGCGCGTGAAGACGATCTCGTCACCCGCCCGCAGCGAGATCGGGCGGGTCTCGAACATGGACACGTTGTGCGCGGCGTTGCCCGAGGGCCTGAACCCGCCGGTGACACCGCGCCGTTCCAGCGCGATTCCGTCCGCGCCGCTGCCCGCCACCCGCCAGGCCTCTCCCTTCCCGAGGCCGTAGACGTCGCGGTTCGCGACCACGACGTCGCCCGGCCGGTAGCTCTGCGGGTCGGCGGCCAGGACCCGGGTCAGCCGGCGGTCCACGAAGCGCTCGGTCTCCAGCGTCCGGCCGCCGAGGACGCCCTCCTCGGCAAGCCCCTTGCGAAGCACGGCGGTGGTCTCCTCCCGCTGCGCATGGGTCGGCGCCAGGATCACGGTCCGTCTCCGCGCCTCGGGCGGAAGCGCCAGCCAGAGCCGGGCCGCCGTCTCGGGCAGCCTGTCCGGCGGCAGCTCCTTCACGTCGGCGCCCAGGGCCTGGACCGCGAGGTCCGCGTCCCCAGCGACCATGTGCGTCACGGCGGCCTTGAGGTCGACGGACTGCTGCCTGAGGATGTCGTCCATGCGGGCCGTCTCCATGCCCGCCTCCTGCAGCAGCCGGAACGGCTGACCCGCCTCGACCGACCTCAATTGGAGCCTGTCGCCGACGAGCGCAAGCCGGGAGGCCCTGATCCTCTCCGCGACGTTCTGCAGGCTGCGCATCTGGACCGTGCCGATCATGGACGCCTCGTCGACCACGATCACGGCGCCCCGGAACCGCTCGCGGGCCTCCCGAAGCTCCGGGCCGCCGGCGTCGCCGAGATCCCCGTACCGCGCGAGCATCCATTGCAGCGTGGTCGTGCCGATCCCGGCCTCAAGGGCCATCACCCGGGCGGCCGCCGAGGACGGAGCGAGGCCGATCACCGGGCGGTCCCCGGCGAGGCGCACGACCTCCCTCAGCATCCGGGTCTTGCCCGTGCCCGCGAACCCCTGGACGCCGACGATGCTGTCTTTCGAAAGCAGGATCGTCCTGACCGCGTCCCGCTGCCCGTCCGTCAGCGAAGCGGTCTCGAGCCGGGCAGCAATGTCCCTTTCGCCGGCCAAGGGCGCGGCGCGGCTCTTGCCCTCCCGCATGGCCGCGATCACGTCGCGTTCCGCCTCGATGGTCCGGCGCGTGGTCAGGTCACTGGACTTCGTGTCCACCAGGTGCCTGTCTCGGCGCAGCCGGTCGATTGCCGCCTCCAGCTCCCCGTGCGAATGCCGTCCCGGATCCCGTCCCAGCGCGGCGGCGAGCAGGTCCGTGCGCCGGAACACGCATTGGCGCTCCTCGAGATGCGCCGTCGCCTGCCACACCGCCTCCAGCGGAGACATCCTCGCCTCCTCCGGCGCCCGGTCGGGCCGTGCCCTCCGTTCCCTCCGTGCCTCGACGAGGCCGAGCGCCTCCGCCCGCTGCCGCCAGAGCCTGACAAGCTCACCCTTGACCGGCTCGACCTTCTTTCCTCGTGTCGCGAGAGTCGCGGCCTGCGCGTTCGCGGTCGTGTACTCCTGGCCCGCGTCCTCCATGTGGCGGAGGATGTCCTGCCGCCGTGTCGAGAACGCCTCCAGCCATTCCCGCGACCAGCCGGCGATCTCGAAGCTCGGCAGCCCGCCCACCGTCGTCGGCACCAGCTCGTAGCCGAGATCCCGCAGCCGCCGCGCCAGGTCGTTCCGGTACCACGCGCCGAAAACGCGCCGGTTGCGCCCGAGCAGCGTCGGCTCGACGCTGCGCCACTCGCCGTCCATGTTGCGCGTCATGTTCGCGACCACGGCATGCGTGTGGAGCTGCGGGTCGTTGTTGCGGCTCGCCATGTGCCGGAACGTGGCCGCGATCATTCCGTCCGCCGCCTCGCGCGGCCTGCGTCCCGTCGCGGGGTCGTAGCCCCTGGTCTGGAGGTGCTCCTGCTCGATCCAGTCGAGCGTCGCGCGGACGGCCTCGTCATGGGCGTGCATCACCGCCCGCCTGCCGTGGTAGAGGGCCTCCAGCGAGACCGACTTCGGGGCCGAGAACGTCATGTCCCAGCCGGGACGGTGCTGGCGCTCGCCGTCGATGACGCGCCCCAGCGTGACGTCCGTGCCGGGAACCTCGCCCGACAGGATCGAGATGAACTTCCGCTTGCCCACGCGCTGGCCCAGCCCAAGGGCCTCGGCGCCCTCGCCGTGCCACCGGTTGGCCGAGCGGTGGGAGCCGTCGTTCCGCGCGAGGTACTCGTGCAGGAAGTAGCCGAAGGTCTGCTCGGCGCTCGCGAGCTGGCGCGGACCTGAGAGCATCAGGCGTCCTCGGCGGCGGGCAGGGCGGGAGACGGAAACCTGGTCACGAAATGCCGTTCGCAAAGTCAATCAATCTTCTGACCGCTTCAGCAAGTTCGATGCCGTCCTGCAGCAGCTTCTTGAACTTCGAGAAATTGATCGTCCGATCCCGATTGATCGCTCCCAGAAAGTCGTATCCGGTATTGGTTATGCGAAAGTTCGAATCCGACTTTTGGTGGGTCAGACCAGCATCACACAGAAGCTCTACATGATGAAGTCGTCCCAACTCGGTTTCGCTCATGCCATGGTGGTGCATGACAAGAATGCTGCCGTTCGGCTCCTTGCTCATCTCTTCGAGCATGTTCGATCATCAGTTTCGGATTTCGCATTCAATTTCCCTGATGGAGGGTGACCACATGTTCGATAGCTTGGCTGATGCGCACATTCCCTGCAACCTCCCGCATGGAACCTGAAGTTGCGTTCGACGAACTGGCATTCAGGCTCGCCAAGGGCATCAGCATTCCGATCATGAAGTCGGCCGCATTGGTTGGCTGCGTTGCTGATTTCATTATGGCTTTTGGGCCGTTCTGTCAGGACTTTGGCCTAGGTCAGTGCGTTGCGCTGGCCATGGCGTTCGGCCATCACTCAACTGTCGAAACACGGATTGACGGCCTCCCGGATCATCGCATAGGTCCAATTCACGAAGTCGGGGGGCGGAAGCTGTGCCGAGATTGCCACTATCCGACAGGAACCCGGGAGGCGTCCTGGACCTTGGTGCATTCGAACGCAGCCAAATCTCCGTGTTTGCCCTCAACGGCCAAGCCTCCCAAGAATGTCGTGGGTGGCGCAGTCCACTCCACCCCAATGGAACAGCAAGCCAAGTCCCGAATGTCCGGCTCGCTAGCGAGGAAAGAAAAAATGCCTCAAGACAACGAGGAGGTCTCACAGCCCGGTACCGTGTACGTTCTGACAAACCAGGCCATGCCGGGCTTGGTCAAGATCGGCAAAACAAGGAAAGGCGACCCTCAGGTACGCATGGACGAACTTTATACCACAGGTGTGCCGGTACCGTTTGAGTGCGAAATGGCGACGCTGGTAAACGACCTGAATGCTGTGGAGCAAGCCCTGCACACAGCCTTCGGGCCGCAGCGTATCAATCCGAAGCGCGAGTTCTTTGAGATTGAACCCGAGCAGGTCACTGCCTTGCTGAGCGTTGTTGGCGGTCAAGACGTCACGCCGGTAGTCAAGGAAACCAACAAAACAGTCTCGGCGGTGGAACTGTCCGCATCGGAGATTTTGCGCAAGCGCCGTCCCAACATGAACTTCGTCGAAATGAACATACCCGTAGGTGCGGTTCTGAATGCAACACAAGGCGACGGGGAAGTGACGGTGAAGACCGCGAGGAGGGTCATCTTTCGGGCTCACGAAATGTCCCTTACCGAAGCAACCAAACGGTATCTGGAGCGCGACTACAACGTCGCGCCAGGTCCATATTGGTTGTATCAAGGTCGCCGCCTGAGTGAAATCTACAATGAGATCTATCGAGGATAGAAAGCAGCATGGCACCCAACGCTTGTTCAAATGGGCACCGTCGTGCATGACGGCGCAGGAGCCGACACCGAGAGTCGGGAACCTGAACATAGGTCATGCGGCAGGTCGGCGAAATGAAGATCGTCGGTGGGACGAAAGCCGTGGCCTCCGCATGACTCTTGGCACGAGATAGTTCCTTCGGGCAACGGATTGATGCCGCCGCAAGGTCATTTCCGGCCTCCTTGGGATGGTTTTTTGAACTGGATCAGAACGCTGACTGCCGGCCTAGTCTTCTGTAACGATAGTTACTATCAAAGCGGCGGGCGACATCAGCAGGAGGCGGTTCGAAGACTAGGCTCCACCTTTGATCCATTCCCGAAAAACTGTTTCGTCAAATTTCGATGCGCTGCCGCTGCCGCACATACCTACCCGACAATCTGCGAGAAAGACCGCCAACTGATCCCCAGAATACAGAACCAAGCCAGCTTCCTTAGCCAGACGCCGCGCTCCTGAGGTGATCTCCCCTGTGGTGAACAACATGGCGAGTGCGGGAGTGTATGGTCGTAGCTCGACATCATCCAGCAAATCCAATCCTTCTTTCGAATACGTTGATGTGCGAGCAAGGGAAAGAGCACCTACAAGCTCACGCACCTCTCCGGGTCCGATCTTTCCCGCTAGGTGGTGCTTTGCCTGCCCTACGATCACCACATTTGCCAAGTGCATTAGCCGCTTGGTATCGGATGATGCTCGAAGAAGCTCGCCAATCGATATTTTTCCGTAGAAATCGATACCCTGATCGCCAGAACGGTTCGTAACCTCAGGCGACCGACACCCCAACTCACGAAGTACGGCTCTGCAGAAAGCTTCAAAATCGTCGAATTTCAGTGAATGAATGGCCGAAAGAAGCGATTTAGATTGAAGGCGGGATGTCTTAGTGGTGATAGTAGATTGATCATCATCTGGAAATACCAACAATGAACCGTGTACAATCTTGCAATCACTCCTCAACAAGATTTCTGCAACTTGTCCCCGTCTTTCGGCAACCACTGATCGCGCCTCGATTTCCTTTGCGACCTTTTCACATAAGCTCTCAGACAATTCCGCAGATGTAGTTACGGGTTGATTGAAGCGGTGGAGAAGAACTCTCTCAATTGCATCTCTCAGTTGTTGCGTCGGACCGGAACGCCCGATCGTTTCCTCAAGGGCATCTGTTATCTTCTTTGGCGTCAAGATTCTCGTATTATCCTCTTGATTTTTTTTATCACTTCGAGAAGGTCCGCCCAAAGTTTCAGCTCCTTCTCTTCAGCATCAGAATAAGCTAGACCCGGTTTCTTCAGCGCAGTTATTGCTTGTGCCAAAGAAGACTGCACAATTCCTTCTTCGCTCTCGACAATTTCTGAGAGAGCAGCTTTGTGAGCATCTTCAAACGTTGCTTCAGGATCAGCAAGAACGTCGACTGCCTTGGCCTTCCCCACAATATCCCTAAGTTGCCGTACCTGTTGATTCGCATTCGTCAGCTTAGCTGGCCTGATATTTCCGTCGATTTCGCGTGGACTGAGCAACTCAAAAAACAAGCGCCTAGCATCATCATTTGTGGAAGTGTACGTCTCGTCTGAGAAGCCCAGCCACTCGCGAATAGTGGGCGAAGAAACCGCCTCGTGAAAAAATGCGTAAAGGCGGGGTTCTGCAAAATCCGAAAACTCTTCATCTTCTTCCATTTGCGCCAAAGCCTTGGACGCTCGGTAACGTCTGGCGACTTCACGAGACGTTATTCCAATTTTTTGGGCTACTGATCCAAGTGTGGCACCTTCCAGTTCGAAGAGCTCTACAACAAGCTTAGCCTGCTGATATGGTCCCCATTGCCGAACGCCAGAGACGTGTCGGATGGCCATGAGCGTTCTGGTATATGTGGCAATCTCTGCATCTGCGCCTAGAAGCTCAACGACTTCAATCTTTTTCATCGAGGACTTGATCACATCTGTTAGATCTACAGAGCCTTCTTCGTTTTCCTTGAGTAACGACTTAACGGCAGCGGTCCTGCGATTTCCCTCAATGACTAGAAACAGATGATTAGCATCGCTGATGGTTTCAAAGGGGACTACTACAATTTGTTCGATAGGTATGTACCCATTTGTCCTGATAGAGTCCTTTAGGGACCCCAAATCAAAGGCCGGTGAGTCCTCAAGTAAGTTTTGAGCTCTAGATTGAACGCCGGGTTCTGAATAGCGGCTCTTGAGCCTTACTTCTCTGTAGCGCGGCAGGTCATGAAATCTATAGTTGTTGGGGTCGAGAAGTAGGCGATGGAGGTGGACTACATGTTTTTTGAACTTCATGTGTCTCTGCCTTTCTGCTGAAGAATTCGAAAAACCCGTAGGATATCCGAACATTCTGAAAGTTCTAGCTTGGGGTGTATGGTAAGACGAAGGCGCTATGTGGTCTGAGGTAGGCGGCAAACTGCGGTTCAGCGTGAGTTGGTGAAAGATATATGGATTATTCGGACGTGTCCATAGTAAGTCGAGTGTGCTCTTGGTGGTCAAGAGTTCAGTGGCAAACAATCGAAATGAGTTCGCTGTGCCGTACGGGATTGGACCCTGCGGATCGGGAATGGCACGTCGTGATCAGGGTTTAGGCGGAACTTCAAACGGGGTTTTCGGTAATAGGGGCAACTTTCCGGGAATTGCCGCCGGGCCCGAGGGGGCGTGTCAGGCTGCGGCGCGCTGCCTGACGAGGTCGGCGAGCCTCGGCACTTCGGGAGCGCCGGCAACGCCGAGGCGGCTCCTCAGGCAGTCCCGGCACGGCACGCCGAGCTTCCCGCAGGTCTTCTTCGCTCCGATATAGGCATCGCGCGCCGCCCGCCCGGCATCGCTCCGCGTCCCGAACGAGACCTTGCGCCGGGTGACGTAGTCCCGGATGTCGTTCTCGACCCTGTTGGTGTGGAGCGGCGTCTCCGGACGGTCGAGCACGCGCAGGAGCTCGTCCCGGTTCGCCTTCAGCCTTTCGAGCAGCCGGTCGAGGCTGGCGTAGCCGGTGACCGTGCCGAAGATCCGGTCGAACCGCCGCTGCATGACGAGCTTGCGAAGCGGAGTGGGACGCTTCCGGTAGCGGCAGAGGCTGCGGTAGAGCCTCCATACCCTGTCAAGCACCTTGTCGACCCGTTCATGCTGGTACGGGGCGCTTCCGTTCAGCTTGGCGATGTTCCCGCTCGGCGTGGAGCCAGCAGAGCGCGTGGAGGTCGCCGACGTTGAACTGCCCGGCGTCGTCGCTCAGGATCACGGTTCCGGCAATGCGTCCCGCATCGCAGATCGTTCCCCAGAGGGCGCCCTCCGTGGCGATCTTCGCCGGGTCCGGCGACACCGTCATCCCGGCAATGCCCAGCGCCTCGAGATGGGCCCGCCAGCCGTCGCCGTCGCCGAAGCGCCGCCGCTCGTGGCCGGCCAGAAGGTCGATCACCTTCCCCGACAGGTTCCGCTTCCGCATGTAGTCGAGCGCGGCGCTGTTTAAGGTGTACGCTTCCTCTCCTGCGCAGAGATGCTCGAGGAAGTCGAGGCGGCTCTTCGAGCCGGTCGACCGGAAGTGCACGAAGAGATCGTTGCCGATCGCCGTGCAATAGCCGTTCTCGGCCTTGTGGCGGGCGCCGGTGTCGTCGACGTTGATCCACGCCGCGGTCTCCAGGCCGGCCCGCAGCACCTCCTCCTGCTCCCCGGCGATGCCCCCGGCGTCCGCGTTCAGGAAGCGCCCGACCTGGCGCTCGGAGATGTCCAGGCCGATCACGTTGAGCATTTCCGCGATCCGTCCCGCCGTCGACTGGCACTGGTGGTACAGCATGATCGCCAGGGCCTTGACGCAGGGGCCGAACTGCTCGCGTCCCGCCGCCGCCCCCGGCGGCAGCGGCGCCACATGCCGGGAGCCGTCGGGAAACTCCCACACCTCGCAGCGGTACGTGACCTCCTCGGCATGGAGCACGATGTCGCGGACCGTGTGGTCCTGGTAGCCCCTGCGCACCGCGCCCTCGGGCACGTTCCCGAGGCTCACGGTCTCCTCGCGGCGGCGCAGGTTCGGGTTCCGGCGCCGCGGGCCGCGGCCCTTCCTCTTCCTCTTTTCCTTCTCCGACCGGGCCGGACCCGGAGGAGCCCGGCGGCGGGCCGTCCCCGTCCCCGTCCGACGCGCCGGGGCTGTTCGGCTTCAGGTTCGGACGGCGCGGGAGCTTCTTCAGCCGCCTGATCTCGTCCTCGAGCTCCCGGATCCGCTCGGCCTGCCCGGCGAGCCGCCTGTCCTGCTCGGCAAGCTGCGCGTCCCTATCGGCAAGCTGGCCGGCAAGGTCGTCGAGTTGCGCGTCCCTCTCGGCGAGCAGGGCCCGGATGGCCGAGAGCTCCGACCTGAGCGCTGCAAGGCCGGCAACCGCCTGGCGACCTGTTTCCGAATCATCCATTGCCCCCTTGGAATCACAAAACGATTCGCGGGGGAATCCCCTGAATCCTGCCGCAATTCCCGGAAAGTTGCCCCTATTACGGTTTTCGCGCATAACCCCTTGACATCAAACGGAAATTCGGCGATCCAAGGGGCCGGAAGCGGGACTCGTGTTCCCATGAGGCGCGCAGGGGCGGCTGCCGGCGCTCCCGGCGGGCGGTTCCGGAATCGGCGCTGCATGGAAGCGTTTCTTTCCGAATTCCCCCTTGACATCATAGCGGAAGCCGGCAGAATGCCTGCAAGTCACGTTCCCATGAGGCGGTCCGCCATGGCTCCCGACATCGAACGCATCTCCGGCAGGCACGGAAGGCCCGCGGTCCTCCTCCGCGAGGCATGGCGCGAGGGGAAGCGCATCCGCAAGCGGACCGTCGCCAGCCCGGCGAGGCTCCCGCCCGAGGCCGTCGAGGGGTTCCGGGCGGTGCTGAAGGGCGCCGTCGCCGTCAGCGACGTCCGCGAGCTGCTGCAGGTCGAGCGCTCCCTGCTGCACGGCCACGCGGCGGCGGTGCCGGGGACGATGAAGCGGCTCGGCTTCGGGCGCATCCTCGGGCGCAGGAAGGAGCGGAGCCGGGACCTCGCGCTCGCCGCCGTCGCCGCGCGGATCCTCGACCCCGCATCGAAGCTGGCCACCGCCCGGGCGCTGGACCCGGAGACCGCGACCAGCAGCCTCGGAACCCTGCTCAAGCTCGGCCCCGTCTCCGGCAACGAGATGCTCGACATGCTCGACTGGCTGCTGAAGCGCCAGCCGCGGATCGAGCGGAGCCTGGCCAACCGGCACCTGAAGGGCGGGAACACGCTGATCCTGCACGACGTTTCCAGCTCGCATCTGGAGGGACGGTGCTGCCCGCTGGCGGCCTTCGGCCACAGCCGCGACGGCAAGAGGGGAAAGATGCAGATCGCCTGCGGCCTGCTCTGCGCGGCGGACGGCTGCCCGGTGGCGGTGGAGGTCTTCGCCGGGAACGCGTCCGACCCGTCCACTGTGGCGGGCCGGGCGGAGAAGATCCGCTCCCGCTTCGGCATCGACCGCGTGGCGCTCGCGGGCGACAGGGGCATGCCCGCCACGGCGCGCATCCGCGAGGACCTGGAGCCCGCGGGGCTGGACTGGATCTCGGCCTTGAAGACGAGCGACATCCGCAGGCTGCCGAGGGAGGGCGCGGACGGCGCCCCGGCCCCGCTGGTGCCCGAGGCGCCGGTGCCCGACGCGGTGGCGGAGACCGCCGGGCCGGACTTCCCCGGCGAGCGGCTGATGGTCTGCCTGAACCCGCGGCTGCGCGAGGAGCGGGCCCGGAAGCGCGAGGAGCTTCTTCAGGCCGCCGAGGAGACGCTCTCCGGCATCGCCGCCGCGGCCGCGCGCGGCAGGCCGGGGCCGGCGAACCGCGACCGGACCGTGAAGGCCCTGGGGCGGAAGGCGAACCGGCGCCGGGTGGAGAAGCGCTTCGACGTCGCCGTGCGCGACGACGGGATGGACTGGGCGCGGAGCCCGGACAGGATCGCCGCCGAGGCCAGGCTCGACGGGATCTGCGTCGTGCGCACCAGCCTGGACGCCGGGGCCGTCGGGCCGGAGGCGGCGGTGGAGGATTGCAAGTCCCTCGCCGGCGTGGAGCGCGCGTTCCGGAACGCGAAGGGCGACCTCCGCATCCGCCCGGTTCATGTCTGCACCGAGGACCGCGTCCGGGCGCACGTGTTCCTGTGCATGCTGGCGCTGCACGTGGAGTGGCACATGCGCCGGTGCCTGGCGCCGATGCTGTTCGAGGACGACGACCGCGAGGGCGCAAGGGCGCGGCGGAACTCGCCGGTGGAGCCCGCCGGGGTCTCGGACAGCGCGAAGGCCAAGGCGTCGGACAAGAGGACCCCCGACGGGCTGCCGGTCCACAGCTTCCGGACGCTTCTCGCGGATCTCTCGGGCGTGGTGCTGAACCGCGTGCGCCTGCCGGGCCGCGGCGACAGCCTGCTGTCGGCGGCCGCCAGGCCGACCCCGGTCCAGGAGCGGGCCTTCGAGCTGCTCGGGGTCGGGCACGACCAGGATGTTCCCATGAGGATGCCAGGCTGAGCGACGCCCGCCGGGCCCGAAAACCCCTGAAAAACAACGGTTTTCCTGCGGAATCCTCGCTTCCCTTCCCCGGTAGAGTCGAGGGGAGGCGCGCCCGGCCGTAGGTCGAGGGAGTCGCTGTTTGCCGGCGGCTTTCGCCCGGTGCCGGTGCCTCAGTCTCTCCCGTAGCCACGTTTCCTCACCCCCGCTCATCAAACCGGACGTGCCCTACTCAGGCATCCGGCTTACAGACGAGATCATGCCTTCGCCCACGGAAGGCCCTTGGTCTTCGGCGCAAGGTTGACCAGGCCGAGGTCATGCCACAGCCGCTGGTTGGAGAACCGCACGCATTCTCCGGTTTTCACCTTGTGCTTCCGACAGAGCCACCGTCGCAGCCGCCGGGTCGCGTGCTCATCCACGGCCTTGTAGGCGGGGCTGACCTGACCGAGGATGTAGTAGTTCGCCCAGCCGGAAAGCATCCAGTTCAGGCGTTGCACCATTTCCTTCGGACTCATCTGCTCGTACCGTATGGCCGTCTGCTCGCTGATCTTGCGGCAGATGCTCTGGACGCTCGCCGGGCTCGGGCGGGTGCCGATGTAGGACCCTTTCCCGGTCGGGCGGTAATTGCGTCCAATGCGGTATCCGAGAAACTCCAATGGTTCCTCCGGGCACCGCAGGCATCGGGTTTTCCGTTCGTTGACCGGCAGCTTCAAACCCTCCATGAGCTGCTTGACCGCCGACAGCATCTCCGCTGCCGGGGCCCTGCCGAGAACACAGAAGTCGTCCGCGTAATTGACGATCTCCGAACGGGTGCGCCGGGCATGGCCCAGCGCCTTCCAGCCCAGTATGAACCGGCGCATGTAGACGTTCGAAAGCAGGGGTGAGACCGGGGCGCCTTGCGGCGTTCCCCTTCGTTCCCTGCGCGCCCGGTTCGTGCGGCGCTTGCCGCCCTCGCCGTCGTCCTCCACAACCGGCATCTCCAGCCATGCCTTGATGAGACCGAGCATCCGTCCGTCGCTCACGCGCCGGGCGATGCTCTTCATCAGTTCGGCATGCGGGATCTCGCCGAAATAGTTGGACAGGTCGCCGTCGACCACCTCGTTGTGCCCCGTGTTCAGGAGGCTGTGGACGCGTTTGACCGCGTCGTTGGCATTCCGCTCCGGCCGGTAGGCATACTGCTCCGGTTGCAGGTCGGCTTCGAATATCGGCTCCAGCACGAGCATGGCCGATGTCTGCGCCACCCGGTCCCGGATGCAGGGAATGCCCAAGGGCCGGAACTGGCCGGGCTGTTTCTTCGGGATCAGCACCTGACGTACCGGTTTCGGCGCGTAGGTCCCCTCCCTCAGGTCCCGCGACAGTTCCCCGAGCCAGCGTTCCACGCCATACACCTCAATGTCCGTGAACCTTTCCTCGTCGACCCCGGCAGAGCCGCCGTTAAGGCGCACCCTGGCCCAGGCCTCCATCAGGAAATCCGTTCGCCACACCTTGTCGGCGAGGGCGTGGAACCGTCGCTCGGGTTCTTCCTTCGCTTTCGCATGGAGCATGGTCTGGAATTTCCGAACCCGAACTGACCCTGTTAGATTTCCATCAGTGGTCACGCCTTGCTTCCTTTCCATGCCGTTCTCGAATCAGGGCCCCTTCCCTCCGCCGGCGTTACCCGGCTTCATCGGTACTACGGGCCCATCCGCCACCCTGCCGGCCCGGCCTGCCCCTCGCGGGGTTCCGGTTGGCGCGTGCACGCCACCGACAGGGCTTCCCGTGTTGCCTCTTCTCTCACCTTCCATGCATGCCAGTGCCACTACCCCGGTGGAAGCAGGTCGATGCTCGTGTCGCTCTCTTCTCGGCCTGCCGTCGGCCTTCCCCCTGCTTCAGGAGGGTCGGCTTCCACATCGACTGTTTCGAGGCCTGCTCAGCATTCACGCGTGTTCCGGCCTGCATGGTCGCTGAACCGCCCAAGGCGGCCCTTCTGCCAAGGTGCTTCAGCCCATTTCGTTGCCTCCATGAACCGCCCTGGCTGCTACCAACCGGAGCGACAGTTGTTGGGTGGGATTCGCACCCACCAGAGAGAAGCGCCTTACCACGGCGCACTGAAGTTCCGTTTAGGCGTGACGCCCGACGCGGACGCGATGAGCTTGGAGAGGCAAGGATCAATGGCTGATTCAGGCCGTAAGGTCCATCACGTGGAACTGGATGACGACGAACGCCGCTTCCCGCGGGAAATCCTGGACGACGGCAAGGGGTCGGCGGAACGCCGCAAGCGCGCCCATGTGCTCCCGCTGGCTGATGGGGTTGCGAGAACGGCGCCCGCAGCGATGGGGGGCTTGTGAAGCTTGCCTGCCCGTCGCCACCCGGCGGTCGCGCGCGCTTGACGTTGCAGCTTCTCGGCGGCAGGCTGGTGGAACCGCATGTCGTCGAAAGCATCTCGACGGAAACCGTGTGCCGGACGCTCAAAAAACTGCATTAGGCCCTAGCTGAAGAAGACCTGACGCATCCTGCAGAAGGCGTACGCCGGCTCCGCCTGCGCCATGGAGGACGTGCTGGACACCTGCAACCGCGACTACGAGTACGAGCGCAACGGGACGGCGAACATGTTCATGATCCATGCCCCGCTGCTCGCCCGGCGCCGCGTTGAGGTCACTGACCGCCGCACTCGGAAGGACTTCATCCGGATGCCCAGGGACATTGCCTAATCGAGAGCCTGACCGAAGGGCTTTGTCCAATAGAAATACATATTATGCCAAGATTCGCCAAAGGTGCAAACATGGAGCAAAATATCAAGGTTGGTGAACATGTTTGTTGGTCATGCTCTAAGCGGAACTTCACGGGGAAGGGAAGCAAGGATTCCGCAGGAAAACCGTTGTTTTTCAGGGGTTTTCCGGCCCGGCGGGCGTCGCTCAGCCTGGCATCCTCATGGGAACATCCTGGTCGTGCCCGACCCCGAGCAGCTCGAAGGCCCGCTCCTGGACCGGGGGTCGGCCTGGCGGCCACCGACAGCAGGCTGTCGCCGCGGCCCGGCAGGCGCACGCGGTTCAGCACCACGCCCGAGAGATCCGCGAGAAGCGTCCGGAAGCTGTGGACCGGCAGCCCGTCGGGGGTCCTCTTGTCCGACGCCTTGGCCTTCGCGCTGTCCGAGACCCCGGCGGGCTCCACCGGCGAGTTCCCGCCGCGCCCTTGCGCCCTCGCGGTCGTCGTCCTCGAACAGCATTGGCGCCAGGCACCGGCGCATGTGCCACTCCACGTGCAGCGCCAGCATGCACAGGAACACGTGCGCCCGGACGCGGTCCTCGGTGCAGACATGAACCGGGCGGATGCGGAGGTCGCCCTTCGCGTTCCGGAACGCGCGCTCCACGCCGGCGAGGGACTTGCAATCCTCCACCGCCGCCGCCGGCCCGACGGCCCCGGCGTCCAGGCTGGTGCGCACGACGCAGATCCCGTCGAGCCGCGCCTCGGCGGCGATCCTGTCCGGGCTGCGCGCCCAGTCCATCCCGTCGTCGCGCACGGCGACGTCGAAGCGCTTCTCCACCCGGCGCCGGTTGGCCTTCCGCCCCCAGGGCCTTCATGGTCCGGTCGCGGTTCGCCGGCCCCGGCCTGCCGCGCGCGGCGGCGGCGGCGATGCCGGAGAGCGTCTCCTCGGCGGCCTGAAGCAGCTCCTCGCGCTTCCGGGCCCGCTCCTCCCGCAGCCGCGGGTTCAGGCAGACCATCAGCCGCTCGCCGGGGAAGTCCGGCCCCGCGGTCTCCGCCACCGCGTCGGGCACCGGCGCCTCGGGCTCCAGCGGAGCCGGGGCGCCGTCCGCGCCCTCCCTCGGCAGCCTGCGGATGTCGCTCGTCTTCAAGGCCGAGATCCAGTCCAGCCCCGCGGGCTCCAGGTCCTCGCGGATGCGCGCCGTCGCGGTCATGCCCCTGTCGCCCGCGAGCGCCACGCGGTCGATGCCGAAGCGGGAGCGGATCCTGTCCGCCCGGCCCGCCACAGTGGACGGGTCGGACGCGTTCCCGGCGAAGACCTCCACCGCCACCGGGCAGCCGTCCGCCGCGCAGAGCAGGCCGCAGGCGATCTGCATCCTGCCCCTCTTGCCGTCGCGGCTGTGGCCGAAGGCCGCCAGCGGGCAGCACCGTCCCTCCAGGTACGAGCTGGAAACGTCGTGCAGGATCAGCGTGTTCCCGCCCTTCAGGTGCCGGTTGGCCAGGCTCCGCTCGATCCGCGGCTGGCGCTTCAGCAGCCAGTCGAGCATGTCGAGCATCTCGTTGCCGGAGACGGGGCCGAGCCCGAGCAGGGCCCCGAGGCTGCTGGTCGCGGTCTCCGGGTCCAGCGCCCGGGCGGTGGCGAGCTTCGAGGCCGGGTCGAGGATCCGCGCGGCGACGGCGGCGATCGCGAGGTCCCGGCTCCGCTCCTTCCTGCGCCCGAGGATGCGCCCGAAGCCGAGCCGCTTCATCGTCCCCGGCACCGCCGCCGCGTGGCCGTGCAGCAGGGAGCGCTCGACCTGCAGCAGCTCGCGGACGTCGCTGACGGCGACGGCGCCCTTCAGCACGGCCCGGAACCCCTCGACGGCCTCGGGCGGGAGCCTCGCCGGGCTGGCGACGGTCCGCTTGCGGACCCGCTTCCCCTCGCGCCACGCCTCGCGGAGGAGGACCGCGGGCCTTCCGTGCCTGCCGGAGATGCGTTCGATGTCGGGAGCCATGGCGGACCGCCTCATGGGAACGTGACCTGCCGGCATTCTGCCGGCTTCCGCTATGATGTCAAGGGGGAATTCGGAAAGAAACGCTTTCATGCAGCGCCGTTTCCGGAACCGCCCGCCGGGAGCGCCGGCAGCCGCCCCTGCGCGTCTCATGGGAACATGAGTCCCGCTTCCGGCCCCTTGGATCGCCGAATTTCCGTTTGATGTCAAGGGGTTATGCGCGAAAACCGTAATAGGGGCAACTTTCCGGGAATTGCAGCAGGATTCAGGGGATTCCCTCCCGAATCGTTTTCCGGTTCCAAGGGGGCATGGATGATTCGGAAACAGGTCGCCGCGCGGTTGCCGGCCTTGCAGCGCTCAGGTCGGAGCTCTCGGCCATCCGGGCCCTGCTCGCCGAGAGGGACGCGCAGCTTGCGGAGAGGGACGCACAGTTCAACGACCTCGCCGGCCGGCTTGCCGATAGGGACGCGCAGCTTGCCGAGCAGGACAGGCGGCTCGCCGGGCAGGCCGAACTGATCCGGGAGCTTCAGGACGAGATCAGGCGGCTGAAGAAGCTCCCGCGCCGTCCGGACCTGAAGCCGAAGGGCTCCGGCGCATCGGACGGGGACGGGGACGGCCCGCCGCCGGGCTCCTCCGGGGTCGGGAGACCCGGAGAAGAGGAAAAGGAGGAAGGGCCGCGGCCCGCGGCGCCGGAACCCGAACCTGCGCCGCCGCGAGGAGACCGTGAGCCTCGGGAACGTGCCCGAGGGCGCGGTGCACAAGGGCTGCCAGGACCACACGGTCCGCGACATCGTGCTCCATGCCGAGGAGGCCGCCTGCCGCCGCGAGGTGTGGGAGTTTCCCGACGGCTCCCGGCACGTGGCGCCGCTGCCGCCGGGGGCGGGGGCGGGACGCGAGCGGCACGGCCCCTGCGCCAGGGCCCTGGCCATCATGCTGCATCACCAGTGCCAGTCGACGGCGGGGCGGATCGCGGGGATGCCGGCCGCGATCGGCCTGGACATCTCCGAGCGCCGGGCGGGGCGCTTCCCGACCGCGGACGCCGGGGGCATCGCCGGGGAGCAGCAGGAGGTGCTGCGGGCCGGCCTGGAGACGGCGGCGCGGATCAGCGCCGACGACACCGGCGCCCGCCACAAGGCCGGGAACGGCTATTGCACGGCGATCGGCAACGACTTCTTCGCGCATTTCCGGTCGACCGGCTCGAAGAGCCGCCTCGACTTCCTCGAGCGTCCCTGCGCGGGAGAGGAGGATTGCACCGTCAACGACGCCGCGCTCGAATGCATGCGGAAGCGGAACCTGTCGGGAAGGGCGGTCGCCCTTCTCGCCGGCCACGAGCGGCGGCGCTTCGGCGACGGCTGGCGGGCCCATCTCGAGGCGCTGGGCATTGCCGGGATGACGGTGTCGCCGGACCCGGCGAGGATCGCCACGGAAGGCGCGCTCTGGGGGACGGTCCGCGATGCGGGACGCATTGCCGGAACCGTGATCCCGGTCGACGACGCCGGGCAGTTCAACGTCGGCGACCTCCACGCGCTCTGCCGGTTCCACGCCGAGCGGAACATCGCCAGGCCGACCGGAAGCGCCCCGTACCAGCATGAACGGGTCGACGGGGTGCTCGACAAGGTGTGGAAGCTGTACCGCAGCCTCTGCCGCTACAGGAAGCGTCCCACTCCGCTTCGCAAGCTCGTCATGGAGAAGCGGTTCGACCGGATCTTCGGCACGGCCGCCGGCTGCGCCAGCCTCGACCGGCTGCTCGAAAGGCTGGCGGCGAACCGGGACGAGCTCCTGCGCGTGCCCGGCCGTCCGGAGACGCCGCTCAACGCCAACAGGGCCGGGAACGACATCCGGGACCATGCCGCCCGGCGCAAGGTCTCGTTCGGGACGCGGAGCGATGCCGGGAGGGCGGCGCGCGATGCCTGCATCGGAGCGAAGAAGACCTGCGGGAAGCTCGGCGTGCCGTGCCGGGACTGCCCGAGGAGCCGCCTCGGCGTAGCCGGCGCGCCCGAAGTGCCGAGGCTTGCCGACCTCGTCAGGCAGCGCGCCGCGGCCTGACACGCCCCCTCGGGCCCGGCGGCAATTCCCGGAAAGTTGCCCCTATTACCGAAAACCCCGTTTGAAGTTCCGTCTAAGCGAATTCCCTCTGTACCCATACCAAGTGCCGAATGCAGGCACACAGCATGCAATGGACAGTTGACGCTGCATCCGCAGCGGATAGGATTCATGGATGCAATGGGCCTTCACGCTTCTGCTGCTCCTGTTTGGCATTCCGGGCATGGTAGATGACTACCACAGGTGGACGAAGTGGTTCGCCTTGGAACTGCCGCCAGGTATTGGAACCGCATTCTTCATCCTCGGCGCATTTTGTGTTTTGCTGATCTACGACAGAGGCCGAGAGAACTGGGCGATCATTCACCTGCCTTGGATCGGGCGATGGTGGGCCTTGAGGCGTTTCCGCAAGCTCGATTCCAAACTTGACACTTTCAGTCGCCAGGAAGTGGGGATCGAATACGCGAGGATCAATGAGCTAGCGCTTGAACTCAAGAGGATCGGCATTGAGTATCCGATGGCGGGGATAGACTGGAGATTACGTAAGCTAGTGACGGCGGATTTGCTGGCTGCTTGCAGGTCCGAAGATTTGGAACACGCACGGTCAGCCTGGGAAAGAGCAAAGGAGAATTGGACCGAACCATCTCCCGTCAGGCGATTGTGACAGGTCTTGATGAAACGCCCTTCAGCCATTCCTTGTGAGGCCTACCTCGAGGGACACAGGATCGAGTTCATCGACTTGCGTGTCGCCCAATGAACGCCGTCGAGATTGAAGAGGCCGTTTCGGCGCTAGCGGAAGAACCGTTCGACGCGGACGAGTTTCCATATGCCTTCCTTGAAGCCTTCGGCAACAAGGCGACAACCATCAAGCGCCTGCGGTCGGGTGTGTCGAACAGGTCCGACACCGGCGGCGTTCTTCAGACAGGTAACATCCACATCAAGACCTCCAAACCCGGCAAGGTTGCCGGTGCTTTCGCCGCGCTGCGCGAAAGCCCTGCCAATGCACGCGCCAAGGCGAAGTTCATTCTTGCCTCGGACGGTCAGGAGTTCCATGCCGAGGACCTGAACAGCGGCGACGTCGTCGTCTGCGACTATTCCGACTTTCCCGATCATTTCGGGTTCTTCCTGCCACTCGCGGGCATCTCGACCGTGAAGCAGATTCGCGAGAGCGCCTTCGACATCAAGGCGACCGGACGCCTGAACCGGCTCTATGTAGAACTCCTGAAGGACAATCCGGACTGGGGCAGCGCCGAGCGCCGTCCCGACATGAACCACTTCATGGCACGGCTGATCTTCTGCTTCTTCGCCGAAGATACGGACATCTTCGCACGTTCTGGACAGTTCACCGCCACCGTGAAGACCATGAGCGCGACCGACAGCTCAAACAGCCATGAGGTGATCAGCGAGATTTTTCGCGCGATGAACACCAAGGCCGAAGCTCGCGGATCAGCCGGAATCGCCCGATGGGCCAACGTCTTTCCCTACGTGAACGGGGGATTGTTTTCGGGATGCATGGCCGTGCCGCGCATCTCCAGGATCGCCCGTTCCTACCTGCTGCACATCGGAGCGCTCGACTGGAGGAAGATCAACCCGGACATCTTCGGTTCGATGATCCAGGCCGTCGCCGATGACGAGGAACGCGGCTCTCTGGGCATGCACTACACGAGCGTGCCGAACATCCTGAAGGTCCTGAACCCGCTTTTCCTAGACGAGTTGCGTGAGAAGCTTGACGAGGCGGGCGACAATGCCCGTAAGCTTCTTAATCTGCGCAGCCGAATGTCCAGGATAAGGGTGTTTGATCCGGCCTGCGGGTCAGGCAACTTTCTCGTGATTGCCTACAAGGAGATGCGCACAATCGAGGCCGAAATCAACAGGCGGAGAGGCGAGGCCGAGCGTCGCACTGACATCCCCCTGACCAACTTCAGGGGGATCGAACTGCGCGACTTCCCTGCCGAAATTGCGCGCCTGGCGCTGATAATCGCGGAGTACCAGTGCGACGTGCTCCACCGAGGCCAGAAGGAGGCATTGCGGGATTTTCTGCCCCTTGACGCGAAGAACTGGATTACTTGTGGCAACGCGCTCAGGCTCGACTGGCTGAGCATCTGTCCGCCGACCGGAGCGGGAGTGAAACTGCATGCAGAAGATTTGTTCCATTCCCCCCTAGACCAGGCGGAGATCGACTTTGAGAACGAAGGCGGGGAGACATATGTCTGCGGAAATCCTCCGTATCTTGGCTCAACATGGCAATCAAAGGAACAAAAGGAGGATTTGAAGCGGCTGTTTGACGGTCGAACGAAAAAGTGGAAGTCGCTCGACTATGTGGCGGGCTGGTTCATGAAAGCGGCAGACTTTGGATTCCGCACGCAATGCGCAGCGGCCTTCGTATCCACCAACTCGATCTGCCAAGGGCAGCAGGTGCCCATCCTCTGGCCACTGATCTTCAAGACGGGCAACGAGATCTGCTTCGCGCACACGTCATTCAAATGGGCAAACTTGGCAGCGCAAAACGCAGGCGTGACCGTTGCAATCGTTGGAATTTCCAACCACCTAGGTCGAACGCGGCGACTCTATTTCCTGAACGAAGCTGGCGATACCGTTGCGAAAAATGCGACGAACATCAATGCCTATCTGGTCGCTGCTCCCCACGTCGTCATTCAGAAGGCTGGCAAGCCCTTGAATGGGGTTGCCAAAATGAGCTTCGGCAACAAGCCCGTAGACGGCGGCAATCTGCTTCTGTCCAGGACCGAGGTGAACGCCCTTAGACTCACTGGCGTGCAACGCAACCGCTTCATTCGCCGGATTTACGGTTCCGCCGAGTTCATCCGCGGGCTCGTGCGCCATTGCCTGTGGATTGAGGACCGGCACCTTGAGGAAGCGAGTCAGATCCCGACCATTGCTGCACGAATCGAGGGCGTTCGACAGATGCGCCTTGCCAGCCGCGACAAGGGCGCAAATGAGATGGCCATGCGTTCGCACCAAATGCGCGAAATGAACATTGGGGAGTCTCACACCATTGTTGTTCCAGGCGTATCTTCCGAAATGCGAAATTATCTTCCCGTAGGTTACTTGCAATCGGGAATTATCGTCTCGAACCTCGCCTCCGCCCTTTACGACGCCCCGCTTTGGAACTTCGCGCTGATCGCCTCCCGATTGCATCTTGTCTGGATCGCAACCGTTTGCGGCAAGTTGGAAACCCGTTACCGCTATTCCAACACCTTGGGCTGGAACACCTTCCCCGTCCCCAAGCTAACCGAGAAAAACAAAGATGATCTGACCCGCTGCGCCGAGGACATCCTTCTGGCACGCGAGGCGCATTTTCCGGCGACGATCGCTGATCTCTATGACCCCGAAGAGATGCCGAACAATCTCCGCGCCGCCCATGAACGAAACGACGAGGCGCTGGAACGCATCTACATCGGACGCCGCTTCCGCAATGACACGGAGCGTCTCGAAAAGCTCTTCGACCTGTACACCAGAGTGACAAAGGGGGTGGCGGCATGAGCCAGTTTGCACCCGTCCCCTTTGCCGATCTCAACTCGCGCCAGAAGGAAAACTACAACTTCCACAAGGTCGCTGCGCGACTGGCCGACTATGGCTTCAATTCCTTGCGACTGACGGACGACTGGCAAGGCGCGGACTTCATCGCCTGCCACATCGATGGTGAGACCTTTCTGAAGGTGCAGTTGAAGGGGCGATTGCTTGTCGACAAGAAATATGTCGGCAAAGGCATCTACATCGCCTTTCTCTCCGGCGATGACTGCTACATCTACGATCATGACGCGCTGGTGCAGCTTCTCGACAGAAACGGCCTGATCGCCGCAACCGTTTCGTGGCATGAGAGGGGGATGTACAACTGGCCCAGACCCCCGGGCTGGGCGCTAGGATTTCTCGCCAAGTACAGGATTTGAGATGACGACACCCGTTCCTTCCGTCTCCGTCACCTACGCCCGGACCGGCGATTCGACCAGGTCGAATGAGTTCGGGATGAGCCCCATGCAGGAGCGCGCATGGGAGAAGCGCGGCGAAAAGTACCTGCTGATCAAGTCGCCGCCCGCGAGCGGCAAGAGCCGTGCGCTGATGTTCATCGCACTCGACAAGCTGCACAATCAGGGGCTCCGAAAGGCGGTCATCGCCGTCCCGGAGAAGGCGATAGGGGCGAGCTTCGCCGACGAGCCCTTGTCTGATTCCGGTTTCTGGGCAGATTGGCATGTCGAACCGAAGTGGAACCTATGCAACGCGCCGGGCGGAGAGGAGGGCAAGGTCGGAGCGGTCGGCAGGTTCCTCGAAAGCGAAGACCGCGTGCTGATCGCCACGCACGCCACCTTCCGCTTCGCCATGGACAGGTTCGGCGCGAAGGCCTTCGACGGCTGCCTGATCGCGGTGGACGAGTTCCATCACGTTTCCGCCAACCCTGACAACAAGCTCGGGGCGCACCTGGCCGACCTGATCTGCCGCGACAGGATTGATGTCGTCGCCATGACTGGGTCATACTTCCGGGGGGACGCCGAGCCGGTTCTCATGCCTCATGACGAGGCTCGGTTCGAGACCGTCACCTACACCTACTACGAGCAGCTCAATGGCTACGCCCACCTGAAGGCGCTCGACATCGGGTATTTCTTCTACACGGGGAGCTACGCAGACGACATCCTGAAGGTGCTCGATCCGACCCAGAAGACGATCATCCACATCCCGTCCGTGAATTCGCGCGAGAGCACGAAAGACAAGATCAAGGAGGTCGAACACATCATCGAGGAACTGGGGGAATGGCAGGGTACGGACGAGGCCACGGGATTCCAGCTCGTGAAGCTCACTGATGGCAGGGTGCTTCGCATTGCCGACCTGGTTGACGACGACCCCTCGAAGCGGGACAAGGTGTCGGGTGCGCTAAAGGATCCGGCGCAGAAGAACAACCGCGATCACGTGGACATCATAGTCGCGCTTGGCATGGCCAAGGAGGGCTTTGACTGGATCTGGTGCGAGCACGCGCTCACGGTCGGCTACCGTTCCAGCCTCACCGAGATCGTGCAGATCATCGGTCGGGCAACCCGTGATGCCGAGGGCAAGACCCGTGCCCGATTCACCAACCTGATCGCGGAACCCGATGCCTCCGAGGAGGCCGTCACGGAGGCCGTGAACGATACGCTGAAAGCCATTGCGGCAAGCCTGCTGATGGAGCAGGTGCTCGCCCCCCGTTTCAATTTTATTCCCAAGGCGACGACGACCGGACCGCAGGCCGGCTTCGACTATGGCGAGGGCGGCTACGATCCTGAAAAGGAGAATGTCGGCTTCAACGAGACGACGGGCCAGTTCCAGATCGAGATCAAGGGCCTGGTTGAGGCAAAGTCCAAGGAGGCCGAGCGCATATGCCAGCAGGACCTGAACGAGGTGATCGCCGCCTTCGTCCAGGACAAGGCGGCCATGGAGCGGGGACTCTTCGACGAGGAACTCGTGCCGCAGGAACTGTCCCAGGTTCGCATGGGCAAGATCGTCAAGGACAGGTATCCCGATCTCGACGCAGAGGATCAGGAAGCCGTGCGCCAGCACGCGATCGCCGCCTTGAACCTGACGCAGAAAGCCAAGGAGGCGGCGCTTGAAGAGGAGAGCGACGAAGGGACAGGCAGCAAGGCGCTGATCACTGGCGTACGCAAATTCGCGATGGACGTGCGGGATCTCGACATCGACCTGATCGACAGCATCAACCCCTTCAGAGAGGCTTACGCCATTCTTGCAAAGACCATGAGCGAGGAAAGCCTGAAACAGGTGGCCGCCGTGATTTCGGCGAAGAAGGTGCAGCTCACGCCTGACGAGGCGCGCGAGCTTGCACAGCGGGCGCTGAAGTTCAAGAACGAACGCGGGCGGTTGCCATCAATGACGTCGCCCGATGCTTGGGAAAGGCGTATGGCTGAGGGCGTCGCCTTCCTTGCCCGCATGAAGAGGGAGGCGGCGCATGGTTAAGCGGTTCACGGAAGATGACGACGCACTTCTGGCGGAGCTGGGCGTCGAGATCGAAACCGGCAAGACCGCAAGCCGCACTCCCGAAGAAGAGCGGGTGATCGCGGGCTTTGAGGAGATCCAGCGCTTTGTCGATGAACAAGGCCGTCTGCCAAGGCATGGAGAGGATCGGGACATTTTCGAGAGGCTCTATTCGGTACGGCTTGACCGCATTCGTGGTCAGGCCACCTTGGCCGATCTTGTCCGGCCCGTGGATCGACAGGAGCTCCTCACGGCCCCCAATGTCACCGAGAGCGTGGTAGAAGATCTCGACGACGACGCGCTGCTTGCGGAGCTTGGAGTCGAGGCGCCTCAGATCACCGAACTGCGTCACGTCCGCTCGACAGCGGAAAAGCGTGCCGCCGAGGAGATGGCTTCGCGCGCTCCCTGCGCAGATTTCGCCACGTTCAGGCCGCTCTTCGAACAGGTCCAGAAGGATCTCGACAGCGGCGTCCGGGAAACGCGCCCGTTCGAGATGAAGGCGGAGATCTTGAAGGGCCGTTTCTTCATCGTTGGCGGGCAGAAAACCCTGATTGCGGAAATAGGCGAGATCGCGCCGAACGCGCAAGGTCGCACGGATGCACGGATGCGCGTGATCTTCGACAATGGCACCGAAAGCAACATGCTGATGCGCTCGCTCCAGCGCGCCCTGAACAAGGACGAGGCGGGACGGCGGATCAGCGAACCTTGCGCCGGATCCCTGTTCGCGAACGACAGGGTAGAGGGCGACGAGGCGAGCGGCACGATCTACGTGCTGCGAAGCAAGTCCGATCTCCCGCTCGTCGCAGAAAGCCGCGATCTGGTGCACAAGATCGGCGTCACAAACATGGACGTGGAGCGGCGCATCGCCGGTGCCCACCTGCAGCCGACGTTCCTGATGGCCGGCGTCGAGGTGGTTGCGACTTACGATCTCTACAACATCAATCGCGGGAAGCTGGAGAAGCTGATCCACCGCATCTTCGCGCCCGCGCGCCTCGACATCGAGGTGATGGATCGCTTCGGAAATCCCGTCGTCCCGCGCGAGTGGTTTCTGGTGCCACTCGCCGCCATAGACAACGCGGTGGACAGGATCCGGGACGGGACGATCACCCGATTCCTGTATGATCCTGCCACAGCGGAACTCGTTGAAAGGAAAGACCGCCAGCACTCGAAGGAAGATGCGGCAAACTGAAGGGAGCACATGCTCATGCCTGCCCAGTCATTGAAGAAATCTCCGCTCGCCACCTACAGGGACGTTCTCGACGCACCGCCCGGAATGGTCGCCGAAATCATCGGGGGAACGCTCCATACGCACCCCCGACCCGCGATGCGGCATGCCTATGCGGGGTCGTCTCTGGGATATGACCTTTCCGGCCCGTTCCAGTTCGGTCGCGGCGGCCCGGGCGGCTGGTGGATCATCGACGAACCCGAGCTGCATCTGGGCAGCGAGATCGTGGTCCCCGATCTGGCAGGGTGGCGTCGGGAGACGATGCCAGAGTACCCTGATGCCGCGTACTGCACGATCGCTCCCGACTGGGTCTGCGAGGTGCTTTCTCCGACAACGCGCAAGTTCGATCTTTATGAGAAGCGGCCATTCTATGCCAGCGAGAATGTCAGCCATCTCTGGCTTGTCGATCCGGTCGAGCGGGAACTTGAGGCGTTCGAACTTCGGGACGGCCAATGGCTGCTGATTGCCGCCCTGAAGGAGGACGACCAGGTGAGCGTGCGGCCGTTTGAAGCCATCACCTTCGGTCTGGCGGACCTGTGGCCGGAGACATCGGATTGAGATAATGTGTGTCCAAGTGGTGAGGACGCGCCTTCGGCTCATGAAACGCTCTCGGCTCGGTCCATCGAGAGGTGCCTCGACATGAGAGACCAGCCCGTGCCGCTGACCCGGCACTTTTCCTTGGTGCCCAAATCCGAGACTGACACTGACGAGCAGGAACTGCATTCGATCTGGGGCGGTCGGAATCGCACAGCGTGGCAGGAGCTTGAGGAGGAGTTTCGCTGCGTCATCCTTGCCGAGGCGGGTGCCGGCAAGAGCTTTGAGATGGAAGCCCGCGCACGACATCTGGAAGAAAAGGGCCGCGCAGCATTCTTCATTCGGATCGAGGACATCGAGGACGGTTTCGAAACGGCATTCGAGGTCGGCAGTGCGGCTGCCTTCAAGGCATGGATGAATTCGAGCGAGGACGCATGGTTCTTCCTCGACTCGATAGACGAAGCGCGTTTGGAGAACCCGCGCACCTTCGCGAAGGCGATAAGGCGGTTTGCGGAACGGACCCAGGCGGCTCAGCATCGTGCCCGAATCTTCATCTCAAGCCGCCCCTACGCGTGGCGCCCGGAGTCGGATCGAAACCTGATCGAACAACTTTTGCCATTCAAGATGCCATCGAGAGGCAGCACTGGCGTGAGCGAAGGATGTTTTGAAGGCAGTGAAGCCAGCGGATTGGCTGAACAGGTAAGTGCATTTCGTGTGTATGTGCTCGATCCCCTGGAGGAAACCGACATTCGCAAGTTTGCAGAACATCGCAAGGCACCGGATGTCGACAGGCTGCTCGATGAGCTACAGCGCGCAAACTTGATGCCGCTGGCGGAGCGGCCGTTCGACCTTGAGCGCATTCTGACGAAATGGAAAACTGACCGAGCCCTCGGTGGACGGTTGGAACTGCTGCGGCACAACATCGATCTTCGCTTGAACGAGATCGACCCAGACCGCCAGCAGCGCCAACCGCTCAGCCTGGAGAAAGCGAGGCGTGGCGCGCGCTTGCTCGCAGCCTCGGTCATCCTCACAGGAAAGTCAGGGATTCACGTTCCGGACTCGACTCATTCCCGAGACGGGATCGACGCGCAGACCGTTTTGGGCGATTGGAACCCGAAGGAAGTGCAAGCGCTCCTTGAGCACGGAATTTTCAATGACGTGCTTTGTGGCATTGTGCGCTTTCGACACCGGGAAGTGCGAGAGCTGCTCGCAGCTGAATGGTTCCGGGATCAACTGAGGAACGGAAGTTCCAGACGCGAAACGGAGTCGCTGTTCCTTCGCGAACAGTACGGCCATGCGGTCATCACGCCTCGCCTCCGGCCCGTGTTGCATTGGCTGATCCTCTTTGACGACGAAATCCGGCGCAAGGCGCTCGAGATTTCCCCGAAGATTGCGGTCGAGGGAGGCGATGCGGCACACTTGCCATTGGCAATACGTCAAGAGCTTCTTCAAGACATCGTCCGGCGTATCGCCAAGGGTGTGGATGAGGATGACGGTTCGGCCCGAGACAACGCCGCGATCGCACGAATTGCCCAACTGGATCTGGCGGGCGACGCACTGCGCTTGATCAATGAAAATCGTGACAATGACGAAGCGATCTCCTTTCTGGGTCGACTCGTTTGGCAGGGCGAGATGACGGTGTGCGTGCCCGATCTATCCGAAGTCGCAGGCGATCCGTCTCGTGGAGTCTACGCGCGCATCGCCGCCACACGTGCCGTGATGACTTGCGGGAATCGGGATCAGCGACGCCTGTTTTGGTCGCAATTGGCCGCAGCTGCGGAGGTGCTGCCGTTCAGCCTGCTCGCGGAGATCGTCGAGCATGCTGTTCCCGACATGGTCTCAATCGACTTGCTGCTCGATTCACTTGGCAATTCGGAAGCCTATCGGCCTGACGCGGTCACTGAGCTGCGGTCAGCGTTGCGTGGCTTCATCGACCGTCTGCCGGCTCACGATGCCAATTGCAAGCCGAACCCTTTGGCCAAATTTGTCAGCGGGCTGAACGACTATCTGGGCCGGAAGCCATACCACGAGCGCGACTCCCAAATTTGGGAGCCAGAATCTCGACTTTCGGCAGAGTTCGCATGGCTGCTCGCTCCGGCCACTCATGCCGTCGAGCGCTTGGTGTCCGCGAGGGCCACAGCGGCACTTTCGTCGGAATCGCTTGCAATCATGCTGATGCAAGCGCCAATTGCGCAGATCTTGCAAGTGAACGACTCGCGCGAGGATAGGGCCCGTCTCCATGAGCACGTACCGGTCTGGCACGAACTGAACGACGCCTTGTTCTGGCGCAGCGTCGAAGATGAACGGCACAGTTTCGAGGGCGAGAACCAGGGGAAACTGCTTAGCCTTTGGCTAGTACAAGGGATGTTCCGCTACTGGAAGTTCGGAACCGAGCGGTTTCTCGATGTCATCGGATTCATCGGAACGCGCGACCATTTGGACGACCAGCTGGTCGCTCTGTCGCTCGCGCACCAGCTGTTCGTCAGCGCCGACAGGCCTGACGGCTGGCTGAACGAACTCGATCAAGCAACGGCGGGCAATTTGGCGCTCAAGCGTCGGCTAGGCACACTTTTGAATGCAAGGAAGTCGCAGGAACAAGTTGAGTGGGAAGAAGATCAGGCCCGAATTGAGCAAGAAGTAGCCAGACAACGGGGAGAACGGACAGAAGAAGAGAAAAAACTCAATCGCAGTCGTGCGGAATGGGTCAAACACCTGAAGGCAACGCCAGAAATCGTTCGGCATCCTACCGGATTGAGAACAGGCGCCCTTAGCTCACACCAATTCATGTTGATGCTTGAAGCAGAGCGTTCTGCCTGTCGCTCCAATCGAGGCAAAGGCACCAACTGGAAGGCTTTGGTTCCAAATTTCGGAAATGAAGTTGCAAGCGCCTATCGGGAAGCAGCGATGGCACATTGGCGAAAGGTCGCTCCTGACCTTCGTTCGGAAAGACCGCACCCCAGATTCACTCGCACTTCGCTGGAATTTGGGATGGCCGGGCTCAAGATCGAGGCGCGCGAGGTCGAAGGCTTTCCCGCCAATTTGACGGAAGAGGAGGCGCAGCACGCGCTTCGATATGTTCTGTGGGAGACCGCAGGATTGCCGCTCTGGCTTGAGAGACTGTACCGCGCCCACCCGGTTAGGGTCCTGGGCACCATCTGCAATGAATTGTGTTGGAACCTCGTCCATGCCCGTTCGGAGGCCCTAAACTACTTTCTGGGCAATCTGTTCTACCGTGCGCCCTGGATCCATGAGGCTTTGGCACCCTCGGTATCTGCCTGGATGGAACAAAACGAAATCCAGAACCATGACGCATTGTTGAACTGCATCAATGTGTTGCGTTCCGGAGGGGTCGACGGAGAAATCGTGCTCAAGCTGGCCCGTTCAAAGGCCTTAAGCGATGTCGCGGCAGAACAGCTCGCGTTATGGCATGCACTTTGGATTGATCTTGACGCGGGGCAAGGGATTCCGGCAGTCGGGAATTGGCTGTCGAATCTTCCAACGCAAGAAGTGCCAATGGCTGTGCATCTGCTTGCAGACACGTTCATGGGCACTAAGCGATCCTTTACTGCCAGCCCCGGACGCAGAAGTTGTCGCAATGTGAACGATCTCAAGACGCTCTACGTACTATTGTGCAAGCATATTCGTACGCAGCAAGGCATTCATCGGGCCGACACTGGCGCACGAGATGGCCCGAACGCATTCTTGAAGTTGTTATGCGAAATTCCGGGGAAGGAGACCTATGTCGCTCTCAAGGAACTCGAAAGGGACCATCCGCACGCAGAACATCGGCCATGGATGAAAGAACTGGCGTACAAGCGGGCCGTGGAGGATGCCGATTTGGAGCCATGGTCCGCGAACCAAGTGAGGGACTACGATCAGCACCAGGCAATGACTCCATCAACGCACCGGCAACTCTTCGACCTCACCGTTGATCGTCTGAATGATCTGAAGGCCTGGGTCGAACAAGGCAACGACAGCCCGTACAAGACTTGGCGGCGGGTTCCCGAGGAAATCGAGATGCGCAATCTGGTGGCTGGCTGGCTGAATGAGAGATCGTCTGGTCGCTACACCTGTGCGCAGGAAAACGAGCTTCCGAACAGGCAGCAGCCGGACATCTTGATGCAGAGTCCGCTGGTTGATTCGCCAGTGCCGATCGAACTGAAGTTGCTCGACAAGGACTGGTCGGGCCGGAAGCTGTGTGAACGTCTGTGCAATCAGCTTGCCGGCGACTACCTGCGGGAGGAGTCGGCTGGATGCGGCGTGTTTCTCCTAGTCTGGCAGGGCCGTTCTGCCAAACGCAGTTGGAAAGTCAACGGCAGGCGAGTTGCGCAGCAGGACTTGCCCTTGGCCCTGCATGAGCATTGGGAATCTGTCTCGGATACGTTCGCAGGCGTGGCCTCGATCAAGGTCATCTTGATTGACCTTACCGTTCGACACGAGAGTTCGAACGATTGATGTAGCAGCGCAAGCCAGCAGGAACGCCTTCTTCATCTGCAGGTGCTGAATGCCATAGTAGAAGCAATGCGTAACTTCGATGCCGTCTGCAAGTCCATCTGCCGGATCCAAGTGCATACCCATCTGGGCGTGGACGCGACGAACAGGCAAGATGTCAGCGGCACTTCGAAAGGGCGGGGAATCAGAGCGTTCTGATTCCCTGCCGTATCGGGCCGCCGCAGACAATTCTCCAAATTTTCCTCTGGTTTGGGTGCTAATTGTGTCAGTTTCACGACAGCAATCCCGAAATTCGCGCCCCGACCCGCTCCGCCGCCGCCTCGACGTCCGGGTCCGACACGTGGGCGTAGCGAAGGGTCATCGCCGGATCGCGGTGACCGAGCAGCCTGGAGACGACCGGCAGGGGAACGCCCTCGATCACGCATTGACTCGCATAGCTGTGCCTCAGGTCATGAAGGCGCACGTCCTCGATCCCGATCTCGCGCCGGATCTCGTTCCAGAGGGGCAGGTTGCCGTAGAGCGGTTTCTCCGGGTGAACCGGCGAGGGGAAAAGGAACTCTCCGGGAGCGGCAAGCCGTTTCTCGACGATCTCGCGGGCCTCGGGACCGAGATGCACCGTTCGCGGACCCGTCTTGCCGTCCGCGAGCCTGAGACGGTCCCCGTCGACCTCGCTTCTCTTCAGCCGGACGATCTCGCTCTTGCGAGCGCCGGTGAGCAAAAGCAGACGGATGATGTCGGCCTGCATGCCCCTGCGGCCCCCGGCATGCCGGTCAAGGGCCGCGTTCAGCCTTCGTATCTCGTCCCGGGACAGGAACCGCGAGAGCCTCGGACGCCGGTTCGGGAGAACAGACGCCGCCGGACTGGAATCGATCAGGCCGCGCTCCATGGCGAACTTCAGGCTCTGGCGCAGGAGCCGCAGCGCGGAGTTTGCCCCGCCAGGCGCGGTCCTGCTGTATTCGTCGAACCAGTCCTGGACGGCCTGACGCGTGATCCGGTCAAACCGCAGCGGACCGAACTCCGGCAGGAGCCTCCCCGTTAGGACGCGGTCCCACCCCCTGACCGTCGACGGCTTGCATCGGTCGGCCCAGGACTCCCGCCAGACGCCCAGGGCGAACTCCCGGTAGGTCGGGACCTCCCTGGCTGGCGCGATCCCTTCGGCCTGGAGCCGGAGGCACTCGCGGCGCGCGTCGTCCACGGAAACCAGATCGGCCCGGCCAAGCGACGCCTTCCGTCCGCCGACGGTGCAGGTCCACGTTCTCGTGCCCGTCGGATAGACGCGGACGCTCAGGGACGGGACTGCCTTGTCGTGAACCGAGTATTCGCTCGCGGACGTTTTGAGCCGCCTTGCGCGGGCGTCCGTCAACCGGACCCGGGTCATGTCCGTCGCTCCGCAAGAACGGCACCCATCGAGACCGCGGCCCGCTCCGCCTCCGCCTCGGAATCGTGGACGTACTTGAGAGTGGTTTCCGGGTCGCCGTGACCGAGCAGCCGCCCCACCGTGAGGACGGTCTCTCCGCCCGTGACCGCCAGGCTCGCGTACGAATGTCTCAGATCGTGGAGGCGGACGTCCTTCAGCCCGGCTTCCGTCCGGATTCCGTACCAGGCCCAGCTGAGGGCCGACCCCGAGACCGGGCCGCCGACCCTTCCAGAAGGAAAAACCCAAGGCGACGTGCGTGGAAGGCCGTCAAGAATCTCGCGGGCCGCCGACGACAGCCAGACCGTGCGGGGACCCGTCTTGCCGTCGCGCAGGTGGACGTGCCCGTCGCGGCAGTCCGTCCAGCGAAGGGTCCTTATCTCGCTCGACCGGCAGCCGGTGAGCGCGAGGAGCCGGATGATCGAAACCGCCGGGGACGGCCTCGCCTCGCGCAGCGCCTCGCCGAGCCGGCCGAACTCGGCGTCCGACAGGAAACGGTCCCGGTTCCGCCTCCTGTACCTCCTGATCCCCTTGCAAGGGTTGCTGCCCTCGGGACGCAGGCCGTCGGCCTCGGCCACCTTCATGATGACCGACAGCACGGGCATCGACCGGTCCGCCGACACCGGCGTCGCGTGCAGCGACGCGAACCAGTCCCGCACGTCCTGCGCCGTGATCTCCGCGACCTGCCGCCCCCGGAACCAGGGCAGGATCTGGTTGCAGAGATAGTGCCGGTTCACGGAGAGCGTGCTCTCCTTCCAGTTCCCGCCGTGCCGGCGGAATGCGTTCTCCGCCACGGCCTCGAACAGCGTCTCCTCGTCCGAGGGCGGGCGTCCGGCCCGGATGGAAGCAAGCATGCCCCTCGCCCTCTCCCGCGCCTCGGCGACCGTCATGTCGACGGGATTGCCCACGATCTTCCAGATCCGCTGGCCAACGTGCTGATGGTGGATGAAATAGCGTTTCCCGCCGCTCGGCAGGATCCTGACGCCGAACCCCGCGAGGACGGTGTCCCTGACGTTCCTGGTGGCCTTCTTCGGACGCAGGTCCCGGACCTTCGCGTCGGTGAGTCTTGCTCTCGACATGATTCTTTTCCTCCTTCCGGTTGCACGAACGGGAGAAAGCACTTGCGATTCCGCCCGAATCCGTGATTTTGAGAAGAAGAAAGAGACCCTGTATCAATGCCTTAGCACCGCAGGTGCGGCTGCCTGGTGTTCGCACGGTTGGCGAAGCATACCCGGGCAAGGAAGCCGGCGTTTGGGTTCACGGCAGCTTGGCCGTCAAGGCCGGAACGCCCCAGGAGATCGTCGACAAGCTGATTGAAGCGACCGCCGTGCTTGGCACGGAGGAGTTCACCTCCACCCTTCCTCCGGGCATCGACTGGCAGTTCGTGCATGGCACCGACGATGTCGGGGAACTGCTGCAATCCGGCATCGACCTGTACTCGCCGATCCTTGACGGACTCGGACTGCTGCACAAGTAGATCGCGCGCGACGAACCTGTCCGGGCGCCGCCGTTTCGTGGCGCCCGATCCGTTGTCCGCGCACAAGGACAACCGAATCATGCTGACCCAGCGATTTGCAAACATCGTATTCACGATCCTGGTCATCATTGCTTGCGCCTATTTCGCAGTTGTTGCGCAGGGATTCGAGGCCGCTGGACTGCTGGCCAGTTCCGGGCTTCCATCGAGGTTCTTTCCCCAACTCCTGCTGGGATTCACCGCACTTTGCGCGGCAATCGTGTTTTTCGTCTACGTCACCAGGGGCGAGGCCGGGGACGAGGGGCAAACCGTCTTTGCTTCGTCAGCAGAGGCCCGGCGCGGCCTGCTGGCGCTGGCTGCGGCCGTTGTCAGCTACGTTGTCTGGAGAAGTTTCGGATACATCGCGATGGCGCTGGTTTCGGGGCCGCTCCTCTGCCTGGCGATGGGCGTGCGCAGTCCGGTCATCTACTGCGTCGTCCTGTCGTTGGCAGCTGGCGTTTACCTGGTCTTCACGCAGTTTCTCGGGACGCAGTTCTAGGCACTGTACCCAAAACATTCGGCATTCCTGCGCCTGCGTGATTCCTGCCGGAAACCGTCCAGACAAGGAGTTCGAGGCATGAGCGGCGACCGACACGACATGACGGATGCGGAGTGGAAAATTCTCCGTTCCGTGCTTCCCGGAAGCATCAGGGCCCGAGACGGGTGCATGACAGGCGGGTGATGGACGGCATCTTCTTCGTGCTGCGCACCGGCACGCCGTGGCGCGACCTGCCGGAGCGCTACGGTCCCTACACGACCTGCTTCAACCGCTACAACCGGTGGAGCAGGAACGGCCTCTGGGAGAAGATAATGTCGAAACTTCAGGAACTTGCGGAAGGCGACGACAACGACGGCGACGGCGGCGGCGGGGAGCTTCGACTGCGCATGCTGGACTCCTCGTCGATCCGCGTCCGCAGGCACGGCGCGGGCGCCCCACGGGACGGCGAGCCTCCCGAGGTCGGGTTGAGCCGCGGCGGCAGGACCACGAAGGTCCGCACCGGCATCGACGGCAACGCGCTGGCGAAGGCCGCGCTCCCGGCCCCCCAATGGCATTTCTTTAAGGATTCTGCGTCATTTCCTCAAGGACTCGCACCTGATCCGTCGCGGGCGGCCCCTGCCGTTTCGGGATCTTCCGGCTTCAGGCTGCGGCCTTGCTTCTTCGGCTCCACTTGCCGACCGGCTTCATCGATTTCCGTGGATACCTCCGTCCTGGCCGGAGCCGGCTGCGCACCTTGAGGATTCCCTCCGCCATCCTTGTCACGGCCCGGGCGACGGCGTCGACCTGCGCGAGCAGCGTCTCCTCGAGGTTGGCGGCCACGACCGCGACCGCGTTCTTGAAGTTCACTGTCTGGCGTTCCTTCCCGTGCTCGCGCATGTCCGCGAGCAGGTCGTCGCCATGCCCGGACAGGAGCCGCGTCATGGCGATCAGGTTGAAATGGGCGTAGAGTTCCTGACGCACGCCGCGCTCGGTCTGGCCGTGGAACTCGTCCACTTTCATGGTGTGCTTCGAGACCTTGTACAGTTCCTCGATCGACCAGCGCCCGTGGCAGAGGTCGCCGAGGTCGCCGGCGGAGACGTCGTCCGCGTCCAGCAGCGTCGTGGCGAGATTGAAGTCGTCGCCATCGGTCTTGCAGCGCACCAGCCGGACGCCGACCGGATCGAACCGCTCGCCGGGCCGTCGCCTGGCAAGCTCGCGCCTCGTGTCCGGCCCCGGCGACGCCGCGACGACGGCCTCGGTTCCGTCGCCCGCCATGAAGTCCCTGAAGGCGGCCGCGCTGTTGGCCTGGAGCCGGAACACCGGGTGGGCGCCCGTGCGGATGACGGCGTGGAGGAGCTCGAACGAGAAGCATCCCCGGTCGAGCACGACGACGTCTCCGGCCTCCAGGGCGTGCAGGTGGCCCAGCGCGGCGGTCCGTTCGCAGGCGCGGGCGGAGAGCGAGAAGTCGACCGGAACCTTGGTGTCGAGCCGGTACAGGCAGGACACCAGGCCCTGCGGATGGCGGGCGCCGGCGTTCGGGAGCGGGTAGCCGGCATCGACAAGCTTCCGGGGCAGGTTCATCTTCGTGCCGTCAACCGCGAACAGGCGGCGGCCCTTCCAGCGCGCACCATCGCCGCCGTGGCGCAGGATCTCGCGGTGAAGGTCGAGGAAGAGTTCCTCGTGCACCCGCTGCCGGGCCTTGCAGATCGACGAGGCCGTCACCGGCTCGCGCTGCGGCATCGCGATGCCGAGCTTGCGGCACTGCTCCCAGAGCTCCCCGGTCACGGTCGCGCAGCCCTTCTTCCCCCGCGACAGGACCAGCCGGAACACGAACAGCGTCACGATCAGGCTGTTCAGGACCCGCCGCCGCTTCATCCAGCGGCGGTCGTGCGCGTCGGCCAGCGCCGTGGCCGAGTCGATGATCCGCAGCCACGCCGCGACCAGCGGGTCGTCCCGGTCGGGACGCGGCGGACGCGGGGAGCGCGCCGGAGATTCGCGCCCCCGGAGGACGTCGCGGAAGTTCCGGTCGAGGGGCAGGACGAGGATCTCCTTGGCCGGCTTCGCCCGCCGGCCCGACTTCCGCCCGGCGGTCATGCCGATGCGCTCCCAGTTGGCGGCGCGGCAGCACGCGCCGTCGAAGCGGGTCGGGTCGACGAACGTCTCGCACAGCACCGGGCGGCATCCGTGGCGGCGCTCCCACTCCCCCGGAAGGCGGGCCGCCGCCATGCCGAGGACCCGAGACGCAAGGTTCGGCACGGCGACCCGCGGGAACACGACGAAGCGGGAATTGCCCAGCGCGAGGTGCAGCCGGCGCTCGCGGTCCCGTTCGCTCCATCCGATCCATTCGTCGCGGGCCGGCAGCGTCCGGGACGCCGCCTCGAACAGCAGGCAGCCGAGGCGCCGGCCGTCCCGGTCCAGGACGAACCAGCGCAGGTGCGGGCCGAACGGCCGGGGACAGCCCAGGCAGTGGTGGCGGTCGACCAGCTCGTTCCACTCCGCCCTCTCCCCGGGACCGTCCGCCGCGCGCAGCGACAGGGGCTCGAGGGCGGACAGGCCGCAGGCGATCTCCGGCTGCGGGTCCGATGCCGCCGTGTGCCTGATCGGCGGCAGCGCGCCGGATCCGTTGTCCCGCTTCTCCGGAAGCGTCAGGATCCCGAACCCCTCCAGGCGCTCCAGCATGCGGAGGCAGGCCGACACGCGGCAGTCGCCCTTCGGCGTGTGCCAGTTCAGGTGCTCGCAGATCGTCTTCGCGAGCTCGCTGCGGCTGTCGTTGGGGAAGAGCGCCACCGTCTCCCGGATGTCGGCGATCTGGCGGCGGGTCAGGCGGCGGCCGAAGAATGTGGTGGACTCAAGGTTCTCGATTCGCGGATCCATCGTGCCCCCTCCGGAAGATGCAATGTCCCGAATCATGCATCACATGGAACGGGGCCGGTGTCAACCCTCTTCAACAAAAAAAACCGCGCAGGCTCATCGTGCCATCAGGACAGGGTCGCGCGAGTTCAAAAGAAAGTCCGGCGAAACCCTGCGGTCAAAGGAAATGCCATTGCCCGGCCCCCGGCCAGGCGGCCGACTGCACGCAGGCGGGGGCGCTCCTCGAGGGGCTCGGGCCGGACGAGACGGTGATCGGCGACAGGGCTTATGACAGCAACGCCATCCTCGACATGATCGCGGAGGCCGGAGCGACGGCGGTCATTCCGCCGAAATCCAACCGGAACGAGCAGCGCGAGCTTGACCGCGAGGCGTACCGGGAGCGCAGTCCGGTCGAAAGATTCATCGGGAAGATCAAGGAGTTCCGGAGAGTTGCAACGCGGTACGACAAGACCGCGCGCAACTTCCTGTCCACCGTGCGCCTGGCCATCAGCCGGTTCCTGCTCCGGCGGGTCGCAGGCCGGTTAATTGAGTCCACAGCCTAGTCTTCTGTAACAGTAGTTGCTATCAAAGAGACAGATGACACGAGCAGGAGGCGGTTCGATGAGAGGCAAGGCGGTGGAAGTGGTGCTGAGCGCCGAGGAGCGGGCGTTTCTCGAGGCGCATGTCCGAAAGCACAAGGCGCCGCGGTCGCTGTCCGACCGCTGCAGGATCATCCTGCTCTGCGCCGAGGGGCTCCGGAGCAGGGAGGTCGCGGAGCGTGCCGGGGTGCACGAGCACACGGTCGGCAAGTGGCGCAGGCGGTTCGCCGAGAGGCGCATCGAGGGCCTCTCGGACGAGTACAGGTCCGGCCGGCCCCGCACCGTGACGGACGAGAAGGTGGCCGAGGTGGTGGAGCGGACGCTGACCACGATGCCGAAGGACGCGACGCACTGGTCGGTCCGGAGCATGGCCGGGAGGACGGGCGTGTCGCACACGACGGTGCACCGGATCTGGTCGGCGTTCAGCCTGAAGCCGCACCGGAGCGAGACGTTCAAGCTGTCGACGGACCCGCTGTTCGTCGACAAGGTGCAGGACATCGTGGGGCTGTACATGGCCCCGCCGGACCGCGCGGTCGTCCTGTGCGTGGACGAGAAGTCGCAGATCCAGGCCCTGGACCGGACGCAGCCGGTCCTGCCGATGGCGCCGGGCGTGGCCGAGCGGAGAACCCACGACTACGTCCGCCACGGCACGACGACGCTCTTCGCCGCGCTCGACGTCGCCACCGGCGCGGTGACCGGCAAGTGCTTCGGCCGCCATCGCGCCACGGAGTTCCTGAGCTTCCTCAAGGAGGTCGAGGCGGCGGTGCCCGACGGGCTGGACGTGCACCTGGTGATGGACAACTACGCGACGCACAAGACGGAGAAGGTGAGGAAATGGCTTGCCCGCCGCAGGCACTGGCACATCCATTTCACGCCGACCTCGGCGTCATGGCTGAACCTAGTCGAGCGCTGGTTCGCGGAACTGACCAGGAAGAAGCTGCAGCGGAGCGCGCATCGCTCGGTCGCCGAACTCGAGGCGGACATCATGTCGTTCATCGACGCGCACAACGAGAACCCGCGGCCCTACAAATGGGTCAAGTCCGCCGACGAGATCCTTGCGTCGGTCAGGAGGTTCTGCCTCAAGATGAGCGAACCCGGCGCAAGCGAAAATGTTTGATGCGAACTTAAGATTCGGGAGACTAGTGTTTGACGCCGCTGCTGTCGGAATCGCATTCGCGAACCTTTTTGATCCGTTCACCTTGTTCTTGCTGGTGGCCGGCATCTTCCTTGGACTGGTCATCGGAATTCTTCCGGGCCTCGGGCCGCCGATCGCGATTGCGCTGGCATTGCCCTTCACATTCTACATGGAAGCTGTTCCGTCGCTGATCCTGCTTCTCGCCATTTACAATGCCGCGATTTACGGAGGGTCGATATCTGCCATTGCCGTCGGAATTCCGGGAACCGGGGCCGCAATCGCGACCGTCATGGACGGACACGCAATGTACAAGCAGGGACGCGGAGGCGAAGCCCTGGGTCTTTCGCTGACCGGCAGCATCATCGGAGGGCTTGTAAGCGTTGTTTGCCTTACCTTTGTCGCGCCCATGCTTGCTCTGGTTGCGATCAAGTTCGGACCACGGGAGTTTCTGGCCATCTCTGTTTTCGGATTGGTCGTCGTTGTCCGCGTCGCGGGCGCGAACCTCTTCAAGGGACTGCTTGTCGGCGGCCTCGGCATTTTCCTGACGACCTGGGGACTGGACGAGCTCAACGGCGCAGAACGCTACACGTTCGGGACCTATCATTTGTACGAAGGCATACCGCTGGTTCCGTTTCTCGTCGGCATTTTCGCAGTGTCCGAGGTGCTGATCGGTTCGGAAAGGGCGCTGAAACGCATTGAATTCGACAAGACCAGCCTGAAGGTGAAGATCCCTGGCCTGAAGACCCTGTCGAATCTCAAGGGCAATCTGGCGCGGTCTTCCATCCTTGGCACGATTGTCGGGATCATCCCGGGCGAGGGCGCGGCAGTTGGTGCGTTCTTTGCATATTCCGAGGAAAAACGTCGCTCAAGGGAGCCGCAGAAGTTCGGCACTGGAATTCCCGAAGGCATCGTTGCTCCGGAAACGGCGAACAACGCGACCGTGGGAGGGGCGCTGATACCGACGCTGACACTTGGCGTGCCCGGCAGTCCGGCGGCGGCGGTTCTTCTGGGCGCGTTCCTGATTCAGGGCCTGGCGCCGGGACCGACGCTATTCGATGAACGTCCGGACATCATGTATTCCCTGTTCCTCGGCCTGTTTTTCATCAACATTCTGTTGCTGTTCATCGGCCTTTTCGTGATCCGCTTTGCCGCGATGCTGATCAAGGTTCCTATGACCGTGATCGTGCCGACCGTGCTGTTGCTGAGCTTCACCGGCATCTACGCGGTTTCAAACAGTCTCTTTAACGTGGGTGTATTATACCAAAACCGGGAAATAATCACACACCCAGCGAAGCGTTCTGGACGGGTTGAGCCGTCGGTGTGGTGACCAATTTTGCCCAGCTTCGCTTGCCGAGCGAAGCGATCCGGCCTGGCGTGCGGGCGAAGTCATTCCAGACCTCCTCGACCCTGTCTTTCACGACCTCGGCTGTGGCGAAGACCTGGTTGGCAAAATTGCCCTGCTTGAGGAACTGGAACACGGTCTCGACCGGGTTCAGTTCCGGACTGTACGGCGGCAGACGCAACAGCGACACGTTGTCCGGTATCTCCAGGCTCTTCGAACGATGCCATCCGGCGCCGTCGAGAACCACCAGCGCGTGGCGGCCCTGAGGCACGGCGGCGGCGATGTCGACAAGATGGCGGTTCATCTCATCGGTGTTCGCCTTGTCGCAAACATGGCCGGCCGACATGCCGCTTTCCGGGCAGATCGCGCTGAACGGGCAGCAATACCCGTAGCGATGGTCCCTCGGCACCCGGGGACGGCTTCCCCGGCGCGCCCACACCCGGGCCGGCATCCCCTTCTGGCCGAGGCGCGCTTCGTCCTGGAACCACACGTCCACGCTGGCCGGGTCCGTGCCCTCCGGCAGCGATGCGGTCGCAACGGCACTGAAACCGCTGCGGAATTCCTCCTGAGCATCCGGATCGGCCTTGGGATGAAGCGGCCGCGGCGAAAGACGACGGAAACCCAGCGCCCGCATCAGGCAGCGAACCGCCTCCCGGGACATCACGATGTCGAAGAAGTGCCTGATCCTGTTCCTGACCAACCCGACCGTCCATGCCGGAACGCCGTCCTGCGGGCCGTTCCCGAGCCAGCGCCCGACCTCGGCGCGCTGGACCTCGCTCAGCATCGACGGGCGCCCGCGGCCCGGCCTGCTCTTCAGGCCGGCCGGCCCCTCGGCATTGTACCGGCTGATCCAGTCGCACAGCGTCTGCCTGTCGACCTTCGCACGCCGCGCAATCTCCCCGCGGCCCCCCGCGCCTTCCATCACCCGCGCAATCGCCTCCAGGCGTCGCGCCTCCGCCCGGCTCTTGCACTTTCGGGCCAATGCCCTAATCTCTTCCGCCGTGTGGTCGGTGTTCGTGATCTCGATGCCAGCCGGCATGGCTTCCTCCTGTGAATGTTTGCACGACAACCACAAGATACAGGAAGCTGGCACCGGCCGCACCCCGCATGATGTTCTTGTTTTGTTCATGAGTCATTAATTTCCGGTTTTGGTATTACTGGCTGCAGGAGTGCTCGGATACGTCGTCAGGAAGCTGGGCTATTCCATTGCGCCGCTTTCCATTGGCTTCGTGCTTGGCCCAATTCTGGAAAACTCCCTGCGTCAGTCCATTACGCTCGCGGATGGCAGTACGGCGGAATTCCTTAACACCCCGATCGGTCTCGGAATATATGCTGTCCTGGCGCTGACAATTCTGTGGGGACCAATCTCGACCCGGGTGAAGAGCCACAAGGCAGAAAGGGTCAATGGTTCGTGAGAAAGAGACCGAACATCCTGCTGATCTACGCCGATCAGATGCGGTACGACGCAATGGGTTGCGCCGGAAATCCGGCAATCAAGACACCACAGATCGACAGGCTGGCATGCGAAGGGGTTCTATTCACCGAGGCTTACACGTCGTACCCGCTCTGCTGTCCATTCCGCGCCTCTGTAATGACGGGAAAATATGCCCAGGGACACGGGATGGTTCAAAACCACTTCCCGTTGCGCGGCGACCAGGTCTTCCTCGCCAATCTAATGAAAGACGCCGGCTATCGGACCGGGTACATCGGAAAATGGCATCTCGAAGGCGGTCCCAAACCAGGTTTCGTCCCGCCTGATCGCCGATTTGGCTGGGATCACTTCATTGGATTCAATCGCGGTCACGAGTACATGTCTTCGATTTACTACGATGACGGTGGTCAAGCCTACCATTCGAGGCGCTTTGAACCGGACTATCAGACAGATCAACTGATCGACTTCATTGCCGACGCTTCGACCGCGACGGACGGCAAACCGTGGATCGGGTACGTGAGCTATGGTCCGCCACATTTTCCGATGGATATGCCGGACTATCTGCGCAGGGTTTATGATCCCGAAGAGGTTCCCCTTCCGGCGGGCGTTCCCAACATGGAGCTTCAGCGCAGGTTTCAGAGAATCCGCAACGAAGTTTCAGACGTCCTGACCTCGGGATTGCGATCTGACGGCGCGGGCTGCGCTTTTTTCAGGAAAATCAACGGTTTCCCCGCACATTTCGCCTGACGGCATGGCCGAAGGCACTGCAATATGTCCTGATGCCTGTTTCCGGGATTCCGCTCGCATGAACACCCTTGCCATGAACCCCGCAGACGCCGTCCGGATCGGCGCCTCCTGCTTCTCCTTCGCGTCCGGCGACGGACGGACCGCCTGCTTCTCCAACCTCGAGCCCTTCGACTGCCACGACGAGAGCGACCGCCCGGCGATGCTGCTGCGGATCGCAAGGTTCGCAAGGCACGGCATCCCCCGGAAGGACCTGCAGGACGCGTTCGGCGTCGGACGCGCGACGGTCCAGCGGGCGGCCAGGAAGCTCCGGGACAGGGGCGAGGCGGCGTTCCGCGAGCCGCGGAAGGGGCGCGGCACGAGCGCCATCGCCGGCGAGACGGCGGCGGAGGCGGAGCGTCTCCTGGCCTCGGGAATGCGGATTGCCGCGGTTGCGCGGGAACTCGGGATCGCGCCCGCGACGCTCTGCCACAACTGCCGGAAGGGCTTCATCGCCTGTCCGGACGCCGGGACGGAAGCGCCGGAGGCCGGCGAGACGGAGGAGGCTTCGGCGGAGACAGAGGCCGGGACGGCGGACCCGCTCGGCCGCAGCGCCCGCGACCGGCGCGACCGGGAGGCGCCGATGGGCCGGGCCGCCCGCGACAGCGCGGGCCGCGTCGCGGCCTCGGCGGGGGCGATGGATGAGGCGCGGCCGCGCTTCGACGAGCCGCTGTCGGCGGTGGCCTGCGGCGGCGTCCTGGCCGCGCTGCCGGCGCTGCTGGAGGAGGGGCTCCTGCAGCACGCGGACAGGTTCCTGGCGCTGCCGAAGGGATGCTGCGGGCTGACGAGCACGCTTCTCCTGCTCGCGTTCCTGTTCATGGCGAGGGTCCGCAACCCCGAGGCGCTGCGCCACGAGGCGCCGGGGGAATGGGGCGCGGTCCTGGGGCTGGACCGCTGCCCGGAGGCCAGGACGCTGCGGCGCAAGATCCGGGCGCTCGCGGCGGACGAGCGGCGCGTGAAGGGCTGGCAGGACGCGCTGGCGCGGGACTGGATGGCCGACGGGGGCGACACGGTCGCCACGCTCTCGGTGGACGGGCACGTGAAGGTCTGCGCCGGCCGCAAGGGCCGCCTTCCGAAGCACTTCGTGTCGCGGCAGAAGCTCTGCCTGCCGGCCTCGACGAGCTGCCGGGTCAACGCGCTCGGCGGCAGGCCGCTCTTGTGCCTGCACAAGGACCTCGACCCCGGCATGGCGAAGGCGCTGGAGCGCGACGTGCTTCCGGCGCTGGAGAAGCTCGGACTGCCGGGGCCGGACGCCCCCGATCTGGCGGCCGATGCATCCGCGCGACCGGCGCTGACGCTGGTCTTCGACCGGGAGGGATGGAGCCCGGCGCTGTTCAGGCGCCTCGCCCGCCGCGGCATCGCGGTGACCGCCTGGCACAAGGGCTTCAAGGGCGAGGACTGGCCGGAGGAGGAGTTCCGCGCCGTCGAGACGCCGATCCGCGGCCCCGGCGGCGTCCGGGCCGCCGGAGCGCGCCTCGCCGAGAGGCGGACCCGCCTGAAGGACGGGCCGGAGGTGCGCCAGATCCGCCGCCTTCCTGACACCGGCCGGCAGGTTCCGCTCGCGGCCACGGACTTCGGCGTGCCGATGGAGCGGGCCGCGGGCGCGCTGTTCTCGCGCTGGGCGCAGGAGAGCTTCTTCAAGCACATGCGCGGGGAGTTCAACCTGGACGGGCTTCCGGTCCACGGCCTGGCCGACCCGGATCCCGACGCGCGCGTCGTCAACCCGGCCCGGCGCGAGCTGGAACGCCGGATCGGCCGCCTGCGGAACAGGCTCGGCACGCTGCGCAACCGCGCCGCGGACCTGCTCCGGGGCGCGCCCTCGGCCGCGGCCGCCAGGTCCGCCGAAAGGCTCAAGGCGGAGATCGGGACGCTCGACGCCGAGCGCGAGGCGCTCAAGCTGCAGCGCAGGGAGGTGCCCGCGCACGTCAGGGTCGCGGAACTCGGCGAGGGCGAGATGCTCGACGCGCTGCCCTCCCGCGAAAGGCTGCTCCTCGACCTGATCCGGATGATCGCCTGCCGGGCGGAGACCAGGATGATGCCCCCCGTCGCGCAGGCCCAGGGCGTCAGGCATCGCCCGCGGCGTCCCCTCGCGGAGCTGTTCAGGTCGGAGGCGGACATCATCCCCGAACCGGAGAGCGGCATCCTGCGGGTGCGCATCCTCGGGACCGCCAGCAACGCCGGCGACGCGGCCATCGCCGGGCTGCTCGACAAGCTCAGCCGGACCGGCACGATCTTCCCGGGAACCGGCCTGCGCATGGTCTGCGAACTGCCCGAAGCCGCACGGACCACCGGGAAAGAGGCATCATTTTCATTGTAGGAAATCCCATCCGAGGTCAGGACGTCTGAAGTTTGGTGCGGCGGCGATCCGCGATCCGGACACTCGAGCCACGCAGCCTACGACTCCAAACCAGTTGGAGAGCCGGAGACAGAAGCCGAAATTCGCCAGTTCATCGCGGAATACTATGGCATGATCCACAATATCGACTGGAATGTCGGACGCATTCTGAACGAGCTTGATCGTCAGGGCGTCGCGGATGACACGGTCGTGCTGTTCTTCAGCGATCACGGCGACATGTGCGGGCAGCAGGGTCACTTCTGCGGAATCAAGAACACGGCGTACCGGGGCGCAATGCACGTGCCGTTGATTGTCCGTTGCTCGGCGCGGTTCAATCCCAGGAAAACCGAGGCGCTCGTTGATGTCGGCCCTGACATGATGCCTACAATCCTCGACATTGTCGGGGCGGACATTCCCGAAGGCCTCGACGGCCGAAGTTACCTACCCGTACTCGACGGCGAAAAAACCGAGGCGCGCGACGCGATCTGGTATCAGGTCTTTACCCAAACGGGCGGCAATCCGCACGAGTATGCACCATTTGCCGAGCGCGGCATACGCACCAGGGACTGGCTCTTTGTGCGCCACAAGGACGAACGCGTGTTGCTGTTCGACAAGCGTGAAGACTACCATGAGCAAAACAATCTGGTGGATGATCCGGCATATCAGGCATTGATGGACGAATTCGATGCCCGAATTGCAGCACACATGGAAGCGGCAGGCGATGACTGGGAGATGGCGGCGGACTTCCCGCCGCCAGATTGGATTACCCACGCCGAGGCGAAAGAGTATCTGGAAAACGAACTCTTGCCGAATGCGATCGAGGTTGCGTGAACATGGCAATTCCTGGTTGCGGTCAAGCAACGGGAAGCTTTCCGGCCACCAATCCCGCATGGTCGGAACCGGCTGAACGGGGACATATGTTGGACATCGAAATGTCTGTGTCAGATGCGGAGTACTGGGGCTGCTAGAGTCGTCGCGCGCGAGTCGAGCGGCGCACGTCTGACCGTCAACTCGATCAATCCGGATCGGATCTACACCCAAATGGCAAAGGACGTTCCCGACGAACTCAATCAGGCCGTCGCCGCCCGGACTTCGGCGGGCCGACTGGGCTTGTCCAGAGATGCCGCCAAGAAGGTCTGCTTGCCTTTGGCCTCTGACCTCGCAGGCTGCCTGGCCGGGACAGCCATTGAGATCAATGGCGGCCTCTACGTCGGATCGCGAGCGCGCAGAAGAGACCATCGCATTCAAGTACGAAGGAGCGAACTATGCCAAGTGACGGCATGGGAGCGATGAACGGCGGAGAGGCAATCGTCGAGATGCTTCGCCGGTTCAACGTCGACATCATGTTCGGTCTGCCGGGCGAACAAACCCACATTCACGATGCGATTTACCGCCGCAACGACATCCGTCATGTTCTGGTGCGGCACGAACAAGCAGCGGCAAAGATGGCCGATTCCCATGCGCGGGCAACCGGCAAGGTCGGGGTCTGCGATGCCACGGTCGGACCGGGCGCCACCAACTTGATCAGCGGCATTTCAGAGTCCTTTCTCTCGGGAATTCCTGTCGTGGCCATTGTCTCGGATGTTCGAGCAGACTGGCGCGGGCGCGAATCGTTTCAGGAGATCGACCAGACCACTCTCTTTCAATCAATCACCAAGAAGGTCTTCTCGGTGGACTATGTCGAGCGCATTCCGGAATTCGTGAAAGGAGCCTTTCAGATCGCCACCACTGGACGGCCCGGCCCCGTACTGCTGAGTTTCCCGATGACGACGCTGCGGGCAGAGCACGAATTCGCCGTAGAAGACCTCGAGGTCGACACGCGCTACGCCCGGTGGCCCGCATTCCGACCAACGCCTCCCCAAGACGAGATTTCGGCTGCTGTCGATGCTTTTCTTTCCGCCAAACGCCCCATCATCCTGGGTGGCGGCGGCGTGATGGCCTCGGACGCGATGGACGAGGTCAGGGAACTCGCCGAACTCCTCGACATGCCGGTAGCGACGTCTTTCATGGGCAAGGGCGCGCTGCCCGAAAACCATCCCCTCAGCCTCGGACCCTATGGTCTCTTCGGGCGGCCGGCGTCGAACCGTTATGTCCTCCAGGCAGACCTGGGTCTGGCTTTGGGGACTCGTTTCAACAATGTCGGCACGGCGGCCTGGCGCATTCCCGACAGGAAAACGCGGCTGATTCAGGTCGACATCGAGCCAACCCAGATTGGCCGCAACTATACGGTCGACCTTGCACTGACAGGCGACATCAAGGCCGTCCTGCGGGAAATGTTGAACCTTCTCGAATCCGGTCCTCGCGTTGCGTCCGGAACGAGCCAGCGCGATGCCGTTTCAGCCATTGCCGCGAATTGGCGAAAGGATAAGGGTATCGAGTCGCCGCTCGCCCGAGAAAGCGATGCCACGCCGGTTCATCCCATTCAGGTCATCCGCGCGATGCGGGATGCCATGCAGGACGACGATGTTCTCGTCTGTGATTCCGGGTTCAACCAGATCTGGGGCGGCCAGTATTTCGAGGTTCGGAGTCAGGGAAGGAACTACCTGGGGCCCCGCGGTTTCGGCGTGATGGGCTACGGATTGCCTGCCGCCATTTCGCGCGCACTGACTACGCCGGATCAGAGTGTCGTCTGCCTGACAGGAGACGGCGGTTTTGCCATGGTTGTCCAAGAGCTGGAGACAGCCGTGCGAAGCGGCGCCATCCTGACTATCGTCGTCATGAACAATTCCAACATGCAATTCATCAAGGACAACCAGAGGCTCTTCTTCGACGGCCGTTACATATCCACCGAGTTTACCGAGTTGGACTACGCCGAAATTGCGCGCGCATTTGGCTGCGTCGGCATTCGGGTCGAGAACAGCGGTGAACTGGATGGCGCTCTTGCAGACGCGATGCGCAGCAACGAGACGGTCGTGATCGACGTGCGTATTCTGGACGATGCTGTACCGGAGCGGGTCAGCCTCCAGTCTTTCGTCTGACAAAGTCGTCTCCAGCCAGTTCCACCTGTCGAAGGCAGGTCGGGAACTGATTCTTGTGTCCGCACATGCAACGCCCCAATTCTCGCAAAGCCCTCCCCCCGGAGCTTCAGACCTCCATTCGTTTCCCCCATTCCGGCAATCTTCATCTCCCCCGCTTGGGCAACGCGCTCGCTGCGGAATTGACCGGCGTTGCACTTCCGAGTGTTGGCTGAATTCCTGCGCAACTGCCGCCAACCGCGCTGCCTCGATTCCGATGTGCGAGAGGCGGCCGAACTCGTTGGCCGTCCCGGGATCGACCATCTTCACGAGACCGCAACCGCCCTTCAGACTGGCGACTCCCGGCGTTGCGCAAGGCGAGCCGCAAGCATGTGTCTCCGATAGACTTCTATCATCCAGCCAAGCATCAACCCATTGAGAAGATGCCAGAGAAAGTGCGTACCGACGGGCAACACGTTGCAGAGGATTTCGTCAATGCTGCGGGCAATGAGTGAAACGACAAGCAGCCCTGCGCCGATCGCCAACCCGTTGGAGGTAGCGGGAGAACGGCGACGCAGGGCGGCTGCGAAGCCGGCGATCAGCAATGCAACGGGCCAGTAGAATGACGAGATCTCGAAAAACGGCAGAACGCGAAAGATCATTGTCAGGAAGATGGCATACGGGAAGAAGGCAAGCGTCCCGAGCAATGCGACAACCGGACGCAGTTCCCAGTAGTGCCGGTTCGCGGCATAGAGATACACGAGGATGAACAGCGCGATCGGTGTTGTGTCCGCCGCGGCCGCCCAGACCGTCGCATGGGTGTGAAACAGGAAGGAACCCACTCCGATCGCAGCAAGCAGAACCACCTGCGCCGATGCCAGCGGCAATCCTAGCCCATACACGCGCCGCCACATGACGATTGCCGCAACCAGGAACGCAGCATTGGTCACGGCATTCGTCGGTTCGGACCAATAGGAAGGATCGACTCTCTCGCAATAACCGTCGACGTATCGCGTCCAGTCCATATGACAACCTGCGTTTTCCTGTTAACCTGCACGAGAATATCAATGGAGGCGCCCGATGAAAATCACATGGCTTGGTCATGGTTCTTTCCGGATAGAAATCGAGGATCAGGTGCTCGACCCCTGGCTCATCGGCAACCCGGTGCTGCCGGAGGACAGCCATGACGCCGCTGTAGCAGGTGGCACGCAACTGGTGCTGACGCATGCGCATTTCGATCATGTGGCCGACACGCTGCCGCTCGCGCGCAAACTGCGCATACCGATCATCGGGCAGTACGACCTCATGGACTACTGGGCCGAGCATGAGCAGGTCGAAACAGTGGGATTCAACAAGGGAGGAACGGTGAACGCGGGGAACGTCGCGCTCAGCATGGTTCCAGCATCCCATTCTTCGACCTTTGGAACCGCAGCCTGCTGATCGACCCCTGGCTCATCGGCAACCCGGTGCTGCCGGAGGACAGCCATGACGCCGCTGTAGCAGGTGGCACGCAACTGGTGCTGACGCATGCGCATTTCGATCATGTGGCCGACACGCTGCCGCTCGCGCGCAAACTGCGCATACCGATCATCGGGCAGTACGACCTCATGGACTACTGGGCCGAGCATGAGCAGGTCGAAACAGTGGGATTCAACAAGGGAGGAACGGTGAACGCGGGGAACGTCGCGCTCAGCATGGTTCCAGCATCCCATTCTTCGACCTTTGGAACCGCAGCCGGTCCGAGGACCGGCGGCAGCGAAGTCGGCTACATGATCAAGGGCGAAGGGCACACGATCTATGTATCCGGCGATACTGCGATCATGGCGGACATGGCGTGGATGGGGGAGTATTTCGAGCCATCGGCATCCTCTCAGCTGGAGGCCATTTCACGATGGACATGAAGCAGGCGGCCTTTGCCGCGAAACGATACTTCGCGTTCAGGACCGTCATTCCCTGCCACTACAAGACCTTCCCGATTCTCGAACAGTCGGCCGACAACCTCATCGCCGGACTGCCGGACGCAAACGTGATCGAGCCAGCGGTGATGCGGGCGATAGAGCTCTGAAGCGCGACGGGCAGCAGCTTTCCCAAGGCCGCCCAATGCGAGACTGACGCCCGCGAGTCGTTTCCGGTGCGGTGACATCGACGGCGGTCGATTTCGGCGGGGATCCGGAAAACCGTTCGCCGCGGTTCCGAGCAAGGCCCTCAAGCCTTCTGCGGCGGGGCACCGCGGCTGACGCCTTGCTCGATGCCCGGACCGAAGAAAAGGAGCTTCAGATCCACTGCGCTCCTTCAGCAACAAGACAAGGGCATCGCGACCTACGCATTGCCCATGCTGGGGGACACGGAGACCGCTATCGCGTTGAGGGAAGAGCGCAGCACTTGAGCGCGCCTGCTGGCTCTCATGCGAAACCGGATGGCTCTCGGCATCGGGTCGGGCGGTCGGGTTCGGGGCCGATCGAAGATTGCGTCGGGTCTGGCATGCACGAGAAATACCACTTGCCTGGGTTGCCGCGCCATGTACGAATGACGCTGCAGGCAGGTGCTGCTTCGTCGCGAGCTGGGCTGATCAAGAAGACAATCAGACCGTCGGAGTTCCGCGGCAGCCCAGGTGCGGGCCGCGGTTCGGGTTGGCCGGTGGATTGCATTCCCGCGCCGAACCGGCAAGGCAGCCCGGTTTGGTTTGGTTTGCGGCCTGTACATGTTTGCGTCTGCGTCGCGGTGATCTGCTTCGAAGCCGGTCATCGCTCCACGGCACGGATCGTCGGTACGGCAGCTATCGCGAAGGCACCTGGAGGACCCTGATGGAGGAGACAATGATCATGAGGCTATTGAATGCGACCCTCCTCGGGCTCGCGGCGGCGATTGGTTTCGCCGCTGCCGGCAGCGCCGACCCGAGCGGGGTTTGGCTGACCAAGGCCGGCAATTCGCATGTCGAAATCCAGCCCTGCGGCAAGGAACTCTGCGGCAAGATCGTTTGGCTCGAAGAGCCGAACAATGCCGACGGCTCACCGAAACTGGACACCAAGAACAAGAACGCGGCGTTGCGAACCCGGCCTATCCTCGGGCTTGAAATGCTTTGGGGATTTTCCGACGACGGCGGCGGAAAGTGGACAAAGGGCCGGATCTACAATCCCGAGGACGGCCAAACATATCGTTCCAAACTTGAAGTCGCGGATCCCGATACACTGAAGGTCTCGGGCTGCGTGCTCGTTTTCTGCCAGGCCCAGACCTGGACTCGCGTCGAATAGGAACGGGGCAGCCCGAAGTCCCGCCCGACGGCAACGTCGCTTGCCAGGGAATCGACCGTTCCGAGATGGCAAGAGTTTGGACGCGCGCAGAAAATTTCTGCGGAACGCACGCCGGTCAGACTCCGGCACGATTGATTTAGCCGCATCCCTTCCCGTCTTTCCGATCTCGGCACCCGGGGCTTCGTTTAGAACCTGCGGCAACCCTTGCAACCTGGCCGGCGCGACGTTCAAGTGACCCGTTCCGCCGGTAATTTCATTCAGAGGCAACGGCCAGCGCATAGTCGCCTCCCTGTGGCGCGACACAGGTTCAACCGTGAAGTCGTCCAGCGCCGCCGGAAAAAGAGTCGGGGGCTCGCCCGTGCCGGCGCCGTCGCTCGCGCGATGGCAAATGGCGGAGCCGGCCCCGGTTGATCAGCGGGGCCCTGCCCGCGTGGCCGCAGATTCAACCAGGCTTGTAATTTCGGTTCGCTTCCGGATCTTCGGTCGAGTAGTCGAGCGCGTCGATTTCTTCCCACGCGGCCTGAGGAATCTCCAACAGGGCCCAGTCCAGCGTCTCGGCTACGCGCTCGGGCTTCGAGACTCCGACGATCGTGGTCGTGATGCGGGGGTCGCGCATGGAGAACTGGAGCGCGGCCGCGCCCGGGGGAACGCCATGGCGTTCGCAGATCTCCTCGACACGCCTGACCGGCGTCAACGATTCGTCGTTCGCGGACTGATAGGTGACGCGCGGCATCCGCGCACTGCCCTTTGCAAAGACTCCGCCGGCGTAGGGAGCTGCATTCAGGACGGCCATGCCGTTGCCGTTGGCATAGTCAAACATTGCGTCAGCCGATCGGTTGATCAGCGTGAAACGGTTGTGGTTGATCAATGCGTCGAAGGGCCATTCTCGCAGCAGACGGAATTGAATGTCGATGCGGCCCATGGCGATGCCGACGGCCTCCGCCAAGCCCTCTTCCTTCATCTTGAAGAGCGTTTCCAGCGCTCCGCCGGATCCTTCGATTTCGCGGAGATCGCGCGCGTGTTCGGGATCATGCAGGTGCAGCAGGGGTATGCTGCCGAGACTCAGGCGGGTCAGGCTTTCTTCGAGCGATTTACGCGCGCGCGCTGCGTCGAATCGTCCCGTGTCCATTTCCCGGTCAAGTTTCGTGGACAGCACGAACCCTTCCGGCAGTCCGCCGAGTTGACGGATGACCGCTCCGACCCGCTCCTCGCTACGGCCGAATCCGTAGTTGTTCGAGGTATCGATGCCGTTCGCAGGTCCGCGGAAAACCGCCTCGACCGTCGCTTGAGCGCGGTCCTCGCCGACTTCGTAGCCATATGTGTCAGGCATGTTGCCGAGGCTGGACGTTCCAAACATGATCGGCGTAACCGCGAGTCCGGAACTTCCGATTGTACGCTTCTCCATGGTGCCTCCCTAGACGAAGCCGTCGGCTTGGCAGGACCCGGCGCATGAAAGCTCCGCCGGTGCATCACCTGCGCTTCCGCCATCTCCACGAACGCTTCCGGCGGCCTGGCCGGAGTCCGCTCCTCGACCATCGTACCGATGCAGTTGCAAATGTCACCAGGCCTCCATTGCGATTCTCGACTTCACTCCCGAAACGATCATTCGCCGCTCCCGTCATGACAATTCGCGAGGCAGCATCCCGGGAACGATTCCGATCCTCGCCTCCTGCCGTGCGACGGGTTTGCGGAGGGCGGCCTTGCCGTCCGGATCATTCCAGGTGCAGGACAAACTGGACGCAAGCCCGCTTTCATCCGGTTCGCGCGGGCCTCTCGAACTTGCCGCGGCGTTCGAATCGGCCTCGCCAGGATTTCGGTCGCGCGTGCCCGATCCGGAACACTCGCTTGAACCGTTGGACGGAATTCATGGCGGACTGAACGCCGTGCATTTTCCCGGATTCCGGATCGTCTGTCGAGCGTTCAGGAATGAGCATGGAACCATCCGGACTACCTCGCCCGAGCGCGTCTCTTCCTTTTGCCTTTCCCGGACTTTCTTTGCGTTGCCCCGCTGATCCGGCCTGTAGCCTCCTCGATGGTTGACTGCCGGGCGAGCGGATCATCCGCAACGACGAGTTCCACGGTTTCAAGTCGCCGGATTTCGTCCCGCAGTCTGGCCGCTTCCTCGAATTCCAGGTTTTCGGCGGCTTTCAGCATGGCTTCGCGAAGCGCCGCGAGATGCGCGGCGAGGTTGTCGCCGACCATCGGCTTGTCCACAGTCGCAGTGATCCGGGAAAGGTCCGTATCGGCGTCGAGGTGACCAGCCAGCGCATCGCCCACGTTCTTCCTGATCGTTTCAGGCGTGATTCCGTTCACCTCGTTGTATTCGGCTTGCCGCTTTCGTCTCCGTTCGGTTTCGCCAATGGCGCGCTGCATGGAACCGGTTTCCCTATCCGCGTACATGATTACGCGTCCGTCTACATTGCGCGCGGCGCGTCCGATCGTCTGGATCAGCGACACTTCGGATCGGAGGAATCCCTCCTTGTCGGCATCGAGAATCGCGACCAGGCCGCATTCCGGAATGTCCAGGCCCTCGCGCAGGAGATTGATACCCACGAGCACGTCAAAGGCGCCGAGCCGCAAGTCGCGCAGGATCTCCACACGCTCAAGAGTGTCCACGTCGGAATGCATGTAGCGCACGCGAACCCCTTGTTCGTGCAGGTATTCGGTCAGGTCTTCCGCCATGCGCTTGGTGAGCGTGGTGACAAGGGTCCGGTAGCCCATCTCGGCCACCCTGCGGACTTCATCAAGCATGTCGTCGACCTGCGTCTCGACAGGACGGACCTCCACCTTGGGGTCGAGAAGCCCCGTCGGCCGTATCACCTGTTCGGTAATCACCCCTTGGGTCTGCTCCATTTCCCAGGTGCCTGGCGTGGCGGATACGAAGATCGACTGCGACCGCATCGCGTCCCACTCCTCGAACTTGAGCGGGCGGTTGTCAGTGCAGCTCGGCAACCGGAATCCGTGTTCGGAGAGCGTTGACTTGCGGCGATAGTCTCCGCGGAACATGCCATTGATCTGCGGAACGCTGACATGGCTCTCGTCGACGAAGACGATGGCATGGTCGGGGATGTACTCGAACAGCGTCGGCGGCGGATTGCCAGGAGCGCGGCCGGTAAGGTAGCGGGAATAGTTTTCGATGCCGGCGCAGCTCCCCGTCGCCTCGATCATTTCGAGGTCGAACGTCGTGCGCTGCTCGAGTCGCTGCGCTTCTAGGAGTTTGCCGTCGGACTCGAGCCGCTTCAGGTGCTCGACAAGTTCGACCTTGATCTGTTTCACGGCCTGCTGGAGGGTCGGGCGTGGAGTCACATAGTGGGAATTCGCGTAGATCCGGATGCTCTCGAGCACGTCCGTGCGCTCTCCTGTGAGCGTGTCGAACTCGATGATCCGCTCGAGTTCCTCGCCAAAAAACGACAGACGCCATGCGCGGTCCTCGAGATGCGCCGGCCAGACCTCAAGGGAGTCGCCGCGCACGCGGAAGACTCCCCTCTGGAATACGCTGTCGTTGCGGCGGTACTGCTGCGCCACGAGGTCGGCCATGATCCTTCGCTGGTCGTATTGCCGGCCCGCCTTCAGGTCCTGGGTCATTGCCCCGTAGGTTTCGAGGGCGCCGATCCCGTAGATGCAACTGACCGATGCGACAATGATGACGTCGTCGCGTTCGAGCAGCGACCGAGTCGCCGAATGGCGCATGCGATCAATCTGCTCGTTGATCTGAGCTTCCTTCTCTATGTAGGTGTCGGTGCGGGGGACATAGGCTTCCGGTTGATAGTAGTCGTAGTAACTGACGAAGTACTCGACGGCATTGTCAGGGAAGAAAGACGAAAACTCCCCGAAGAGCTGTGCAGCAAGAGTCTTGTTCGGCGCCAGCACGATGCCCGGCCGCTGCGTTGCTTCGATGACCTTGGCCATTGTGAATGTCTTGCCGGTTCCGGTGGCACCCAGAAGTACCTGGCTGGGCTCGCCATCCTCGATTCCGGCCACCAGTTCGGAAATGGCGGTCGGTTGATCACCGGCGGCAGTGAACTCGGTTTGCATGACCAGACGTCGACCTGCCTCGGGCCGCGCGCGCCCTTTCAGTGCAACCTGCAGGTTCGCATCCGTTTCCGCATTGAACCCCGACATCGTCAAGCAGTTCCCCGATTCGCGTTTCAGGTTCGGTCGTCGTACCGGAAACTGCGCCGAAGTCCGGCACCTGATCAAGGGCGGAGTCCGAACTGTGTTCGCCCGGGCGGGCAGCGGTTCCGGCCGAAGATGCATGCGCTGCATTACGGCAGCGGCAAGTGATTCGCCGATCTTGCTGAGACGCATCGAAATCACAGTGCGCATCGTGTCCGCCGTGAAACGCACGGGTCGCTTCTGCATTCGCGGGGCTGCAGCCGAGTCCTGACGCGCGTGCGCGCGGCGGCGCTACGTCCGGAATGTGAACCTGAGGAACGGGTGCATGCCCGGTTTGGTCGCCAATCTCGACAGCGGACAATACTCCGGGGTGACCGACTTCCGGCGGCGGGTATCCAACGCAGCAGGGTTGCGCTCAGGCCTCGGGGTCTGGAGAGACGGCGATCCGGAGGAGTGGAGCCACGCCTTCCCCCCCCCCCCCCAATCCCCGGAAGCTTGCACACACATGCCGGTCGCGAAGGGCGGCCCACCGGTATCGGCGACATCCAGGTACTACGCCCGGCCAGGGTTCTCAATTTCCGGGAGGGCGGCCTGGGGGTTCGCGGCGAAGGGTGACCATGGTCACCTGACAGCCGTGACAATTTCGGGGCAGGCTTTTCGCCGTGGAAACCGATGAAGCACGCACTGCCGCAGTGGAGATTCCGCGGACGGCGAAACACCCAAGGAAATCCTGGTGATGCCGGCTTGCGGCAGCCGCCTTCGCACTCGCGGGGCGGCAGCCGCCCGGATCAGAAACAGTCGCAATTTTCCGGCTTCTCGCCCCACCGGGCGAGCGCAATCGCAGTGTCGGCGGCATTGCGAAACTGGCCGCGATTGAAGCACAGCGCCGGATTGTCGCTGATCAGCCGCGGAGCTTCGCGGTGCCTTACAGGCCGCCCGTGTGCACGGGCGACGGATTCCTTCGCCCTTGCAAATGACATCCCGCGCCGGCATTGCGTGGTTTCGGCGAATGCCTACGGATCCCGGGTGTCCGAAGGCGCGCGGAGTTCGATTGCCGATGTCGGCGATACATACGGTCGAGGCGGGCGGCCCTCGGAACGGCATGGTCGATGCCGCCCGTCGCAGTCCGGTCTGCCTGCGGTTCTGCGATCAGCTTCGGCAAGGGCCCGCCGACGTTGACGATGCCTGGAGGACCGGATTCGGCCAGGCGACACCCGCCAACGAGGCAACGCCCCTTGCCACGACCCCTGGCGCCGGTCTAGTCAGGCGTGGACAGGAAGACGGCAACATGCGCGCGCGAATCTACCAGCCTTCACCGAACGCAATGCAGTCCGGCACCGCCAGATCCCGGTCATGGATTCTGGAGTACGAACCGGAGGCGGCGGGAACCATCGACCCGTTGATGGGCTGGACAGGTTCGACGGACATGCGCAGTCAGGTACGTCTTTCGTTCGACACCAGGGAAGAAGCAGTCGAGTACGCGAAGGACAACGGCATCCCGCACGTGGTTCGCGAACCGCAGCGGCGAAGGCACATCCTCCGCAAAAGGGGATATGGAGAGAACTTCGCGACTGACCGGCGGGAGAGCTGGACCCACTGACCGTCGTCGAAGGACCCAATTGTCACTCACGGGCGCACCTTTCCCTTCCGGCAACCGGAGCACGCATTTCCCGCACAATCTCATGACGGGCCGGACAATCCTCCGGACGCCCCCGACCTTATCAACTCCACCGTGCGCTCGACGCCGTAGGCGGCGGCGAACCCGCCGAACCTCGGGCCCTGCGATGCACCGAGCAGCACCTCGTATATGCACCTGAACCAGTCCCTGAGCGGTTCGAACCCGTGGGCCCTCCCGACAGCGTAGACGATGTTCTGGAGCGACTCGGCGTCCGTCGCTCCTTCCCAGGCTTCGAGTCGCCCCGCGAGGTCTAGGAGCGCCGTCCTCTCGGCTTCCGACGGCGCGCGGTAGGACTTCCGCGGAAGTTCAATGTCGCGGTAGAACTTGACGGCATTTTCTGCAGCGGCATCCATTCCCGGGTTAGTGCCCGGATTTGCATCCGGCGCGTACTTGCGGATGAATTCCCAAAGAGTTTCCCGGTCTTGCGCTCCGGAAGCCGATGCGAGGTTCAGTAGCATGGAGTACGTGAGAACCATGTCGGAGGCAGGCGGCACGCCTCCATGAACGTGCCAGACCGGATTGGCGATCCGCCGCTCCGGAGACTCGGCGGAATATGCCGAGAGATGCTGGGAGTACTCGTCCGCGGTCTTCGGAATCATGCCGGCATAAAGGCGCTTGGCAGCCCTGGGTTTCAGGTACATGAAGTAGGAGAGGCTCTCCGGACTCGCATACGTCAGCCAGTCCTCGATCGACAGCCCGTTGCCCTTCGACTTGGAGATCTTCTGGCCGAACTCGTCGTTGAAGTGTTCGTAACTGAGCGAAACCGGCGTCGCGCGGCCCAGAGCCCGGCAGATCTTTCCGGACAGGTTGACCGAGTCAATGAGGTCTTTTCCCGACATCTCGTAATCCACTCCGAGCGCCGCCCAACGGAGCGCCCAGTCGGGTTTCCACTGCATCTTCACGTTGCCGCCTGTCACGGAAACCTCGATCTTCTCGCCGTCCGGCTCGGCGTAGACGATCGTACCGCGCGCGGGATTGCGTTCGATAGTGGGCACCTGCAACACATGGCCTGTCTTCGGGCTGATCGGAAGGAACGGCGAGTAGGTGGTCCTGCGCTCCGGACCCAGGCTCGGCAACATGATGTCCATGATCCGATCGAACCGCTCGAGGGCGACGAGCAGCATGTCATCGAAACGGCCGCTCCTGTAGTAGTCCGTCGCCGAAGCAAACTCGTACTCGAAGTCGAAACTGTCGAGGAACGCGCAAAGCCTCGCATTGTTGTGCTGTGCGAACCCCGAGTGCGTTCCGAAAGGATCGCGCACCCGGGTCAGCGGCAGATTGAGGTCGGCCTTCAGCTCCTCCTGCATCGGCACGTTCTTCGGAACCTTTCGGAAACCGTCCATGTCGTCGGAGAAGCAGATCAGCCGCGTCGGAATGTCCGTCAGAACCTCGAAGGCGCGACGCACCATGCTGGTGCGGACGACTTCGCCGAAGGTTCCGATATGCGGCAAACCGGACGGACCGTAACCGGTCTGGAACAGCACGTACCCCTTTTCGGGTGCCTTGCCCGAGAATCGCTTCGCAACCTTCCGGGCCTCCTCGAAAGGCCAGGCCCGTGACGATCTCGCTAACTCGCGCAGGCTGTCTGTCGGCATGTCGGGTGTCCGGGACTCGGCCTCTGGTCGGGCGCATCAGTATTGTTCATGGCCAAGACGGTCAACATGCAGGGAGAGGGACTCGGACACGAGCTGCTGGCTGCGGTTGCGGATTTCGGTGGACGAGGTCCTGACGGTCGGACCCGGCAACATGGTCCAGCAGGGCGGGCTGCGGGACATCAGGGTAGCGGATCGAGTCGACGGAATTCGGCAGCGCCGGAAGCTTCGTGCCGCCACGGAACCTGCTGCGCGCAGATGCTGCCGCGGACGGGGGAGGACTGCGGTGCGGGCGTTCGACATGATCCAGCGCCAGTTCTTCCACCTGTGCAGTTCGGCAAGGTTGTCGGCGCCCATCAGCCAGACGAATTCGACCTGCGGAAAGAGCCGAAACAACTCCTTCAACGTATCCGCCGTAAACCGCGTGCCGAACCTCGCCTCAACGGCGGTTGCCCGCGTGCTCGGATGCCGGCAGATCCGCCGCGCCGCCGCAAGGCGCAACTCCAGAGGCGCCGACGCGCCCGCCTTGAGCGGGTTGCCGGGAGTCACCAGCCACCAGACCCGGTCCAGCGAACATCTCTTCAGCGCTTCCAGCGTGATGTGCACATGGCCCGCGTGCGGCGGATCGAAGGATCCGCCAAGCAACCCCACGCGCATGCCGGGGAGCGCGGCCGGCAGACCTGCTCTCATGCGAACTCCTGATGCTTAGGCGCGAAGACCGGCACTGCCGGGCGCGCAACTCGGCCAAAGGTGCCAGCCCGCGCTGGCACCTGCACTCTCGCATGCGCGGCCGGCAGCCATCAAGGCGGCGAACGCGCCCCGCGGGTCGCGCCGCGATACACCTGACGGCCGATTGTCCGCCCCGTTCAAACCGGGTAGACCGCCGGACGACCGTAGGCAGCGGGGCGGGGCAATGGCATCGTACCAGTACACCTATCACATGGACGACGTGTCCAAGACCTACCCCGGCGGAAGGAAGTGCTTCGAGCACATTCGCCTTTCGTTTCTTCCTGGAGCAAAGATCGGAGTCGTGGGAGTCAACGGATCAGGCAAGTCGACCCTGATGAGGATCATGGCTGGTCTCGACAGTGACTTTTCGGGCGAGGCCTGGGCGGCGAAGGGCGTCAGCGTCGGCTATCTTCCGCAGGAACCGGAACTCGATGCCAGCCTGGACGTGCGTGGCAACGTCATGCTGGGGGTTGCCGAAAAGAAGGACGTCCTCGAGCGCTACAACGAGCTCGCGATGAACTTTTCGGAAGAGACTGCCGAGGAAATGGGCGCGCTTCAGGACAGGATCGATGCAGAGGATCTCTGGAGTCTGGACGCCGCGGTGGACATTGCCATGGAGGCGCTCCGCTGCCCGCCGGACGATGCCGAGGTCGGCACGCTTTCCGGCGGCGAAAGACGGCGCGTGGCGCTTTGCCGGCTTCTTCTCGAAGCACCGGACATGCTGCTGCTGGACGAACCGACCAACCACCTGGACGCCGAAACTGTAGCGTGGCTCCAGCAGCACCTGATCGACTACCGGGGAACCTGTCTCATCGTCACGCACGACCGGTACTTTCTAGACCAGATCACCGGCTGGATACTCGAACTCGATCGGGGCCGCGGCATACCCTACGAGGGAAACTACTCGTCGTGGGTCGAGCAGAAGGCGATCAGGCTCGAGCAGGAGGGTCGGGACAGCCGTGCAAGGCAAAAGTTGCTCGAACGGGAACTGGAGTGGATACGCCAGAGTCCGCGCGCGCGGCAAGCCAAGCAGAAAGCGCGGATCAACGCGTACAACGACCTTGCAGGGCAATCCGAACGCGAACGCATTACCCGGTCACAGATCGTCATCCCGAGCGGCCCGCGACTCGGCGGAAAGGTAATCGAGGCCCATGGGCTCAGGAAGGGATATGGAGACAGGCTCCTGTTCGACAACCTGAGCTTCAGCCTTCCGCCGGGAGGAATCGTTGGCGTGATCGGCGCCAACGGCGCCGGGAAAACCACCCTGTTCCGGCTGTTGACGGGACAGGAGGAACCGGATACCGGACACATCGAACTCGGCGATACGGTGATGCTCTCGAATCTCGATCAGTCCCGCGATCACCTCGACGGCAACCGAACCGTCTGGGAGGAGGTGTCGGACGGTCTCGACTACATCAAGCTGGGCGACGCAGAAGTCAACTCGCGTGCCTATTGCTCGGCTTTCAATTTCAAGGGAAGCGACCAGCAGAAGAAGGTGTCACTGCTCTCCGGCGGCGAAAGGAACCGGGTGCACATGGCCAAGCTCCTCCGAAGGGGCGGCAATGTACTCCTTCTCGACGAACCGACGAACGATCTCGACGTCGAAACGCTCAGGGCCCTCGAGGATGCGATCGTCGATTTTGCCGGCTGCGCGGTCGTCATCTCCCACGACCGGTTCTTCCTGGACCGGATTTCCACCCACATCCTAGCATTCGAGGGAAACAGCCACGTCGAATGGTTCGAAGGAAACTTCGAGGACTACGAGAAGGACAAGAAGCGCCGGCTCGGGCCCGACGCCCTCGTGCCTCGGCGCGTAAAATACAAGAAATTTACGCGCTGACAGGCCCAGCCGCGCATCAGGTTTGCCATAGTTCGCAGCGGGAGGAGTTGGGAGCGCGACGCCGCAACGCTCACGAAAATCAGGCGGGGATGCGCTGCGAAATGTACCTCGCGAATTCGAAATTCGGCAACTCGAGATGCGAGAGGTGACCGGGCTCGGCGAAGTCCGACGTCATTCCCGCGTACACGCGTTCGGTGCACTGTCGGTCTTCTTCGTTCACGTCGTCGAGCAGCGCCTTCAGTTCATCGAAGTAGGCCTTCCCCTCCGGGTCGGCGGCAAACTCCCTTTCGAGTCCGCCGCCAAAGAAAATGCGGACCCGTCCGGGTTCGAGCGGATATAGGGACAAGTACCAGAAGTACCCCGGCGTCAGCGTTACCAGCATGCTCGGATAGATAGCGAAGAGGTAGGTCAGGTACCGTCTATCGCCCTTGAGACGGCGATTGTTCGGGTGCGCGACCGAAAGCGTGAAATCCTTGTCCTTGAGAAGCGTGTGGTAGTTGAAGGCCTCGCGGCCCTCGAGGCAATCGATTTCGTCGACCTTTGACTTCCCGCCTATCGTCGCCGCGTGGCAAACTGGCAGGTGGTAGCTCTCCATGAAGTTCTCGGCGAGAATCTTCCAGTTGGTATTCCACTCGTGGATCTCGAAAAACGACTGGCGGTAACTCCCCATCTCGAAGTCTTCGATCATCCCGGAAACCTCGGCAAGCATGTCGCTGACCTTGGGCGCTTCGGGGTTGAGCGTGACGAGCACCCAGCCCATCCATTCTTCGCAACGGACCTCGGGAAGCCGGTAGTTCGCCCGGTCGAAATCCCTGTTGCGCGACATCGCGGGCGCACCGCGCAACCTGCCGTCCAGCCCGTAGGTCCAGCCGTGGTAAGGGCAGACGATCGTCCGCGTGTTGCCCCTTCCTTCGAGGAGCACGGACATTCGGTGCCGGCAGACGTTCGCCTGCGCGCGGAGCCGGCCGGCGGCGTCCCGAACGACCATGATCGGTTGGCCAGCCAGCTCGGTCGCAAAATAGTCGCCGGGTTCGCGGAGCGCATCGGCGCGTCCCATGCAAAACCATTCCCGCCTGAAAATCTCCCGTATTTCCCTCTCGAGAAAGTCTCCAGACGTATAGACGCTCTTCGGCATCGCCCGCGCCACGTCGAACGGCTGCGCGACGTTGGCGGCAAGTTCCCCTGCGGGGCTCGTGACCTCCATGCCCTTTCTCCAGGTTCCTGCTGTCCGGAAGTCCCTTCCGCGCAAGCGACGCAGGGACCACGGATCTCTTCCCTTCCAAGCCACTACCGCGTTTCACATGCGCACGAAACCCCGATCAGGCGAAGGGCCGGCCGTTCATGCAAATCTGCAGGCAAACCCGCATTCCGCACCCGGCAAGCGTTCGGCGAAGGCGCAATTGACTTGCGTTGCCTATTGATTGAGGGTTCCTTTCCGGTCCTTCGGGAGCGGGCGGGGCAGGGCGAACTATTCCGTGGGTGATCTGCCTGTCCTTCCCCACTTCCACTCCGAAGCGCAGCAGCAACACCAGCCATTTCCGCAGCGAGCGCGCTGCCCGAGCGCGGGAGATGGCCCGGTGACGGGGATTCCCGGCTTCCCGCGTCCGCGATCCGGGCTGCGGCGGATGTCAGCAACCAGAACCATGATCTCTGCGAGTTCGATGTCGCGGTGCTGGCCGCCATCGCCAATCGCCGGTTCATTGCGCGAGACGGGTTCAAGGACATCTTCGGCAAGGAGATCAGCCGCCTGCATGCGCGGGGGCCGATCGGGACAGGGCCACGGTCGTTCCGCCGCGGCGCGCCATACACCTATGTGACGGCCGATCAGTTCATGGTCGCCGTCAATCTGCTATCACTGCAGGTTTTCCGGATCTTGAGCAGCTCGAGGATGCAAGCGCGCGCAATGGCCTGAGTGATGAGATTGCCGGTTTGCGCGAAGGAGTGGAGCTCGTCGGTCGAAAACTGGATAGTCCGGAACCGCAGATGCTGGCGGATTCGTTCGCAAACGACCACAAGGCAACGAGATCTGTCTTGATTATGCTCTTGAAAGCATCTTATAGCGTTTTCAGTGCGCTCAAAAGCACAAAACTTGACAAACAAGAAGCGTTTGGTATGCGCTCAAGGCACAACAAACGACAAAGATCCCACAAAAGCGCATGACGGCAAGAAATCTGCTCACAGCGGCACCGCCATACGAGGTAGAACAAGCGATCGTGCGCCTGGGCCGGAACCTGCGTACCGCGCGCCTGCGCCGCAACCTGACGATCAATGACGTCGCAAGCAAAATCGGCACTGGCCCGCGCGCTGTCATGGACGCGGAAAGGGGCAAGCCGAGCACCGGTATCGCCGTCTATACGGCCCTGCTTTGGACGTACGATCTGCTGCGCCCGTTCAACGCACTTGCTGACCCGCTTGCCGACAGCGAAGGTCTTGTCCTCGACAGGCTCTCCGGCCGTGAGCGCGCGCGCAGCGGCAAGGGGCTCGACAATGACTTCTGAGCCCGGCGCCACCGATTGCTTTGTCTACGTCATGCTTCCCGGCACGAGGGCGTTCGTGACCGCGGGCCGTTTCGTTCTCGAACCGAACCGCAGCGGGTTTCCGGTCGGGCGCTTCGTTTACGGCAAGAGCTACCTTGCCAATCCGGACGCAGTTCCCATCGACCCGATTGATCTCAAGCTGGCCGAGGCGACCTACCGCACGACGGCGCTAAAGGGCGTGTTCGGCGCGCTGCGCGATGCCAGTCCTGATCAATGGGGCCGCCGCGTCATTGAAAAACATGCGGGCCTGCCGCAACTCGGCGAGATCGATTATCTGCTATGCGCGCCCGACGATCGCGCCGGCGCGCTTGGATTCGGCCTTGGTCCCAAGCCACCTGCACCGCAAGGAAAGTTCAACAAGACGCTCGATCTTGCAAAGCTGATCGCGGCCGCCGACGCGATCATCGCCGACAAAGACCTGCCGGACAGCCGGGAGGCCGGACAAGTCGAAGACCTGATGCTGATTGGCACGTCGATGGGCGGCGCTCGCCCCAAGACGGTCGTCGAGGATGCCGACGGACTATGGCTCGCAAAATTCAATCGCGGCGATGACAAGTGGAATCATGCACGGGTCGAGCACGCCATGCTCAGGCTCGCCAGCGCCTGCGGGGTCCGCACCGCCAGAAGCCGCATCGAGCATGTTGCAGGCCGCGACGTGCTGCTCGTCAAGCGCTTCGACCGCGAAAAGACGAATCACGGCCATCTGCGCGCCCGGATGATGAGCGGCCTGACGATCCTGCGCACCGAAGACACGCACCAGCATAGAGACCGCTGGTCCTACGTTCTGCTCGACCGCGAAAAGACGAATCACGGCCATCTGCGCGCCCGGATGATGAGCGGCCTGACGATCCTGCGCACCGAAGACACGCACCAGCATAGAGACCGCTGGTCCTACGTTCTGCTAGCCGAAGAGCTGCGCCGCATTTCGGGGCAACCGAAGGAAGATGCCGCCGAACTATTCCGCCGCATGGTCTTCAATGCGCTGATCTCGAACACCGACGATCACCCGCGCAATCATGCCGCCATTGCAAGTGGGGCCGACTGGAAACTCTCCCCGGCCTACGACCTGACGCCGTCAATGCCGGTGAGCCTTGAGCGCCGCGACCTTGCCATGACCTGTGGTGACATCGGCCGCTACGCGAACGCGCAGAACATGCTCACGCAGTGCGCCCGCTTCCACCTTGAGGCAGACGAAGCCGCCGCGATCATCGATGCGATGGAGGGTCAGGTCAAAGCCAGCTGGCATGATGTCGCCCGCCGCGAGGGCGTCACCGAAGCCGATTGCTCGATGATCGGCGGTGCCTTCGCTTATCCGGGATTTCGGCTGGCTCCTGAGTAGCCAGCCCGGGCCTGAGCATGTTCGGCGAAGTTAACCCCCTGAGTTCATTCGCTGCGGCCGCCGCCCGGAATGCCGCGCCCCGCGACGGATTCATCGGTTGGTCCCCGGTTGTCCGGGAGCGGGACCTGCAGCGCGTGATCAACTATTCCGGATTCCTCTTGCTCCATGGGTCCGGATTCCGTGCCTGGCCTCCGGCATCCTCTCGACCGCGCGCCGCAAGCTGCCAGGGGACTGGCACGCCAGGTAACGGTTGGAGCCGATCCCGCCGGAAACCTCGTCGAGATTCCGTGCTTCACGGAGACCGCATACTGGGCCTAAAGCCGGCCCCGAGTCGGCACTACCCGGGGCGGGGCAAGTACAAGCGGAAACATGTATGCGCGAAGCCCGGGAAGAACATCCTGCTCCGTCCGCGCCGGAAAGACCGAAAGTGAACCCTCGATCAACAGGCAACGCAAGGCAATCACGCCTGCGCCGAACGCTTGCGGCATCTGCCTGCGCCATGCCTTGCCAACCCTTTGGAAAACGGGCAACTTCGCGTCCGCGTGGGGCGGCAGCCTCCGTTTGGACCGGCGGGATCGAAGCTGTCCGTTGCGGATGAAGTCATCATGAACGGAGGCAACCGTTGAGCGTAGCGGTGCACCATCCTTGCGACTTGGCAAGCCATCCGCGCAACTTCCTGCTCCGATTTCCACATGAACTCCTGAGGGGAAAGGCGCACGGCATCGGTGCAACACGGACGCGCGCACCCAGTCCGATCCTGGCGACCGCGGACATACCGGCCGCCAGTCATGACGCCTCTGTGCAGGAAGAGATTCCGAACCATACGACGGAGACGCGGGCGCTGCGCGGCCTCGCCTGTCTCGCCAACAGCCGCTGTCTCCAGGCCGTCCGCCAGATCGGCAGTGTTCCTGCCATCATGTGTTTCGGCCGGACCTCCGTGCATGGCGGCTGCAAGGCGGTCTTCAAGAGCCCGGCACGACCCTGCAGCGAAGCGCCTGTCCGCAGTGCACCGCGACGGGATCCGACGCGGAGGAGAAAACGCGCATCGGTCGGGAGAGAGGCGCCGAACCACGCGAACCGGCCCGGAGGTTGCGCGCTCCTTCCGCGGCGACGCTGCGCCGCAGGCAAGCGCCGAGCTGCGCCGCCGGAGCCCCGACGCCAGCGCAATCGCCGCATGGAGCCCTGCAACTTCCCCCTTTCCGGCTGACAGGGGTGGCGGCGCAGCGACATGTGCCCCGACCGGGTCATCGACCGGGTTCGGCGCAGCCGAGAATCGCCATCGCGGGGTTCCAGCACGAAACCAACAGCTTCTCCCCGCTGCCCGCAACGTTCGCGGACTTCATCAGGGAGGACGGTTGGCCCGGCCTCACGGAGTCCGGCTCGCTCGTGTCCGTCTTCTCCGGAACGAACATTCCCATCGGAGGGTTCATCGACGCCATGAGTCCGTGCGTCGAACTCGTCCCCATCCTGTGGGCAAGCGCCGAACCGTCAAACCTTGTGGAGACCGCAGCATTCGAGCAGGTTTCCGAGAGAATTCTCGGCGGCATCGAACGTGCGCTTCCGCTAGACGGCATCTACCTCGACCTTCACGGCGCAATGGTCACCGAAGACCACGAGGACGGCGAGGGAGAACTCCTCAGGCGCGTGCGCGAGCTCGCGGGACCGGGCACCCCGGTTGCAGTGAGCCTTGATCTGCACGCGAACATCACTTCGGAAATGGTCGCGCACGCCGATGTCATCACCGTGTTCCGGACCTATCCCCACCTCGACATGGCGCAAACGGGCGCGCGCGCGGGAGATCAGCTTCTTGAAGTCGTCGAGAGCGGCAGGACGCCGTTCACCACGTTTCGCAAGCTTCCGTTCCTGATACCCCTCCAGGCCCAATGCACGGACGACGAGCCCGTGCGTTCGCTTTACCGAAACCTGCCCTCGTCAACCCAATCCGGCGGGATGAACGCCGAGATCGCGCTCGGATTCCCGCCGGCCGACATCGCCATGTGCGGCCCGGCCGCCGTCGCTACTGCGTTCTCGCGCGCCGGGGCGGAAAGGATGGCGGACGAACTCGAACGGCGAATCCTGGATTCGGAGTCGCATTTCCTGACGGAGCTGGAACAGCCCGCAACCGCAGTGAGGCGCGCCATGCGCACAGGCAGGCCCGGCAGGCCCGCGGTCATCGCCGACGTTCAGGACAATTCCGGCGCAGGTGCGTCTTCCGACACAACGGCCCTTCTCGCGGCGCTCGTCCATGCCGGTGCCGGGGGTGCCGCGCTTGCGGCCGTCTGCGACCCCGAGGCCGTGGCAGCGGCGCACGCGGCCGGCGTCGGTTCGGAATTCAGCGTCGTGCTCGGCGGGAAGACGGGCGGTGCCGAAAACCCCGGGTTTCCGGCGCGTTGCAGGGTCGCCGCCCTTGCCGACGGACGTTTCGACTACCGCGGCGAAATGATGCGGGGCGTCAGGGCGAATCTCGGGCCGACTGCCGCTCTCGAGATTGTCGACCGATCCGCCGACGTCAGGGTCGTTGTCACGCGCGAAAGGGTCCAGTGCCTCGACCGCGCGATCTTCAGCCACCTGGGAATCGACCCCGTCCGAATGTCGATTCTCGCCATCAAGAGCACGGTGCACTTCCGGGCGGACTTCGCGCCGTTCGCCGGGGAGGTCATTCCGGTCGAGGCGCCGGGCTACAATCCCTGCCGCCTCGGCGCGATCCCGTACCGGCGCCTTCGCGAGGGGGTGCGGCTTCTCTGAAAGCCGCCGAATTCAAACTCCGGCGGATCTTGAATAAGCGGTCGTGCCGCCGATGATCGTCTCGAGCACGGAAATCCCGCGGATCGCCGCGTCGTCGTCGAGGGGGTTTGCAGACAGGATCGCAAAGTCTGCGCGCTTTCCCGCCTCGATGCTGCCGCGTTCTCTTTCCTGGAACACCTGCCAGGCGGCATCGATCGTATGCGCCCTCAGCGCCCGCTGCGCCGAGATTCTCTGTTGCCGGCCGAGCACCCGGCCGGCAGCGGTCTCGCGCTTCACGGCGCACCACATGAGATGCAGCGGCAGCATCGGGGTGACGGTCGTGTCGTTGTGTATGGTGAACCTGACGCCGCTCTCGACCGCCCAGCGCGCGGGCGAAATGTTTTCGGCGCGTTCGGGGCCGAGCGTCACCTTCCTGTGAAACTCGCCCCAGTAGTGGATGTGCGCCGAAAAGAAGCTGGCTGACACGCCGAGGTCGGCCATCCTGTCCAGCTGGTCTCTCCGCAGGGTCTGGGCATGGACAATCGTGTGGCGATGGTCGGCGCGCGGGCTCAGGTCGAGCGCGCGGGCGACAACATCGAGAACGATGTCCGCGGCCGCGTCGCCGTTGGCGTGAATATGGACCTGGAACCCCGCATCGTTCAGCGGAAAGAACTCCGCGAACAGGCCGTCCGCGGTAATCGCGGGTTCCCGTGGTCGCCCCTCATCGCTGCAGAGCGGCACGTGGTAGGGCGTCGTCAGGAGGGCTGTCTGCACGTGCAGGGAACCGTCGGCGAAGAGTTTCCTCGGACCGAACAGGACGGAATCGCTCTTGGGGAAATCGAAACCGAGCTCTCCCCGGCTGAGCCGCGGCTCGAGGAAGCCGGCAGGGAGGACCATTACGCCGATGCGCCCATTGCCGGTTTCCGACGCGAGATCGCGGAACCAGGAAAGAGTCCTTTCCGGCGCCCATGCGTTCTGGGCGAGCGTCACTCCCTCGGAAAGGTATTCCCTGCCCGCCCGTTCGACGGCGGCCATGAAGCGCCGCCGGTTCATCATGAACTCGTTCTCGCCGAGCTCGCGCATGGCGGGCTTGCCCGTCAAGCGTCCGTCAAGCCGACCCGTCGCCAGCGAACGGCCAAGCGCCCCGCCAACGGGATCGGGCGTGGATTCGTCCACGCCCCGGATGACGAGCGCAGCGAAGTTCGCGGCGCCGGCGTGACCCGTGAAGTGGCTGATCCAGACGGGATGCCTGGCGGTGATTCCATCGAGTTCGTCACGCGTGGGAAACCTCCCTTCCACGATGGCATCCGGGTCGAAGAGAGCTCCGAGGACCCACTCTCCGTCCGGAGTCGCGCGCGTCTTGTCGGCAAGACGGTCGAGGACCTCCGCGAGATCGCCGCAATCCCCCAGCGGCGGCGGCGAAAGGTCGGCCTTGAAGAGCGCATTGAACCCAGAATCGGGGAAGTGCCCGTGCGGGTCGACGAAGCCAGGGATCATGGTCCGCCCCGCGAGGTCGCGCTCTACGATGCCAGGCGCAGCCTTCCTCCGGACATCAGCGAGGCCGCCGACAGCAAGAATGCGCCCGCGATCGACAAGCACCGCCTCCGCAGTGGAGAAGGGTTCGTCCACGGTGATGATGCGGCCGCCGAAAAAGAGTGTTTGCTCCATGCCATTTCTCCGCCCGCTGTTCCGAACCGCTTCCAATGGCCCTGTTTCAGTACCAGGCCCCTTCAGTGCATCAGTTTGAGTTTCGCATTCTGTTGTGACCGCGCGGGCCGCGCGTCGGTGCGAGCTCATCCATGATCCGCACCAAGTCCGGCAATTCCAATACGGCCTCGCTCAGACCAGCGGCCATCGCAGGGGTTGCACTCAGACTCTTGTGGGAGCGGATGAAGCCGTGCCAGACCGCATAGAGCGCAACCGAGTGCATGTGGTTCTCGAGCTTCCCGGAGAATGCGTAGGTCAGCCGCGCGAACCGGCGCATGCGCATCCTCATTGCAAGGCTTCTTGCGCTCAACATGCGGTGCACTGACGGCTGTCGGGTCCGGGTTTCCTTCAACGCGCCGCTTGATGATGCTTGTGCATTCAGCCGGCGATTAGCGCCGCGCTGCGTCCTTGCCAGCGTCTATCGTGCCATACAACCTTGCCAGCATCGCGCAATCGATGTCTCTGCCAAACGCGCCCCCAACCGCCTCCAAGTGGCGCTTGTCGCCATCAGTGGTGAGCTGAACCGGGTTACCCAACCGTGCCCTGAGGTCGTCCATGAACTCGATCGCGTGCTCGCTGTCGAGAGCGTCGGGGAGCCCGGAGGCGATGAGCTTGCTGTCGCTTTCCAGAGCGGTCCAGGTCCAAGCCGCCCCTGCCTCCTCGGGAACCGCTTTCGCCCTCGCGACGTTCTTCTGCTTCGCGTAGGTGAACGACCAGATTTCGCCGCAGTGGATGCGACTGGACGTGACGCCCTGCCCCAACTCGTCATGCAGGTCGGCACGGACCTTGCCGGCATCGGTCAAGACCGTGGCGACGGCATTGAAACTCGCATCCGCCAACCGTGCGGTCACCCGCATGGACTGTCCTTCACAAAGCATGTTCAGGATCATGGCGCAGGTATTAGTGGCCAGTTTGCTCATACTCCGAGTAAATGAGCTATTGTACTTAGCCTCAAGCGCTTTCCCGCAATTCAACACCTCGGACCCGCCACTCACAATACATAATCTTGACATGGAACTGCAATTCCAAAGGAACAAAATGCCAGCGCAATATTTTCATAAAACAAAATCAATATTTTACTGAATATTTGTTTTCTTCATGCAGAAATGAACATGCAACAAGATCGTAATGGCTATGCAACACCAAATCCCAGACCATTGGATATGCCGTGATCCTTTGTTCTCAGGCGCGCACTTTTTAAAGACACGCTGTTTGTCGCAATGTCCAATTACTATTGTGATGAAAAAGACATGTATCTTGCTTGCCTAAGCGAGGTTAGGCAGCGAAATTGTGGTCTAACCATTTTATAAAATTTTTCTTTGCGGGTATATCCAAGCAATGCAGGAGATTGCTTAGAGAAAGCAGAGTTCATGTGCAAAAAATCTGTTCCGTGACGTAAAGGGACAGAGTATGGGCGGTTGCGTTCAACGCGAAAGCGTGCATTGGCGCAGAGACAATGCGAAATATTGAACGAGCTTCTCGACATGGATGACGTGATTGAGCTTCATGACCCATTTGAGTTAATGGAAAGACATTACGACAACTTGAAAACTCCAATCAGAGCGTACGCACGGGACTTGAACCACTTGTCGGGACTTAGCTCGACTTTGTACGTTTTTTCCTCAGGTCCATGTCCAGAAGATTTCGGTGTTTGCGATTGCGTCGAGGGCTTCGTCGAGCGGGAGCACGAGGCCGCCCATGTCACCGACATCTTTCCATCGGTTTTGCCAGGACCAATGCAAGACACGCATGGTGTCACCTGAACCTTCCGGCTTGAGCCGTGCGATGGGGGCCTCCGTGGAAAGACATTACGACAACTTGAAAACTCCAATCAGAGCGTACGCACGGGACTTGAACCACTTGTCGGGACTTAGCTCGACTTTGTAGAGGTCCATGTCCAGAAGATTTCGGTGTTTGCGATTGCGTCGAGGGCTTCGTCGAGCGGGAGCACGAGGCCGCCCATGTCACCGACATCTTTCCATCGGTTTTGCCAGGACCCGACACGCATGGTGTTGAACCTTCCGGCTTGAGCCGTGCGATGGGGGCCTGTGGCCGTCAGGGTCAACGGTTCCTGCAGACGGTCACGGCCATTCTCTCTGTCGAAGGCCTCCATTCGCGCCGGAATGGGGTCGGGGTCGGTCATGGGGCGGTGAGGCTCGGGAGCGTCCTGTTGCTGTGGTGCCGGGGTTGGATGTTTCGCATTCGGCGGCCCATGCTTGCAAGCCCGGCATCGCTTCGATCGACCGGCGTGACACCCCGTTCCCTGTTGTTGGCGACTGGACGGGCATCGCCGTGCGGCCTCCGTCAGGTCCGTCCCTGATGGTGTGTTGACTCCATAGAATCGGGTCTCCATGGATTGGGCTCTCCTGCTGAGCGAGCGGCCCATGGGATGTTTCGGATCGAAGGCGACACCCGGTCCGTGTCAGGCCATCGTAAGTCTCATGCCCCCGCATTCCCTGTATTTGGAGTCCCGCCTTGGGGGCGGCGCCATCATGAAGCGCAAGCCGCCTGCTGAGCGCTCGATCGGCATCGACCGCGACGCGCGGGCGCTCGAAGCCTTCGCCTGCGATTATCCGGTCGAGTTGGTGCACGGTTGTGCCCACGACGTCCTGGCCGCGTTTCCGTTCCGGGGTCCGGAACCGGTCTGCAGCGATCCGCCGCATCTGCACGCGACCCGCCGGTCGCGGCGGCGCTGCCGCTTCGACTGCGCGGAGGCCGACCACATCGCGCTCCCGGACCTGCTCACGACCCTGCCCTGCCAAGTGACGGTCTCGGGTCATCCCTCGGCGCCCTGCGACGAGCGGTTGGCGGGCTGGCACCGCCTGGCACTGCAGGTGATGACCCAGGGCATCGTCCGGACCGAGGTCGTGTGGATCAACTTCGCGCCCGACCGGGTGCACTGGGCGAGCTGCGCCGGCCGGAACTTCACCGACCGCCAGCGCATCAAGCGCAAGGCCGCCAGCCGGGGCCGGCGCTACGCGGCCATGCCGGCGGGCGAACGCCTGGCCGTGCTGGCCGCCATGATGGCCGTCGAAGCCGACGAAAACCCGTGACGGGTTCACGCCGGCACGCCGTCCCCACCGGCACGCCATGGCGTGTTCGATCCACAATGAAATGCCGGTGAAATCAATGCACTCTGAAACGGAACTGCCGGAAGAGGATCCAACCACCACGGGCGATCCGGTTCCGGAGGTCCTCGAAACCTGGCTCGAACCATTCCGGGATGCGTTCACGGCCCCGACATGGCGTTTCGTGCTCATACTCGTCATGGGCGCCCTGCCGGCGCCGGGCAAACGGACCGTCACCGCCTGCCTGCGCATCACCGGGCGGGCGATGGTCGAAAACTTCGCGTCCTGTCACCAGGTCCTCAACCGCGCCCGCTGGAACCCCCGGGATCTCGCGAAACAACTCGCCCGGCAATCGGTGGCGCGCCTGGTCGCACAGGGAGAACCCATCGTCATCGGCCTGGACGACACCATCGAGCGGCGCTGGGGAGCCCGCATCCGCGCCCGCGGCATCTGCCGCGACCCCGTGCGCTCCAGCCGCGGCCATTTCGTCAAGACCAGCGGACTGCGGTGGCTCGGGTTCATGCTGCCGGCGCCACTGCCCTGGCTGCCGGGCATCCAGGCCCTGCCGATCCCGGCCATCCTCGCGCCGTCGGAACGATGGGCCAAACAGCAGGGGCGGCGCCGCAAACCCCTCGCCGACTGGGCGCGACAGGGCATGCTCCAGATCATTCGCCGGTTCCCGAAACGCGCGATCATCTTCGTCGGCGACGGCAGTTTCGGAACCCGCGAACTCGCCCATGGCATCGCGCGGCACGCCACCCTCATCAGCCGGCTCAGGCTCGACGCCAGCCTCTTCGCGCCGCCCGAACCGCGGGCTCCGGGCCAACGGGGGCGGCCCCGGCAGAAGGGCAAGCCCAGGCCCAAGCTCCAGACACGTCTCGACGACCCCGCCACCCGCTGGACACCGATCACCCTCCCGCGCTGGTACGGAGGCGTGAAGGACAAGACACTCGAAATCCTCTCCGAAACAGCACTCCGGCATCGTCCCGGAACGCCGCCCAAAGCCATCCGATGGGTCCTGGTGCGCGACCCGGCGGGCCAGCAGGACCCCCAGGCCTTCTTCAGCACCGACCCAAACATGGACCCGACCGAAATCATCGGCATCTTCGTGCGCCGCTGGCAGGTCGAGGCCGCCTTCCAGGAAGTCCGCGCCCATCTCGGCGTCGAAACCCAGCGCCAGTGGTCCGATGACGCGATCGAACGGACAACGCCGGTGCTGTTGGGATTGTACAGCCTCGTCTGCCTGTGGGCAGGCGAATTCCTCGCCAAAACACCACATCCCTATCGGGCCGCATGGTACTGGAAATCCAACTTCACTTTCTGCGACGCCATCGCCGCAGTGCGCGCGCAACTCTGGCTCGACTGCATTTTGCAACGCTCCCCATCAGACCGGAAGCGGCAGAAAATCCTGCCGTTCAACCGCGACCAAAACGACAGCGACAGCTCAATTCCAGACTACACCGTGAAAAACGTCCCGCCCGAAAGGATCCAGCGCATGGTCGAAGCCCTGTGCTTCGCCGCATAAATGTACAAAGTCGAGCTTAGAGGCTGAATCATAATTCATTTTTCGATTTTCCCGCTTGTTTCAGCAGCTTGCTCCACGCGCCACCCGCCGCATCATGAACCGGCAGGCCGCCAGCCGGCACCACGCCAGCGAACTCGCCAGGCTCCGCTCGAAGTCCTTCGCGAGCCGCCGGCATCGCGACATCCAGCCAAACGTCCGCTCCACAACCCAGCGACGGTACAGCACCGTGAAACCCTTGATATCCTTCGGCTTTTCCACAATCTCAAGCAGACCACCAAGCCCGAGTTCCTCCAACTTCGAGAGAAGCTTCGGGCCCTGGTAGCCACCATCCGCCCACAGCTTCGTCACCTCCGGCGCCTTCTCAAGCATCCCGACGATCACCGCTGGGGCGCCGTCCCGGTCCTGCACATCGGCCGCATGAACCTTGATCATGATCGGCGTCCCTTCGACGTCGACAACGATGTGACGTTTCCGGCCCCTGATCTTCTTGCCGCCGTCGCAGCCGGCAGGGCCGCCGCTCTCCGTCGTCTTCACCGACTGGCTGTCGATCGCGGCCGCCGTCGGGTCCGCGGAGCGTTCCGCCAACGCCCGGACATGCCCGCGCAGCACGTCCGTCATCGTCTCATATGTCCCGTCGTCCCGCCAGGCGCAAAAATAGTTCTGCACCGTCGCAGATGGCGGAAAACACGGCGGAATCGCACGCCACTGGCAGCCGGCACCCAACATGTACTGGATTGCGTTGATGACCTCACGCAGATCAGTCGTGCGCTGACGCCCCATCCGCGACGGCGGCGGAAGAAGCGGCTCGATCAGCGCCCATTCCCCGTCCGTCAAATCGGTTTCAAAGCGCTCGCCATTTCGTTTATACGTCTCCTGCGCGGCTTTGTTCCAGGACATGTGGACCTCCTCGTCTGTCGTGGAAAACTGACTCGGAATGCCACATTTCGCAGGGCCGCGCACTTTTAGGTCAAGCTCTAAGTGCCATCATTGTGCGTCGAACAGATAGGCATGAGCCGGCACCTACAAGATTCTTGGTCTCAATTAGATCGGAGTGGGCGACGGAAATTACGGAGACGGAGTTCTACCAGCAGATCAACCGGCTGCCTGAAGCAAAAACGCGCCTCATTACGTCGGGCTAAGAGGACCAACGTTTCGCCGCGGCCTTCTGTGCGATCTCCTGCCGCCTTTGAGCCGAGAGCTTTGCAGTACGAACTTTCCCACCCTTCGTCCCCAGCGCCCTGGCGGCGGGGTCTTTGCCATCGTACTCGAACTCTTCCTCCTCCTCGCCAGCGGCGATTTGCATGACCTTGACAGCATTGCCGTTCACGTCGGCGGGGCGCCTTTGCCCGTCGGCGCTTTTGAGCTTTTCAGCATGTAACCGCCAATGCCTTCCGCCAAGCACACAGGGTGCCGAACCCGTGCGCGACAGGCCGTTTTTCAAAGTGAAGCGCTACCCCGGTCCCGCTTTCATTGACAGCCGGCCTGTGCGGGTGAATTGTCGCGGCATCCGCAACAGGGACCAGGGAGGCCGAGACCCGATGAAGACCGTCAAAAGATTCCCCCGCGAGGTCAAGGTCATGGAGGGCGAGTGGATAACTCTCTCCGACGGCGTACGGCTTTCGGCAAGGATCTGGCTCCCGAGAGATGCCGTTCATGACCCAGTCCCCGCGATTCTCGAGTACCTTCCCTACCGCTACCAGGACGGAACCTCGGTCCGTGACGCGCTGACACACCCATATTTCGCGGGCCATGGCTACGCATCGGTCCGCGTCGACATGCGCGGGGCCGGAAACTCCGAGGGGGTATTGCGCGGCGAGTACCTCAGGCAGGAACAGGATGACGGGCTCGAGATCATCGCCTGGATCGCCAGCCAGCCGTGGTGTTCAGGCGAGGTCGGCATGATCGGCATCTCCTGGGGCGGATTCAACGGGCTGCAGATCGCGGCGCGGCGGCCGGATGCACTGAAGGCGGTCATCTCGATCTGTTCCACCGACGACCGCTACTCAGACGACATTCATTACATGGGCGGTTCGATGCTTTGCGACAACATTGTTTGGTCGACCTACATGTTCTCGATCAATACGACGCCGCCCGATCCGAGACTCCATGGCGAAGGCTGGCGGGACATATGGCTGCAGCGCCTCAGGGGCAGCGGGCTCTGGCTTGAGGAGTGGCTTGAGCGCCAGCATCGCGACGCCTTCTACAAGCACGGCTCCGTCTGCGAAAACTACGACGACATCACCTGTGCCGTCTATGCCGTGGGCGGGTGGGCGGACGGCTACTCCAACTCCGTGTTCAGACTGCTCTCGAACCTCAAGGCGCCCTGCAAGGGGCTGGTCGGTCCCTGGGCACACAAGTATCCGCACTTCGCAATGCCGGGGCCGTCGATCGGTTTCCTTCAGGAGTGCCTGCGGTGGTGGGACCACTGGATGAAGGGAATTGACACCGGCATCATGGATGAGCCGCAGCTGCGCTGCTGGATGCAGGAACCCGCTCCGCCGAAGACCCACTACGCGCACCGGCCCGGCCGATGGGTCGCCGAGGACGGCTGGCCCTCTCCGCGGGCGGTGCCCCGCGTCCTGAATCTCGGCGAGCACGTGCTCGCCGCGGAACCCGGTCCGCGACCGGCGCTCTCGATTTCGTCTCCCGAAACCGTCGGCCGCGCAGGAGGCGCCTGGTGTCCGCACGGGGAAACGCCGGACCTCGCATCCGACCAGCGCGCCGAGGCCGGCGGCTCCCTGAACTTCGAAACGCCGCCTCTCGAATGCGACCTTGAAATCCTGGGAGCGCCGGTGCTGGATCTCGGCTTGTCCTGCGACAGGGAAACGGGCCAGATCGCCGCCTGCCTGAACGAGGTGTTTCCGGATGGCGCCGCGACCCGAATCACCTACGGCATCCTCAATCTCGCCCATCGCGAGAGTCACGAAACGCCAGTGGCGCTGGTGCCCGGCTGCGAATATCGCGTCCGCATCCGGTTGAACGACATCGCGCACCGATTCGGCGCCGGAAACCGGATTCGACTTTCGCTGTCGACAGCCTACTGGCCGACCGTCTGGCCCTCGCCGGAAAAGACGACCGTTTCCGTTCGCACTGAATCGAGTGCCCTCGTCCTGCCGGTTCGTCCGCCTCGGGGGTCCGACAGCGGACTTCCTGCGTTCGAGACGCCCGAGGCGGCGCCGCCGCTCGCCATGACCGTAACGCGGCAGCCTTCCTACGCGTGGTCGATTACCGAAGACATGTGCACGGGGAGCCTTGTCTCGCGGCGGCAGTTCGACAGGGGCGAGGTTACATACGACGACTACGACGGGTGGACAGTCGCGTCCACGCACGAGGAACGCTTCTCGATTCGCCCGGACGACACGTCGTCCGCGCACTGCGAAATCACCTGGAAGGAACAATTCTCGCGCGGCTCCTGGAACGTGTCGTCGCGCACGCGCACGATGGTGACGTCCTTGCCGACGCACTTCCTGCTTGAAGCGGAGATCGAGGCATGGCTCGAAGACGAATCCGTTCACCGCGAGGAGTGGCGCAGGTCGATTCCTCGGCGGCTGGTCTGAACTCGCGGACTCCCGCGGCCGCCCAGCGTGATCCGCAAGCGGTGACGGGACGACTCGTGGAGATCGAGCTGAACGACCGAGAACGGCTCCCGGGGTTCGCGCGAAATCCCCGCCGGGCCACGGCCCTGTGGGGCCGCCCGCAGGCAAGTTGCCCAAGCAAGCGGGCCTGATTTCTCTGCAGAGACGCCGTTCCCTGCCCGTTTCTCGCTGAACGACGTGCAACCATCCAAAAAAAGACAGGACAACTTGCGTTGCCCTTCTTGATTGCTGCCCTTCTGGAAATCGGTGGCCGTGCAGGCACCGTTTATGCAGTTGAAAACAGAACGGAAGACGCGATCTGCCAATGATGCCGATGCAAAGAGAAGGGAAGCTTCCCGCAAGAACAAACCGGCAATTCCCTATTGACCCGGAATCCGGCAGACATATCAGCGCAGGTTCCCAGAAACGGAGCAGACGGGAAGTAACGCCCCGTCGCAAGCACTTCAAAGAAAACCGCAGCCATGGTGCGGTGATCGTTGCACCCTTCGGCACGGCAGAGCAGGCCCGGCCAGAGTTGCCGACCAAGGTGAAGTCTTCTCCGGACAGCATGACTGCACGGGCTGTCTGCAGACGTACCGTCTCGACACATCGGCTCCTCCCGGACAAGCGGAAAGGGGTGGTGCGCCTGCCGAACAGCGGTTTCCCGAGGATCAGAGAAAAGGTATCGGCGAACCTGCAGTATTGATGAAAACCGGAAGCCGCTTTCCAGGCAAATGGAGGGCGCGGCGACCGGCAACGTCGCCGAAGATCCGCCGATGACGGGCAGACCCTGCCGCCGTTCTTCCGTCGAGTACGACATGTGCTGGCGAACTGCGCGATCAGTGGCCCGGGTGACATGGTCGGGCGGGTGCTTCCCCGTTGAGACGCTTCGATTCGTCCATCGGCAGCGGGGCCGGTGCTTCCAGAGAAACATTGGAGCAGCCTCGTGAACTCAAGGTGCCGAACCAAAGCGCCGCGATGCGCTCGTCGGCGACGGCCCGACACCCAGCTTTCGCACCGCGGCCCCGCCGAAGAGGGGCCGAATGGCAAGGCGCAGCGGTCTGCAGGGAATCCCGTTGCCGAACCAGCGAAACGGAACCGGGAGCTCCGGCGGATCACGGCGGAAGCGAGCACCGGGAGTCATGTCAACGAGTTCCCGGATACGTTGGGCAACGTCTTTTCGGTTGGCGGTCGGCGACGGAATGCGCGCAAAATCACCTGCATCGTCATGGGCCAAGAATTCCCGGGCGCTTCACCTGGACCACATTCGCTACCGACAGCGGAACGGCAATGATCAATGGTGCGGGCGGGGGGACTCGAACCCCCACTTCCTTCCGGAAAACGGATTTTCGTACCGCTACAGGTTTCCCTGCCGCCCGAACTCGGGCGTTTGCCGGTCTGGACTATCCCTTCACCATAGCCTTTGGGCCCCAGGTGCCGCCCGTCTAGTCTCTACACCTTCCCGTCGCCGGGATTGGCTCGGGATCAGCATCGGCCGAACCGGAAGCCTTCCCCGAATTTGAGCGGTTCTACTCCCCGCGTTTCCACGGGGGCACTCAAGAAGTTTCAAGTCCGTTGCGTCTGCCAGTTCCGCCACGCCCGCGCGATGGCGCCCAAGGATTGCGGTTTGGTCCCTGCTTGTAAACAGGAAACTCCGAGTCCGGATGCGGCGCTCCGGTTGCCGAGGCGCGGATCAGGCCAGGTACTTCCGCCGCATGTCAGCGACGGAACGCGTCACCAGTTCGGTGAGGACGTCGAAGTCGATGTTCGACAGGCGCGTGATGTAGAGGCACGAGACCGAATGCCGGTGCCGGCCAAGGCGTCCAAGGATGTCGCCGTATGAGGAGAATCCCGGCATGACGTAGACGACAAGAGAAGATTTCCTGGGAGACACGCCGGTCAACATCCAGCTGTGCTCGGTGTTGTCCGACCGGCGGTACCGGTATCGTCCAAAACCGACGATGCTCTCGCCCCACATCCTCGGCTGTTCTCCGCTCGCGGCTTCCATCATGCGAACAGTCTTCCAGGCATCGGCACGCCGCACCTCGCTCGCAACGGATTCCAGAAATTCCCGCACGTCGCCGTCGTTCTCGACGGTCTTGAGGCCGGTCGCCATCGCCGTTCCCCCTTGTTCCCGCGTCGATCAGTGATGTCTCCGGAAAGGATCGCGACAGAACCGAGCCTCGGGCTCGGCTCACGCCGAAGGGACGCTCGGCAGACAGTCCAACTATCATCACCGTGAGCATAAATTCCAGACGGTCCATGGCGCACGCACCGGGGTCATCGAGCAAGTGCGAACTGGCGCTCCACCGTGAGTCCCGATGGCCCGCGCGCGAGGTGCATTGCGTCGTTCGAGGCCCCGCAATCCCGTTGCCGGGCAAACGGCATCCGGACCGCGGCCGGACGAGGCCGTCAGGCAACGCGTCCCCTTGCATCGATTCCCGCAAGGCCGATGACCACGCCGCCCTTCGAGACAGCGACCCTGTCGAAAAGATTCACGGCGGGGCAAACATGGTTGGGAATGATCCTCACCACGTCGCCGATCGCGAATTCCCGCTCGACGTTACGTGTGTCGAGCAGGCCATGTTCCTCCGAGAGCGCGTAAAGACGCGCGGAACACCCCCTAATCCTGCCGTACCCCGGTTCGCCGAGCTGGTCGCTTGTCAGTGCCTTGGATCCGGCGTCGACGACGGCCCGGTCGGCCGTCGGGCGGCTGACCACTGTCGCAAGGATGTCGACGGCGCAGTCGTCCTGGGAGCAGGCGCCCGCCGTCACCGTCGACAGGTCGTTGAACACGTAGGTGCCGGCGCGATATTCCGTCGCCACGCCCAAGCCCTCGTCGCTCCACATGTCCGGTGTGCCGCCGACTGACACGCAGTCGGCGCCGCCCGCCCTTCCCTTCGCCGCCTCCAGGAACTCCGCCATCCGTCGCCTGCCGCCCGGAGCGGGAAAGGTCATGAGGCCGCCGTACTCGAGGTGGGGCGAAGCGGAGATCCGCCGCGCCAGCGACGCCGCATCGTCCGGCGACTGAACTCCGTTCCGGCCTCCGCCCGTGTCGCACTCCACGAGAACGCCGATCCGCCTGCCTGCCGCGGCGGCGGCGGATGCAATGCCGTCGGCCACCACCGGACTGTCGGCGACAACTGACACGCCAGTTGTCCTCGCCAGTGCAGACAGCCGATCGAGCTTTGCGCGGCCGACAATGTTGTATGTCACGAGCATGTCCGCGATGCCGGCCGCGGCCATGACCTCCGCTTCGCCGAGTTTCTGCACGGTAATGCCCGATGCGCCAAGCGCCAGCTGAAACAGCGCCAAGGCGGTCATCTTGTGGGTCTTGACGTGCGGGCGATTCCACAGGCCGGCACGGTCGCATCTCATCTGCCAGGCCCGAACATTGCGTTCGACGACATCAAGGTTCACCACCGGAAGCGGCGTGTCCAGACCGGCGGGATCAGGCGGCGCTTCGCCAAGGCTGAAATACGACTCGATCGCATTCGGTTCCATCGTCACCTCCGTTTAGGGCACGCACATCGGCAGCGCCGGTTCCGGCGTTTCGACCATCCCCGCCGAACATGGCGGACGCGCGATCCGCGTCGCAGGGCTCCACCGGACGCGGGTTTCACGGCGCGTGCCTTCCGGATGGGCTCCGGCGTACGATCATCGTCGCGGTTGATCCCGTACGCATCGATGAACTCTCTTTCCACGCGACGGCATTGTCCACGCAATCCGCGGCTTCGGGCTTCGCGCGCGATCGCCGAAGAGCAAAGGGCCAGCATGCTCCGACTGCGTGCGGGTCGTCCCGTCGACACCCAGAAACGTCCCGGCCCGGCAGCCGCGGGACCTGGGGCGATCGCGAATTCCACCGACAGCCATGCGGCGGCATCCCGTCCCGATTCGCCAGGCGACCGCGTCATTCAGGGCTCGTGAGTCGGGTTGGCGACGATGGGCCAGATGCCCCGATCCAGTTTTTTGTAAGGGGTTGCGCGAGGGTCGTGCGGGTATGGCGCATTGCTGTCCACATACAGGATCCGGCCCGCCAACTCGGAAAAACGGGCCCGGAAGTGGTTGGTCGACTTGACCACAAGGAGACGCTTTGCGGCCGGTTCGATCCCGACGCAGGTGAAGATCTCCGGCGTGTATGCCTGAACCCTGTTCTCGCAAAGGACGACTTCAGCGCCACCGTCCAGCCGAATCGCCGCACAGCGGCCGAGTTTCGCGACGGATTCTCCGAATCGCATCATGCCGTTCGCGCTCAGCCCCGTGACCGCAACCGTCGCGTCGATCGGTTCTCCGAGGCCGGGACCGGACTTGCCGCCGAAGCGAAGCGGAATGCATGCACCAACACCGGCCGCGAAACAGAACTGCACGGCTATCGGATCCCAGATGCTCGCCAGGGCGGCGGACGCGATCCGCCGATCCATGATCTCCCGGAGAATTACGGTCGAGTCGCCCGCCATACCGCCGCCCGGATTGTCCCAGACGTCGGCCAGCAGCAGTGGAAATGCTTCCTTAGGTGCGTCGAGCTGGTCGAGGGCTTCGGAAGGAGTAAGCAGTTCCATCCTTGTCGTGCCCCGCATGGCGTAGAGTTCAAGTCCGAGTTCGCGCGCAAGCGCATGGCCGTCATCGGGAGCGTCATCTGTCACGACCACGATTCGCGTGCCAAGTTCCGGAACATCGCCGGCAAGGAACCCGTGCACGATCGAAATCGACAAGACGTGCGGCAGTTCGCGCTCCAGGGCCGAAATCCGGTCTACAAACCTGCGTATCGAGGCTCCCGTTGTCGGAAACACGTCGATCATTCGGCAGTCGAACGTGGAGATTCGCGGCGAGACTTCCCCGCGCACCGCGCGCTTGACGATGTCGGCGAGTTCCCGCGCCCGCTCCATGGTGTCAGTATGCGGAAACTCCTTGAACGTGATCGCCACGTCCAGCGCATCCGAACACTTCTTCGTGAAATGGCTGTGCGGGTCGAAGGTCGCTCCGACGATTGCCCCGTCTCCGGCAATGCCGCGAATTCTCGCCAGCAGATCGCCCTCGCAGTCATCGAATCCCTGCGCGACCATTGCCCCGTGCAGACCCAGCAGAACGCCGTCCACCGGCATGGCCCTTTGCAGCTGGCCCAGGATCTCGTCTCGCAGCAGGGTGTAGGCTTCGCCGCTGACAACGCCGCCCGGTTCCGCCCACGCGGCAGTGCCCTCGACTACTTCTATGCGTTCCTCCGTCCTGTCGTCGAGTTCGCGCAAGGCAATGAACGGCGCGCTGCAAAGCGATGGAACATCAGGATGCCCGCCTGGCGGAAAGTAGAACGTCTCGCGAAAGTCCCGAAGGTCCGTGAATACCGGCGAAAAGGTATTCGTTTCCGTCGCGAGCGATGCAACGAACAGTCTCATGACCGCATGCCCTCCCGATCGAAAATCCGGTGGACATGATGGCACGCCGCCGAGTGGGATCCGCCCAGGCCTTCGAAGTCCGGATCTTTCTCCGAACACGGACCGGCGGCGTGCGGGCAACGCGTGTGGTACCGGCAGCCGGAAGGCGGAGAAACGGGGTTGGGAGGCTCGGCCGCGGACGCGAGCGGACGGATCGGCCGATCCGGATCCGGCACCGGGGACGAAGCGACCAGCTCACGCGTATAGGGGTGCCGCGGCGAGTCGAGCACCGCCCGGGTCGGACCGCTTTCCACGATTCGCCCCAGGTACATGACCGCAACGCGGCTGCACAGGTGCCGAACCACGTGCAGGTCATGGGAAACGAACAGGAGCGCCAGATCCAGCCTGCGGCGAAGCGAGGCGATCAGGTTGAGGATCTGGGCCTGCAGCGAGACGTCCAGGGCGGATACCGGTTCGTCGGCGAGGATCAGGGCCGGCTCGATCACGACTGCGCGGGCAATGGCAATCCTCTGCCGCTGCCCGCCGCTGAACTCGTGCGGATAGCGGTCTGCATCATCCGCGGCGAGCCCAACGGCATCCAGCATCTCAAGCACGCGTTTCCGGCGGGACTTTCCGCTCCCGACATCGTGTATTTCGAGCGGTTCGGCGATCAGCCTTCCCACGCGCATTCTCGGATTGAGCGATCCGCCCGGATCCTGGAAAATCATCTGCATGTCCCTGCGCGCCCTCCTGCCCTCCGCCCGGCCGACCGATGTCAGGACCGTTTCCTTGAATCGCACCCTTCCGGCCGATATCGGAGCCAACCCGCAGATGGCGCGGCTCAACGATGACTTTCCGCAGCCTGTCTCGCCGACAAGGCCAACGGATTCCCCGCGGGCAATGGACAAGCTCACCCGATCGACGGCGTCGAACGTCCGCGAGAATCCGAGCAGGCGCTGCGACGGAAGACCGTATGTGACAGTCAGGCCTTCGACTTCCAGAAGCGGCGCCTGTGCTGGGGTCGCGCCATTCACGGCGGAAACGCGCCTTCCGCATGGTGGCAGACCGCCAGATGCCGTTGCGAAACGGCGACGGCAGGCGGCGGGACTTGCCTGCAGTTCGAATCCGCAAGCGGACAACGCGGTGCGAATCGGCACGCCGTCAACCGGTCGGACGGCGTCGGCATCTGACCGGGAATGGCGACCAGTTCCTCGCCATGGCGCTGCGTCGAGGGAATGCAGGCGAGTAATCCCCGCGTGTAGGGGTGGACGGATGCGCGGAAGATGTCCTTGACGGGGGCGGTTTCGGCCATCCGGCCGCAGTACATGACGGCCACGCGGTCGGCGATGTTCGCGACGACGCCGAGATCGTGAGTGATGAAGATCATCGCCATGTCCATTTCCTGCTGAAGTTCCCGAAGCAGCGTCAGGATGTGCGCCTGCACTGTGACGTCCAATGCCGTCGTCGGCTCGTCTGCGATCAGCAGCCTCGGCCGGCACGCAAGGGCTATCGCGGTCATGACGCGCTGGCGCTGTCCCCCGGACAACTGGTGCGGGTAGGCGCGCAGGCGCAGCGCGGGTTCCGGCATGCGAACAGCGGCCAGCAATTCCGTTGCCCGCGCCGCCGCCGCCCTCCGTCCGACGCGTTCGTGCGCGCGAATCATTTCCACGATCTGGTCGCCGACCCGCATGACCGGATTGAGCGACGTCATCGGTTCCTGGAATATCATGGCGATGTCGCTCCCGGCCACTTTCCGGCGTTCGCGTCCCGACATTTGCAGCAGGTCGCGTCCCGCAAAGTCCACGCGGCCGCCTTCCACCGTCACCTCCCATTCCGGAAGCAGCCCCATGATCGAAAGGGCAGTGACGCTCTTGCCGCTGCCGGATTCGCCGCAGAGGGCAAGCGACTCTCCCTCCGAGACCGCGAGGGACAACCGGTCGACGATGGTGCGGGACCCGCCGGCGGAATGCCCGGCGAGCGACAGGTCGCGAACCGAGAGCAGGACGCTCACAGCCGGCCCCGGCTGGAAAAGGCCGCCTGCAGCCGGGGGTCGAGCCGGTCGCGAACGGCATCGCCGACAAGGTTCAGGGAGAAAGCCGCAAGGGCGATCATGAGGCCGGGAAAGAGGAGCAGCCACGGCGCACGGGTGATGTAGACGCGCGATTCGCTCAGCATGTTGCCCCAGGTCGGCGTTTCGGGAGGAACTCCAAGTCCGAGAAAATCCAGCGAGGCGGCCTGAAGCTGCGCGAAGGCAAACACGAAACTTGCCTGAACGAACAATGGCGACATCAGGTTGGGAAGGATGTGCAGGAAGACGATGCGGAATGTTCCCGCACCCATGGCAAGCGCCGCGTCCACCCATGCCTCGGCCTTGAGCCGCAGCGACACGCCGTAGACGATTCGCGCGGTCGTGGTCATGTAGACGACGCCGATCGCAAGAATCGAGTTCTCGACGCCGCGCCCGAGAATCACGATTAGGGCCAGTGCCAGCAACAGCGCAGGAAACGCCATGAGCACGTCGATGACCCGCATCAGCAGTAGTCCCAGCCGGGGAAAGATGGCAGAAGTCACGCCGAACGCTATGCCGCCGCCAAGCGCGATGCTGACCACGCCGAGGCCGATGAGCGCTGCCATGCGCGACCCGTGGATCACCCTGGAAAAAGTGTCCCGCCCGTAGTGATCGGTGCCGAACCAGTGATCGGCCCCGGGCGGCGTGAGCCTCGCGGGCGGATCGATCGCGAGCGGGTCCAGGGGCGAAAGCCACGGCGCGAAAACCGCGCAGACGGCCAGTACCGCTACCGTCAACAGGCCGAAGGCGGCAAGCTGACGGCGGCCGAAGCCGGATCCCTTCGCAACGACCGTCATTGCAGTTTCACCCTCGGATCCAGCCAGGCGTAGAGGATGTCGACGATGAGATTTATTGTCAGGTAGAGCAGCACGATCATGAGGATCGTGCCCTGAATGACTGGATAGTCGCGCCGCAGGATGGACTGCACGACCATCCGGCCGACTCCCGGCAGCGAAAACACCGTTTCAGTCACCACGGCCTCGGAAATCAGCGCGGCGACGGTGAACCCGACGGCCGAGACCACTGTGAGAAGAGCGTTCCGGAACACGTGCCTGACGACCACGGCCAGCGGGTGAATTCCCTTGGAACGCGCGGTCCGCACATAGTCCTCGCGATAGACGTCGAGCATGCTGGCGCGCGTCAGGCGGATGATGAGCGCCGCGTTCGGAGCCGCCAGCGCCAGGGACGGCAGCAGCAGGTAGCGCAGATTGCCGAGTCCGCCCTCTTCGAAGATCGAGGGATAGCCCGAACTGGGCAGCCAGCCAAGCGTGGCCGCAAAAATGAGGATCAGATAGAGGCCGATCCAGAAGGTCGGCACGGATGCAAGGAACATCGCCATCCCCGAGAGGGTCTGATCGAGCCAGCTTCCCCGGCTGGCAGCGGCGAGCATTCCGATCGGCAATCCGATGGCGACGATCCAGATCATGGAAATCAATGCGAGCAGGAGGCTGGTCTCCAGCCCGTCGGCAATCAACTCCAGTACGGGGACCTGAAAGAAGATGGACTCGCCCAGGTCGCCCCGCGTCGCGGCCGACAGCCAGATGACGTACTGTTCCAGCAGGGACTTTTCGAGGCCCATTTCGATTCGCAGGGCGGCGACCGCCTCTGGCGTGGCCATGTCTCCGAGCATGACCGCGGCCGGATCGCCCGGGATCAGCCGAATGAACGCGAAGATCAGGAACGAGGCAGCAAGCAGTGTCGGCAGGAACACGCCGATCCGGCGAATTAGGTAGCGGATCACGTTCAACGTCCGGTGGAGTTTGACGTTCTATACCGGCCGGAATGCTATTCGCGCAATCCGCCGGCCGGTCGCACGGGTCGGCGGCGCCCGGAACTGGCCGAGCGCCGCCGGGGTCGTCAGCCCGTCACTTGGACACGCCCCAGAAGTGGGGCCAGATCAGCGTCGTTTCCTCGATGCCAGAGAGTGCCGGAGATGCGATGTTGTAGGTGTAGACATCGCCGGTCTTCATGGTCGGAACCTGCTCGTAGATGAGGGACTGGATGTCGCCCCAGGTCGCCTTCCGCGCATCCGGGTCGTTGGTTTCCGTAAACGCGGCCTTCAGCGCCTGCTTCTCTGCTGTCGCCCACCAGCCCGGGTAGTTGTCGTTCATGACGGAAATCAGGATCGGATCCGGAACGAACCCGTGGTGGGTGAAGAAGAGGTCCCATTCCTCGGGCTGCGCCCGCTTCTGAATGAGGGTCGCCCAGTCGACGACGACCATCTGGACGTTGATTCCAGCTTCCAGCAGCTGGCGCGTGAACACGACGGCCTGGTCGTAATGGAAAGCGTAGTTCGTGGAGACGAGTAACTTGATCGGCGTTCCGTCGTAGCCTGCATCGGCCGCGAGCCCCGCCGCCTTCTCCGCGTTGCCTTCGCTGAAGCTCTCCGTGCCGGCGTCCGTGTGCCAAACGTTGCCTTCCGGGAGGAATGAGCCATTGGCGCGCCACAGCTTTTCGGGACCGATCGAGACCCGCAGCGCATCCTCCTTGTCGAGCGCGGCCTGGATTGCCCGGCGCAGCGTGAAGTTCTCCTGCAGCGGCCCGGCGTTCGAGTTCATGAAGACGAGTCCGAAGATCGGTCCGCCGTTCAGCACAACCGTCGCCGCCGGATCGGCGTCAAGCTCGTCGATCAGATCGCTTGGCATGCTCTCGGCGTAGTCATAGTCGCCGGCCCGCACGCCGTTGACGCGGGTGCCGGGGTCCGGCACGGGAATGAAGTGCAGCCGATCGAAATTGGCCGCCCGTTCGCCGGCGTAACCGCTGGCCTCGCCCGGCGGGCCCTGGTAGCCGTCGAACCTCACCAGCTCAACGTAGCGGTTGGGCCGCCATTCGCTGAACATGTAGGGACCGGTTCCGATGTAGTGGTCCGTCGAGATTGGCGTGGCGTCAAATTCGGACGCGACGCTTTCCGGGTAGATGGCCGGGCCTCCGTTGATGAACGCCATCAGATTCTTCCACGGTCCAAAGGGGCTGCTGAACGTCAGCGTGACGCTGTGCGGACCCGAAGCCGCCACATCCGAGATGTTGGCGAACAGCAGCTTTCCGCGCGAGCCGTGCTCGCCCCAGCGCTTGAGCGACGCGACGACGTCGCCTGACGTCATCGGCTGCCCGTTGTGGAATTGGACATCTTCGCGCAGATGGATGGTGATGACGGTTCCGTCTTCACTGACCTTCTCGCCCGACGCAAGCAGCGGTTGCGGTTCGTAGTTTGCGTCGAAGGTGTACAGCCCCTCGAACATGTGATGGGCGATCGTGGTCGCCAGGTCCGACGTGACGACATGCTGGTCCAGGCTTGGCGGCTCGCCGACGGTGGCATAGCGCAACGTGCTCTCGGCCTGCACGGCCAGCGACGCCAGGGAGCCGCCCGCGATGACTGCAGCGGCGGAAACGAGACGTAGGGGGGAGCGGACGATGTTCATGTTTCTCTCCTCATGTGTTCGAAATTGGACGAATCTCGAGCTCTGGGCTCGACTCCAGCATAAAAATATATTTTACCAACGCAAGAAAAAAACGAAAAATGCGGTCAATATGGAAATTTTTTTCACAATATCGACATTTCCGCCCCGCCGGATGATAGTCCGTCCCGACCATTGACAACGGTGCGGTGATGGCGATGCAAGAAAAGACCAAGTTTTCCGCCGAGGACCTGCTGTCGCGAATCGCGCGGCTCGGCCCCACAATGCACCCGGCCGTGCGGCGGGTTGCGGATCTGGTGCTCGAGGACATGGAATTTGCCGTTCATGCGCGCACCACCGAAATCGCCGCGCGGGCGAGGGTCAGCGCGGCGACCGTCACCCGTTTCTGCCAGATCGTCGGCTGCGACGGGCTCCGTGATCTGAAACTGGACCTGGCCAGAATCCTCGCGGTCGGAGACCGCTATCTCCATCCGAGATCGGTCAGGCCCAGCAGCAACGAAGCAATGGCCGAGATCACTTCTCAGGTCCACAGATCCATGGATTCACTTATGGAACAGGTGTCCGACGAGGACCTTAAGCGCTTGGCGGCGGTCATCGCCAAGGCGAAGAGAGTCATGATTTTCGGCGGCGGCGGCGGATCCTCCATGGCCGCGCTGGAAGCTGAGAACCGCTTTTTCCGGCTGGGCCTGCATGCAACCGCCTGCAATGACGCTCAACTGCAACTCATGATGGCAGCGACCCTGGCGTCGGGAGAAGTCCTTCTGGCTCTGTCGATCACGGGAAGGTACGATCCGATCATCCATGCCGCAGAGGTGGGCGGACAGTTCGGCGCGCACACGATTTCGATCACCGCACCGAACTCGCCCCTGTCCCGTGCGACGGCCGATGCGGTGGAGTTCCACGTCGAGGAGCCGGAGAGCATCTTCTCCCCGACGCCGGCCCGCTACGTTCTGATCGCATTGATCGACATCCTGGCCTACGAAGTCGCGAAACTGCGCGGAAAGGCGGCAATCGAGCCGATGCGCCGCATCAAGTACCAGCTCGTTCACTCGCGGGACAAGGACGATTCGGAGCCGCTCGGGGACTGACGCGTTTCCGTATAGGCAGCTGACGAACGCGGGCCATCTGTCGCCGACGGGGCTCTCCCCGAGGTCTGCCGCGGCCAGCGCGCGCTGCCCGGCGAAGCCGCGGCGCATGTCCGCGTGCTCCGTCGCCAGCCAGATGCCGCACGGCAGGCAGCCGCCAGCCATCAGAGCCGCCGCAGACGGAGCGCGTACCCGTCGCCGAGCGACAGCTCGACGTCCCCTCCGGTGAGGCCAAGCCTGCGGCGCCGGTACCGGAACGAACTCTGTGACGCCCCGGGCCTTGCGGAAGCTTCGGCCAGCGATGGCACGAACGCCGGGACCGGTTTCCGCAGTCAAGCCAAATGAAACGCAATGGGGTCCTGCGGTCGAGAATCGGTGCAACCAGCTGCGGGCATGGGCCGCAGCCGAACTAGAAACCGGGAATCAGCTTGACGGCCGCCACGATGGCGGCACCGATGGCGAGCACCCAGCGCACAAGGCGGGTTTCCAATTGCGCCATGGCGGCTTCCAGTTCAGGTCGCGTAACGGGCTCACCGGCCTCCGACGCCTTGCGGCAAGCCGCGGCGATCACTTCGGCCTGAACCCGGTCCATACCGGCGGCTTCCAGTTCACGGACGGTGGCAGCTGTATCGAAGGCGTTGCTCATGCCAGACAAATAAGATGAACTTGTGCCAACGGCAACCCGCGCGATGACCAGGGCCAACGGTCACGAGCGGGCTCTCCGGGAGACGCGAAAGCCAGATCGAACTGCCGCCAAGGGCGCAATACCTGCCATCCGCGGGGAATTGCTCGTGCATTTTGCCAAGAGCGAATCCTCCTCGGTCCTGTCCTTGCCATGGCAGAGACGATGATGGGTTCATCCACGAGGGGGCTCCAAAATGGCGGGCGGGCAAGTCTTAGGGCGAGCGCCGGAACGAATTGGTCCAGGCCTCAATTCGGATCAGCCAGCTGCCCGGCGGCAAGATTGTAGAGGCAACCCGCGCCAAAGCCGAAGTCGATGTCTGTCGTCGCCGATCCCGCATTCCAGCCGACCATTTCACGCAATGCTGCGGCATTCGGATGATTCGGGTAGCGATAGGGATAGACATGCAGCCGAGTGCCGCCAAGGGTGTAGTGCGGCCAGCCTGCGCGATGCCAACTCTGGGTCTCGCCCTCGTATGAGCTGTTGTGGCGCCGTGATGCCCAACGATGAATGATCGAATAGTCCTGCACGGCGCAGATGAACAGATCCACGGCGGCATGAATCCGGTCCTCAAGCGCCGGGTCAGGGGACATTTCCGCAGCACGCAGCATTTCCAAGGAAACCAGCAACTCCCCGATCGAGGTGTAGTGATACCAAAGCGCCCTGTCGCCGCGTGTGGTGCGGTCGACGATGGACCCGTCAGGGTTGACCCGACGCGCCAGGCCCCGCTCCAGCCGCCGCAGGAGCTGCCTGGCGCGGTCGGTGCGCCCCTCGGACATGGCCAGATTGATCGACGGCCAGCACCACCCGACGTTCAACCCGAAATACACCTGGCTTGGCCGTTTCAGCCGGGCGGAAAAACCTTCCGCTATCCACGCGGCAATCGCCGCATGCTCCTCGGCCAGCGCTTCCTTTCCGTGATCCGACAGGAGTGCGAGATAGGTTCGCACAAGACCGGCCATCAAGTAGGTTGAATGGGTGGCATCCTTCATCCCTGACAAATCCTGCCCATCCGGCTGGCGCCACTCTCGGCATTCACCCGTATCGATCAGGTGCCCGTCTGGCTTCGCGCAAGCCGCGTGCGCGCCCGTTCGTCCTTCCGCGCAAAGGCGGCAACGCTGGCGTGGCCGAAACGCTCGGCAAATTCCTCTGCCTCGCGCGCGCCAGGCACCGTGGCCAGATTGTCCATGCGGGAATTGAAACCGCTGATCCTGTGAATCGGCTCCTGCTGTTCCAGCCGATCAAGATCCGGACCGGCAACCGCACCACAGGTGCGGTTCCTCGCGTCTTCGCCGGCTTGCAGGGCGGCAAAGGCGACTTCCCGGGGCACGATGCCGAAGCCGTCGAACTCGAATTCGAGAAACTCCTGGTGCCTTGCATCGCTTTCGGCATGGCCGCACCAAGCGGCGACGGAGAATTTCGCCAGCGGCGGCAGATCGATCCCGGTGTCGTCCAGGTAGGCCTCAGCTACCGCTGCCGTGCGCGGGCCAAGTAGCCCGTCCACGGGTCCGACGTCGTATCCGAGGTGCCCAAGATAGGCCTGGGCGCAGGCGGTGTTGTCGTCAGCGCTGGCAGCGAGAGCCCAGAAAGTCAGGAAAACGCGGCGGCAAGCAGATGCATGACGTTCCCCGATCTGACAGTCCCGATTTCCGCGTCACTCCAAGTGCGTCCGAAAGTCCCGGAAATTTCGCACAATGTCTCGGGAGTGTCCAAATTTCTCCGCGTACTGGTTGTGCGGCAAAGTCGTTCGAAGCGTTCGAGCGGCCTGCAGTGAACGGACTTCGCCGGCACATCCGGTTCGTGCCGCCGGTTGCGGTGCCCGGGCTCGCGGGTCGCCTTCCGACCCACGGAGGCAGCCATGCAGGTCATCGATGAACTCATGCGTTCCTCGGCCGAGGCCGAAGACTGCTTCGCCACTCTCGGCAACCTGCGTCCCGGTGCGCTGCGCGAGGTCCGCAAGGCCGCGGTCCCGACCGGGGTTTCGCTGGTCGCCGTCAGGCTGAACGACGACCTGCCGGACGGGGTGGCGCGCCGCTTTTGCTTCGCTAGATTGCCCGGCGCGCGTCGAGCGCCGCGCTGATGGTGCCGTCATCCAGGTAGTTCAACTCCCCTCCGACCGGCACGCCCCGGGCAAGCGTCGTGACGCGAATGTCCATGTCTTCAAGCTGTTCCGCGATGTAGTGCGCCGTGGTCTGGGCTTCCACCGTCGAGGCGAGGGCCAGAATCACCTCCTTGACACCCTCTTCGCCCACTCGAGCAAGCAGCGCGGGGATGCGGAGGTCCTCGGGTCTCGTGCCGTCTATGATCGAGAGCACGCCGCCGAGCACGTGATAGCCGCCACGGAAAACGCATGTCCGTTCGATGGCCCAGAGATCGGAAACGTCCTCGACGACGCAAAGCTGGCCGTTCCTGCGATCCGGCTCGCTGCAGATCTCGCACGTCTCGAGCGTGCAAACGTTTCCGCAGGTCGCGCACGAACGGACTGTCCGCGCGACCCGGTCCATCGCATCTGCCAGCGGCTCGAGAAGCTGCGCGCGCCTCCTGACGAGGTGTAGGACCGCGCGCGGTGCCGATCTCGGCCCGAGGCCGGGTAGCCGCGCCATGAGTTGAATCAAGGTGTCGAGGTCGCGGTTCCTGCGCACCGAAGTCATGCTCCGCGTTCCGGATCCCGGATTGCCGGCCGACGTGTCATGGCATGCCGGTGTCAAAAGGAAAGCCGGTGGCGTCCGCCATCTGTTTCTTGGCGAGTTGTTCGGCCTTTTCGAAGCCATCGCGGACGGCTGCAACGACAAGATCCTCAACCATCTCCCTGTTTGCGGGTTCGAGCAGCGACGGATCGATTTCGAGGGACCTGAGCTTTTTGGTCCCGCTCACCCGCGCCTTCACCAGTCCCGCGCCGGATTCGCCGGCGACTTCGGCCTCCTCCAGCGTTGCGCGAGCCTTTTCCACCTTGGACTGCATCTCCTGCGCCCGCTTGAGGACGCCCGCAATGTCGCCTAACTGTCCCAGATCCTTCAGCATTCATTCGTCTCCGCTCTAATTTGCTGTCAACGCGCCCAGGTTCCTTAACCAGTACCGATGTTCCCGGCCCACGCCTCACGGCCGTCGCGTCCGGAAGCCCCCGCCCCTGTCCGCACGGCTTCGATGCTTGCGCCGGGGAAGGCATCCATCGCTGCGCGAACCATTGGATGCTGCATGGCCAGCTCGAAAAGCTCCCTGTCGCGCCGGTTGCGCTCGTCCCGGATCGTGGGACCGCCGCCGGCCTCGACCTCGACCTGCCAACGTGCTCCGGTCCATTCCTTGAGGTGATGCGCCAGCCGTGCGGCAAGATTGGACGACGCCCCTTCGGCAGGCTCGAACGCGATTCGGCCGGGAGCAAAGCTGACAAGGCGGACATGATTCTCGAGTTCCACGACAAGCCTGAGGTCGCGACGCGCACGCGCGAGTTCGACCACGTCCCCAAAATCCCGAAGATCCGGCGCAGACGCATCCACGTCATCGCATGAGGCGGGAGAAAACAGCGAGGCGTCCTGTTCCGGTTCCGGCTCGTCCGGCGTCGCGTCGCCCGGCGGCAGCGGCAAGCCGGACCCGCCGGCCGCAGTTTCCGGCGCGCGCGCTCCGTTGCTGCCCGGCGCAGGCGATGCGCTGGATGTCCCGGCGCTGCCGGTCCCCGCGCCATCCGACTGCAGCTTGCGGATCAGTTCCTCCGGACTCGGCAGGTCGGACACATAGGTCATGCGAATTACGGCCATTTCGGCGGCCGTGCGCGGGTTCGGCGCATCGGCGACCTCGCGCAATGCCTTCAGCATCATTTGCCAGAGTCTGGCAAGGACGCGCAGTGACAGCTTGTCCGCGGCCTCCATGCCGCGTCTGCGCTGTTCGGGGGTCACCGATGGATCCTTCGCCAACTCGGGGGACACCTTCAGGATCGAAACCCTGTGCACGACCTCGGACACCTCCCGCAGGATCGCGAGCGGTTCCGCGCCGCTTTCGAACTGCGCAGAAATTTCCGCGAGCGCGCCGGCCGCGTCGCCGCGCGTGACGAGGTCGAAGAGATCCATTGCCCTCGCGCTGTCCGCCAGTCCAAGCATGACCCGAACCTGCCCGACGGTGGTTCGGCCCGTGCCAAGCGCGATCGCCTGGTCGAGGATCGACTGCGCGTCCCTGACGCTGCCTTCCGCGGCTCTGGCAATGAGCGCAAGCGCGTCGTCGTCGATTTCAACGCCCTCAAGGCCCGCGATCTTCTTCAGGTGCGCGACCATCACCTCCGGCTCGATGCGCCGAAGGTCGTAGCGCTGACAGCGCGACAGCACGGTGACAGGGAGTTTCTGCACTTCCGTCGTCGCGAATATGAACTTGACGTGGTCGGGAGGTTCTTCAAGCGTCTTCAGCAGGGCGTTGAACGCGTTCCTGGACAGCATGTGGACTTCGTCGACGATGTAGATCTTGTACCGCGCAGATGTCGCCCGGTATTGCGCTCCCTCGATGATTTCCCGAATGTCGTCGACTCCGGTCCGGCTCGCTGCGTCCATTTCGATGACATCCACGTGCCGGCTCTCGGAAATCGACCTGCAGGCGTCACATTCGTTGCAAGGCTCGACGGTCGGCCCGCCGCCTTCGGCGCCAGTGCAGTTAAGCCCCTTGGCAATGATTCTCGCTGTCGTGGTCTTTCCCACTCCCCTGACGCCGGTCATCAGGAAGGCGTGGGCAATCCGGTCCGATTCGAAGGCGTTCCTGAGCGTTTCGACCAGCACGTCCTGTCCGATCAGGTCGGACAGTCTTGCCGGGCGGTATTTCCGCGCCAGCACCCGGTATCCGGTATCGGAAGTTTCGTTCATCTTCTCCCGCCGCTCCGGCGGCCACGCGCATCGACCATACCGGCGGTGGTCAGTGTTTTCCAGATGCCTGCCTCGGGAACGGAGCTGGTCCGAAGGGAAAGCGAGAGGTTGGATTGGCGGCCCGAGCGGGCTTCGTTACGGCTGCTTCCTTCCGGACCTGACCGGGTTGGCGAAACGCTCGTCCGCTCCAGCCTCTCGGACTCGAACCTAGTCACTTGCGATGGACGGGGCAAGCGCCAATACTGGGATGATGCCGGGGATTCGTACAACATGGACACTCGCGGCCAACTAGCCTTTACGGCGGGCACCCTGGTGCGGGAAGCTGCGAACCGTCGCAACCCGGAGCTTCTCGCGGCCGCGCTCTCGTCGCCTGACGCCCGCGTCACGCCGCTCTGGCGGTCGCGAAACCTCTTCGAAAACCGCGACGGAATGGCCGGGGAATCGCTTGCCTGGCTTCCAGCCGACCATCCATTCCTGGCGGAAGCCCGCGAGCCGCCCCTGTTCCTCGGCCGGAACGGCGCCGACTGGCTCTTTGCTGTCGACGTTTCCGCGCGGGATGATCTCGATGCCCACGCCGCGCACAATCCCGATCAGGTTCACGCGGCGGAAGCCGGTGCCTTCCGTCATCATTCGCTGCCAGGGAACTGTGCCTTCAGAGACCTCCGTTCGGTGATGGGCATCCTCGGCGCGGGCGACGCGGAATCCGCAGCCGTCGCGCGCGCACTTGCGAGCTGGCACCGGTCGCACCGGTTTTGCGCGGCATGCGGCAAGCCGAGCCGACCTGTCCAGGCAGGCTGGCAGCGCGACTGCCCGGATTGCGGCCGGTCGCATTTTCCGCGCACCGATCCAGTGGTCATCATGCTGATTACCGCAGGCAACGACCTTCTGCTCGGACGGTCCCACGCATGGCCGGACAGGATGTACTCGCTCCTTGCGGGATTCATGGAGCCCGGCGAAACGGTGGAGCACGCAGCCCGGCGCGAGGCGCTGGAGGAAGCCGGAGTCCGAATCGGGCGCGTCAGATATCTCGCATCGCAACCGTGGCCGTTCCCCGCATCTCTGATGATCGGCTGCCGCGCCGATGCCGAAAGTCGCGAACTGACGGTGGACCCGGTGGAACTTGAAGACGCGCGGTGGATAGGCCGCGAACTCCTCGCCCGCGCCATCCATACCGGAGACTGCGACTTCAAGCCCCCGCGCCAGGGGTCGATCGCCCGGCGCCTGGTGCTGGACTGGCTCGCCGGTCGGTGCTGACGATCCGGTTGCTCCGGCACAAGCGCGGAGCCGAACCGGACGGGCGCACGCCCGGGTTGGTCGCCGGTCTCGACAACGGCTGGCGGGCAGGGGCGACCCTCGTCCGGGTCATGCCGCACGGCTCGTGCCGACTGCAGACGGGGCTGAGGATCTGGCAGTGCGAGGGGACGGATTGAGCCTGGTCTGCCCCGATCCCTGACAGCCGGCCGCCCGTTGCCGGCATCGTGAGGGGTGGCCCGCCAGCAGTGGCGAGAATTTCATAGCCCCTCCGGCCGTGCGCGAAACCGAAAAACCATGGTTTTCCGCACCGTTGCCCGTACACAGCGCAAATGGCAGCCATGAGCGCGCTCGATGGATGGATCGACGTGTCCCGCACGGGAATCTGGCGGGACTTGAGCGGCCGCGCGGTCACGCCGGCTACCGCAGTGATCGGTCACCCCGGCGAAGACGCCCCGGCGTGGGCTTGGGTCGATTGGATGCGGCGCGCCGGCTAATGGCTCCAGGTGCGCCTTAGCGACATCGACGACAGGTTCCGGGAGGCCGTCGAAGCCAACCGGCAATCCGGCCTGTCGATCGCTGCAGGCTGCGACCGCATCCTCCACGCCGGATGGCTGGGCGTGAAGGCACCGGCGATCGAAGATCTGGCGCCGACGCAGTTCGCGACGCTCGCCGAGCACGTGATCGCGCTGGCGGCGTCGGACCTGACGCAGCAGTCCGGCTGGGCCATGAAATCCGTCGCGCGGCCCCTCCAGGGCGCGCGACCGCATCATCGAGAGAGCGGACGAGGCGCTCCCGGATCGGAAAATCGAACAGGTGCGCTCGGCGGCCGGGAATCTCGCACGCAAAAACGATGCGCACCTCGCGGCGATGACCGGCTCGGGCGCGCGCGAAGCGGAACCCGCGCCCGCGTCACCTCGGCTTTTCCGCCGGATACACCCCCAGTATCTTCATGTGAGACGTGAAGTACTTCAGTTCTTCAAGGGCCCGCGCGAGCGGCGGGTCATCCGGGTGCCCGACCACGTCCGCATAGAACTGGGTGGCAGTGAACGATCCGTCGACCATGTAGCTCTCCAGCTTCACCATGTTGACCCCGTTCGTGGCAAATCCGCCAAGCGCCTTGTAGAGTGCAGCCGGAAGGTTGCGCACCATGAAGACGAATGTGGTCAGAACGGGTTCGCCGCCTGACTTGCACGGCGCCGGCTGGCGCGCCATGAGCAGGAATCGGGTGGTGTTGTTCGATCTGTCCTCGACATTGGGTACGATGACGTCGAGACCGTATATTTCCGCCGCGAGATCCGACGCGAGCGCGCCGACGCTCGAGTCGTTCGCCGAAAGAACGTGTTCCGCCGACCCGGCGGTATCGGTCGCGGGAACCGGGCGGATGTCGTGCCGGATCAGGAACTCCCGGCACTGGCCGAGCAGCACGCTGTGACTCCAGGCCGACCTGATGCCGGACAGGGTGCTGCCCTTCACGCCGAGGAGGTTGATGTTGACCCTTAGGAAGTGCTCCCCGACGATGTGAAGTCCCGACTCCGGCAGCAGTTGATGGATGTCGGCGACACGTCCGTAGGTCGAATTCTCCACTGGCAGCATGGCCAGGTCGGCGTCTCCCCGTACAACGGCCGCGACCGAACCCTCGAAGGTGTTGCAGCCGATCGCCTCGTTGCCTTCGCCGATTTCGAGGCAGGCCTTGTGCGAGTAGGCGCCGGGCACGCCCTGGTAGGCGATTTTCATTTTGACTGGTGTCATCTCTCTACTCTTCCGGGCTCGGCCGAATGCAGCGACTTCTAAACCTTGCATGTGGCAAGGTGAAGGCGCTAGAAGGTCGCAAAACCGATTCACGGATCACATTGCGTCGACGCCAGCGAAGGGCGAAACCGTCATGGACACGATGGACCTCACCAAGATCACCGGAGCACTGTGCGGGTCGCTGCTGGTGCTTCTGCTGGTGAGCTGGGCGAGCGGGGCAATTTACGGAACCGGCGAGAGCCACGGCGAAGTCGAGGCGGCATACGTGATCGAGGTCGACGAGGTCGAGAGCGCCGTCGACGGCGCGGAAGCCGTGGACATCGCAGCCCTTGTGGGTTCGGCCGATCTCGAACGCGGAAGAAAGCTCTTTGCCAAGTGCAAGGCGTGCCACAAGCTGGAAAACGGAGAAAACGGCACCGGGCCGCATCTCTTTGACGTGGTCGACAGGGAGATCGCGAGCGTGGCCGAGTTCAATTATTCCGGCGCTTTCCAGGAACTCGCCGGAGTCTGGGGCTACGCCGAACTCGACGGATTCCTGGAACGTCCGACGAAGTATGTCCCCGGCACGAAGATGAGCTTTGCAGGGCTCAAGAAGCCGGCCGACCGTGCCAACCTGATTGCCTATCTGGAATCCATAGGCAACTGACCGCATCCGTCTTTCGCCGCTCTCGCGGCCGGTTCCCCGCCACGACGAGATCCGGACTCGCCGGAGTCCACGGCCACGCTCGGACGCGGCGTTCGCGAATTCACTGCGCGTGCGGGCCATGTACCAACGGTCCGGCCCCCCGCCTCAGCTTCTCCCGGACCCGCGTATCCGTGCCGGACGGCCTGCGGGGGAACCGCAGGCGGCAACCTTCGGCGGGTCGGCGTTTGGTGCAGGCCGTTCACGCCGGATCAAGGAAAGTCGTATTGATTTGAACATGCTACTTCACTAACCCGTAGATACCGGCGCAGTTCTGAATTGCGCCTTCTGATCACCGCCAAAGGGAGGCAAGGTCATGACAGGATCAACATCAGGCACATGGAACTCGCGCGGCAACCCGAAGGACGGGTCCGGGTGCGGGCGGGCGCGGCGCTTGCGCATGCCGGCAACCGCGGCGATCGCGTGCCTTGCGCTGGCGACGACGTCATTCGCGGCAACGGACGAAAACATCGTGACGTCGCATGGAATCTCCTCTTTCGGCGATCTGAAGTATCCCGAGGGGTTTTCGCATCTCGACTACGTCAATCCGGACGCACCGGTCGGCGGGGAATTCTCGACATGGGGATTCGGGACCTTCGACAGCATGACGCCCTACATACTCAAGGGGCAAGCCGCTCCCCTTTCCAGCATCGCCTTCGAATCCCTGATGACCGGCACGGCGGACGAGCCGGACTCGCTCTACGGACTTCTCGCGGAGAGCATCGAGTACCCGGAGAACCGGCAGTGGGCGATTTTCAACATCCGGCCGGAAGCTCGATTCTCCGACGGTTCGCCGGTCACCGCGGAAGACGTGGTGTTCTCGTTCAACATACTCATCGAGAAGGGCCGGCCGATCTACAAGACGACATTCAGCGACTTCGAGACCGTGGAGGCTCTCGACAGGCTGCGCGTGAAATTCACCTTCCGCGACGGCGCGAGCACGCGCGACCTGCCGATGGCGGCGGCGGGAATCCCGGTCTTCTCGAAGGCATACTATGCCGACCGGGACTTCGCCGAGAGCACGCTGGAGCCGCCGATCGGGTCCGGCCGCTATGTCCTCGAAAGGGTCGAACCCGGCAAGACCGTCGTCTACCGGCGCCGGGACGACTACTGGGGCAATGATCTCAACGTCAACGTGGGCCGGGAAAACTTCGAGACCATCCGCATCGAGATGTACACCGACTACACCGCCGCCTTCGAGGCGTTCAAGGGCGGCGTCTACGATTTTCGGCAGGAGTATCTTTCGAAACTCTGGGCGACCTCGTACGACTTCCCCGCGCTTCAGAAGGGCTGGGTCGTCCGAAAGTCGCTTCACGACGGCACGCCGTCGGGTGCGCAGGGATTCTGGATAAACCTGCGCCGCAACAAGTTCGCCGACCCGCGGGTCCGCGAAGCGCTCGGGCTCCTGTTCAATTTCGAATGGTCGAACAAGACTCTCTTCTACGGCCTCTACCGGAGGACCGACAGCTTCTGGGAAAACTCGTACCTGCAGGCGGAGGGCCTGCCCCCGCCCGGTGAGCTGACGCTTCTCGAACCATGGCGCGAACACCTTCCGGAAAGCGTGTTCGCCGAACCCGCATGGTCGCCGCACGTCTCGAAGCCGGACAAGCTCGACCGTTCCGCGCTTCGAAAGGCAGGCAAGCTCCTGGACGCCGCCGGATGGACCATTCAGGACGGCGTGCGCAAGAACGAAGCCGGAGAAACGCTGACCGTCACCTTCCTGAACGATTCGCCGTCATTCGAGAGGATCATCAATCCCTACGTCGAAAACCTGAAGAGGCTCGGCGTGGACGCGATTCACCAGATGGTGGACGCGGCGCAGGAAACGGAACGCAGGAGGGCGTTCGACTTCGACATCATCACCGCCCGGTACGTGATGCCGCTCACGCCCGGGCTGGACCTGCGTTCGGACTTCGGCAGCGAGGCCGCCGAAACCATCGGTTCGACGAACCTCTCGGGCATCGCGAACCCGGCGATCGACGCGCTGCTCGACGCCGTCGAAGCCGCCAACGACCGGGAGTCCCTGAACACCGCGGTCCGCGCGCTCGACCGCAGCCTGCGCGCAATGCATGTCTGGATTCCCCAGTGGTACAACGACAAGCATTTCGTCTCGTACCTGGACGTCTACGAACACCCCGATCCGCTGCCGCCCTACGCGCTCGGAGAACTTGATTTCTGGTGGTACAATGCCGGGAAGGCGGAAGAGCTGAAGGCAGCCGGCGCGTTCTAGACGCATGGGATCCTACATCCTGCGTCGTCTCCTGCTCATGATCCCGACTCTGCTCGGGATCATGATCATCAACTTCGCCCTCGTCCAGTTTCTTCCCGGCGGCCCGATCGAGCAGATTCTCTCCCAGTTGGAGGAAGGATCGCAGGCCACGGACAGAATCGCGGGCGGCGGGTCGGAGGCCGGCGGCGGACGCGGGGAGTCCGGTTACCAGGGCGCGCGCGGCCTGCCGGAAGACTTCATAAGGGATCTAGAGAAGCAGTTCGGCTTCGACAAGCCGCCGCTGCAGCGGTTCCTGCTCATGATGGGCAACTATCTCCGGTTCGACTTCGGGGAAAGCTACTTCCGGTCCATCACGGTCGTCGATCTGGTGCTCGAGAAGATGCCGGTGTCGATCACCCTCGGACTCTGGTCGACGCTGCTCGCCTACATCGTCTCGATACCCATGGGAGTCCGCAAGGCGATCCGCGATGGCTCCACGTTCGATACATGGACATCCGGCATCATCATCTTCGCCTACGCCATCCCGGGATTCCTGTTTGCGATCCTCCTTCTTGTGCTCTTCGCCGGCGGGTCCTACTACCAGATCTTCCCACTGCGCGGCCTGACCTCCGACAACTTCCACGAGCTGTCGCTCCTAGGCAAGGTTGCGGACTACTTCTGGCACATCACGCTGCCGGTGGTGGCGTCGACCATCGCAGCCTTCGCGACGCTGACGCTCCTGACCAAGAACAGCTTCCTCGAGGAAATCCGGAAACAGTATGTCCTGACGGCCAAGGCCAAGGGCCTGAGCGACGCCCGCGTGCTATACGGCCACGTCTTCCGCAACGCCATGCTGATCATCATTTCCGGGTTTCCCGCCCTGTTCATCGGCATCTTCTTTTCGGGATCTCTCATCATCGAGATCGTTTTCTCGCTCGACGGCCTCGGCAGGCTGGGCTTCGAGGCCGCGGTCAACCGCGACTACCCGGTCCTGTTCGGGACGCTCTACGTCTTCGGTCTGATAGGCCTCCTGGTGAACCTCCTGTCGGACCTGACCTATGTCTGGGTCGACCCGCGGATCGACTTCGAAACCAGGGAAACCTGACCTTGACGACAATCAGGACACCACTGGCGGAACGGCGCTGGCGGAACTTCCGCTCCAATCGCCGCGCCTACTGGTCGCTGTGGATATTCGGCATCGCGTTCTTTGCCTGCCTCTGCGCCGAACTGATCGCCAACGACCGTCCCCTTCTCGTGTCCTACCGCGGCGAACTGCATTTCCCGGTTTTCCGTTTCTACGCGGAGACGGACTTCGGAGGCGAATTCGAGACGGAGGCGGAATACCCCTCGCCGGAGGTCCAGTGCCTGATACGCGCCGGCGGGCTCGAGATCTGCCTTGACGATCCGGAAGCCGCGCTGCTCGACCTGACCGACGGGCGGATCGACGGTGAGGAAGTCGACGCCGGCTGGATCGTCTGGGCGCCCATTCCCTACAGCTACAATACGATCAACTACGACGTCGAAACGGCCCCCGGGCCGCCGGACGCGAAACACCTGCTCGGCACCGACGACCAGACTCGCGACATCGTGGCGCGGATCATCTACGGATTCAGGATCTCCACCCTGTTTGCGCTTGTCGTCGTCTTCCTGTCTTCGGTTGCCGGCATCGTCGCCGGCGCATCGATGGGGTACTTTGGCGGCTGGGTCGATCTGGTGTTCCAGCGGGTCGTGGAGATCTGGACGAACATTCCCGGCCTTTACATCATCATCATCGTTTCGGCGCTGTTCATGATGAATTTCACCCTGCTGACGCTGCTCATCGCGCTGTTCAGCTGGACCTCTCTCGTCGGCGTCGTCAGGGCCGAATTCCTGCGCGCGCGCAACTTCGAATACACGCGCGCGGCGCGCGCGCTGGGCGTCGGCGACTGGACCATAATGTTCCGGCACCTGCTTCCGAACGCCATGGTCGCGACGCTCACCCTGCTGCCGTTCCTCATCACCGGCGCCATCGGCGGCCTCGCATCGCTCGACTTCCTCGGCTTCGGCCTGCCGCCGTCGTACCCGTCGCTCGGCGAACTCGCGCTGCAGGCAAAGCAGAACCTGCAGGCGCCATGGCTGGGATTCTCCGCGTTCTTCACATTCGCGATCATGCTCTCGCTGCTCGTGTTCATCTTCGAGGGCGTCCGCGACGCCTTCGATCCGCGGAAGACCTTCCAGTGAGTTCGCCGGTCCTTTCCGTCAGCGATCTCTCGGTCCGTTTTGGCAGCGACGATCCGGCGGTTGATCGCGTCTCGTTCGAACTGCGCGCGGGCGAGACCCTTGCCATCGTCGGCGAGAGCGGTTCCGGCAAGTCCGTAACGGCGCTCTCGACCGTCGGACTGCTTCCGGGCAATGCCGCAACCTCGGGATCCGTCAGGTTTCGCGGCACCGAGATGATCGGAGCCGATGAAGCCGTCCTGCGCGCCATCCGCGGCAACGACATCAGCTTCATCTTCCAGGAGCCGATGACGTCGCTGAATCCGCTTCACACCCTGAACCGGCAGATCGGCGAGAGCCTTGCGCTTCACCAGGGCCTCCGGGGCGGCGACGCGCGCGCGCGGATCGTGGCGCTCCTGAAACAGGTGGGCATCAGGGATCCCGAATCCCGGCTCGGCGACTATCCGCACCAACTCTCCGGCGGACAGCGCCAGAGGGTCATGATCGCGATGTCTCTCGCGAACAGGCCGGAAATCCTGATCGCCGACGAACCGACGACCGCGCTCGACGTCACCATCCAGGCGCAGATTCTCGCGCTTCTTGCGGATGTGCAGAAGTCCGAGGGCATGAGCCTCCTCTTCATCACCCACGACCTGACGATCGTCGAGAAGTTCTCGAACCGGGTCTGCGTCATGCAGGACGGCAGGATCGTCGAGCAGGGCGAAACCGGAGCCATATTCCGGAGTCCTCGCCATCCCTACACGCAGAAGCTCCTTTCGGCCGAACCCCGCGGGCGTCCTGACCCGGTGCCGGAAAACGCCAGGACCGTTGTTTCGACAGAGAAGCTTCGCGTCTGGTTTCCCATCACGCGCGGCCTCCTGAAACGGACGGTGGGGCACATCCGCGCGGTGAACAGCGCCACTTTCGCGATCCGGTCCGGAGAAACCGTGGGACTGGTGGGCGAGAGCGGGTCGGGCAAGACAACCCTGGCGCTCGCCATCATGCGCCTCATTTCTTCAGAAGGCCCGGTGGTCTTCCTCGGAAGCAACATCCAGGGCCTTCGCAACAAGTCCCTCAGGCCGCACCGCGCCTCGATGCAGATCGTTTTCCAGGACCCCTACGGATCGCTCAGCCCGCGCATGACCGTCGGCCAGATCGTGTCCGAGGGACTCGCGGTCCACGGCCGTGGCCGCAACGGAGAAACCGGACGGATGGTCGAGACGATCCTCAAGGAAGTGGGCCTCGAACCGGAGATGGCCAGCAGGTATCCGCATGAATTCTCGGGCGGGCAGCGGCAGCGGATTGCGGTCGCCCGCGCAATGGTGCTGAAGCCGAGTCTTGTCGTGCTCGACGAACCGACGTCCGCGCTCGACAGGACCGTCCAGGTCCAGATCGTCGAACTGCTGCGCGACCTTCAAAGGAAGCACGGCCTCGCATACCTGTTCATCAGCCACGACCTGAAGGTGGTCCGCTCCCTGAGCCATCACGTGCTGGTCATGTACCGGGGCGACGTGGTGGAGTCCGGTCCTGCGGAAGACGTCTTCGACAACCCGCGCACGGACTACACGAAGTCGCTCATGGCGGCGGCGTTCGACCTTCGGGCCGAAGCCGGAGTCTCTCAGTAGTTTCCGGCGGTGCAAACTGCCCGGAGGGCGGGCGCAGCCTAGATGCCGGACGGACCCGCCGAATTTCCTTCGCTCGCTGCGGAATGCCGGACCTGCCGGGGAGTCCGGCCGCCTTCCGTGCCGGATGGATTGCCCGACTCCACTCCGAATTGCGGCACCGGGCCTCCCAGATCACGATCCGTGACGGCACCCGTCAGGGAAGCCGCATCATTCCGAAGGCCTCGGCAAGGAGGCCGGACCGTCCTTCCCGCAGCGACAAGTCAACCGCCGGCGGCATCCCGACCGACTTCCTCGAGCGCGCGGTCGATCGCCGCGATCACGGCCTGTATGTCGTCGGACGAAATGGTCAGCGGCGGCGACAGCAGCACGTTGTGTCCGGAAATCCTGATCATGGCGCCATTCTCGTAGGCCTTCCGCTGGACGGAAGCGGCCACCGCAGCGTCAACCGGCGTCTTGCTGCGCGCATCGGATACGAGTTCGACTGCCGACATCAGGCCGTGGCCGCCGCGGACGTCGCCGACAAGTTCGTGCCTGTCCTTCACGGCAAGCAGGCCCTCGAAGAACTCGCTCCCGCGCGCCGCCGCGTTCTTCCGGACGTCGAGGCGCCGGGTCTCGGCAAGGCAGGCGATCGCCGCGGCCGCGCCGACCGGATGCGCGGAATACGTATAGCCGTGTCCGATGTTCGCAACGCCCGACGTGTCGCCCTCGAAGACTTCCGCGACGCCTTCCGAAACCAGCGCCGCGCCCAGCGGGAAATAGCCGGAGGTGATCGCCTTGGCGATGGACATCATGTCGGGCTTGACCCCCCAGTGCCGCGCGCCCGACCAGTCGCCCGTGCGCCCGAACCCGGTGATGACTTCGTCCGATATGAGCAGGATGCCGTTCCGGTCGCAGATTTCTCGGACCTTCGGCATGAAGCTCGCATGCGGCACGATCACGCCGCCGGCGCCGAGCACCGGCTCCATGATGAACGCGGCAATTGTCTCCGCGCCCTGGAAGGCGACCTCGTCTTCGAGCGCTGCCGCGCAGAATTCGGCCAGCCTTTCCGGGTCGGTCTCGTTGAAGGGATTCCGATAGACGTAGGGCGCGGGAATGTGGTGGCAGCCCGGCAGCAGCGGCTCGTAGGCCGTCCGGAACCGGTTGTTTCCGTTGACGGACGCCCCGCCGAAGTGAGTCCCGTGGTATCCCTTCTTGAGCGAGAGGAACTTCGTCCTTGCGCGGTCGCCGCGAACGACATGGTACTGTCGCGCGAGCCGAAGGCAGGTTTCGACCGAATCGGAGCCGCCGGACGTGAAGAAGGCCCGCGCCATTCCGTCCGGTTCGAACCAGTCCTTGATCTCGTATGAGAGCTCGACGGCCGCATCGTTGGTCGTGCCCGCGAACGCCGAGTAGTAGGGAAGCCTGTCGACCTGTTCGCGGATCGCCGCCTTGACCGGTTCGCAGGAATACCCGAGGTTGACGTTCCAGAGCCCGCCGACCGCGTCGATCGTCTCGAATCCGTCTATGTCGCGAATCCTGACGCCGGAAGCGCCGGTGATGATCGTCGGTGCGTTGTCCCTCATGGCGCCCGGATGCCCCATGGGGTGCCACAGGAACCGCGCATTGTTTTCCTTCAGGAAGTTGGAGTCTTTCACGCTGGCCTCGCTTTCTCCGGCGCGGTCGCGCAACCGGGCAGACTTTCGGGTCTTGCTACCGGCCGGGTTCTCTTGTCAACCCGAATCCCCGGGAAGCGGCGTCGCCGAAGCGCCGAACCCTACAAGGGAATGCCGGGAAGGTTCAGCCGGTGCCGGCGCGCGCAGTCGATCGCGGTCTCGTACCCCGCGTCGGCATGACGCATCACTCCCGTCGCCGGATCGTTCCAGAGCACCCGCTCGATGCGCCGTGCCGCCTCCCGGGTGCCGTCGCAGACGATCACCATGCCTGCGTGCTGCGAATAGCCCAACCCGACCCCGCCGCCATGGTGAATGCTCACCCAGGTCGCGCCGGACGCGCAGTTGAGAAGGGCATTGAGAAGGGGCCAGTCGCTGACGGCGTCGGAACCGTCCTTCATGGCCTCGGTCTCGCGATTCGGGCTCGCGACGGAACCGCTGTCCAGGTGGTCCCTTCCGATGACGACCGGTGCGCTGAGCTCGCCGGACGCCACCATCTCGTTGAACGCCAGTCCGAGCCGGTGCCGGTCTCCGAGGCCGACCCAGCAAATCCTGGCCGGAAGGCCCTGAAAGCTAATCCTCTTCCGCGCCATGTCCAGCCAGTTGTGTAGATGGGCGTCGTCCGGCATCAGTTCCCGGACCCTCTCGTCGGTGCGATAGATGTCCTCCGGATCGCCGGAGAGCGCGCACCACCGGAATGGTCCGACGCCGCGGCAGAAGAGGGGGCGAATGTATGCGGGCACGAAACCCGGGAACGAAAAGGCATCCGCGAAGCCCTCGTCGCGCGCAACCTGCCGGATGTTGTTTCCGTAATCGAGGGTCGGAATGCCCCGGCGCCAGAACGCAACCATTGCCCGCACGTGTTCGCACATCGAAGCCCGGGCCGCCGCCTCGACCGCCTTCGGATCCGATTCCCGCTTCTCGCGCCAGTCCGAAAGGGTCCAGCCCTTCGGCAGATACCCGTTGGCGGGGTCATGCGCCGACGTCTGATCGGTCACGATGTCCGGCAGCACGTTCCGGCGGACAAGTTCCGGCAAGACATCCGCGGCGTTGCCGAGGAGCCCGACGGACCGCGCCTCGCCGGCTCCGGTCCAGCGCCGGATCATCGCGAGAGCATCGTCGAGCGTTTCCGCCCGTTCGTCCAGATAGCGCGTGCGCAGCCGAAACTCGATCCGTTCGGGGTCGCATTCGACGACGAGGCACGACGCGCCGGCCATCACTGCCGCCAGCGGCTGCGCCCCTCCCATTCCCCCGAGGCCGGCTGTCAGGATCCAGCGTCCGGAGAGGTCCCCGCCATAGTGCTGGCGGCCCGCCTCGTTGAAGGTTTCGTAGGTCCCCTGCACGATTCCCTGCGTGCCGATGTAGATCCAGGACCCGGCGGTCATCTGGCCGAACATCATGAGGCCCTTCCGGTCGAGTTCCTGAAAGTGGTGCCAGTTCGCCCACGCGGGAACGAGGTTCGAATTGGCGATCAAAACGCGCGGCGCGTCGGCATGCGTGCGAAACACGCCGACCGGCCTGCCGGACTGCACCAGGAGCGTTTCCTCACGGCCGAGTTCCTTGAGCGCCGCGACGATCCTGTCGAAGTCATCCCAGCTTCTGGCCGCGCGGCCAATGCCTCCGTAGACGACGAGCTCCTCCGGATTCTCCGCGACCTCCGGGTGAAGATTGTTCATGAGCATGCGAAGCGGCGCCTCGGTCTCCCAGCTCCGGGCGTTGAGCTCGGAACCCGTGGGCGGTTCGATGGTCCGCGTGTTGCGGCGCTGATCAGCCATGTCGTGCTCCCTTCGGCGGCGGCGTGACGGTTCCGCGCGGACGCGCGCCCGGTTTCCCGATTTGCGGACGGAACGGCGCCGGGCATCAACCGCAGGGCCCGCTGCACTGTCCGCAACGGGTCCGGGGCACAGCATCGGCGCCGCGAGTGCGCCGCTCCTGCGCGTTTCGCGGCACGCCGCGGCAGGCGCCGGCGCATCGCCGGCCTGCGCGAGGCGCGCTGGACGGGCGGACGCATCCCGGACTTCCGCATCTCACGGGAGAGGGCCACGCTGTCCGCCGGCGAAGCCGAGACCGGCAACGCCAGCCGAATCCGCAAGTTCTCCCGAGAGAATCAGCTGCGCGGCGGCCTCGATGTCAGGCGCAAGGTAGTGATCCCGCTCGCGGGCGGGCAGATCCCGTCGGAGGCGCGCCATGACCCTCCGGAGGGGCTTGCCGGTCGCCAGGGGCGCCCGGAATTCGATGCCCGCCACCGCGCACATCGCCTCGATCCCCAGCACGCCGGCAAGGTTCCGGGTCATGCGCCTAAGCCGCCGCGCCGCGTGCGCGGACATCGACACATGGTCTTCCTGGTTGGCCGATGTCGGCGTGGTATCAGTGCTGCAAGGGTTCGCGAGGTGCCGGTTTTCGCTCATCAGGGCGGCCGAGGAAATCTCCGCCGCCATGTAGCCGGAGTCGACGCCCGGATGCCGCGCAAGGAACGGCGGCAGATCGAACGACAGCGACGGGTCGACCATGAGCGCTATTCTCCGCTGCGCGATGGACCCGATCTCCGAGATCGCGACCGCCAGCAGGTCCGCGGCGAAGGCAACGGGTTCGCCGTGAAAGTTGCCGCCGGAAACGATCCGCCCCGCCGGCAGCAGGACGAGAGGGTTGTCCGTGACGGCATTGGCTTCAGTAAGAAGGGTTCGCGCCGCGAATCGCATCAGGTCGACCGCTGCGCCGGTGACCTGCGGCTGGCAGCGGATGCAGTAGGGATCCTGCACCCGGCTGTCTCGCAGTTCCGACCCCTCCGTGAGCGCGCGCATCTGCCTCGCAACGTCGATCTGGCCGGGGTGGCCGCGCAGGTCGTGCACCTCCGCGGCGAACGGCTCCGTCGAGCCCATGACCGCGTCCGTCGCGAGAGCGGCGACAACTATGGATCCGTCGAGGCAGCGCCAGGCATCGAAGAGACCGGCGAGAGCGAGCGCGGTCGAAAACTGCGTTCCGTTGATGAGCGCGAGCCCCTCCTTCGGACCGAGGACGACCGGCTTCAGCCCGGCGGCGGCCAGCGCCTCTCCCCCCGGCATCCTGCGTCCGGCGAAGAATGCTTCGCCTTCGCCGATCAGAACCGCCGACATGTGCGCGAGCGGCGCGAGGTCGCCGGAGGCACCGACCGAACCCTGAACCGGAATCAACGGCACGATGCCGGCGCGCATCATCGAGGCGAGCTGTTCGACGAGCTGCCATCGGACACCGGATGCCCCGCGACAGAACGACTGCAGCTTCAGGATCATCATGAGCCTGACGACATCCGGTTCAAGGGCTTCGCCGGTGCCGGCGCAGTGCGAAAGAACGAGATTTCTCTGCAGGATTTCCGTATCCTCGCGAGCAATCCTGATCGTCGCGAGCTTTCCGAAGCCCGTGTTCACGCCGTACGCGGGCTCGTCGGACTCCGCGGCGCGGACGACTGCGGCCGCTGCCGCGTCGACGGCGCTTCGGGCCGAGGCGTCGATGCGCACCGCACCCGCCACCCGGTACGCCGTCTCCAGCGCCTCGAGCGTCAGTCCGCCGGGCGTGATGTCCATGTCCGGCATCAGCCGCCCCCGGCGATGCGCTCGACGAGCGGATTGAAACCGATCCGGTAGCAGATCTCGGCAGGCTCCTCCGCGTCCCAGACCGCGAGGTCCGCCCGCTTCCCCGCCGAAATCGATCCCCGGTCGCCAAGGCCGAGGGCGGCCGCGGCATGGCGCGTCGCGCCTGCGAGCGCTTCCTCGGGCGTAAGCCGGAACAGGGTGCATGCCATGTTCAGGGCCGTGAGAATCGAGGTCAGCGGAGACGACCCGGGGTTGGCGTCCGTCGCGACGGCCATCGGCACGCGGCAGCTCCTGAACCGTTCCACCGGCGGCTGGCGGTCTTCGCCGAGGGTGTAGAAGGCGCCCGGCAGCAGCACGGCGACGACTCCGGCCCTGGCCATCGCCCGCACGCCGGCTTCCGAGGTGTACTCGAGGTGGTCTGCGGAGACAGCGCAATGACGCGCGGCGAGTTCGGCGCCGCCGAGGTCGGACAGCTGGTCAGCGTGCAGCTTGACCGGCAACCCGTGCCGGCGCGCCCGTTCGAAGACCCGGTCCATTTCCGCCGGCGAGAAGGCGATGTGCTCGCAGAATCCGTCGACGGCGTCGACCAGCCCCTCGCGATGCGCTGCATCCAGCGCGGGCAGGCATGCCTCTTCGATGTAGTCGGCCGGACGCCCGCGGAATTCTTCCGGAACGGCATGCGCCCCGAGGAAGCTCGTCCTGACCTCGACCGGACGCAGTTCGGCCAGGCGCCGCGCAGCCCTGAGCATCCGCAGCTCGGTTTCGACGTCCAGGCCGTAACCGGACTTGATCTCCAGCGTCGAGACGCCTTCGGCAACGAGCGCGTCGAGGCGGGGCAGCGCGGAAGCCGCGAGCTGCTCCGCGTCCAGGCCGCGCGTTGCGCGGACGGTCGACATTATGCCGCCGCCCTCCCGCGCGACATCGGCATAGCTCGCTCCGCCGAGTCGCTGCTCGAACTCCCGGGCGCGGTTGCCGCCGTGGACAAGATGCGTATGGCAGTCGATCAGGCCCGGGGTGACGAGTCCGCCAGCCAGCCGGCGCCGCGGCCACGCCGCGTAGTCCTCGGGAAGGCCGGATTCGGCGCCCACCCAGCGGATCAGGCCCGACGAGACCGCTATCGCGCCCTCGTCGACGAGGCCGTAAGGCAATGCGCCGTCCATTGTCGCGACCCGCGCACAGGTGAGAACCTCGCGATGCATGCAGCACCCTCCTGCCAGCAACCCGTCACCAAATATGTTTGCACATATTCGGTTGTCAATGTCCGCGGCCTGGCGTTAATCATGCGCTGCGGCAATTGCCTTTGGGTTCCGCAGGCAGCCGGAGCGGGAATGCATGCCAAACTGTCGGACAGGTCACCCGGAGAGAAAGCATTCCCGCGCGCCTTCGGTCGCTCGCCAGGGCCGGCGATGACCGTGGAGACCGTTCACGCGCAGCATGCGCTCACCGAAAGGGGCTGGGAAGACGACGTTCTCGTCACTCTGGAAGGGGGAAGGATCCGATCGCTCCAGCGCGGGCCCGACACCGGAGCCGAAAAGGCGGCAATCCTCCTTCCCGCGCCGGCAAACCTTCACAGCCACGCGTTCCAGCGTGCAATGTCGGGACTTTGCGAACGGAAGAGCGAGGCGTCGAGGGACAGTTTCTGGACCTGGCGCAGGTTCATGTACCGTTTCCTGGACCGGCTCGAACCGAAAGACGTGGAGGCGATCGCCGCCTTCGCGATGATGGAGATGGCGGAAGCGGGATTCGCCTCCGTGGCGGAGTTCCACTACCTCCACCACCTTCCGGGCGGAAAACCCTACGCCAATCCGGCGGAGATGTGCGACCGGATCGCGGCGGCCGCGCGCACGACCGGACTCGGGCTGACGCTGCTTCCGGTGCTCTATCAGCACGGCGGCTGCGACCGCCGTCCTCTCGCGGCAGGGCAGCTGCGATTCGGCAGCGACATCGACGGGTTTGCGCGCCTGTTCGGCGCGGCCGAGTCCGCGCTTGCCACGCTGCCGGACGACTGCCGCATCGGGGTCGCCGCGCATTCCCTCCGCGCCGTCGACCGCGCCGGTCTCGACGCGGCGGCAATGCTTGCCCCCGGTTCGCCCGTCCACATGCACCTCGCCGAGCAGGCTGCGGAGGTCGAGGAAGTCGTTGCCTGCCTCGGCGCCCGGCCAGGAGAGTGGCTGTTCGACAACGCGGAGGTCGACGGCCGCTGGTGCCTGATCCACTGCACGCAGCTGGAACGCCACGAGCTTGCGCGCCTTGCCGGGAGCGGCGCCGTCGCGGGCCTCTGCCCGGTAACCGAAGCCAGTCTCGGCGACGGGATTTTCGACGGGGCGGCGTTCCGGGGCGAATGCGGACGTTTCGGCGTCGGCACGGACTCCAACATCCGGGTTTCCCTTTCCGAGGAACTGCGGGCGCTCGAGTACTCGCAGCGCCTCCGGGACAGGTCGCGCGCCGTTCTCGCCGACCCCGGGCAGTCCTGCGGACGCGCAATCTTCGACGCCGTCGTCGAAGGCGGCTGCCGCGCGGCCGGCCGCGGAAGCGGCGCGATCGCACCGGGCAGGGTCGCGGATCTCGTTGCCCTCGAAGGTGGCGCGGTCGACCTTGCCGCGCGCTCGGGCGACAGGTATCTCGACGCTTTCGCGTTTTCGGGCGACAACCGGATGGTGCGCGATCTCTGGTCGGCGGGAAGGCACATCGTCCGAGAGGGCCGGCACGTTGCGCATGACGCGGTCAGGGACGCATATCTCGCTTGCCTGCGGCGGCTGACGGAAGGGTTGTGATGGCGCGCACCGCATCCTGGAAAAAGATCTCGGCGGAGATCGAGGGCCGGATCCGGGGCGGCGCCTGGAAACCGGGCGAGCGGATTCCGCGCGAGGCGGACCTGGCCGAGGAATTCGCCTGCGCGCGCGCAACCGTCCACCGCGCGCTCAGAACGCTCGTTGACCAGGGATTGATCGTCCGGCGCCGGCGCGCCGGGTCGCGCGTGGTCAAGACACAGGTGCGACGGACCGAGTTCCGGATACCGATCATGCGGCACGAAGTGGAAGCCGCCGGCCATGCCTACGGATACCGGCTCGTTTCGAGGAAGTCGGGCCCGCCTCCGGCCAGCGTCCGCGACCGGATGAAGCTGGAGCCCGGCGCCGCGGTCCTCTACCTGGAGGCGCTGCATTTCGCCGACGAAACGGCGCACGCGCTCGAGAATCGCTGGATCAACCCGGGCGCCGTGCCCGGCGTCCTCGATGTCGACTTCTCCGGGGTCTCGGCGAACGAATACCTGGTCAGGAACGTCCCGTTCAGCACCGGCGAGATCTCGCTTTCCGCCGCCTCGGCCACGAAGGACGAGGCGCGCCTTCTCGGCGTTTCCCCCGGTGCGGCGCTCTTCGCGACCAGCCGCGTCACCTGGTCTGACGGCACAGCCATCACCGTCGCCAGGCTCGCCTATCCGCCGGGCTACGAACTTCGGAGCAGGATCTGAATGCGGCGCGCCGGTCGCAACGGCGGAGATCCCACCCTGCCGCCGCCGGCGGCGCAACCCGCCGCGCCGGGCGGAGTCTCCGCCATGCGCCGCGAAGCCTGGGCCGGCGCGGCGTGCGCTGGCGGCAGGCACTGCGGCCGCGCCGATCCCGGAGTTGCGAAAAGATGATGCAGCGCTACTCCGGGTTTTCCCTGATCCGGCACGCGATTTCGCGGCACCGCGGCTGGCGCCGGGCATGGCGGAGCCCGGAACTCGCGGAGAGTTACGACGTGCTGGTGATCGGCGCAGGCGGTCACGGCCTGGCGACCGCGTACCACCTGGCCAGGGATCACGGCCTGAACAGCGTCGCGGTTCTCGAGCGCGGCTGGCTGGGCGGCGGCAACGTGGCCCGCAACACGGTCACGGTCCGTTCGAACTACCTGCGGGACGAATCGATTCCGTTCTTCGTCCGCTCGGTCGCGATGTTCGAGGGTCTCACCCGGGATCTGAACTTCAACCTTATGCATTCGAAGCGGACCATGATCGACGTGGTCCAGACCTATCCGAAGCTGCGCGAACTGCGCCGCCGGCAGCTCTTCATGGACTTGCACGGCGCAAGCTACGAACGCATCGGCGTCAAGGAGCTCAGGCGGCGAATTCCGGCATTGACGGGCGGCGGCCCTGAGTCCCGTCTTCCGATCATCGCCGGCATGGTGCACACGGACGCTGCGGTGAACCGCCACGACGCCGTCGCCTGGGCCTACGCAAGGGCCGCGGACAGCCGGGGCGTGGAAATCCACGAGAACACGCCCGTCACGAGACTCCTGCGAAGCCCGGACGGTTCGATCTCGGGGGTCGAGACCGCGCGCGGCGAGGTGCGCGCCAGGAAGGTGGCGGTTGCGGTCTCCGGGCACACGACGACGCTGACCGAGACGGCCGGGCTGAAACTCCCCCTGCGCACGATCAATCTCACGGCCTTCGTCTCCGAACCGGTCAAGCCGCTCCTCGACGTGGTCGTGAACTGTCCCGACATCGGTGTCTACCTGAGCCAGAGCGACAAGGGCGAACTCGTCATCGGCGGCGCCCCGGATCCCGGGCAGTCGTTCCGCCGCGACATCAGGCAGTCGGTCTTCGAGGACACGACGGCGGCGCTTCTCGAACTCTTCCCTGCATTCCGCACTCTGAAGCTGCTTCGGCAGTGGGGCGGGCATGTCGACATCGCCCACGACGGATCGCCGATCATCTCGACCACGGATGTTCCGGGACTCTACGTGACCGCCGGCTGGTGGGGCGGATACAAGGCGATCCCGGCGGGCGGCATGACGTTCGCCCACCTCGTTGCAAGGAACGAGCCGCACCCGTTGATCGCGCCGTTCGGACTCGCGCGCTTCCGCCGCCTCGGGTTCGTGGTCGAGACCGGAACCACCACGGCGCGCTGAGAGGACTGCGCAGACATGCACCTGATCCGCTGCCCGCACTGCGGCCACCGCGACGAGAGCGAGTTCGTCTACGGCGGTCCCTTCTCCGGAGCCAGGCCCGACGACCCCGGCGCAATCCAGGACGAGGCGTGGTCGAACTACCTCACGGTCCCGGACAACCCCGTCGGCCCGGTCGTCGAATGCTGGTGGCATGCGAACGGCTGCGGAGCCTGGGTGACGATCGCCCGCGATACCGCGACCCACGACATCCGGGAGGCGCGCGATGACCGCGGCTGAAAGGCGCCTCGCTTCCGGCGGCGGAATCGACCGGTCGCGTCCGCTCCGGTTCACCTTCGACGGCCGCCCCTACCGCGGTTTCGAGGGCGATACGCTCGCGTCGGCGCTGCTGGCGGAAGGCGTGGACATCATCGGAAGGAGCTTCAAGTACCACCGGCCGCGCGGTGTCATCGGCGCGGGCGTCGAGGACCCTGCATGCCTGGTCGAACTCGCGGGCCGGGCGGCCTCCGGAAACCAGCAGGCCGCGACCGTGCGCCTGCGGGACGGACTGGCCGCGACGTCGGTGAACTGCTGGCCGTCGCCGGAACTTGACGCCGCGGGCATCATCGGCGCCTTCTCCCGGCTGCTTCCCGCCGGATTCTACTACAAGACCTTCATGTGGCCCGGCTGGCGGTACTACGAGCCCTGGATCCGGCGCGCGGCAGGCCTGGCGGCCGCGCCCGCGACCCCTGCCGAAGGACGCTTCGAGACCCGTCACGCGCATGCGGACGTCCTCGTCGTCGGCGCCGGCCCGGCAGGGTTGTCGGCCGCTCTCGCGGCGGCGGGATCGGGCGCAAGGGTCGTGCTCGTCGACGACAATCGTGTTCCCGGCGGCGCGCTGCTGAACCGGCGGCTCGGGATCGGCGGCGCGCCGGCGGAGGAGTGGGCCGCCAAGGCCGGCGGCGAACTCGCGGCAATGGACAATGTCACGTACCTCTGCGACGCGACAGCCTGGGGGTACCGCGAGCACAACCTCGTCCTGGTCGTTCAGCGCAACCCGGAAACGCCGGACGTTATCGAACGCAGCTGGAAGGTGCGGGCGCGGCGGGTCGTGATCGCGACGGGCGCGCACGAACGGCCACTCGTGTTCGCGAACAACGACCGCCCGGGGGCGATGCTCGCGTCCGCCGTGCAGGCCTACGTCAACCGCTACGCGGTTCTTCCCGGGACCACGGCGGTCGTTTTCACCAACAACGACAGCGCCTACGGGGCGGCCGCGGACATGGCGGCCGCCGGAATCGACGTGGCGGCGATCGTCGACAGCCGGAAGGACGTGCCGGGCGCCGCGCGCGCCCTGGTCGGGGGAACGGAAATTCTTGCCGGGCAGGTCGTGACCGAGGCGCACGGCCGCCGCCGCGTCAGGTCGGTCAGCGCGGGGGATCCGGCAGGCGGAACCATGCGCCGCATCGCCTGCGATCTCCTCGCCCACTCCGGCGGCTGGAACCCCGTAGTCCACCTCCACTGCCAGTCGCGCGGGACGCTCCGCTTCGACGACACTATCGCGGCGTTCGTGCCGAAGGATGCCGCACAGCCCGCAGCCGTCGCCGGAGCCGCGGCGGGATTGCCGTCCCTCGGCGACGCGCTCGCGGACGGCGCGGCGAAGGGCGCAGGCGCCGCGGAGGCGGCCGGATTCCGCGCCCTCTCCCGCCCGCTCCCGGAGTGCCGGGATCAGCCGTATGCCGTGGAGCCGCTCTGGCTCGCCGTTGCCCCCGGTCGCGAGGACAGAAGTTTTCTCGACATCCTGAACGACGTCACCGTCGACGACGTTCGCCTCGCCCTGCGCGAGGGGTACCGCAGCATCGAACACGTCAAGCGATACACGACGGGCGGCATGGGTTTCGACCAGGGCAAGACCGGCAACGCCAACATCATCGGCACCGTGGCTCATGTGAAGGGCATCGCCGTCCCGGAAGCCGGGTTCACGACCTTTCGTCCGCCGTATGTCCCGGTCGCGTTCGGCGCCGTCGCCGGCGCACGGACTGGACCGGTGGTATTGCCGTTTCGCCACACGCCGGTGACCGCGTGGAACATCGAGCAGGGCGCAGTCATGTACGAGGCCGGCGGCCGCTGGAGGCGGCCAGGCTACTTCCCGAAACCCGGCGAGAGCTTCCAGGACAGTGTCGACCGGGAATGCCGGTCCGTCAGGCAGCGCGTCGGCGTTTACGACGGCTCGCCGCTCGGCAAGTTCGAGATCAAGGGGAGGGACGCTCTTCGCCTTCTCGACCTCGTCTACACGAACGACTTCTCCGACCTCGCGCCGGGCAAGGGCCGATACGGCCTGATGCTTACCGACGACGGCATGATCCTCGACGACGGCGTCACGTTCCGCATCGATGAACACAGGTACCTGATGACCACGTCGACCGCCAACGCCGAGACCGTCAACCGCCACCTCGAACGGATTCTCCAGGTCGATCGCCGCGGCTGGGACGTCCGGATCACCACGCTCACCAGCGAGTGGTGCAACGCCACGATTTGCGGTCCGCGCGCACGCGACGTCATGAAGGCGCTGGCGACCGACATCGACATCGACCGGGATGCGTTCCCGTTCATGCACTTTCGCTCGGGATCCGTAGCCGGCCTGCCAGCGCGCGTCTTCAGGGTCAGTTTCACCGGCGAAGTGTCGTTCGAGGTCAACGTCCGGCGCCGGCACTTCCGGAGCCTGTGGGACAGGGTCATGGACGCCGGGCGCCGGTTCGGAATCGAGCCCGTGGGCTCGGAGGCAAGCCACGTGCTGCGGACGGAAAAGGGCTTCCTGTCGCTGGGCCACGAGGCCGACGGGACGGTCGATCCGCACGACCTCGGAATGAGCTGGATCATGTCGCGGAAAAAGGCGGACTTCATCGGAAAGCGCGCGGTCGAGATCAGGCGCAGCAGCGGAGAGCCGCGGCGCGAACTCGTGGGGCTGCTTCCGGACGACCCGGAACAGGCGATTCCCGAGGGCGCGCCGCTGACTCCTGGCGGATCGAAGCGGGCGAGCGAGGGCTTGACGACCGCCTGCGTCCGGAGCGTGGTCAACGACCGCTGGATCGCGCTCGCCCTGCTCGAGAACGGGCGAGAGCGCATCGGCGGGACCGCGCACGCGCGAACCAGGACGCGCATCATTCCCGCCCGGATCGCGGCGCCGTGCTTTCATGATCCGGAGGGCAGGCTGCTGCGTGGTTGAAATGGGTTACGAGGCGACAGCAAGCCGGGCCGGCACGCAGGCCGTCTTCGAAATCCGCGGAAAGCAGCGGGATGTCGCCGCCTGGGCCGGCGCGCGTCTTCCTCCGCTTCCGGCGCAGCCGAACACGGAAACGCGGGAGGACGGCCTGGCGATCTGCCACTGCGGGCCGGATCGCTGGCTGGTTCGCGCGCCAATCCGGCGGGAAGCCGGACTGACGGAAGCGCTGGATCCGGACGCGGCGCCGGTTTCGGTCAGCGTCGTCCCGGTTTCCGACTCGTATGCCTTCTTCAATGTCTCCGGCAAGGACGCCGATGCGGTCATGTCGATGGTCACGCCCCTCGACCTGCATCGATCGGTCTTTCCCGAAAATGCCGCAACATTCACCGCCGTCTGCGGCGTCCGCGGTTTCCTGGCACGCCGGACCCGTCCGGAAAACGGCTACGAGCTTGCGGTCGACGCAAGCCTTGCCGAAATGGTCGAATGCTGGTTCGCGCGGATTCTCGGCTGAGGTGCCGAACGGGCGCGCTGCCCTGCCGCAAGGAAGCCGCCGCAATCCGGGGCGCCAGGACGACCCCGCCGTGAAAGGACAAGCAGATGCCGCGCCAGCACATCCACCCCTACGAGACCCGCTATCATGCACGCGCAATCTACTCGAAGGCCATCCGCGCGAGCGGAGACTTAGTCTTCATGCAGGGCCAGGTCGGAGTCACGGATGACGGCACGCTCGTCGGCCCGGAGGATCCAGGGCTCCAGGCCGATCAGGCCTGCCGCAACATTCGCCGCTGGATGCGCGAAGCGGGCGGGGACCTGTCCGACGTCTGCAAGCTGACCGTTTACGTGACCGACATCGCGCACCGGCCGGCCGTTTACGGGTCCATCAACAGATGGTTCGACGGGGTGCGCCACTGCAGCACCGGGGTCGTGGTCAGTGGACTCGCGGACCCGTCGTTTCTCGTCGAAATCGACGCGATGGCAGTCGTCGGTTGAATCGCCGTGTCCGGCCGGCTGTCAACGACGCTTGAAGGGGTCCGCGACCGGCGCGGACCCGGTCCAGACGGACTTCATCTGCTGATAGCGCCGGATCGAGTCGGGGCCGAGTTCCCTGCCGTGGCCGGAGGCGCCGAAGCCGCCAACGGGTACGTTCGGGTCGACGCTGCGGTAGTGATTGACATAGACGGTTCCCGCCGCAAGCCGGTCAGCCATTCGCCGGGCGCGGCTCATGTCGGATGTCCAGACCCCGGCCGCCAGCCCGTATTCGGTATCGTTTGCCAGTTCGAGGGCCTCGTCTTCGCCCGAGAAGGACGCCACCGCGAGCACGGGGCCGAACACCTCCTCCCGCCAGAGGGCCATGCCGCAGCCGACGCCCGTGAAGATCGTCGGACCGATGAAGAGGCCTGACGGCCGCGCCGCCACGTGAACGGGCCCGCCGCCCGAGACGCAGACCGCGCCTTCCGAACGGGCCGCCCGGATCATTTCGAGGACCCGGGCATGGTGAGGCCGATTCGCCAGCGGGCCAATGTCCGTCTCCGGATCCATCGGATCGCCGACGCGCAGCGCGGCCGCGCGGGCGCAGAGGCGCTCGACGAGGGAATCGTGGATCGCCGCCTCCGCGATGAGGCGCGAACCGGCGACGCATGTCTGTCCGCCGGACAGGAAGATTCCGGACATGATGCCGTTCACCGCCGCCTCGAGATCGGCGTCCGCGAACACGATCTGCGGCGACTTGCCGCCGAGCTCGAGGACGACCGGAATCGGCCCTCCCTCGGATTCCGCCGCCGCCTTGGCAACCGACCTGCCGCCGTTTCCGGATCCCGTGAAACTGACCATCCGGATCAGCGGGTGGCGCACGAGCAGGTCGCCGACCTCGCGCCCGAATCCCGTGACGACGTTGACGATTCCGTCCGGCACGGGCTCTCCCGCGGCCATCTCGGCAAAGAGCAGCGTCGAAACCGACGCATGCTCCGACGGCTTGACGACGACCGCGTTGCCCGCAGCAAGCGCCGGCGCGAGCTTCCACGCGAGAATCATGAGCGGAGAGTTCCACGGCGTGATGGCGACAACGGTCCCGAAGGGTTCCCGGCGCAATTCCGTGCCGACACCCGGAACCGAATTCGCCAGCGCCGTTCCGTCCCCGTCCGCCCGTCGCAACTCGCTGGCGACGTGGCGATACCAGAAATGCAACGCGCCGAACTGCGCCTTCACCTCGCCGACCGGCTTGCCGTTGCCGCGAACCTCCGGCTCCACGAGGGTTTGCCAGCCGGTTTCAAGACGGTCGGCCAGAGCCTCGAGGGCATCGACGCGCCGGCCGGGTTCCCGGCGCCACGAAGAGCGCTCGAACGCCGCCTGGGCCGCAGAGACCGCATGCCCGGCATCCTCGGCATTGCCCCTCGCGACTCGCGCCCAGGTCAGGCCGGTGCACGGATCGACGCAATCGAGATGCCGGCCTGACGAGGGGGGCAGCCATGCGCCGTCGATGAAATGCCCGAATTCCCTCACGCCTCGACGGTCCCGATCTCCTGCGCGATCATCGCCAGCAGTTCTCCGCGCTCGACGATTCCGCGGTTCGTGTGCGCGAGAACGAAGCCGGACGATGGCACCGCGAGCGCGCAAGAGGGACGCTCGGGCTCCTCGACGAAGTGCAGCCGACCTGCGGGAGCTCCGGCACTGACGGTGTGACCGGCGGAGATCCCGCGATCGAACAACCCGCGCGCCGGCGCATGGAGAACCTGTTCGGCGCCGGCGATCTCGACCATGCGCATGCTTGTTGCGGCTGGGCGCGCGGAGCGGGAGGCGAGCACCCCGAGCGTTTCCAGGCACCGCAGGAGCCCGCGTTCCGCAAGTTCGGTCAGATTCGGATCGACGCCGCCGCCGCCGCCGAGTTCCGCCGCGATCATGGGGACGCCGCATCGCAGTGCCGCCGAGTTCACCGACCGATCGTCGTTGTAAGCGCCAAGAATCCAGACCGTCGGCAGGGAGAAAGCCCGCGCCAGCGAGAGGTTCTCCTCGAAGAGGCCGGGGGCGTCGGCGCGCGCGGCAAGCGTGCAGGGCGCGAACACGGATGCCCGCCCTCCGGCGTGAAGATCGATGACGGCGTCGCAGCGCGAAATCAGTTCCGCTTCGACGTAGTGGGCGATCATTGCCGTGGGATCGCCGTCGGCGTCCCCGGGAAAGGCGCGGTTGAGGTTGCCGCCGTCGAGCGGCGAGGTCCGGCTGCCTTCGCCGAGCGCGGGCGCGTTGAGCGCGGGGATGATGATTACGCGGCCATTGACGTCCTCGGCACGAAGTCCTTCGGCGAGGCGCATCAGCGCGGCCGGGCCTTCGAACTCGTCCCCGTGCACGCCGCCCAGCATCAGCACGGTGCGGCCCCTTCCCCGTGCGAGCGTGATCAGGGGAATCGCGTGAAATCCGAGCGGCACGCTGTTGTCGGACCACCGCAGCATGATGTCTCCGACCTGCCGGCCGGGACGGTCAAGATCCACCGTCGACTGCACGCGGCTCCCGGAAGGCGATTTCGACATGACCCGGACACCGTTTTCCGGACGCAAGGAGACTGCGCCGGAAGGAATCCTAGCGCGAATCCGCGCGAAGGAAACCGGGAATCCGCCTTCGCGACCGGTCTGTTCGGGCAGGTTCGACGGGACACCTGTTCGGCGCCGGACCGAAGCCAGACAAGGGATTCGGAAGCGTTTCGCCGGGTACGGTACCGGAACGCGCCGCGCGACCGTCGTTTTCCGTATCGGGGAGAATGCTGGTTGCGGCATGGGCGGCGCGGCTGGGGGCGGCCCGTCGCTGCCCGGCCCGAGCGAAAACCGGACTTGTCGGCGGTCCGATCTCGAATCTCTTGCCGGATGCCGAGTGCGCGGCCTCCCCGGAACGCCATCGCTTCCGCCGGCCTTCCCGTCCCTCAGAACCCTTCGGTTCTCCCACGAGGCGCGCGCGGCCGGACAACCGGTTTGCGGGAGCACGGCCATTGTGCAATAGGATCGGATCGTCCCGAGGACGCGCCACATGAACACCGTTCGCCCCAGACAGGGGATCCAGAGGATCAGGCCCCACATGCTGTCCGATGCCGCGGACGGCCTGCCGCCGGTTGCCGTGGCGCTCGACGCGAACGACAGCGCCTTCGGACCGTCGCCGCGCGCGGAGGAGGCGGCACGGGCCGCGGTCTCACGGATCGGACACTATCTCGAGGCCCCGGACAGGCTGCTCGCACCGGCGATCGCCCGGCGATTCGGCCTCGATCCCGCCGGCATCACCGTCGGACAGGGCTCGGACGATCTCCTGGCGCGGCTCGCACGCGCCTTCCTTGGGCCGGGAACGGAGTTGATCCGTTCCGCGAACGGCTACCTGAAAGTGCCGAACTACGCATACGCGAACGACGCCGGCGTGGCGTCCGTCCCGGACGATGACCTGACGCCGTCCGTCGACGCGATGCTCGCGGCCGTCGGCCCGCGAACGCGCATTGTCTACCTCGCCAATCCCGAGAACCCGGCAGGCACCATGCTGCCGGGCGCGGAGATCCGCCGCCTGCACGCCGTGCTTCCGGGCAACGTGCTGCTCGTCATTGACAGCGCCTACAGGGAATACGTCGGCGGAGAGGACGCGGATGCCGGTCACCGGCTCGTCGAGGAGGCCGGAAATGTCGTCGTGTGCCGCACGTTTTCCAAGATATTCGGCCTGGCGGGCGCCCGCATCGGCTGGATGCACGGACCGCCCACCATCGTCGACATCATACGCCGGATCGGCCTGACCTTTCCGGTCTCGACCCCGTCCGTTGCCGCTGCGCTGGCGGCGCTCGAAGACCGGGCGCACACGGAGCGTGTTTTCAGGGAGAACCTGCGCCTTCGACGCTGGACCGAAAGGACACTGGCCGGTTTCGGGCTGGACGTCACGCCGGGTCACGGGAATTTCCTGCTCGCCGCCTTTCCCGACCCGGAGCATCCGGCGGCGAGGGCCGCCGCCGCGCTCAGATTGAAGGGAGTCGCCGTCCGCAGGTTCGCGTCGCCCGCCTTCGAGAACCACATCCGCATGACCATCGGCCTCGAGTGGCAGCTGCGCGCCGCGCTAAATGAACTTGCCGACCACCTCGGAAGGCCGCGTCCGTGATGCAACCCGACGGCGCCGGAATAATTGCCTCCCTCAAGGCCGCCGACGTCCGCTTCGTGGTCGCTGTCCCCGACCTGGTGACGAGCGACGGGCTGCTCTGGCCGATCGCGAGGGATCCGGATTTCCGCCTCGTAAGGGTCTGCAAGGAAGACGAAGGCGTCTCGATCTGCGCGGCGATGTCGTATTGCGGGGTCCGTGCCATCCTTCTCATGCAGCAGACCGGCCTGATGGATTCGCTGAACGCCGTTCGCGCCATCGCCCTCGACTACAGCCTGCCGGTCTGCATGATGATCGGCCTCCAGGGAAAGGAACCGCACGTGAAACCGCGCAGCTCAAGTGTCCGAGGGGTTCGCATCATCGAGCCGGTCCTCGAAGCGATGGGTCTCTCCTATCGGCACATCGAGACGCCTGCGGACGCCGCCGCGGTCAGGGACGGCATCGAGGCCGCGTACAGGGAGTCGGTTCCGCGCTGCTTCCTTCTCGGCGGATCGCCAACGCCGCCATGAGACGCGATCTCGCGCTCGAGGCCTTGAAGGCGCATGTGACCGACGACATCGTCGTCGCCGTCTACCAGGCTTGTTTCGACTGGATCTCCATCAATCCCCGCGACCTCAACTATGTCGCCACCGGCGCCATGGGCCAAGGGATCTCGCACGGCCTGGGACTGGCGCTTGTTCGCCCGGACCGGCGGGTTCTCGTCCTAGACGGGGACGGAAGCCTGCTCATGAACCTCGGCGCGCTGGTGACCGTCGCGGGCGCGGGTTGCCGGAACCTCTATCACTTCGTCTTCGAGAACGGCGTCTACGAAGTGAACGGCGGTCATCCGATTCCCGGAAACGGCCGAACGGATTTCGCTGCCATTGCGCGCGGCGCCGGATATGCTGAGGCGGTCCGATTCGATGACATTGCGGAATTTCGGGCGCGGGTCGGCGGCTTCCTAGCGAATCCTGGCCCGGCAATGGCGGTGCTCGACACCAAAGCTGGCGCCCCACATCCGAGGGACTATCAGCAGATACACAGCGCGGAGGCGCGCGACAGGTTCCGCCGCGCCATCAACGCGACCCAGCCGCCCTGAACGACAAACTTTGGCGGAGCGGCACCCTATCTTTCACGCGCAGCAGGACCGCCAGTTCCAGCCAGCACGGGCTCAACCTGTTCCTGCGGCGCACGTTCCCGGCAAAGGCCGTTTGCCCGCGTGCCGACAGGCGCTCCATCATCATGGTGGACCTTCCGGCGTCCAGAGTCGCGTGCATCCGCTCGAACAGCATTGCAGGTTCGCGAACAAGGCTGCGGCCTTGTTTGGCAAACCATTTAGAGCCAAGCGGTTACAGCCCACCGAGCGGTGTTCGGATAACGCGTCGAACATATATCCCTCTCGGTCCATAACTGCGACAGCCGTCACACACAGTCGAAGTCTTTCATGCACCGACATTGTGACGCAGGCCACGCAACCACCGCCCGGAATTGCGTTGTACGACCGGACGGTCCTCTTTCCTTGCACCGTCCAGAGCGTCGAAACCGAGATTGACCGGGGCCAGCGGGACGCCTTCACCGCTTGCGGCGAGAGCCGCGAGCGGGTGCAGGTGGCCAAGCGTTCCCGAAGACCCCCGTTACGATTGATCGTTCCGAGGCATGCGCTGCCACTGCGGATGGCGAGGTTCAGGTCCGACCCGTCCTGGACCACGAGCGACAGTGACTGGCCCAGCACCCGCTGCGGCGTGCGATCATTATGGCCCGGCACAAAGGTGGCCGCCGAAACCGCCGCGTTGTACAGGTGATCAATTGTCCTGCAAAGACCCTTCAACGCCGCCTTGCGGCCGGTCGCCAACGCAATGAATGCACCCTAGCTTGGATTCGCGTTTCACACATGGCGGAGCGTCAGATGGGCGTCGCCCCGCGCTCCCGAACTGGAGCAGAAGTCAATTCGCTTATCCGGCCGCAGGCAACGTCTCTGCATCATCTGAAACATCGTTCACGATATCGCGGAGAATGTCGGGAACTTCCTTCGGGCAACTGACATCGACCGTCGCAATATGCACCTTAAGCTTCTTGGCACCAGTCTCGTTCCAACGCCTTATGATTCCCTTGGCAAAGTCAAATTCCTTGCGCCAAGGATAAAGCAGGATAGTGCGTGCGTCCCCGTAGGCGCGACCATAGGCAAGCATCTGGTAGATATCGTCAGGCACGACACCTAGATCGTACTGCATGGGTTCAAGTGTTTTCCATTTGGCGTCGATAACGATGCACCCTTTGGACTCTTCGGCACCGGGCCGCAGGACCACGGCATCGGGCTGCAGAGCAAAGACCGGTTTGCCCTTTTGTTCGTCCTTCAGCGCATGTCTGCCTCGCGCTTGAAGGCGGACTTGACGGGGTGCCAGGGCGCGTTTCAAGCTGTGGCCGACAAATGCCTCAAACAAGTCGTTCATCGGGAACAGCAACGTGAAACCCGTCGGCTGACCGGTGGCGGTGCCCTGCCACTCACCTTCGAGGAACAGCCGGGCGAGCCGGTACAGATCGTGGAAAGCGGTGTTGGTCCGGTCGAGCCGGACGGGCTCTTCAAGCGGCCGGGACGAGTTGCCCGCAAGTTCGAAGCGAGCCGCCAGTTCGGCCAGCAACCGAGCGTTGGCTGCAGAGTGCGTCATGCGCGCCAACCGTGACACTGCGGCCTTGAGTACGCGGTTCAGGGGCGTGTCCTCCGAAAGTTCGTCGTATCTGCAGGCAAGGCGGTCGGGCCGGACGGCGTGACGGGTGAACTGCCGTACGACATCGAGGCGTCCACGCAAAAGCCTAAGTTCTTCCTCACGAGCGACATAGCGCCGGGGAAGACCGTGCCGCAAGGCGGCCAGCAACCGGGCAGCAAACAGGCGGATCAACAATTCCAGAAGGCTGTGCATTTGCCGCGCCATGCCAGCAAGTGCGCTGTCAGCTACCCGCAGGTTGTTCGCCACGACCAGCATATGAACGAGGGCATTGCGTACGGCGTATTCCTCGCCATCGATCTTGGGCAATATTTCGAGTGTGCGGCCGGGGATGGCGAGGACGCCCACGACTTGTTGAGCCCTCAGGCCGCTCCGGGTGCGGACCAGCACGCCGGTTTCGCCCAGTTTCAGTCGGCGGCCAGCGCGTTCGGCCAGCGCATGGAACTGTTCAACCTCAGTTTCGGTTGGCCCATTTCCGCCGACAGGCAGTTCCTTCCACTCTTGGCAAATCAGGGCATTCACGACCAAGTCAGTCTGTCAAACGGCATCGTCAGGCGTGCCGTCGTTTTTTGCATCAGTCTGTCGAGGCCTTCCGGAAATCAGACGGTCGTACGCGCCTTTCGGAAACTCCTTGCGAACCGCCCAGCGGTACCGGACTTCACTGTTGTCCGCATCATCCAACTCTGGCGGAACACGGAGCCTTTCCCTTTTGATGAATTCGTCGCCGCCGCCAAGCACGGAGCGGATCTTGCTCCAGTCTTCGTGGAAGTACTCGGCGAGCATCGGAATGATCTTGTTCCGCATGATACGGTCTACACCATCCCTGCTGCCTGCTTTCATCAACCAAGCATGGCCGATCAAGTGGTCGCGACTCAGCAGCCATTCCAGCCTTTCGTTCATGGCTTTGAGCACAGCCGGCAGGTCGATTCCGCTCGTGTCCGCCGCTTCTCTAAGTTCTTTAGGGTCGGGCGCCAGTTCCTCGAATTCGAATCGCCGGCGCAGTGCCGTGTCGAGCAATGCGATAGAACGGTCGGCCGTGTTCATCGTACCAAGAATGTAGAGGTTTGCCGGAAGGGTGAAAGGCTTGCGGGAATAGGGCAGGGTTACCGAAATTGGGTGTCGTGAACCCGATCGCTTGTCTGTCTCGACCAACGTGATCGCTTCGCCGAACACCTTCGAAATGTTGCCGCGGTTGATCTCGTCGATGACCAGAACATACGGAGCGGAACCTTTGCCGGCACGATCGGCGATGCGTTTGAGCACCCCGTCTTCGGGTACTAGACGGAAACCTGCACTGCTACCGTCGCCCGTGTCGGTCGAACCGTTCTGGGGCCGCAGTCCCTCGACGAATTCCTCATAACCGTACGACTGGTGAAAGGTCACGAATTCGATACGATCGTTTTCGACGAGTTCACGATAGCGAACGCCAACTGCCTCCCCATTCGGCGATTCGACATTGTCACAAATCTCGACGCAGCGCCGGAAGGTGGCGTATGTCTTCCCGGTACCCGGTGGGCCGTAAAGAATTGTGTTGAGCGAATGAGAAGGGGAAGACTCAGCAGAACGCGAATCACTTTCTTGACCGGCTTCAGATGCATGGTCCTGATAGTCATCGGGCCAGTGATGGCCATCCCGTTTCTTTTGTAAATCTTCCGGGATACCATCCCAGCGTTCCAACTCGCCTTCGATGTCTTGCATCAACTGCGCATTGAGATTCTTCCAGCTTTCTGGGATCGCCTTGATTCCCTTTCCCACCCAACTTTTGGACTTAACACTAATGCCATCCCTTTTCACACGAACGGACCCTGCATTTGCGGTCTTTCCATGAAGATTTCTTAGGCCGAAATTGACCATTCCTCCAATTTTAAGGCGGTATACGACATGATACCAATCCAGACCGGCATTGTGGATGGCGCGGGCCAGTCTGCAAAACAGTCGCGTTTGCTCAGAATCCCGAGGTTCCAAGGCATTCCTAAACTCGGGTTTCGAGTTGAAATGACTTAGAATTTCTTCATCGGTCATCCAATTGCACCCATGGTTAGTCATCGTTTACAAAAGCCCTAGACTGCGTGAGTAGTTGATTCGACGTGGCCGATCCGCCGCACGGCGCCGTCTTCAGACATCGGCATGGAACTCTCCGTTGTCTCCTGTCGATCACGCGGCTCCAGCACCTCTGGCACTTTCAGGACGCAACGCCGTCCCGCAATCCGGGCGGATTCCCGGAACTATATTCAAGATTGCGAAAATTGAAAGCAGCGTTGCATTGAATTAGAGTAAATTGGTCCACTCTGAAGCGCAACGCCATTGGTGGTAGCGGCCTGCGTCTGTCGGCGCAGGATGTCGCGAGCCGGCCAGATGGAGGCGACAGTTCTGAAGCTTCCGTGACCGGCGCGGACAGTCAGGTCACCGCGCGAGATCGCGAAGGCGGCATTGGCGAATTGTGCAGCCCGGTTGGGGCGCTACACCGGGATTGTGCTTTACAAACTGAACATTGTGTGCAAGCATGTCCTTAACCAATGAACCTGCGTCGGAGACGACATGGCGAAGGCTAGCGGATTGGCGGACAGTACGGCGGCGTTGTTGACGGAGGGCCTCCCGAACCTGTCGCGGAGCGCTAGGGACTTTGTCCGCCTACGACCACGGGATGCGCGCTTGGCCGTAGCCGTAGCCCTGGAAACAGCGGCGGCGCAATTCGAGGCGGAAGACCGGGACGCCTCCGATGACGTGCCCGAGCAGTTGCGGCCGTTCGCCCTTCGCCGACGCGGCGGCGACGTCGTGGGAGTGTCGGAGGCCGCCGCGCGGCTGGAAGTGTCCCGCACCACGATCTACGAATGGACGGCGAAGGGAACGCTCATCGCCTGGAAGTCGACCCGGCGCGGTCTGAGCATCCCGGCGGCTCAGATTCTGGGGCCCGGCAAGGTGGTTCCGGGTCTTGCGGATGTCGTCGGGATCATCGGGGACCCCGAGCTCGCCTGGGCGTTTCTCAGCCAGGATTGGCCGTTCGAGGACACGGCTGCGGCACCATTCGAACTGCTGACGGGCGGGCGCATCGGCGACGTGCTGGACGCGGCGCGCGGGTTCGGCGCCACCTTCACGTGAGCGGCGCGAGCTATCCACGGGACCGTATCGAGCCGGTACTGCTGAAGACGAAGCTTCTGGAGTGCGCCCTTTCGATTGGACAGTTCAGCCTGCACTTTTTGACCCATCCAGGGCGTTGATCTCCTCGAACTTGTTCGGGCTCAGATATCCGAGCGCCGAATGCAGTCGGGTGGCGTTGTAGATGTCTTCAATGAAGTGTGGCAAGTCGGCTGCGACGTCCTCGAAGGTCTCGTAGTCGCCGACGTAGACCCTCTCGACCTTCAGGGTCTTCAGGAAGCTCTCGGCCTGTGCGTTGTCATAGGGATTGCCGCGCCGGCTCATGGACCCGACGAAGCCCCGTTGCTTCAGTATGCGCCGATGCCGGAGCGCCGCGTACTGGACGCCACGGTCGGTGTGACAGACGCAACCGGGCAAAGGCCGCCGGTGTTCGATGGCTGCCGTGAGCGCCGCCGTGGTCAGGCGCACGTCAACGTGGCGGCCGAGTGCGTAGCCGACCACCTTTCGCGACCAGGCATCGAGGATGACGGCCAGGTAGGCGAAGCCGTCTGCAATGGCGATGTAGGTGATGTCGCCGACCCAGAGCTGGTCCGGTCCGAGAACCTCGTAGTTCAACGCCACGTTCGGGTAGATCGGACTGTCGTGATCGCTGTCGGTCGTCACGGCGTACCGGCGTTTCTGCCGTGGATTCAGGCCGTTCTCGGCCATGATCCGCCGCACTTTCTTCGCGTTCACCCGCAGGCCGCGGTGCCGAAGCTCGGCTGTCACCCTTCGATAGCCGTAGCCGTGGCAGGTCGACGTGATGTCCAGGATCTCGATGACGGCGGGGTCATCCGCGGGACCGTCGGGCTGGTGATAGTATGTAGAGCGCGGCAAGGTCATGAGGTCGCACCCGCGTCCGATCGTGATGCAATCGGGCCGGTGATCACGGATCCAGACCCGTCTCTCTGCGACTGTCCGCGCACTCGAGCCCCCTTTAGAAACTCGATCTCCAATGCCTGGCGGCCAACCAGCCGCTCCAGGGCCGCGATGCGCGCCTTGCACTCGGACAGCAGGTCGGCCTCGACTGCGTCATCGTCGTAGGATCCGCGCTCGTACTTCTCGATCCAGATGCGGATGAGGCTGCGGCAAACATCATGACGACGGCTCAGGGCCTGGAGCGCCTCTCCGTTCAGGTAGGCCTCGACCACCTCGCGTTTCTTCGCAGTGCTGTGTCTTCGGTGTCTCTTGGTCATGGAACCTCCTTACAGAAGGCCCCGGATGGGGGAAAATTGAATCGCCAAATTGTCCAACCGCAGGGGCGCACTCCATTCCCCACAGCTTCCGGATCGTGCCCGGGCGGCATCGGGGGTCGCCCCTGGGGACCGTGCCGGCCGACTCCCGCTTCTGCACAAGCAATACCGGCTATGCCGTGCTCTACACGGCTGTGGAATTCGCCACCGCCTTCGTCGAGACGGTGGTGCGGGACAGATTCATCCGGCGATCCGGTCGCGAAATCGCGCTACGGGAGATTACGGAGCGGGCCTGGGCCCGGGTCCGCTCGCGGCCGGGAACGGCGCTCACCCTGCTCGACCTGCGCGGGGACGGGTGCGTCCGGGTCGGTGCGCCGACCGATGCGGTCCGCGCCAGGAACCACGCGGCGGGGCGGGCGTTTGCCAAGGCGATACACGCGGAGCTTTCCGATATCGACGGATTGCTCTATGTCTCCCGGTTAACGGGGGAGGATGTCCATGCCGTGTTCGACCGCGCCACCGTAACGCTCGAAGCGAGCGAGACCGGGATGTTGGAGGATCATCCGGAGCTTCCCGAGGTTCTGGAGCGGCACGGGATCGGCCTGATCGTGTAGACGTCGCTCCCGTCGAAATCGGGAAACGGCACAGACAGTGACCTTGTAAAGGATGTGCAAATTTGAATGCTCCTCCTGGGCCGGGAATCTGGGCAAGGCGATCGAATGCGCGATGTCGTCGTCGGTCGCTGCGGCATACAGCCAACCGGAACTTAGGCTCGAACAATATGCTTTCTTGGTCGCAAACGCGGACCGGAATATCTCCCAGCTGATGCGCGCGGCGGGCTACGGCGTCGGGTTCCGGTCCGAGCCCGACGAGGCCGTAAGGCCGATTTGCGAGCGTCCAGAAGTCGCGACGGTCTTCGGGAACAAAGGGGACACCGGAAAGTTCGCGTTGCAGGTACTCCGCAGCGGGCACACCGATGGTGACCAGCGCGACTTCATCCTAGCGATCGTCGCGAGGCATGTGTGCCCGACGGTTCCGTCAGGCGTGCCGGAGACGGTTCGAAGATCCGAGAACGTACGGAAGCGGAGCGCAGGAGAGGACCTGCCCGGTTGGGCAGCCACCATCATGTCGGGGCTGAGTCTGGAAGGGAGAATGGACATCGTCACGGGGCTTTGCGCTTCAATATGACGAATACAGGCGCGACCATCTGGGCCCGTTTGCTGGGGTCTCGCTTGACCCACTGTTGCTGCGGCCCGGCCACGCAGAAAATTCGGAGGAGGAATCGCCGATCGCGGTCATCTTGCAGGAAGTCTGCTGAGGGCCGGCGATCGCCGCGGGGTTCGGCTCCACGGAGATCATGCATCCGAGATCCGGCAGGAAAGCGGTTGACGTGGCTTTGCTGGTCAACCTGCTTTCGGAAATTGGCAATCTTCGGCTTCGGATCGCGGAGCAGGAGGCTCGGGCGGAGCACTCGTTCTGCCACCTTTTCGGCTACGGCCTTGATCTCGGAATGAACCACGTCGTCCGCAGCCCTGTGGCACTCGTTTCAGGCAAGGGCAAGGAGCTGCTGGTGGTGAAATTCGCCTTGCGCCCATCTACCAACTCGGACTCCGTGGGGTCAGTGGATCATGCCGCCTCTCACGCTCGACGAGGCCCCACCGGTGATCGGCTGCCTGAATGGCAGGCTTCTCAGTCAAAGTGACGCCGAATCGATGACACGTTCACAATCCGCATTGTAAACGGCCTCGGCTTTGATCGGATTCACGTGCAGGTCTCCGGCCCACGCCTTCCGATCCAGGCGCAGCCGCTGTCGTCATTCGGGCTACGGACCCCGACCTACGGATCCGCCGTCCCCGGGGTGAGCCATTCGCAAAGTTTCGACCATCTGCGGCGCCCGGACACGTTGCGCACGGCGATAGCCACCGCCCGCTTCTGACCGACAAGGACCACGAGACGGCTGCCCCGGGTCACGCCGGTGTAGAGGAGGTTGCGCTGCAGCATGACGTAGTGCTGGGTGACCAGGGGGACGACTACGGCCGGATACTCCGAACCCTGGCTCTTGTGAATCGTGACGGCGTATGCCGGGGCAAGCGCATCGAGCTCCCCGAATCCGAACACGACCCGCCTTCCGTCAAACTCCGCGGCAAGTTCGCCGCTGACGGGATTGATCTCGACGACATAGCCGATGTCGCCGTTGTAGACATCCTTGTCGTAGTCGTTCTCGACCTGCATCACCCTGTCGCCGGCAGAGTACCGCCAGCCAAACCGCTCGACGACCGGCCCCGTTGCCGGGTTCAGCGCGGCCTGGAGTTCCGCGTTGAGGACCCGCGCGCCGGCTCCTCCCCGGTTCATCGGACAGAGCACCTGCACGTCGCGGAGTGGATCGAGGCCGAAGCGCCGGGGTATGCGCTCCTTGACGATTTCGACGACCCTTCCCGCCACGATCTCCGGCTCGTTCGCTTCGACGAAATAGAAGTCGCTGGCTCCCTCGGGCTTCGACAGGTCGGGCATCCCGCCGTCGTTGATCCGGTGGGCGCTGGTAATGATCCTGCTGCGAGCCGCCTGCCTGAAGACCTCGGTCAGCCTGACAACGGGAACGGCGCCCGACGCGATCACGTCGCCGAGAACCTGCCCCGGCCCCACTGAGGGTAGCTGGTCCACGTCGCCGACGACGAGCACGGCGGCGGAATCCGGCACGGCCTTAAGAAGCGCCTGCATCAGCATGACATCGACCATGGACGCTTCGTCGACGACCAGGAGGTCGGTGCGCAACGGATTGTCTGGGTCGCGCCGGAAACTTCCTCGAACCGGATCGAACTCGAGCAGACGGTGGACCGTCTTCGCCTCGAAACCCGTGGCCTCGCTCAATCTCTTGGACGCGCGTCCGGTCGGCGCGCAAAGCCGGATATCAACGTGCTTTGCCGCAAGGATGCCGAGGATCGACCGGACGATGGTCGTCTTGCCGACGCCCGGACCACCTGTGATGACCGTGACCTTAGACTTCAGCGCCAGGCGTACGGCATCTGCCTGACTCGCGGCGAGAGACAGGCCGGTCCGCCGCTCGACCCAGGGCAGCGCGAGATCCGGATCGATAGCAGGCCAGGGAAGTTGCCCGTCCGCGATTGACCGAATCCTCCCGGCAATGCCGCGCTCCGCGTGGAAAATGCCGGCAAGGAAAATGCAGGGAAGGCCGTCCACGCCCGACCGGACCACGCTGCCCTCCGCGAGTTCCGGGCCGAGCGCATCATGGACCAGTTCGTCTCTCACTTCGAGCAGTGCAGCGGCGTCGCTCACCAGGCGTTCCTCGGGCAGTGCGCAGTGGCCGTCGTTCATCGCCTGCGACAACGCGTAAAGGATTCCGGCGCGCACGCGAATCACTGCATCGCGCTCGATGCCGAGGTTCATGGCGATGGTATCCGCGGTCTTGAAGCCGATGCCCCGGATGTCGCGGGCGAGGCGATAGGGATTCCGGGTCATGACTTCCAGCGCATCGGATCCATATGTCCGGCAGATGCGGACGGCGCGGGCTGAACTGACCCCGTGCTCGTGGAGGAAGACCATGATTTCGCGCACGATCTTCTGCTCGGCCCAGGCATTGACGATCCGTTCAGCCCGCACCGGGCCGATGCCCGGCACTTCGCGCAACCGTTCAGGTTCGGTTTCGATGACGTCGAACACCTTCTCGCCGAATGACCGGACCAGCCTTCCGGCATTGACGGGACCGATGCCGTGGATCATCCCCGAGGCAAGATAACGTTCTATTCCGGCGATCGACGTCGGCGCGGACATGCGCATGAACCGGGCCCTGAACTGCCGTCCGTAGGTTCGGTCATTGACCCACGCGCCCGACGCGCTGATCCATTCCCCGGCCGAGACCGCCGGCGCGCTGCCGACGAGGGTTACGAGATCCCGATGTCCGCGCGCGCGCATCCTCACGACGCAGAATCCGGATTCCGGATTGTGGAAGGTGACGTGTTCGACGTGACCCGCGATCACCTCGCCAGAAGACGGATCCGACGGCGGTGCTCTCACCTGCCGGCCCGGATGCCCGGCAGGTCCGCCCTGTCGTTCAAGGAGCGGCGGGATTCGCGCAGCATCATCGGTCGGGGTCCGGATAGTACCCCACCACGTCGCCTTCGAGAGTCACCCCGAGCCCGTTCAGGCAGCGGTTGACGTAGTTGAAGTAGCCGACGATCTGGTTCGCTTCGAGAATTTCGCCGTCGTCGAGGCCGGCTTCCCTGAGCGCGAGCACGTCCGTCTCGACAATGCCGCCAGGTTCGACCGTCAGTTTTTCCGCGTACCGCAACAGCTCCAGTTCGCGGCCGGAGAAGGCATCGGCGGGCCGCCGCGCCGTCAGCGCCGCCTCGATCGCATCCGCGCGATCATCATCCGAGATCAGGTGCCGCGCGTTTTTCCAGTGATTGGAAAACGAGTAGGCGCAGCCGTTGATCATCGAGACGTAGCTCCCGATCGTTTCCTGAAGCCATTCGGGAAGCGTGTTGGCGTCGTCGTGCAGGGCCGCCCTGTAGAGAAGCACATGGCCGCGCATCGTGTGCGGGCGGAGCGAATGCACCCGCATGACATTGTCCACCGTGCCGTGGGGCGTGCGAGCCATGGCAAGCGCATCCCTCAGATTCCCGTCCGCTTCCGCATCCGCCAACATCCTGATCCATGCCGCCAATTGCGTCCTCCCTTTCGTGTCGCCTGCCGTTCATCGTCGCTGCCCTGCCCGGCGGCGAAGCGCGGAAACGGCCGCCGCGCCGGCGACGGTTTCATATCAGTATCTGCACCATGCCGTCGATGACGCGGGCCTCGATCATCCGGAGGGGAACCCGGGCCGGCGCGGCGAGCGCCCTGCCCGTGCGGGCATCGAACAGCCCCTGGTGGAGCGGGCACTCGATGCGCCGGCCGTCGAAGTATCCGTCACAAAGGTTCGCCGCACCGTGAGTGCAGCGGGCAAGACTGACGAATATGCCGTCGACGGTGTCGTATACGGCGAGTTCCCGCTTTCCGAATGTCACCGGCGTGGCGTCGCCTGCTTCGAGATTCGAGACCGGGATCAGGTCTTGCCAGGACCTCTCCCGCGCCATCAGAGGGCATCGCTACGCGGTTTTCTTCCGAACAGCTGTTCCAGAATGTCCAGATGCGCGCCGAGGTAGCCGCGCCGTTCGACGTGGACGTAGCCGTCGAGCATCCGGTGCAGCCGCGGCAACGCATGGAAGGGAACCGACGCGGCATAGTGATGTTCTGCGTGGAAGTTCATGTTCCAGCAGAGAAATCGCATCGGCAGGGTCACGAGGTTTGTCCGCGTGTTCTCCCTCATGTCCCTGATGTTCGGCCGGCCGACATGCTCCGTCATCCGGATCGCCCGCATGACCGGTTCGCCGAGAAAGACCGGAAGCCACCAGTACCAGACCGGCGCCCACCAATCCAGCGCAATGCAGGCGCCGAGGACCACGGCGTAGAAAGCTGCGAAGAGCCGAGCCTCGAGAATGATCGTCCAGCGGTCCTCCCGGGGGACGAACTGCCGCTCGCCGTCGCTCAGTCGGCCGGCGACATGCCGGGCAACCTCGCCGAACTTGAGGGACCAGTACGGGATCGAGGACACGTACCAGAGATACTTCCCGAGCGAGATCGGCAGTTCGATCAGCTCCGGGTCCTTTCCGTGGAGTTGCGTATACGTGTGGTGGTCGCAGTGTTCATACCGGAAGTGGCGGTGGGGAAGCATGATGATCAGGCCGCAGGCATAGCCCGCGACCTCGTTCAGCCAGCGGGTCCGGAACGCGGTGTAATGAACGCATTCGTGCTGCAGCGAAAAGTGGTGGACGAGGACGACCCCGTGGACGAACATCGCGGGCAGCATCCACGCGCTTCCCGCCGCCAGCCAGATCAGGCTGCCGGTCGAAAACAGGACAAGGAGCCAGATTCCCAGCCGGAGGAATGCCGGCCGGTCGCTCCTCCGCATCAGTTCCTTCAGCTGCCGGCGGCTCAGCGCGCCCTCGCTGAGCGCCTGGGTTATCGGGGTCAGCACCTCACCAGTCATGCCGCGTCCTCCAGACGGCGCGATCGCGCGCTCCGGCGCCATCAACCTACTGAAGGCTTATACCTCGAGACGGGATACTACAATCTCCACCTTCGGCGCATGGTGCCCGTGCGGTTCGAGGCGCCTCCGTCCGCCTGAACGAATTCACGGTTGCAGCGGGACCGAAGCGCAGGCGGAACCCGTGCGGCCTCCGGGGAAACCCGTCCCCGGAAGAAATGCGCCTCCGCCGATGCGGAGTACGGCGCCAACGAAAGCGCGGAGTCTGGCAACTTCCTCGATGTTCGCGAGATGCATGTCTTGGCGGCTCTCGACTTTTCCGGCGCTGGCGGACGCCCCCGAATCCGCCGAAGCACCGGCGAAACGGGATTCCATCGATCCGATGAATTCTGTATAGCGTCCGGAATTGCTGGCAACACCGGCCGGAGGCGGACACGACATGCGCGAGGACGGGAGCGGCTACCTGAGGAACGCCTGGTATGTCGCCGGCTTCAGCAGGGACTACGGGCGGGAACTCGCGGCAGAGACGTTTCTCGGCGACGAGATCGTTCTCTTTCGCCAGGAGGACGGGACGCCGGTCGCCCTCGAGAACGCCTGCCCGCACCGCAAGCTGCCGCTCTCGAAAGGCAGGCTGAACGGCGACGCGGTCGAATGCGGCTATCACGGGCTCACCTTCGGCCGAACCGGCGCCTGCATCGCGGCGCCGACCCAACCCGGAAACATTCCGGCGCGCGCGCGTGTGCGCTCCTATCCGGTCGTGGACAGATACCGGTTGCTCTGGATCTGGATGGGCGATCCTGGCGAAGCGGATCCGGACCTGATCTTCCCGATCGAGAACTACGACGATCCTCGCTGGGGGCTGACCGACGGCGGGCGAATGGAGATCAACTGCAACTACCTGTGGATGGTGGACAACCTTCTCGACCCGAGCCATGTGGCCTGGGTCCATGTCGGATCATTCGGCGGCGCCGGGACCGACGACGAGCCGCTGGAGATCGAGCGGACCCGGCGCGGCATCGTGGTGTCCCGCTGGATTTGCGACAGGCCGCCGTCGCCGTACTACGCAAGCCTCGTGAAGTTCAGCGGCAACTGCGACCGGCTCCAGCACTACGAGATGTGCTTTCCCGCAATCGGGTTGAACAAGTCGGTCTACACGCCCGCGGGCACGGGCGGGCGGGGGGCGCCGGAAGTCTCCGACACCTACGTCAACATATCCTACCACTTCATGACTCCGATCGACGCCGGCCGTACGCGCTACGTCTGGTTCCAGCATCGCAACACCGATCCCGACGACAGTTCCGTGTCGGAAAGCATGAACGCGGGTGCCCTCGCGGCGTTCGAAGAAGACCGGGAAGTCCTCGAACTGGTGCATGCGGGAATGCAGAACCCGGCGACTCCGAGCATCGATCTCGGCCTTGATGCCGGCGCGAAACTGTTCCGCCTGCAACTCGGGCGCCTTGTCGACGCCGAAACCGCGGAAGCGGGCAAGGCCCGGTTGGCGCCGGACGGCGGCCGGGAGAACGGAAGTTGACCGTCACCACTTGCGTCTTCGACGCGTACGGAACGCTCTTCGACGTCTCGGCGGCTGCGAGGAACTGCGCCCGGGAACCCGCGTGGTCCGTCTTGGAGGGGCGCTGGCAGAAACTTGCCGGCGACTGGCGCGCGAAGCAGCTCCAGTACACCTGGCTCCGCGCCGTCACGGGCGCCCACGCGGACTTCTGGGAAGTGACGGCGGAGGCCCTCGACTGGGCGCTCGAGGCGTCCGGAGTCGAAGGCGATCCGGAATTGCGGGAACGGCTGCTGGCCCTCTACTGGGAGCTTGGCGCATACGACGAGGTGGCGCGGGTACTTGCCGAACTCCGGACGGCGGGCCTTGCGACCGCGATACTCTCGAACGGTTCGCCGGACATGCTTCTGGGCGCCGTGAGATCGGCGGGAATAGAGGAACTGCTAGACGACATTCTGAGCGTCGAGAGCGTCGGCGTCTTCAAGCCGCATGCTTCTGTCTACGAACTGGTGGAGAAGCGGCTGAACGCGAAGCCCGCCAACGTTCTCTTCGTCTCGTCGAACGGCTGGGATGCGGCGGCAGGCGCGGGATTCGGCTTCCGGTCCGTCTGGGTCAACCGCGCCGGAGAGCCCCTGGACCGGCTGCCCTGGCAACCCGCCCATGTGCTCGCGGACCTCTCGGACGTTCCCGGACTCGCGCGGTCGCTCTGATGGCGGCATTCACGACATCCGACGGGCTCGAGATCTTTTTTCTTGACGAAGGAGACCGGACCGCGCTTCCCGTACTCTGCCTGCCCGGCCTGACCCGGAACGAAACGGACTTCGATCACGTTGCGCCGCATCTCCGCGACGTGCGGCTGATCCGCATGGCGTTTCGCGGAAGGGGCCGGTCCGGACGGGACGGAAACTTCCGCAACTACGCCGTCCCCGTCGAGGCGCGGGACGCCCTGGAACTCCTGGACCACCTCGACATTTCCCGTGCCGCGATCCTCGGCACCTCGCGGGGCGGCATCGTCGCCATGTATCTCGCTGCAACGAACAGGCATCGCCTTGCAGGCGTCGCTCTAAACGACATTGGACCGGTGCTGGAATCCGAAGGCCGGGAAAACATCCTCGGGTTCCTCGGGAAGCAGCCGCAGGAGACATCGATCGAGGAACTTGCGCAAGCCATGGCCGACCGCACTCCAGGGTTCGTCGGCGTGCCGCGGGAGCGGTGGGAGTTCCTGACAGCGAACAGCGTCATCGACACCGCTTCCGGTTTCCGGCTCAATTACGACCCCAAGCTGCGCGATGCCGTTCTGGAACAGACGAGGCACTCCCTGGACGCCTGGCCGTTTTTCGACGCGCTCGAGGGGCTGCCGCTGGCGCTGCTGCGGGGCGAAAACTCCGGCCTTCTTTCGGCCGGCACCGCAGCCGAGATGCGTCGCCGGCGACCGGACATGATCTACGCGGAGATTCCGGACCGCGGCCACTGCCCCTTCCTCGACGAGCCGGAAAGCGTCGCCGCGATCCGTCGCTGGCTGCAGCAGCTCCAGTGAGCGACATCGGGAGAATCCGGGCGGCCGCCGGACGGCTTGCGGGTCATGCGAGAAGAACGCCGTTGCTTTCGTCGCCCGTCCTCGACGGGTTGGCCGGCCGGCGCGTGCACGTGAAGGCTGAGTGCCTCCAGCACACGGGATCCTTCAAGTTCCGCGGCGCTTTCTCGGCAGTGACGGCGCTGGACCCGGAGGCTGCGTCTCGGGGGGTCATCGCCTTCTCGTCCGGGAATCACGCGCAGGGCATCGCGCTTGCCGCGCAGCGCCGCAGGATCCCTGCGTGCATTGTCATGCCCTCGGACGCGCCGGAGGTGAAGATCCGGAATACCCGCGCGCATGACGCCGAGGTCGTTCTATACGACCGCGCGGCGGAAAACCGCGAAGACGTTGTGGCCCGGGTCAACGAGGGCCGCGGCATGACGCTGGTTCGCCCGTTCGACGACCCGTTCGTCATCGCGGGCCAGGGCACCGTCGGGCTGGAAATCGCCGAGCAGTCCGCGCTGGCCGGCGCCGGTCGCTGCGACGTTCTCGTCAGCTGCGGCGGCGGCGGCCTTACGTCCGGTATCGCGCTCGCGCTGGCAGAGGCGGCGCTGGAACTTCGGACCCGGCCCTGCGAACCGGAGGGCTTCGACGACGTGTCGAGGTCGCTGGCCTCCGGAAGGATCGAAGCCAACGAGCGCTCGACGGGTTCCCTCTGCGACGCGATCATGACCGAGTCGCCGGGGGCGCTTACCTTTCCGATCATGCAGCGGCTTTCGGGACCCGGAATAGTGGTCAGCGAGCTGGAGTGCCTTCACGCCATGGCGGTCGCGTTTTCCTGCCTGAAGATCGTCGTCGAGCCGGGCGGCGCGGCGGCGCTCGCCGCGGCCCTGTTCCACGGAGAGGAGATCCCGGGCGAAGAGGTGATCGCCGTGGCTACGGGCGGCAACGTGGATGCCGCCGTGTTTCGCAGGGCGCTCGAGATGTTCGGATCGTCCTGAGGAAGCGCGGCGCGGCTACCCGTCCGCCCGAATCCGCGCGTGCCGGGGATCATACGGGCTCTCGGCAACCACTTCCGCTTCCCACAACCGGTTCTGCATGCGGATCTTCAGTTCCCGGCCAGGATGAGCCGCATCGGGAGTCACGTAGCCCATGCCGATCGAGCGGCCGAAATGCACGGAGTATCCGCCCGAGGTCAGGCGGCCGACGCGATTCCCGCCGGCATCGTAGAGCGCTTCCCGGCCCCACGGGTCCATGTCGTCAGGGCCGTCGACGAGGCAGGTCACGCACTTGAACCGCACCCCCGTGTCCACCATGGCGGACTTGCCCAGAAAGTCCTTCGTCAGGTCCACGAACCTGCCGAGATCGGCTTCGAGCGGCGTCGCATCCCGGCCGAGTTCGGTCCCGAACGCCCTGTAGCTCTTTTCCTGCCTCAGCCAGTTCTGCGCACGCGCGCCGACAAGCCCGAGTCCGACCGACTCTCCCGCATCCATGATAAGGTCGAACAGGTAGTTCTGCATTTCGGCGGGATGGTGGAGCTCCCATCCGAGTTCCCCGGTGTAGGAGACCCGTACGCCCAGGAGCGGGCACATGCCGAACTCGACCCTGCGCGCCGAGAGCCATGGGAAGCGCCGGTTCGAGAGCGCCGACGCCGGATCCTCGTCGCAGATGACCTTGCGGAGCAGGTCCCGGGACTTCGGGCCGGCGACGGCGAAGACTCCCCACTGCGAGGTCACGTCCTGGATCTCGATCCGACCGAACCTGTCTTCCGCGTCTTCCGCGCTTTTCCGGAGGTAGTCGCCGTCATAGTCCGCCCAGGCGCCGGCCGACACCAGGTAGTACTCGTTCTCCTTCGGCCGGATCACCGTGTATTCGGTGCGGGTGGTCCCTGCCGGGGTCAGCGCGTACGTCAGGTTCATGCGTCCGACCGCGGGCAGCCGGTTGCAGGTGAACCAGTCCAGGAATGCGGTCGCTCCGGATCCGCGAACCACGTGCTTGGCGAACGCGGTCGCATCGATCATGCCGACGCCCTCGCGAATCGCGCGGGCCTCCTCGACGGCGTATTGCCACCAGCCGCCGCGCCGAAAGCTTCGTGACGCGCGGTCGTCGAATCCCTCCGGCGCGAAGTAGTTCGGCCGCTCCCAGCCGTTAACAGCGCCGAACTGGGCGCCCCGCGCCCGCATCCGGTCATGGCACGGCGCCGTCCGAAGCGGCCGGCAGGCCTCCCGTTCCTCGTCCGGATGATGCAGGATGTAGACGTGTTCGTAGCACTCCTCGTTCTTGCGGGCCGCATATTCCGTCGTCATCCAGCTTCCGTAGCGTTTCGGATCGAGGCTCGCCATGTCGATCTCCGCCTCACCCTCGACGATCATCTGGGCCAAGTAGTGGCCGACGCCCCCCGCGGCGGTGATTCCGAAGCTGAATCCTTCCGCCAGCCACATGTTCCTGAGCCCCGGAGCCGGGCCGACGAGGGGGTTGCCGTCCGGCGTGTAGCAGATCGGTCCGTTGAAATCGTCCTTGAGGCCGACCGTCTCGGTGGACGGAATCCTGTGGATCATCGACATGTACTCCGCCTCGATCCGGTCGAGGTCGAGAGGAAAGAGATCAGCCCGGAAGCTCTCGGGCACCCTGTATTCGAATCGGGCGGGGGCGCCCCGCTCGTATGGTCCGAGAATCCACCCCCCGCGTTCCTCGCGCACGTACCACTTGGCGTCGGCGTCCCTGAGGACCGGATGCTCGGGGTGCGCTTCCCTGAATTCGACAAGCGCAGCATCAGCTTCGGTGACGATGTACTGGTGTTCGACCGGGATTGCAGGAATCCTGATGCCGAGCAGATGCGCCGTGCGCTGGGCATGGTTGCCCGTGGCAGTGATTACATGTTCAGCCCGGACTTCGAACTTGTCCTCGCCGGCGACCAGGTTGCCGCCCTTGTCGGCCATGCGCGAGCCGCGCACGATCCACTCGCTGCCTGTCCACTCGAGACTGTCGACCTGCGTCTTTCGATGGATGTCCACGCCGCGCTGACGCGCACCCTTGGCCATGGCCTGGGTCACGTCCGCCGGGTTGATGTAGCCGTCGGTCGGATGGAAGATCGCACCCTTCAGATCGCCTGTCCTGACCAGCGGCCAGCGTTCCGCGATGTCGCCCGGCGACAGCCATTCGTAGGGAATGCCGACGGTTTCGGCCGTCGACGCATACAGCATGAACTCGTCCATCCGGTCATCCGTCCGCGCCATGCGCAGGTTGCCGACCACGTAGAATCCCGGATCAAGGCCGGTTTCCCCCTCGAGCGCCTTGTAGAATTTGACGGAATAGTCGTGAATGTGGCTCGTCGCGTAGGACATGTTGAAGAGCGGCAGCAGACCGGCGGCATGCCAGGTCGAGCCGGACGTCAATTCGTCCCTTTCGAGGAGCGCGACATCGCTCCAGCCCGCCCGCGCGAGATGATAGGCGATTGACGTGCCGACGGCGCCGCCGCCGACGACGCAGGCTCTGACATGTGTTTTCATGATAGCATCCGGAACCGGGTTCGAGGGCTGGTTTCGCATCTATTCGCAGATTCAAGGAGAAAGTAAACGCTCGCGGGCGGCGGAATATGCGCCGATGCCGACCTGCGCTTGCGCATGGCATCCGGAACGGACGCTTGCGCAGGCAGCGCCCGGCGCTAGCCGAGAACGGTTTCGAGGTCGGCGATGAGGTCCCCGGGATCCTCCAGTCCCACGGAGAACCGGAAAATGCCGTCTCCCGCAAAAGCCCGGTACGCGTCCAGCTGCGCGCCCTGGAGCCTGAAGCTGCTCTCGTTGAGATCGTCCGTCGGCAGCCAGAACACGAGGCTGCGATGGTGCCCCAGTGAAACCGCGTAGTGGATGACCTCGAACGCCTTCATCATCGATTCCGCGATGCGGTCGCCCGCTTGCCGGTCGCCGACCTGGAACGTCAGCATGCCGCCGAAGTTCTCCATCTGACGGCGCGCCAAAGCGTGCTGGGGGTGGCTCTCGAGTCCGGGATAGAATACGCGCGTCACCGTGGGATGCGCTTCGAGCCACCTGGCAATGGCAAGGGCGTTTTCCTGGTGGCAGCTCATCCGGATGGGAAGAGTCGCGGCGCCGCGCGCCACGAGCCACGCATTGAATGGCGACATGACCCCGCCGTGGTGAATGCAGGCCTCGGTTCGCAGCCTGGCGACGAGTTCGCGCGACCCGGCCACCGCGCCGCCGATCGCATCGCCGTGGCCGCCGATGTACTTGGTGACCGAGTGCATGACGAGGTCGACGCCATGATCGCGCGGCCGCGTGGACACGGGGGTCTGGTAGGTGGAATCGCATGAAACGATGGCGCCAACCGCATGGGCGAGGTCGGCCACGGCGCGCAGGTCGGTCAGACGCATGATCGGGTTCGCCGGGGATTCGACATGGACAAGCCGGGTGGCAGGGCGAAGCGCATTCGCAAGCGCGTCGAGATCCGACGTGTCGACGAAGGTCACCTCGACACCGAGTCGTGTCAGCGTGTCGCGCGCCAGTTCGGCGACGCCGGCGTATGTCACGTCCGACACGACCGCGTGATCTCCTGCCGACAGGAAGGTCAGGAATATCGCCGAAGCCGCACCCATGCCGGAGGCGAAGCACGCGCAGTCTTCCGCTCCTTCGAGCGCTGCGATCTTGCGCCCGAGCATGTCTACCGTCGGATTGCCCCAGCGGCCGTAGAGATACGGGCTGTCGTCAGAGAGCCCGTGCGCCGAAAACCCGGCGGCTTCTTCGACCTTGTACGTTGACGACATGTGAAGCGCCGGGGCGGCGTCCCGCGTCGCCGGACCCGGCCGTTCCCCTGCGTGAATCGCCGTAGTCCTCATGCCTGCCGCGTGGTTCCGCCGTGCCATACTCTCGTCCTCCATGGTATCCGACCTGTTCCGCGTCGGGGTTCGTCCAGATCCGGGCCGGCGTCGGGAAAGCGTGGACGGAGTGCGTTCCGGGCCCGCCAGACACGGAAGACACGGAATACCGCTTGCCCGCCGACGTCGAAAGCGACCCGACCTCGGCACGACTGAAGGTTGCGCAGGATGGTCGGATTTGTCCACGGCGAAGTCCGTGCGCCCCGTCAACGCAACCTCTGTCACGGAAATCAACCGATGGAGCCGGCCATGGCCGTACGAGTCCGTGCGTCCGCGGAGTGCAGCCCGTGCCGGCACCTTGCCCTTTCGAGGCCGGGCCGAAGTTCGGCTTCCGGTTCGCAGCCTTGCTTACAGCTCCGAGATTCGGGAGCTGCGCCGGAACACGGGCGGCGCGCATCGCCCGGGTATGGGGCGGTGACAGGGCCCGGATTGGTCAAGTCCAAAAAACTTCGCAATTCATCTCCACACGGCCCGCGGGTTGTGGCATGGCCGACTGCCATCGGCGGGTGGCCCGCTGTCCGATTCGCAGTGCGGACTCAACTGGAAAGGCGAAGTCGATGAACGGAAATCCACTGCTGGCTTCGGATTGGGACCGACCGTTCGGACTTCCACCTTCGATGAAATCGGCACGCGCCACTTCCTTCCGGCCTACGAAGCCGCCCTGAAACAAGCGAGGAGGACATAAGGAAGATCGCCGACAACGCCGATGCGCCCAGTTTTCAGAACACGATCGGGGCCATGGAACTCGCCGACCGCCTCCTCGACCGAATCGGCGGCGTGTTCTGGAACCTTGCCGGCACCGACAACAACGAAGAGATGGAGGAGCTGCAGCGCGAGCTGTCTCCGAAGCTTGCTGCATTCAACACCGAAACGCTGACCGATCCGGCGCTTTTCGCGAGGGTGCGGACGCTCTACGACAACCGGGGCGAACTCCGACTTGACCGTGAACAACTGCGCGTTCTCGAGCTCTATCACCGGATGTTCGTCCGTGCCGGCGCCGCTCTCGACGGCGAGGCGAGAGATCGCCTGGCCGAAATCATGAAAAGGCTTGCGGAGCTTGGAACGGCTTTCGGCCAGAACCTGCATGAAGATGAACGCAACTGGGTAATGCGACTGTCCGAAGAAGACCTCGACGGCTGTCCCGGGTTCGTGAAGTCGGCCGCCGCGGGCGCAGCGCGCGAGAGGGGGGATGCAGGGTATGCCATCACGCTCTCAAGGTCGCTCATCGTTCCGTTCCTCCAGTATTCTCCGCGCCGCGACCTGCGCGAGGCGGCATACCGCGCCTGGGTCTCGCGCGGTCGAAACGGCGGCGCGACAGACAATCGCGAGATTGTCCGCGAGACGCTCTCCCTCCGCGAGGAGCGTGCCCGGCTGCTTGGTTACGAGAGCTTCGCGGCATACCGCCTGGAGCCGGAGATGGCGAAGACCCCTTCCGCCGTCCGCGACCTGCTCACGGCGGTCTGGAAGCCGGCGCTGGAGGCCGCCTCCCGCGACGCACTGAAGCGAGTCGACATCATGCGCAGCCGTGGCGAGAAGGGCGAGTTGATGGCCTGGGACTGGCACCATTACGGCGAGATGCTGCGGAAACGGGACCACGATCTCGACGAGGCGGACGTGAAGCCGTACCTGCAGCTCGACCGGATGATCGAAGCCGCCTTCTACTCCGCAAACCGCCTGTTCGGCCTGACCTTCGCGCCGCTTGATGTCACGCTTCACCATCCGGACGCCCGGGCTTGGGACGTCCGCAGGGACGGACGGCACCTTGCAGTATTCATCGGCGACTATTTCGCGAGGCCGTCGAAGCGGTCGGGAGCCTGGTGTTCGCGGTTTCGGCCGCAATCGAACCTCGACGGCGAAGTCCGTCCCATCGTGATAAACGTGTGCAACTTTGCGAAGCCGAGCGACGGGGAACCATGCGTGCTGACGGTGGACGACGCGCGGACGCTATTCCACGAATTCGGGCACGCGCTTCACAGCATGCTGTCCGACGTGACGCATGCGTTCATTTCCGGCACAAACGTCGCGCTCGACTTCGTGGAATTGCCGAGCCAGCTCTTCGAACACTGGTTCCTCGTCCCCGAGGTTCTCGAAAGATTCGCCCGCCACGCCGAAACGGGGGCCGCGATTCCGGCCGAACTCGTGAAGCGGCTGATCGCCGCCGAAAACTTCGACCAGGGCTTCAGGTCAGTCGAGTTCATCGCTTCCGCGCTCGTCGACATCGCCTTCCACGACGGCCCCGCGCCGACCGATCCGATGGAGAAGGAAGCTGCCGTCCTCAGGGAAATCGGAATGCCGAAGGCGATCTCCATGCGCCATGCATCACCCCATTTCGCGCATGTATTTCAGGGGGGCGGTTACGCCAGCGGATACTATTCCTACATGTGGTCCGAAGTCCTGGACGCTGATGCCTTTGCGGCTTTCGAGGAAACAGGAGACGCATTCGACGCTGACACCGCGGTGCGGCTGCACGACCACGTTCTCTCTGCAGGCTCGAGCGAGGAACCGGAGGTACTCTACAGGAGATTCCGCGGCAGGCTTCCGGATGTCGATGCCTTGCTCAGGAAGCGAGGATTCGCTGACGGGCCAAATTCAGGGAATGCGCCGGCATGAAGGCGGTCTGGTATGAATCGCAGGGGCCGGCGCGGAATGTCCTCGTCTACGGGGATGCCGCCACGCCCGACCCGGATCCTGGTGAGGTCCTCGTCAGGGTTCGCGCTTCCGGTTGCAACCCCTCGGACGTGAAGCTGCGCGCCGGCGCACGCGCCATGGGTTTCGGGCGCATTATCCCGCATTCTGACGGAGCCGGCACTATCGAGTCGGTCGGGGATGGCGTCGACGCGAACCGCGTGGGCGAACGCGTGTGGATCTGGAACGGACAGTGGCAAAGGCCGTGGGGCACCTGCGCGGAGTTCATCGCCGTGCCGGAGATTCAGGCGGTACCGCTTCCGGAAACGACCGGCTTTGCGGAAGGCGCCTGTCTCGGAATCCCCGCCCTGACCGCGTACAGGTGCGTATTCGCCGACGGCCCGGTCGAGCACAAGACGGTTCTGGTTACCGGCGGCGCCGGCTCCGTCGCGCGCTATGCCATCCAGATGGCGGCAGCAGGCGGCGCCACGGTCATCACCACGGTGAGCGGTCCCGCGAAGGCCGACTACGCAAGTCGTGCAGGTGCGCACCACGTGCTGAACTACAAGACCGACGACGTAGCCGAAGCGGTAATGGACCTCACGGGCGGCGTGGACCGGATCGTGGAGCTCGAATTCGGCGGAAACCTTCCCGTGATAGAAAGAATCATTCGTCCGAACGGCGTGATCGCCGCATACGGGTCGGCGGCGGCAATGACGCCGACCCTTCCCTTCTATTCACTGATGTTTCGCGATGTCACGTTGCGCATGGTCCTGGTGTACCTTCTTGCCGATGACGTTCGCCGGGAATCCGTCGAGGGTCTCACGGCAATGCTGGCTGGCAACCGGCTCACGCATTCCGTGGCCGAAACTCATTCGCTGCCGAACGCGGCCGCCGCGCATGAAGCGGTCGAGGCGGCGGCGAAATTGGGATCCGTGGTCGTGCGCACAGCCTGAACGCGCATTCGGTTCAAGCGACTTGAAATGGAGGTTCTCTCCCGGAAATTCCGGTCGGGGACCGAATCGGGGGCGCCGGTTCGAACACGCCAGAAACTGAATGCAGAAGAAGGCCACGGCGGCAAGACGCCGCACCGAAGCCCGAAGCAAGGTCATGACGCCGACAACAGCCTGCCGGCATTGAAGTTACGATGTCTCAGACCTTCAAGATCACGGTGACGACGTCCCCAGGTGATCGATCTCGAGACCACCCCAACGATCACTCAAGTATTCCGCCACAAGCCTTCGATGGCAATTGTGCGGCTGATCTTCGCTGCAAAGCAAGCAGCCATTGCTCACGAGTTCCCTCGAGACGGTCGACTCAATGCTCCGCTCCTTCATCAGATCGAGAAATCGTTTCTCGTAGGCGTCCCACGTAATTCGTCCGTTTCGATAATCGTTCAACAACGCCTTCGTCGGAGCGAAGGCCGGCTCATGTACATAATCGAGTCCGCAAAGTTCCCGCGCGAACCAGGCTAGGTCATCCTTCTTTGCAAATCCGGCAAGCTGCGATGCATTGTTGAGCCTTACATCGACAATGCGCGCGACGCCGGAACTGCGCAGCAGTTCGAAAAACCGACTTGCAGACTTTTTCGTGAAGCCAATCGTTGCGATCTTCATTATCGTCTTTTCTCCATTTTGTCGGAGCTATGCTCTCTGGCATGCCCAAATCGCGCCGACTGACGAGCAATCGCTTCGGCGATCAGTTCGCCGCGTGGTGCGTCAGGCATGAACAAGTCGTACTCGGTGTCAAGTTTGAATTCAGCGAGCAGTCGGGACATTGCGGCGGCGTGCATTTCCAACCGCCCATCAGCCAATATGTGGCCAACGTCTATGCCACGCTTGTCAAGTTCATGTCCGACCAAGAGCGTCCGGTGGCATTTAAGCGGCTCCATTTCTGAGCACATAATTGCAACGCGAAACCGCGCCGCACCACGCAGAAGCCTTTCCAACCCGTTGCGAAAACCCTCCGTGCGCGCGAGCTGATCATAGCGGATACGGCCGTTTTCGTGAACGAATGGATCGTCTGATCGTCCGCCCAGCTCGCGACCGAGAAATACGTAACTGATGCCCGACAACCGAAGCGATTTGTGGAGTTGTTCTCGATTGAATTGAGGATTGAAACGACTGTACGGCGACGAACGCACATCGGCGAGGGCGATCACGCGGTGACGGGCCAGGAGACCAAGAAACATCTCCATCGGATGATTGGAGTGACCAATCGTAAGGATCATGTTCACGTGCCTGTTCATGGATATGGCCCTTCAGGCTCGATGATTGCCACAGCTACCGTACAAATGGCGCATTGGTGCTCTTGGCCAAGACTGATTGAGAGATTGCATTGCTCTATCTGACCCTTTTCGTCAAACGTCCAAAACGAATGCCTCTCGTTGATTGGATTGGCGACCCGAAGCGCACAGTTCCGGCGGTTGTTGCTGCATGGACAAACCGGTCCCGCGCCCGCCGTCCGACGCTTCGCCAAGTGCAATCACCCTAAGCGCGAGATCATTTGCAAGGACCGAACGCAACGAAGTGAATGCGCCGCTATCGGAATCCAACCGAGTCCTGCCGTTGCAGCCGCTAAGGGCGCCGTTGTCATCTACCCATTGCGGCCTGGCGGGCTCGGCGAATGACGAGAGCACCGCGGGTGAGCTGGACCCAAACCTTACCCAACGCGTTTCCGGGTCTCGCAGCCAGTTCTTCGACCTCACGCCCTTCGGCATCAACCCTGTCAATGACACGTCAATGACGTCGAGAACTTGTGGACCGCTCCCTTACGCGAGTTTACGCTCATGGATGGTTGAATGGGACGGCTACGCACGATTCGAATCCAGCCTCCTCCTTTGCCAAGCGCCCGCTTGACCAGCGAGCAGCGCATCGGCTTCGAGATGTCGAGAATTGGCAAGAAAGACGGATTTCTCGATTCCTGTCGCATGTTTCCTGTCGCATGTGCCGCCCAGAATCGAGGAGTCATCTGGTCAATTCGTCCGAATTGACCACGTCGCAACCCGACAAATCGGCATTCATGCAACTGAGCCTGACGAGTTTTCCGTTCTTGCATCTCACGCATGTCCACCGGTCACCCTCAGCCGCTCGGATGACCAGCTGCAGTTCGCCTTCGTGTCGAGCAACTCGAATACTCAGGCAGGCAACCAGAAAGGCGTTTGCATTCGGAACGTATGATCGGCACACCGTCGCCACGCGTGTCCATCAAGCACGTGCGGTCCAAACCTGTTGGGGCGGAGCAACGCGCCAGCAAGGACACGATGAGCTCATTTCGATTCGAATCCAGGACTGTCTCAAGTGAAGGCTGTCGGGGGTGCCGCCCAGAATCGAGGAGTATCTGGTCAATTCGTCCGAATTGACCCGTCGCAAGACAAATCCTCAACTGAGCCTGACGAGTTTTCCGTTCTTGCATCTCACGCATGTCCACCGGTCACCCTGCCGCTCGGATGACCAGCTGCAGTTCGTTCGTGTCGAGCAACTCATACTCAGGCAGGCAACCAGAAAGGCGTTTGCATTCGGAACGTATGATCGGCACACCGTCGCCACGCGTGTCCATCAAGCACGTGCGGTCCAAACCTGTTGGGGCGGAGCAACGCGCCAGCAAGGACACGATGAGCTCATTTCGACTGTCTCAAGTGAAGGCTGTCGGGGGTCAAGGTGCCTGCAAGGCGGCCAGGCACAAGGAGTTCGAGACGATCAGCAAACAGTTGCAATCGAATCCGTGCGCCTGCCATCGAGTAGTCGCGATGGGCGACGGCATTCACAAGCGCTTCAAAAACCGCCCGCTCGCTGAACTGCGGGCGATCTGACCTTGAAGCGTGTTTTGTGGAACGTACAAACATATTTCGCATCACAAAATTCAGGGCTCCGGACACCTGCTCATCAAGCGGACCCATGATGTCGCGCGCATCTGTCTGGCAATCAGAATCCAAGCGTTCTCCGGCGTAGCTGACTGCCTGAATGTACGCATGCGTGAGCCATCGTTGCGGCGCAGACGTGCAAAGAAGCACCCCCGCAATTGTAAGTCGATCGACCTCGTCGTCGTCCCTTGCCAATACCCGAAGCTTGCGCAATGTGTCTTCCGTTGGGCTGGCTTGAATAAACCTCCGCGCTAGCGCGTAGTTCAGGTCAGATCGCGCAGTCCCTGACACAACGGTTTCATCAAACCGAACTTGGCGGCCGAAACTACGCTCTTGAAACAACCTGACAAGCACATCGGGGGCGATTTCGCGCTTCGAACTCCCAACCCTCCGGAAGTGCCCGCCAGGGCTTTCGTGGACAAAGAGGCTTCGAGCGAGGTCAATTCGGATGATTGGAACCGATTGGCTGGACGCATCCTGCATAGTCAATGTGCGAATGTCGGCGTCGAGAACCGGCTTCACGGAATCATTGCAGACCTTGCGTACCCATCGTTCGACAGTGTCCAAGTCATCCAAGGCAATGCCAAGCACTTCCCGACTTCGGCTGTCTACCCCCAGAAGCACCGTACCGCCTCGTCCGTTCGCCATCGCTGCAAGTTCATCGGCGAAATCATCCGGGTCCGGGCTTCTGACACGCTTGCGCGCGACATCGACGCACTTGAGCGCCAATGTTGAATCTTCACCGAGAAGAAGGCGTTCAACCAAACTGGAGCAGATCATTGTTTCACTCGCATTCAGGCAACACTACCCTAAACACGGAACGCGCAAAACGCCTGGAATCGCTTGGCTCCATCCACAAGTTCTCATTTTGGTGGTTTTCCCATTTACACCCGAAGTCGGGCGGTTTCGACATTGGGATTGGAGGCGGATTTCCCACGCAGAAACTGGAAAGGGTGAAATCAACTGCGTTTTGGCGGCAATGATCCTGGTTCCCGGAGCAGCGCGTGTCTGGCTGGCGATCGACTGTGAAAGCGCGAAGCCAAGGCTGCGATATAGATCACGAATCCCAACGACAATGGCAGCGCAACCCTTTCGGCTGCCGGGCAGCACCAAGCGGATCAACAAAAATTCACGATCAGGCTGCCAACATTCCGGATCATCCGAGGGTGCGAAACCGCCTTGCCGGCCTCCAGGCACCGCTAGAGGCATAGACTGGTCCCGATGCGTTTCTCGCGGGCGGACTTTGCGGCCTGCGGGATTCAGTCGCGAGCCAGGGTCGGTTTGACATGTCGTGCCGGGTACGATTGTCCCCAGCCCATGACAGTGGAGTTGACGCGGATGCCGCAATCGCTGTGAAGCGGTCGAAATTTGATCGCCTCCACTGTCGAGGGCTTCGTCGAACCCGAACCGGAAGACGCCCACGTCCGGTCACTCGCGAATTTCGTCGTCGAAGACTCCGAAGACTTGCTCCTTTTCGACCCATCCCCTGTAACCGTCGCCGGAAACCCTGCACCAGTCGAGCTTGCAATCCCCAAGTCGGGAAATCACGCCCTTTTCGGCAAGCGCAACGATCTCGGATGTATTGCTCGGATACGCGCGAATGGGCGTGTCGCCCACGCGCACGACCACGGTACGGACGCCTGACAGCAGGCGATAGTGCATCCAGCCCCCCTGCCCGTCCTCGTCCTCGACCCGCCGCCAGTATCCGTGTTCGGCAGTAATCTTCAAAGGCGTGTTGATGTGGTTGAGGACCCAGTCGATCTTGTACGAGAATCCCGGCCCGCGACGAACATATCCCGCCTTCGTCTTCATGGACACGAACCGTGGAAGCGCGAAACCGGTAACAGGCCCGACGCCCGAGGCGCGCGCCGGCAGCGACATCGCAGCGACCAGCACCAGGATCAACGCCCACCCCGACAGCGCCGGGAACTTGCGCCCTTTCTTCAAGTCGGAACACCGGAATTCACGGGAACTCTCTCTCTTTCGCCTTGCTCATTTTCGGGATTTCTTGCCAGAATGGCGCGGGCAGATAAAGCAGCGGATGACAGTTGATGAGAAAACCCAAATTGAGGGTTGTTCTGACGCGCAGATTGCCGGACGCCGTGGAATCGCGGCTCGGCGAACTGTTCGACGTGGAGAAGAACGCCAGTGACGCGCTGTTCACCCGAGACCAGCTGGCCGCCGCCGTGCGGCACGCCGACGTGCTTGTGCCGACCCTGAACGACAACATCGACGCAGCGATTCTCGCTCAGGCCGGCGAGCGATTGCGGCTGATCGCAAACTACGGCGCCGGTTTCGACCACATCGATGTCCAGACGGCGCGGCAACGCGGCATCATGGTGACAAACACGCCCGACGTGCTTGCGGAAGACACGGCCGATATCGCCATGACGCTTATCCTGGCCGTCATGCGCCGCGTCCGCGAAGGATCGCTGCACATGCAGTCCGGCGACTGGCGGGGATGGTCTCCCGGCGCCTTCCAGGGAGCCCGGGTGGGCGGAAAGCGACTCGGAATACTTGGCATGGGACGGGTCGGACAGGCGGTTGCGCGGCGCGCGCTCGCATTCGGGCTCAGGATCCACTACCATAATCGGAAGCGCCTCCGCGAGGAAACAGAGGCCGATCTCGGTGCAACGTACTGGCAGAGTCTCGACCAGATGGTCGCCCGGGTGGACGTACTGTCAGTCAACTGTCCGCACACGCCGTCGACCTTTCACCTGATGAACGCGCGACGCCTTCGGCTCATGAAACCAACCAGTTTCATCGTCAATACCTCCCGAGGAGAAGTCATCGACGAAAATGCTCTGACCAGGATGCTTCGCGCTGGCGAACTGGCCGGAGCCGGTCTGGACGTCTTCGAACATGGTATAGAGGTGAATCCGCGGTTGCGCGGGCTCGACAACGTGATGCTCCTGCCCCACATGGCGTCGGCAACGCGGGAGGCGCGCCTCGAGATGGGAGAAAAGGTCATCATCAACATCAAGACCTTTGACGACGGACACCGCCCTCCGGACCAGATAGTGCCGTCCATGCTTTGACTCTCAGCGGAGCCGCCCGCGCGAATCCTTCGGCTGGCGCGCTCGTCCGCATTCCGCAGCGGCGCTGGAACCCGAACCCGCTGTCAGCCGTCCGCGCGAGGTGGCCGGCTTCACAGCGGGGCGGGGCGCAGACGTGAAACGAAAGGTGCCGCGGCGTTTGCAGTAACGTCCGCTATGGCACTTTCACCGAGTCGTGAAGCATGTCCCGCTGCCTTGAGGACTGCCGGGAATTCGTCATTCGACGCTATTTCGGGTTCCAATTCGGCACCGAAGCGGATTCGGGACGGGATCGCAAAGCGGCAGCAGCGGGAGCTGGCCCGCATGCGCGTCGAGAGCCACCTGGAACCTGCGCGCCTAGGTATGTCAGAGTTTGAATCATAATGCCATATGTTGCGTTTGTTGATCGCAAGTTCCCGAAAATGACACAGCATAATGTGTTTGGATCGGACTTTTGCATCAAGCTCTCAGTGTTGTCCGGGACAGGCCGCTGCATGGCGCCGACGCGACAGCGAACAGGTTGTTGATGCCGAGATCGCGGCGCGGAATTCGGCGATGCGCCACCGGGTTCACCCGGTTTCAAGGCATTGCCGCCCCGCCTCGCCAAGTTCGGGCCGACCGCACGTCACACGGACCCGCTCGTTCTGGGCCGCGACTCCTCCTGCCCTCGGGATGCAGCTGCCCCGCCAGCGGTCGCTCATGCCGCCGTCCGACCCCCAGCAAACCGAACCCACCGAGCGAGGACACGGCCCGCCGATGGCGTCAAGGTCTTGGATGTCAGCTTTGAGCCGAAACTTCCTTCCGGCAAAGGCGGTGGACTCGATGTTTACGACATTGCATTCAAGCGAGATTGCCCGCGCGTGCGAACTGCCCGCGAAACGCGGTCAGTTGCTCGGGTCAAGGGTAGTAGTCCGGGGTGAATGTCTGGTCGGACATCGGCGGTCTCACGTAACCGCCAGCTTCCTTGCGCTTCGGCAGACGAACCGGCTCCGGCGTCAGATCCTCGTAGGGCATCAGGCCGAGGAGGTGCCGGATGCAGTTGAGTCTTGCATGTTTTTTCACGTCCGCGTTCACGACGAACCATGGTGCTTGCTTGATGTCGCAGTGCGCGAACATCTCGTCCTTGGCCCTCGAATACTGGACCCACCTTGTACGCGACTCAAGGTCCATCGGGCTCAGCTTCCAGCGCTTGTGTGGCTGCTTGATCCGGTCAAGAAACCGCTTTTCCTGTTCTTCGTCCGAAACCGAAAACCAGTACTTGATGAGCTTTATCCCGGAGCGCACGAGCATGCGCTCGAACTCCGGGCAACTCCGCATGAATTCACGGTATTCATTGTCGGTGCAGAATCCCATCACCCGCTCGACGCCGGCGCGGTTGTACCAACTCCGATCAAATAGAACCATTTCGCCCGCCGCCGGCAGATGTGCGACGTAGCGCTGGAAGTACCACTGCGTGGCTTCGCGCTCGGTGGGCGCGGGGAGGGCAACCACCCGGCAGATGCGCGGGCTCAGGTGCTGCGTAATGCGCTTGATGACGCCGCCTTTCCCTGCAGCGTCGCGGCCTTCGAAGATCACGACGACCTTCAACCCCTGATCCTTGACCCACTCCTGCAGCTTGACCAGCTCGAGTTGAAGACGGAAGAGTTCGCGCTCGTAGATCTTGTTGTTGATGCGCTCGGGTCGACCGTCCGCCTTGGAGACCCTCTGATTCGACTTGTCCAAGGACTCATTCACGGCATCTTTGTTCTCGCCCACGGCATGTCCTCCAAACGGCAATCAACTTGCTGAAAAACGGTGCCCGATGCGACCTAATCTGGCCCGAACCCATCAACGGGGCGACAGAACGTGCGACGGTCGCAGGAGAACCGAAACGCAGCTTCAATTATAGCCTATCGTCTAGAGCACGCAAGTGCACGCATGTATCCGATCCTTGCCAGTTGTGCGGGCGCAGCGCCCGAATCGCACCGTCAGGATAGTGGACGGGACATGTCCCGATCTGTTTCGGACATTGCGGCTGCTCGAATGAATCACGAAAACCACGCGTGGCCCGAGTTGACTACCGGCGAAGCCCCAGCCGTCCATTGAACATGATCCCAACGGGAATGCACGCATCACATATTTTTTTCGAACGAATTGCCGGCACAACCTTGCGCTGACACCGGATTTCGGTAGGGTAACCACCAAACTGGCACCTACCTGCCGCAAACCATGACTGTTGCCCGCAATCTGCGGCGACTCGGGAAAGACGGTGGTATGGGATTTGTACTTCGGCAACTGAAATGAAGGGGGTCTCAGCCCATGAACAAGCTTGCATTCGCCACGCTAGCCGCCGCAGTGTCCCTGGCAGGGTCTGCCAGTGCGCAGGAAGAAATGCCATTCGCTCTTGACTGGAAGTTCGAAGGCCCCTCCGCACCGTATTTCGCCGCCATCGACAATGGTCACTTTGGAGACGCCGGCCTCAGCGTCGAGATTTCCGCCGGCCAGGGTTCTCTGGACGCGATTCCCAAGGTGGCCACAGGCGCCTTCCCGATCGGCTTCGCCGACATCAATTCTCTGGTCAAGTTCCTGGACCAGAACCAGGGTGCGCCCGTCATCGCGGTCATGATGATCTACGACAAGCCTCCATTCGCCGTCGTCGGACGCAAGAGCCTCGGCGTCTCGGTGCCGAAGGATCTCGAGGGCCGCATTCTCGGAGCACCTCCGCCGGATGGTGCCTGGGCCCAGTTTCCAGCCTTCGCAACCGCCAACGAACTCGACGTCGACAAGATCACCGTCGAACCCGTTGGCTTCCCGACACGCGAACCGATGCTCGCTGAGGGCAATGTTGATGCCGTCACGGGCTTTTCCTTCTCGTCCTTCCTGAATCTGGTCCGCCTCGGCGTGCCGGAGGACGACATTTCAACCATACTGATGGCAAATTACGGTCTCGCGCTCTACGGGAACGCGATCATTGTCAACACCGACTATGCCGCGGCGAACCCGGAAAACGTAACCGGCTTCATCACCGCGGTAGCGAAGGGATGGAAGGACGCCATCGCCGATCCGGCGAAGGCCATCGAGTCGCTGGTGAAGCGGAACCCCGCGGCGGATGCGGCGCTTGAGACTCGCAGGCTCCAGCTCTCCATCGACGCCAATGTGCTCACGGACTACACGCGCGCCAACGGAATCGGCGATGTCGATCCTGCTCGCATGGAGAAGGCACTGATGCAGATCGCTGAAAGCTACGAGTTCAAGAACGAGCCGGACGCATCGCTCTATTTCACGGACGCATATCTGCCTGCAGCCGAAATGAGAATGCTCCAGTAGCAAGGTCCGAGCGCGGCAGCAGATGCCGCGCGCGCCAGCCGGGGAGGCGACTTCTATGGGAATGACCTCTCCGGCCGGCGGTCAGGCAAGGGGATCAGAGGAGAGTCGGCCTGCAGCCGCCCAACCTCGTATGGATGCCCTGATCGACATCAGGAACGTCAAACTGACCTATGAGACGGGTGGCGGAAAGCTGCCCGTTCTCGATGGCGTCGACATGCAGGTTCCCGAGGGAGGGTTCGTGGCGGTGGTCGGTCCGTCCGGCTGCGGCAAGTCAACCTTGACGCGCCTGATCGCCGGCCTGCTCGAACCGGACGCGGGGGAGGTCTGGCTGCACGGGCAGCGGGTAACGGGCCCGAAGTCCTCGGTCGGAATGGCGTTCCAGAACCCGGTGCTTCTGGAGTGGCGTTCCGTCCTGCGGAACGTGACATTGCCGCTCGAGCTGGTGGCCCCGCGAATGCCGCGACAGGAGAAAGAGGAGCGTGCAATGCAGCTCCTGTCTCTCGTCGGCCTGGAGGGATTCGAGAACAAGCGGCCGAGCGAACTTTCGGGCGGCATGCGCCAGCGCGCATCGCTTTGCCGATCAATCGTGCACAAGCCTGACGTGCTCATTCTAGACGAGCCATTCGGGGCGCTAGATGCCTTCACGCGCGAAGACCTCTGGCAGACGATGCACAGCGTGAAGGCGGAGGAACCCTTCACCGGCGTAATGATCACGCACGACCTTCGGGAATCGATCTATCTAGCGGACGTGGTGATCGTGCTATCCGGTCGTCCTGCGGTCACGCAGTACACGATGGAGGTTCCCTGGAAGGGCGAACGGGATCTCGCCCACCTCTACTCTCCAGAGGTAACGGAAATGCTCGGGGAACTCAGGCACCAGATACAGATCGCACAGGGCAGGTACCCGCGGGAGGAATGCGCATGAACTGGCGCAGTCTCGCGCCGATCATCGCGCTGGTCGTGTTCGGCCTGTTCTGGGAGGCATTGGTGTGGGTGAACGACTGGCCGAACTACAAGATGGCCTCGCCGTCGGATCTTGGACCTGCCTTCTGGAAATTCCGCTGGCATTTCCTGGAATACGGATGGGAAACGCTGTGGCGAACAGTGGCGGGGCTCGTGCTGTCCGTATTCGTCGGCGTGCTTCTCGGCATGATCATGGGGCTGAACCGGACCATGCGGGATGCGCTTTACCCGCTGCTTGTCGGCTTCAACGCAATACCCAAGGCGACGGTCGTCCCCATCATTGCCCTGCTGTTCGTCGGCCAGCACGACATGAACACGATTCTGATTGCGTTCCTCATTTCCTTCTTTCCGATTGCCGTTTCCGTGTCGATCGGATTGTCCACGCTTGAGCCGGAATACCGCGACATTCTCGCCTCGCTCGGCGCATCCCGCTTCACGATTTTCTGGAAAATCGCGCTTCCGAAAACGCTGCCAGAGTTTTTCGGGGCTCTAAAGGTCGCGGTTACGCTTGCCTTCATCGGCACGAACCTGATGGAAATCGTTGAGCCGCATGGCCGTGGACTGGGCCATTTGTTCGACAGCGGCAAGATCAGTGCGGACTATCCGCTTATGTTTGCCGTGCTCATCGCGCTCGCGGTCCTGGGTATCCTTCTGTACTACGTCGTCGTGGTTCTGGAGAAAACTTTTGCCGGGTGGGCTGAACGCTCGCCGACATAATTCATCTCGAAATTGAGCTGGTCCCTCGGACCTTGCAGTTTCGGACCGCCGAACTGGTCGGGGCGCCGGCACGTGGGCGGGCGGCAGGGAGACCGAACGACGTCCGAGGCGGCACCGGTCCGAAGGATTTCGGGACGCAAGCCATCGGCTCCCGTTGTCCGGTTCAAGGAAGCGCCTGTCGGAGGTGTCGCCGGCTTCATGAGCGAGCACGGCAAAGCGACGCCGCCTCCGCCCTATGTTCCCGGGGTTTCGAAGGGTTGGCGCGACCAGATCAATGCGGAACTCGCCGCCCGGCTCGAGGCTGGAGGCACGCCCAATAGCGTTCGGGCGGACGGGGCCTGCATCGCTCACGCAATCGCAACAACAGGCGTCCCGCATTGTCGGGCCGCCGACTGAACAGACCAGCCATTTTCCGCCACGGGGTCGCTCCTCGCGCGCGGCGAATGGACGGAATCTCCTGCACGCCTGTCGAGCGACAAATCAACCCGGCAGCAGTTGGTTCTTCAAGGTGATGCTCTGGAAGGGACAGGCCCTTCCGGTATCTTGGATTTCACGGCGGCCGCCGCTGAACGGACCGGCACCCGAACCTGCGGACAGCAACCAGGTCCTTTCAGATCCTTTCGAGTGCGTCACCTAAGCGAACGCACCCGGCTTCCGCTATTCTGCAGAGTATGCCGCGCAGCCGCAGGTGTCTGTATTCCGGCCTTTTGACCCAATGGTACGCATCGGGACCGTATCTCGCCTTCCACTTGGCGCAGGCGTCGTTGAAGAGGTCGGACACCTCGAGAACCGCACTGCCCGCCCGAAGCCGCGTCCCGGCAGGCAGGTTGGCAACCGACAGATCCATGTCGGTTATGACCGTGTCGCCGGGATGCAAGGTTCGAGCACGATCCCTCCACACCAGTTCGAGCACGCGCCTCGAAAGAACGCTGACCTGTATTCTCGGATCGGGGCTGCCGTCCTGGAGCACCAGCCAGGGATGCGTCAACCAGCGCTCGTTCTCGATGCCGCGCTCCGGGTCGAACCGGAGACTCCCGGGGAACTCCCGCATGGAAAACCCGGGCCGGCGGCAGAGCATGTCGGCGCGCCCCTCTGGCGGCGCTCCTGCCACCCAGTCAAGCGCCGCGTCGAGTGCGGCCTCCGTCACGTGATGCAAGCCCTGGCTACCCGGGTCGTTCAACCGCCGCAAACTGCGCAGTCCCCGCGCCGCGAAAGCCGGATCTTCCTGCTTTCCGCGTGCAGCGCATCGTAGATCAGCATTTCGCCCTTGAGCACGCTTCCCGCAGCGGTAATCAACTTGATCGCCTCGGCCGCCATCATTGCGCCAAGAACTCCCGGCAGCGCACCCACGACGCCTGCCTCGGCACAGGTCGGCGCCAGTCCCTCGGCCGGTTTCTCGGGAAACACGCAGGCGTAGCACGGGGCGCCGTCCGCCGGATCGAATACAGACAACTGCCCCTCCCACTGGCTGATGGCGCCCGAAACGAGCGGGACTCCGGCCGCGACCGCCGCCGCGTTGATGATGTGCCGCGCGTCGAAACTGTCGGTGCCGTCGAGCACCAGATCATGACCGCGAACGAGATGCGTGCAGTTTTCTTCGTCGAGACGCACCTCAAGCGGACGCACGCGGACGTCGGGGTTCAGGCGCGCCAGCCTCTCGCGCGCAGCCGTCACCTTCGGAAGTCCGACCTGGCTTTCCTCGAACAGAACCTGCCGTTGCAGGTTGGACAGGCTGACGACGTCGTGGTCGGCAATGCTGATGGCCCCGACTCCCGCCGCCGCAAGGTATTCGAGAACGGGAGAACCGAGTCCGCCGGCGCCCGCCACAAAGACGCGGGAGCGCCGAAGCCGGTTCTGGCCCGGGCCTCCGACTTCACGCAAGACGATATGCCGGGCGTAACGCTGGAGTTCGCGCGGCTCCATGGGCGAGTCGCCGGAACCCGTTCCGGATCTTCCGGTAGAGGGCGCGCGCAGGGATTGATCGCGCGGTTTCGCTTCGGCACTTTCCTGCATCGCGACTTCCGCCTCACTCCTGCCCGGTCGAGCCGAATCCCCGGCCGCCGCGCTGCGTGTCCCCAAGGTCCTCCTCGAGCACAAGGCAGCACCGGACCACGGGCGAAAAGACGATCTGCGCGATCCGCTCGCCATGCGCCACGCGAAAGAATTCGCGGCCGCTGTTGATCAGGATGACGCCGATCTCGCCACGATAGTCGGAATCTATCGTGCCCGGGCTGTTCAGTACGGACACGCCATGCTTCCCCGCGATCCCTGATCTCGGCCGGATCTGCGCCTCGAAACCGTCAGGCACCGCAACTCGAACTCCGCTCGGAATCAGCCGGAATTCGCCCGGATGCAAGATCACGCCTTCCGTCCGCTCGTCGGGCGCCAGGTTCGCTCTCAAATCCATGCCCGACGCGCCGCGGGTCGCGTGCGACGGCAGGCCGAGCGACCGGTCCGCACCTTCGGCGTACGCGACCCTTATCGTGAGTTCGCTCATGCCTGAAGTCCAAGGGCATCGGCCAGTCGCGCGACGAGCCGGCGCGCCACTTCCTCTTTCGACATCCTCGGCCACACTTCGCTTCCGTTTCCGGTGATCAGCACGACCTCGTTCTCGCGGCCCCCCATAATTCCGCTTTCCGGCGCGACGCTGTTCGCGACGATCCAGTCGCAACCCTTCCGGGTGCGTTTCCCGGCGGCGCGTTCCACGACGTCTTCGGTCTCTGCGGCGAAGCCGACCACGAGGCGGGGGCGCAGTTCGCCAAGACCGGAGACCGCCGCGAGGATGTCGGGATTCTCGACGAAGTCCAGGTCGAACACCCGACGGCCGCCTCCGCCCCGCGACTTGCTGATCTTGGACGCCGATGGCGCCGCGACCCGCCAGTCGGCAACAGCCGCAGCCATGATCGCCGCATCGGCGGGCAGTGCGGCTTCGACAGCCGTCTTCATTTCCAGGGCGCTCTCGACCCGAATGATCTCGCATCCGTCAGGCGCCGGCGCGGAAGCCGGGCCCGTCACGAAACTCACCCTAGCACCCTGGGCCGCCAGCGCATTGGCAATCGCCGTCCCCTGTATTCCGGATGAACGGTTGGCAATGTATCGGACCGGGTCGATGGGTTCATGGGTCGGCCCAGACGTGACAACCACATGCCGTCCCTTGAGCGGACCTTCCCGAAGCCAATCCTCGACCGCCGAGAGTATGTCGCGCGGTTCGGCCATCCGGCCGGGGCCGTATTCGCCGCACGCCATGTCGCCTTCTACCGGACCTACAAGACGGATGCCGTCCGCTTTCAAGGTCGCGAGATTCCTCTGCGTCGCCGGGTGCTGCCACATGCGCACGTTCATGGCCGGGGCCGCCAGCACGCACTTGTCCGTCGCGAGCAGCAGCGTCGAGGCAAGATCCGTTGCAGCTCCGGATGCCATGCGCGCCAGGATGCCGGCCGTAGCCGGAGCGACGACAACTAGGTCGGCGGCGCGGGACAGCTGGATGTGCCCCATTTCCGATTCATCCGTGAGGTCGAACAGGTCGCGGTAGACACGGTGCCCTGCAAGCGCAGCCACGGACAGCGGCGTCACGAACTCTTCAGCCGTCTCCGTCAGCACCGGAACCACCGCCGCCCCGCGTTCCCTGAGCCGTCTGATCAGTTCAAGGGACTTGTAAGCAGCGATTCCGCCGCCGATGATCAGGAGAATTCGCCGGCCCTTCAGCATCGGATTCCTCCGGGATGCAAGCTATAGAGTACCTCTAAGGTCGGACACGCCACCTGGCAAGGCGGCGCGTGGTCCGCATCTTCCGGCCGTTGCGTTCTGCCAATCTCGTCAAAGACGCCGGAAACAAGGGGAATTATTAAGATAGATTGACAAAGCTGTTTCCGGTACCTATTTCCGGTACCTATATGATAATGCAGGAAACGGAGACAAAAGATGATCCATAACGCACCCTGAAAATCGTACCGCCAAGGAATGACGCTGGTCCAGATGATGGACATGTTCCCTACCGAGGAAGCCGCGACCGAGTGGTTCGAGAGCGTCATCTGGCCGACCAGACGTCACTGCCCGAGGTGCGGTAGCATTCGCACTTGCGAGGCCAGTCACAGGAAGATGCCGTACTGGTGCAGCGACTGACGGTCCTATTTCTCGGTCAAGACGGGGACGGCTATGCAGGCGTCTAAGATCCCGCTTCGCAAATGGGCGATCGCGATCTATCTTTGCCTGACCAACCTGAAGTCTGTGTCATCGATGAAGCTCCAGCGCGACATCGGCGTCTCGCAGCCGATCGCATGGTTCATGCTACATCGCATTCGCGAAGCCTGGGCGCACGAGGACGACGACCGGTTCGACGGACCGGTCGAGGTCGACGAGACCTACATGGGCAGCAAGCGCGAGAACAGGCCCCACGCCAAGCGCAAGAAACTCAAGGGCAGAGGTCCGGTCGACATGACCGCCGTCGTCGGCATGAAGGACCGCGACACGAACGAGGTCCGGGCGGAAGTCGTTGACGACACGACGGCCAACACGCTGCAGGCTTTCGTGCGCGAGCATGTCGACGAGGGAGCGTCAGTCTACACTGACGAACTCAAGAGCTGCGCCCGACTGGCCGGAGATTTCGACCATGACTCCGTTAATCACTCGGTCGGGGAATACGTTGACGGCAAGGTTCACACGAACGGCATGGAGAGCTTCAGGTCGATGCTGAAGCGGGCGCACCAGGGCACGTTCCACAAGATCAGCCCGAAGCACCTGCAGCGTTACGTCAACGAATTCGTGGGCAAGCACAACATTCGCAATTCAGACACGCTTTGCCAGATGCGCGACACCGTCGCTCGCCTTGTCGGCAGGAACCTTCTCTTGCGCGACCTCGTTTCGTGCAACGGTCTTTCCTCCGGTGCCAGGACGTAGACGATTTCGCAGAATGGCGCGGGCCAGACTCTCCGGGGTCGCGCCTTTCAGGTCCACCTTGGGATCGATCATGGGAACGCCGCGAGTCATTCAGTGCCGCTCGACTTAAAGTACACTCTTATGACACTCGGCACGACGCCGGACACCATGCCAGACACCATGCCAGACGCACCGAGCACGACGCCAAGCCACGGCTGTCCAAGGTAAGCACAAACGCAAGCCCCGATCACCAAAGACAGCGATATGAAGATGCTCCCGTGCACTTTGGTCGCGTCGTTGCGAAGCATTTTCAGGTTGTCTCTGTCTCTGATGTTCTGTTCCTTTTCCGCCAGTCCCAATATTCTATCTGCAGACCCCGGCAGAACCTCTTCGTACTTCTCGAACATGCTTGGCGGAGGAAGAGGCCTGAAAAGCTGATCCTCTGCGTGATGATGTTGGCTATCTCTGGTGACGTTCCTTTTGGAAGCTGGATGGTGACTTCTCCAGTTAACGCTTCCTCATCAGCGTCTTCACTCGCCGGGGAATGTTCAGCTTCCTTGTCCTGTTCGCTCATTCAGGGAAAAGCTTGGATGCTGCATTCTGAAAGTAACCTCGGATGTTCCGTGCGTCACGAACCAATCCCGGCCAACCGCTGTCTGCAGTTCGCAATTCGACTTGGTCGGGCATCGCGTGCATAGCCAGCATGTAATCGAAGAAATCGGTAGCACTCATGTCTTGTTCTTCACTGACAGGGCTGTCCGAAAACTTGATCACGACCATTGGTGCAGACGCCGCCTCAGCCGATGTCATGCGGCAAGTTCCCATCATCTTTCTCCCTAGGATTCTCTGTGATTAGTGTTGGATTCCACTGGTTTGGACCGCTCCAAGCATCGCAGATGGTTACTGTTCGCACTGTTTTCAACGTATTGTCAACTGTGGCAGTAATAGGGGCAACTTTCCGGGAATTGCCGTCGGGCCCGAGGGGGCGTGTCAGGCTGCGGCGCGCTGCCTGACGAGGTCGGCGAGCCTCGGCACTTCGGGCGCGCCGGCTACGCCGAGGCGGCTCCTCGGGCAGTCCCGGCACGGCACGCCGAGCTTCCTGCAGGTCTTCTTCGCTCCGATGCAGGCATCGCGCGCCGCCCTCCCGGCATCGCTCCGCGTCCCGAACGAGACCTTGCGCCGGGTGACGTGGTCCCGGATGTCGTTCCCGGCCCTGTTGGCGTTGAGCGGCGTCTCCGGACGGCCGGGCACGCGCAGGAGCTCGTCCCGGTTCGCCTTCAGCCTTTCGAGCAGCCGGTCGAGGCTGGCGCAGCCGGCGGCCGTGCCGAAGATCCGGTCGAACCGCCGCTGCATGACGAGCTTGCGCAGCGGAGTGGGACGCTTCCTGTAGCGGCAGAGGCTGCGGTACAGCTTCCACACCTTTTCGAGCACCTTGTCGACCCGTTCATGCTGGCATGGGGCGCTTCCGGTCGGCCTGGCGATGTTCCGCTCGGCGTGGAGCCGGCAGAGCGCGTGGAGGTCGCCGACGTTGAACTGCCCGGCGTCGTCGACCGGGATCACGGTTCCGGCAATGCGTCCCGCATCGCGGATCGTCCCCCAGAGCGCGCCTTCCGTGGCGATCCTGACAGGGTCCGGCGACACCGTCATCCCGGCAATGCCCAGCGCCTCGAGATGGGCCCGCCAGACGTCGCCGTCGCCGAAGCGCCGCCGCTCGTGGCCGGCGAGAAGGTCGATCACCCTTCCCGACAGGTTCCGCTTCCGCATGTAGTCGAGCGCGGCGTCGTTTATGGTGCAATCTTCCTCTCCCGCGCAGAGATGCTCGAGGAAGTCGAGGCGGCTCTTCGAGCCGGTCGACCGGAAACGCGCGAAGAAGTCGTTGCCGATCGCCGTGCAATAGCCGTTCCCGGCCTTGTGGCGGGCGCCGGTGTCGTCGGCGCTGATCCACGCCGCCGTCTCCAGGCCGGCCCGCAGCACCTCCTGCTGCTCCCCGGCGATGCCCCCGGCGTCCGCGGTCGGGAAGCGCCCCGCCCGGCGCTCGGAGATGTCCAGGCCGATCGCGGCCGGCATCTCCGCGATCCGTCCCGCCGTCGGCCGGCACTGGCGGCACGGCATGATGGCCAGGGCCTTGACGCAGGGGCCGTGCCGCTCGCGTCCGGCCGCCGCCCCCGGCGGCAGCGGCGCCACGTGCCGGGAGCCGTCGGGAAACTCCCAGACCTCGCGGCGATAGACAACCTCTTCGGCGCAAGGCACGATGTCGCGGACCGTGTGGTCCTGATAGCCCTTGTGCACCGCGCCCTCGGGCACGTTCCCGAGGCTCACGGTCTCCTCGCGGCGGCGCAGGTTCGGGTTCCGCCGCCGCGGGCCGCGGCCCTTCCTCTTCCTCTTTTCCTTCTCCGACCGGCCGGACCCGGAGGAGCCCGGCGACAATCCGTCCGCGTCCCCGTCCGATGCGCCGGGGCTGTTCGGCTTCAGGTCCGGACGGCGCGGGAGCTTCTTCAGCCGCCTGATCTCGTCCTCGAGCTCCCGGACCCTTTCGGCCTGCCCGGCGAGCCGCCTGTCCTGCTCGGCAAGCTGCGCGTCCCTATCGGCGAGCAGGGCCCGGATGGCCGAGAGCTCCGCCCTGAGCGCTGCAAGGCCGGCAACCGCGCGGCGACCTGTTTCCGAATCATCCATGCCCCCTTGGAATCACAAAACGATTCGCGGGGGAATCCCCTGAATCCTGCCGCAATTCCCGGAAAGTTGCCCCTATTACCTGTGGCAGATAACAAAATTGCGAAGTTTTTTCGCCTTTGCGTTCTATCCCTGTCCGCCGACACAGTTGATGAAATTGGTCATCGCGATCATGAGCCGCTGGACCTTATCGCCGAATTCGGCATGCGCGTCGGCCAGCACGAGGTAGTCCTCGATATCCACGCGCCGCCCCTTGTCCAGACCGTCGCTGGCGATCTTCTTGGTTTCCTCGTTCGCCGCGATCACCCGCGTTGGTCTACATGATGATCGGGTTCAACGTGGCACGGCAATCAATCTGCACGTGGGCCGAGGCTTCGGTTGCCGCCAGAACGATGGCAACCAAGAGTGCGCAACGCATGGCGTTCTTTACTCCATGCCGAGAAGGTTGAACGCCAAAGCAAAGCCGTGTTTGCCAAAGTGATCAATGCTGACGTCAGACAACCTGATCGTCACTTGCTCGCGTCGTGGCATCGTCAAGGTCTGATCAATGGAAGGCTGCCCGTTCACGAACGCATGCCGCACCAAAACAGACATGTCTTCGCGCTCGTCATTGTTCATCACTACCGTAACCCGCGAATCCTCCATGGTCAGCTTCTGCATGAACTCGTCACGCACTCGCCTTTGGAGCGTTGCATACTTGTCGGTGTCGAGCATGATGAAAACGCCGATGTCCGGACCGCCCTCACGACGTTGGGCGACGAAGCCCAAAAGCGTGTTCTTCAAGATCCATGCATCGGCGGAACCAACCACAGGCATCTGTATGTTCGCCAACATGAAGGAATCCATGCCGTTCCTCTCGCAGCCCTTCGGCTCAAAGGGGGCGACAATGCCATCCATGATCGCCACGATCTTGGCGGACTCTGTCGCGCATTCATCCAACGTCGTGATCGGCAGGAACAGGGTTGCAGGCGTCGTGATGCCTTGTTCTCCGTTGGCAACGGCCCGCACGTCAGAGGAATAGAGATCCGCTTCCAGGCTCATCTTGCAGCCAGCTACAAGCAGCACGGTTCCAATCGCGGCAACTAAGAAACGATTGACGTTCATGCCGTGGATCCCTCCTGTTCTTTGGTCTTATCGAAGAGCGCCAAGACGCCGCCGACAAGGACCAAAACCATGAAAACCGCAACGAACGTGCCGCCGAGTATGGCACCGCCGACTGCGCACAAGATCAACAGAACGGCGACAATCCGGCGCTCGACCGCAAGAGTGACGGCTCCAAGAACGATGGTCAGGAACGAGAACAAGACGCCGCCCCATCCCAACATGACGACCGTTTCCGATCCTTCGGCTTCAAAAGCGCTGCCAAGCCCTCCCGCCATCAGCGTGAATCCCGCAGCGAAGACTGCAAAAACGCCGGCGATGATCGCTATGATTCCTCCCGCCTTTCTCATGATGTTTCCTCCCTTCATGGTTCCGGCGCGGGGGGGGCCGAGCCGTTGTCAACATTTCTCGGGAAAGAATGCCCCGCCTGTTCTCCGGGCTCGGGAAGCTACTCCGCGCCGGGTCTAGGGCTGTTCTATTCGGCGGGCGACCCGACATAGCAGGATGCTCAAGAAGCATTGACGCGCAAATGTTAGACTCTCGATAATGGGGTTGCAAGAATTGTTTCATGACATGTCGGCGCGGTTCTCCACGAGAAATCGCGCCGCATTTGTCTGCACCATTGATGAAGCAGGTCCCTGTCATATTCGAACTCACCCAGCTTGGCGCCGGTGACATTCTCGAAGCGCTCAAATATGTCATTGCGAATCAATGTCTTGATGTGGACTCTCGTAATAGCGGCAACTTTCCGGGAATTGCAGCACGATTCAGGGGATTCCCTCCGAATCGTTTTCCGGTTCCAAGGGGGCATGGATGATTCGGAAACAGGTCGCCAGGCGGCTGCCGGCCTTGCAGCGCTCAGGTCGGAGCTCTCGGCCATCCGGGCCCTGCTCGCCGATAGGGACGCGCAGCTTGCGGAGAGGGACGCACAGTTCAACGACCTCGCCGGCCGGCTTGCCGATAGGGACGCGCAGCTTGCCGAGCAGGACAGGCGGCTCGCCGGGCAGGCCGAGCGGATCCGGGAGCTCGAGGACGAGATCAGGCGGCTGAAGAAGCTCCCGCGCCGTCCGGACCTGAAGCCGAAGGGCTCCGGCGCGTCGGACGGGGACGCGGACGGCTCGTCGCCGGGCTCCTCCGGGTCCGGCCGGTCGGAGAAGGAAAAGAGGAAGAGGAAGGGCCGCGGCCCGCGGCGCCGGAACCCGAGCCTGCGCCGCCGCGAGGAGACCGTGAGCCTCGGGAACGTGCCCGAGGGCGCGGTGCGCAGGGGCTATCAGGACCACACGGTCCGCGACATCGTGCTCTGCGCCGAGGAGGTCACGTACCGCTGCGAGGTGTGGGAGTTTCCCGACGGCTCCCGGCACGTGGCGCCGCTGCCGCCGGGGGCGGCGGCAGGACGCGAGCAGTACGGCCCCTGCGCCAGGGCCCTGGCGATCATGCCGTGCCACCAGTGCCAGTCGACGGTGGGGCGGGCGAATTGAGCCGGGTTGCACACCGCGAAAATTTGTTGAATGAACCGGAATCGTCCGGCAGGGGCGGTGCACATCGGCGAGAGTGACATGGCCAAGGGAAGACTCGGGAAACTGCCGCGCCTAACGCTCGTTCTAGGCGGCGGCGCATCCGGCAAGTCGCATTACGCGGAGAACCTGGTCATGGCGACGGGACTGAGCCGGGTCTACGTTGCCACCGCGCGGGCAAGCGATGCGGAAATGCAGGAACGAATCCTGCGTCACAGGCGACGTCGCGGCGCCAACTGGACCACTGAAGAAGTCCTGGAAGACCTTGCCGGGTTTCTTTCTGGCGGCGGAGCGGACGCGGAAGGCCAGCTCGACCAGCCGCAGGAACCGGCACTTGCAACCGGGACGGCGGTTCTAGTCGACTGCCTGACGCTCTGGCTGTCCGGCCTGCTGGCGTCGGAGACCGACGACATGCGCCTTCACGCCGCAAGGGCCGACCTTCTATCCGCCCTCGCAGCGCATCGCGGGCCCCTGGTCTGCGTGTCCGATGACGTAAGCGGCGGTCTCGTCCCCGGCACGCCGCTCGGGCGGAGGTTCAGGGACGAGCAGGGCCGGATGAATCAGGATGTCGCCGCTCTCGCGGATCTCGTCATCTTCGTAACAGCCGGCCTGCCGCAGGTCCTGAAGGGACGATTGCCCGATCGCGGTGAGTTCGCATGACGAGGTGGTGGTGGGTGCGGCACGCGCCAACGCATGCGCAGTGCATTTACGGCTGGAAGGACCTGCCTGCGGACCTCTCCGATGGAGACGCCCTGCGCAGGCTCGATCGCTTCCTGCCCTGCGGTGCGCCTGTCGTCGCCTCGCCCCTTGCGCGCACCGCCGAAACTGCACGGGCCATCGTCGGCGGCCGTCCGCGATTGCCGAACGAGCCCGGACTTCGCGAAATCCACTTCGGCGAGTGGGAGGGGCTCCGTGCGGAGGAACTCGGTGCCGACGACCGCGCGATTGCAGAGGCCTTCTGGCGGACGCCGGGTGACACGGCGCCGCCCGGCGGAGAAAGCTGGAACGAGACCTCGGCACGCGTTGCCGAGGTTGTCGACCGGCTCACGCTGCAATGCCCGGATCAGGACATCATCGCCGTCGCGCACTTCGGCGTCATTCTGACGCAGCTGCAGCGTGCGTCCGGCATGCCGGCCACCGCCGCCATTTCGTTTTGCGTGGACAATCTGTCAGTCACCTGCCTCGAGTTCGACCCCGGCGGAAAGGAAACGCGGGGGTTCTGGCGGATCCGGTGCGTGAACCACGTTCCCTGATTTCGCGGGAAGGGCGGCCCGCGCGGCACCGGCGGCGGCGCGGTTGATCGACGGTTCATTGCCGCCGCATCCGGATCCCGATCAGCAGCCTCCTCAACGTCGGCGAGGAGTCCGGACGCGCGCTTCCACAGCGTCCCAGATCATTCCGGCCACATTTTTTCCGTCGAAGCGCTCGAGTTCCTGGATTCCGGTCGGCGAAGTCAGGTTGATCTCGGTCAAAAATCCCCCGATCACGTCAATGCCGACGAAGATCTGGCCCCTTTCGCGCAGGACTGGCCCGATCCGGGCGCAGATTTCGAGGTCCCGCGAGGAGAGGCTGGCCGGCTCCGCACGCCCGCCTACATGCAGGTTCGAACGCGTCTCGCCCTCGGCCGGGATCCGGTTGATCGCGCCAGCGGGTTCGCCGTCCACGAGAATGATCCGCTTGTCGCCTGACGCGATGTCCGGAAGGTACTTCTGGACGATAAGGGGTTCGCGGTTCAGGCCGTGGAACATTTCGCAGAGCGCGTTGAAATTCGGATCGGAGCGTCCGAGGCGGAACACGCCCGCCCCGCCGTTCCCGAAGAGCGGCTTCAGAATGATGTCCCCGTGAATGCGCCTGAAGTCACGTATCACCCCGGCGTCCCTGGCAATGGTGGTCGGCGGAATCAGTTCCGGAAACTGCAGGACGAGGAGTTTTTCCGGGCAGTTCCGCACCCACCCCGGGTCGTTTACGACAAGCGTGGCTGGGTGGATCAGTTCGAGGAGATGCGTGGTCGTCACGTAGGACATGTCAAACGGTGGATCCTGCCGTAGCCAGACTACGTCTTGTTCCGACAGGTCGATCCGTCTTCCGTCACCGAACTCGAAATGGTCGCCCTCGGAGCGACGAACCGCGACCGGGCGGCCGAATGCGGTCACCCTGCCCTCCTCGTAGGCAAGCTGGCCCGGCAGGTGATGGAAGAGCCTGTGCCCCCGCGCCTGCGCTTCCTCCATGAGGCGGAAGGAGCTGTCAGCCGAGATGTCAATCAGTTCGATCGGGTCCATCTGAACGGCCACACGGAGTGATGTAGCCTTGCCTGGAGTATCTCCGCTGCCCATGCGCGTCCCCGCTTTCGGCACCGTCTGCAAGAGTTTCCTCATGGCGCGTGTTCAGGATGGTTGCAACCTCGAATGGACATCGACCGCCGACGCGCGCGGTCGCGGCAGCGGCTATCTTGAACGCTGCCGGTCATCGCGATCGCAGTTCCTCCCGCCGTCTCCGATGCGCCCGACTGCCGCAAGGACGCTGAGCTGATCGCGGGAGATCCGCCCGTCGCGAACGCGCGGCTCACTGCGGCCACGTGTTCCGGAACAACGGAATGAAACCGCTCGCAGCCTGCGAAGCGGCCGCTCACACGGCGTCGAGCTTAAGTCGTGCTGGCGCGAGCCGGCGGACGGCGACCTCGATCTCCACGCACCCGCGTTCGCCCACAGACTCCAGCCAGAACGCGGCGCGCCCGCCTCGAAAGGCAAGAAGGTCCGGCCCCACGAGCCGCGCCGGCCCCACAACACGAACCGTCAACGGCTCATTGAAGTGCGGCAAGGGGTTGCCGGCCTGGTCCAGCACCCGGACGCGCACCGGCACGTGATCCTTTTCCGAGGCGAGGAGTTCCGGGAAGTCGGTTGACACGCCGAGCCGCACCGGCACCGGATCCGCGGCGAGCCGCATGGTCCTGACCGGATCGCCGCCGACGAAGCCTGTCAACTCCAGGCCAAACCACTCCATCCCCCACCTGTCCTGTTCCCGTCGCGGTATGTGGCGGTCGTCGATGATGACCGGCGGGTGTTCCAGGTTCGGGAACGCGGCGCGATCCGGATACGCGCGGCCCGTGATCCCGTTTCCAATCCGGTACTCGACTTCCTCGCAGTTCGTGAGGATCATCAGCGGGATGGCGCCGCCGATGCTTCTCTCGCCCCGCGCCCAGAAGGTGACGGGCGTCAGAACAACGCCCGCCGCCGGATCCCGCTGGCTCGCGTAAGCGTAGGCGGCGAACTTCGGGTCGCGATGCATGTCGAGCACACCGTGATGGCAGATGCGGTCGCCAGAACCGAAGTCGCAGTGGGTGTTGTAGTCGGCCATGCACCAGCCGATGCAGCCCGAAACCTGCGGGTCGCCGCCCGCTGCATCAAGCACCTGCAGATGACGGGTCACGTGCTCGATCTGGCGTTCTTCCGGGTCCGTGCTCTTTGTGGGATACATGTGTCCGTTGAACTCGGTGACGAGGTAGGGGACCGTGCGGTTCAACCCCGTGACCTCGGCCTGCCGCCTGAGGGCGATCCGGCCATGGTTGGCGCCTGGCAGCGTCTCTGACCCGAGAACGAAGTCGTTCATCGTGTAGACGTCCTCCAGGAACTCGCTGCACGGGAAGTTCCTTACGCCCGCGGTCTGCCGAGTCGGATCCAGCATCCGCGCGAGCGCATTCGTTTCGGCGTAGAAGTCGTGATCGTCTGCGGACTCGTTGATGCGGACCCCCCAAAGGACGATCGAGGGGTGATTCCAGTCGCGCTGGATCATGCGTCGAACGTTTTGGACGGAATCCCGCTTCCAAGCGGCGCCCCCGATGTGCTGCCAACCCGGAATCTCCTCGAAGACGAGGAGCCCGACTCGGTCGCAATGGTCCAGGAACCATGGCGACTGCGGGTAATGGGAAGTTCGCACGAGGTTGCACCCGAGCTTGCGTTTCAGGATTTCCGCGTCGCGTTCCTGGACCCGCCTTCCCGCAGCGTATCCGACATGGGGAAAGGACTGGTGGCGGTTGAGCCCCCGGATTCCGACCGGCTTGCCGTTCAGGAGGAATCCGTCCGGCGTGAACTCGGCCGTGCGATAACCGAAATTCGTCTGGACCCTGTCCGTTCCCGCGGGGCAGGCGAGGTCCACGATCACCCTGTAGAGCTCTGGCGAATCGAGATCCCACAGAGCAACCTTTCCGGGGCCGGCGAATTGCAGGACAGCGGACGAGTCGCAGGTTACCGCCTCGGTTCGGCCGATCGCGTCGCCGCCGGGATCCAGGAGCGTCGCCGCCAGCCGGATATCGCCGCCGGCACGGTGCGCGTCCCTGATATCGACGCGCACCATCGCGGTTCCCGACGCGCCGAGCGCATCCGGCGTCTCCACCTTCAGGCGCTCGATCGACACGGGCGGCGCAACCCTGAGCCAGACGTCGCGGTAGATTCCGGCGTAGGTCAGATAGTCGATCTGTCCCCCGAATGGCGGAATGTCGGGGTTTTCGGTGCCGTCGATCCGGACCGTGACCACGTTCTCGCCCTTCTTCAATCCGCCGGTCAACCGCGCCTCGAAGGGAGTGTAGCCGTCGCGGTGCGACGAGACCTTCCGGCCGTTCAGGAACACGGTCGAGTTCGCCATCGCCCCGTCGAACAGCAGCGACACCTCGCGTTCCGCGAATTCGGGTGTCCACGCAATGACCTTTTGGTAACAGAAACGCCGCTGGTAGGATCCTTCGTCGAAGTACCCGAACGGAAGTTCGACCGCAGTATGCGGCAGCCGGACACGGCCCCCCGGTCGAAGTTCCGAGGACCATTCCGGCTCGAATCCTTCGTGGAATACCCAACCGTCGTTCATCCGTACGGTCGAACGCATCACCGTCCCTCCACTTACGGTTCGCCCCGCCTGCAACCCTGCGCCATTCTTTGTCGGCCGCAATTCCAGGCGGCGCGCAATGATCCCGCAGCCTGGGCGTCATGCAGGGAAACCAGCGGCCGGTTGACCTGCCCGTCATTGCGGCATGTGCCCGAAACCCCGCGATCACCGCAAGCCCCGGCCGCGCACCCCCTCAGCCGAACCAGCCGCGATCGTGGGACGCGGGCGGAATGCCTCCCCTTCAAATCGGCCGGCTTGCGGGGAATGAATCGATTGCATCCCGCAGCGGAAGGCGCCGCAACCGGAAGGCGTTTCCCGATCGCGCGCGCAACGGCTTCCGGCAGGCGATGACGCATCCTTCCCGTGGATCGCCCGCACCGCGGCGGTCCGCGGGCCTGTTCACGCAACCCGTCTTCGCGACCCCGACCGGGACCACTCGGGAAGCCACTCGCCATGGGCTTCGACGAGTTCGTCCACAAGCGCCCAGATCTGGTCGAGATCGAGTTCCGCGCCGGTGTGCGGATCCATCATCGCGGCGTGATAGATGTGTTCGCGGTTTTCTTCCAGCAGAGCCGCGACGGTCAGCTCCTGCACGTTGACGTTGGTCCGAATGATCGACGTCAACTGCGGCGGAAGGGTGCCGATTCGCGTTGGCTGGACTCCGTTGCGATCGACCAGGCAGGGAACTTCCACAATGCAATCGGCGGGAAGCGACGCAATGAGATCCGAATTCCTCACGTTGCCGTAGACGACGGAAGGCTCACCGGTGACGAGGGAGTTCATGATGCCGGAAGCGTACTCCTGGCTTGGCGCGATCTCCGCTTCTTCGCCGCTGCCGCCGGCGGCGGCCTGTTCCTTCCAGCTTTCGATCTGCTCGACGCAGCGACGAGGGTACTCGTCCAGGGGAATTCCGAACCTCTCGATCAGGTCGGGGCGGCCGCTCTTGATGAACCAGGGCACATACTCGGAGAAGTGCTCGGAACTCTCGGTCACGAAGTAGCCGAGCCGCATCATCATTTCGTAGCGCACGCGGTTCGGACACCGCCGGTTCCAGCTGTTCGGCTTGGGAATGCGGCCGGCCGCATATCCGGTGCGCAGTTCGGGATAGAGGTCCCGAGCGCCGCCGCCCGCGAGGACTTCCTCGAATTCCAGAAAGAATGCCATGTGGTTGATCCCGGCGCAGCGATACCGGATTCGTTCGACGGGCAAGTCGAGGTCCCGGGCAAGCTCCGCGATAGTGCCCTGAACCGAATGGCAGAGGCCGACGACACGAATCTCCGGAAACTTCTCGGCGATGGCCCAGACGTTCATAGCCATCGGGTTCACGTACTGTAGCATCAAGGCGTCCGCGCAGACCTCCGTCATGTCCGAGCAGATGCTCCAGAGATGCGGGATCGTTCGAAGGCCGCGCATGATGCCGCCGACACCGAGCGTATCGGCGATCGTCTGGCGAAGCCCGAACCTCTTCGGCACTTCGAAGTCCGTGACCGTGCACGGCTCGTAACCGCCGATCTGGAAGGCGACGACCACGAAGTCAGCGCCTTCAAGCGCGGCGCGCCGGTCGAGATGCGCGGATATGACTGCCCCCGCACCCGTGGTGTCGACCATTCTCCGCGCCAGCGTTTCGGCTTCCCGCAGCCGCGACGGATCGATGTCCACGAGAGCGACATGCGCGTCGCGCAGCGCCGCGTGCCGGAGCACATCGCCGAGAATGTTCTTCAGGAAAACCGTGGAACCGGCGCCAATGAAGGCGATTTTCAGCCTCGATGTCATCTGGATCCTTCACTCCAAACGTCCTGCGACGCGTTCTTGCGCCTTGCCACCGCATGCGCAAGCCAAAACCCGTTCCGTTCCGAAGCGCCGCGACCAGGAGGAATTCGGTACGGGAACGCGGGGTCGCGATTTCGATCCGAACAACGGCGGAAACCTCCTCGGCGGCGAGTGACGTGTTCAGTGCCGCCCGTCCGTCATATCCCGAATGTGGAAGAACGAAGCCCGGGCTTCTTCCCGAGGAGGTGCGACGTCTCGATGTCGCGCGTCGCGGAGAACGCGGGTCGTGGTCCGGTCGGTGCTCGGCCGTTGAATCTCGGGGGCTCAGCAGCGCCGGTTTCGCCGATGGCCGCTCTTGCCTCGCGACGACGGGATTTTGCACACTTGCGCGACGGGCCCGCGTTCCCGAATCGCCCACGACGGCGGACGCGAGGCGGCTCGTTGATGCCGCGCCCGGCATAAACGCAAGGGACCGGAGGGAAACCGCGCCGCAGTGCCGAACGGAGGGGTCCATGATGGACATCGACTGGATTGCCGTGGACTGGGGAACGACAAACCTCCGCGCCTGGGGCCTGAAGGGGCATGCGGACGTCGTGGCCGAGGCCGATTCCGACGACGGCATGAACAGCCTACGTCCCGAGGAGTTCGAATCGGCGCTCATGAAGCTCGTCGGCACCTGGCTGCCTGCCCGCGACGCGCTGCAGGTCTTGGTCTGCGGCATGGCCGGCGCCGACGGCGGCTGGGCGAAAGCCCCTTACCGGCTGGCGCCCTGCACGCCGCTCGAAGCGGAAGCGGCGGTTTCGCCCCGTACGGTCGAGTCGCGGCTCAGGGTCAGGATTCTCCCCGGGATCCGGCAGGCAGGACCTGGCTTCGACGTCATGCGGGGAGAGGAGACGCAGGTGGCGGGCTTCCTGTCGCATCGCCCGGACTTCGACGGCGTCATCTGCCTCCCCGGAACGCACACGAAATGGATTCGCGTGCGCGACGGTGAAATCGTGAGGTTCCGGACTTTCATGAGCGGCGAACTGTATGCTCTCCTCGGCCGCGAATCCGTGCTCAGGCATGTGGTCGACGACCGCGGCAGGGATGATTCCGCGTTCGAATCCGCGGTCAAGGCGCTGGCCGCCGACCCGGGATCCCTTGCCGGGAGCCTGTTCTCGATCCGTGCCGAGGCGCTGACCGCAGGTCTTTCGCCCGTCACCGCCTCGGCGCGGCTCTCGGGCGCGCTCATCGGCGCTGAGCTCGCCGCTGCCAGGCCGTTCTGGCTCGATCGCACGCCGGTCGTCGTCGGCAGCGGGCGCCTCGCGGCCCTCTATTCGACGGCAATCGGAACTGTCGGGGCCGGGGCGCGGTCAGCGGATGCGGCGGACATGACGCTGGCGGGCCTTGCGAGTGCGCGTGCGCGCCTTTCCGGCGGCGTCCCGGCCTGAATCCGCAGATGCGTGACCGTCCGTCCGAGCGTTCCGCGACATCACAAGTCACCCCTCGAGTGGAGAGGGCGCGATCCTCGTTGCGGCCCGGCCGGAAGGAGGCCCGTTGCACTGCGGCGGCCGCAGTCCCTTCCGGGAGCATCGATGTCGTGGCGCATGTTTCGGCGCGGAGACCGCTGCCGGCGTCATTGCCTGTTTGACGCTTTCAGGCGCGATGTCGCAGGAGGCGCGAACTCGCGAATGAAGTCACGAGCCGTCCTGCAGTGATCGCAGCCGACGGAATTCTCGGCATTCCGGACTTCAGCTTCGCGAATGCTCCAGCTCGACCGCCCTGGCGTAGGCGCGCCGGCGCTGCACGCCGAGGCATTCCGCGGCGAGCTTGGCGGCATCCCGGGGGCGAAGCATATTGAGCGCACTTGCCAGGAACCGGTCGATTTCGGCATCCTCGACCGGAAGGCTCTCCGGCGGCGGGCCAAGGACAAGGACAAACTCGCCCCTCGCCCGACGCGTCGCGGCCTGGCCGTCAACCGGGTACCTGCGGGAAAGTTCGGAGAGCGTCCCGCGCGTCACCTCCTCGAACTTCTTCGTCAATTCGCGACAGACTGTGACCGGCCTTTCGCTGCCGAACGCGGAAATCATGTCGGACAGGGAGGCAGCGATCCGTGCCGGCGACTCGAAAAGGACAAGCGTCGCCTGCACGTTCGCCAGTCCCGTCAGGAACGTCATGCGCGCTGCCTGTCTCGGCGGAGGAAATCCGGCAAACATGAACCGGTCGGTCGGCTGCCCGGAAACCGACAGGGCGGCCAGCACCGCAGAAGGCCCCGGCGCGGGCGTCACCGCGAGACCGGCCTCCTGAAACGCCCTGACAAGGCGGTAGCCCGGGTCCGCAATGGCCGGCGTGCCGGCGTCGGACACGAGCGCGACGCTCTGGCCGCCTTGCGCCAGACCAACCAGGCGCTCCCGGATGCGCGCGGCATTGTGATCGTTGTAGGAGACGACCCGCCGTCCGGCCAGGGAAACGCCGTGAATGTCTAGCAGCCGCCGAATGCTGCGCGTGTCCTCCGCCGCGATGACATCCGCAGCGCGCAGGACGTCGAGCGCCCTGAGCGTGATGTCGCGCGCCGCGCCGACCGGAGTCGATACGACGTGGAGGCCGTTTGGCAGGCCGGAGTTGCCGCCCGCAGAAACCATGTCCGCACCTCCTCCGCCCCTGTACCTCGGCCTGACCCGAATTCACTTTTGTCAATACCCCGGTTAAGGTACCAGTGCACGAAATTCTCCGGAGCACACCGACATGCGCACTTTCCGCCCTTTCGCCCTCCTGCCGCTGCTTCTCCTCGCCATGGCGGCCTGCCAGCCGCAGGCCGTCAACCGGGGCCCGGCCGTGGGGGCCGGCGCGCCGGCCACGATTGCGCTCCTCGTCCCCTCGGGTTCGGAAGACGCGAGGCAGGAAGCTCTCTCGGAGAGCCTCGTCCGGGCGGCGGAGCTCGCTGTCGAGGACCTCGGAACCGATGCGCGGGTCGACCTCCGGGTCTACCCGACTGCGGGCGACCCCGTGATGGCTGAGGAGGCGGCGCGAAGCGCCGCGGCCGACGGCGCCCACATTATCCTCGGGCCGCTCTTCTCCGGCGCGACGGTCGCCGCGGGCCGCGAGGCGGCCAAGCACGGATTGACGGTGCTCAGCTTCTCCAACAACACGCGGGTCGCCGGCGGCAACGTGTTCATACTGGGCAACACGTTCGAGAATTCCGCCGACGTGCTGGTCTCCCACGCCGCATCCACGGGGCTCAGGCGATTCTCGGTGATCGCGTCCCAGAACGAAGCCGGGGAACTCGCAACGGGCGCCGTCACCGGCGCAGCGGTCACGAACGGCGCCGCCGTCGTCAGCATCGCCACTTACGAACGAACCGCTTCCGGGGTGATCGACGCCGTGCCCGGAATCAGGGAGACGATCATGGCGTCTGAAGCGGAAGCGATCGTCCTGGATGCTGACGCGGCGGGTGCGCTTCCCATTTTCGCGGAAATGCTGCCCGAAGGCGGCCCTGATCCGGAAACGGTCAAATACATCGGCTTGACCCGCTGGGACATTCCGTCCGCGACCATGCGGCACGCTGCGCTCCAGGGGGGCTGGTTCGCGAGGCCGGACCCGGTCGTTTACGGCCAGTTCGTCAATCGCTACCGCGGCGCCCACGGTTCGCGGCCCCACCCCCTCGCCGGACTGGCGTATGACGGCGTCAAGGCGATAGGCGCACTGCTTCGGACCGGAAGCCGCGCACCGCTGTCGACGCAGTCCCTGACGCGGTTCGGCGGATTCGAGGGCGTGAACGGAGTATTCCGCCTCCGGCGCGACGGCACCGTTGAACGCCTTCTCGCGGTTGTCGAGATCCGCGAGGGGCGAGCGGAGATCATCAACCCGGCGGACCGGGACTTCGGCGGTGCCGGAACGTAGGCCGGACCGGGAACCGGCTTCCCCTGAACGGGATGCGGGACTGATTGCGGATCCGAAGCAGATTTTCGACGCCGGCCTGGTCGAAGGAAGGCTCGGGAAGGCGGCGCAGGATTCCGGAAATTCCCATACGCTTCGCCGGGCCGTGTCGGAAATCCTCGGCGAGGCGAACCGAAACGGCCGCGACGTCATCTCGGCCGCCTATCGCGCCAATCCCTTCGCGACACGGGAGGTGATCAGGTCCTACGCCCATCTCATGGACGAGATCGTGAGGACGGCGCGAACCGCCGCCGACGGAATTCTCGAACCGTCCGCCGGCGAATTGCCCGGGGGAAACATCGCCGTGCTGGCGGTTGGCGGTTACGGCCGCGCCGAAATGGCACCGTTCTCCGATGTCGATCTCCTGTTCCTCGTGCAGAAGAAGTCCACCGCCCGCGCCAAGGAAGTCGTGGAGTTCATGCTGTACGCACTCTGGGACATGGGGCTAAAGGTCGGTCAGGCGACGCGGACGATCAGCGAGTGCCTCGAACTCGGAAAATCGGACCAGACGATCCGGACATCGCTTCTGGAAGTGCGCTACATCTGCGGTGACCGGCAACTCGTATCGGAACTCGAAACCCGGCTATGGCGGGAACTTTTCGGCAAGACCGCAGGGGAATTCGTCGAGGTCAAGCTCAAGGAAAGAACAGCCCGCCACCAGCGGCAGGGCGGACAGCGCTACATGCTCGAGCCGAACGTCAAGGAAGGCAAGGGCGGCCTTCGCGACCTGCAGTCCCTCTACTGGATCACCAAGCACCTGAGCCGCACGAAGCATCCCGAGGACATGATTGCGCGCGGATACTTCACCCAGGCCGAATACGATCGCTTTGCGGAGGCAGAGCACTTTCTCTGGACGGTTCGCTGCCACCTTCACCTTATCTCCTGCCGGGCGAACGACCAATTGACGTACGACGCGCAGGTCGAGGTCGCGCAGGCGCTCGGCTACGAGGACCGCGACGGGCTGCGCGGCGTGGAGCACTTCATGCAGGCCTACTTCCGCCATGCGACCCACGTTGGCGAACTGACCCGCATTTTCCTGACGGCGCTCGAGGCCCAGCATGCTAAGCGTCCGCCGGCAAGATTCCGGTTTTCGGTCGCCGGACTGTGGCAGGGAAGCCCGAAGGTGCCTGACGGCTACACTTACGTTCACGGCCGGCTGGCGATCGCCGACGAACAGAAGTTTCTCGCGAACCCGGTCAACATCCTCCGCCTGTTCGAGGACGGCCTCAAGTCCGGCATCCTGATACATCCGGACGCGATGCGCCTCGTCAACGCCAACCTTCACCAGATCGACGACATGGTACGCAACGACCCGGAGGCGTGCAGGATCTTTCTCGACCTAATGCTGGAGTACGGCAATCCGGAGCGGGCGCTCAGGCGCATGAACGAACTCGGCGTGCTCGGCGCCTTCATTCCCGAGTTCCAGCACATCGTGGCGCTCTCGGAATTCAGCCTCTATCACAAGTACACGGTCGACGAGCACACCATCCAGTGCATCTCGACCCTCAACCAGATCGAACAGGGAGACCTCGTCGAAGACCTGCCGGTCGCGACCGGCATACTACGCGGCGGAGTCAACCGGCGCGTGCTCTACATCGCCCTGCTGCTGCATGACATCGGCAAGGGACTTCCCGAGCACCACTCGGTCGTCGGCGCGCGCATGGCAGCATCCATCGCGCCCCGGCTCGGGCTCGATGAACAGGAAAGCGAGACGGTCGTCTGGCTCGTCCGCAACCACCTTCTCATGTCCGACACGGTCCAGAAGCGCGACCTGACGGACCCGCAAACGGTCCACGACTTCGCGCGAAGCGTCCAGAGCACGACCCGGCTCAATCTACTGACCGTGCTGACGGTGTGCGACATTCGGGGCGTCGGGCCTGGCACTTGGACCACGTGGAAGGCGCAGCAAATGCGCGTGCTTCACGACTTCACCCTGCGGGCGCTCCGGGAAGGCGTGGATGCCTTGACGACGCACGGTCGCGTGGAAGAGGCCAAGGCGGCGCTGACAGCGCGCATAGATAACTGGCCTGAAGACTTGCAAGCCCTGGAGCTCGGCCGCCACTACGATGCCTACTGGCTCGGGCTCGACACGGAAACGCACCTCGCGTTCGCGGGTCTCCTGCGGCAGATCGACGAAAGCGACGATGACATCCGGTTCAACATCGACTTGGGAGTCGACCGGGCGCGCGACGTGACCAGGGCCTGCTTCGTGACAGTGGACCATCCCGGCGTGTTCGCGAGCATCACTGGTACGCTCGCGCTGACCGGCGCGAACGTCGTCGACGCGCGCACCTATACGAGCTCGGACGGCTACGCGACCTCCGTGTTCTGGGTCCATGACATCGAGGGCGGCCATTTCAGCGAAGATCGCCTTCCCCGGCTCCACGTGCGCGTTGCGCGCGAACTGATGAACCAGACGACGGCGCGCGGCGGCCTGCAGGAGCGCGACAAGATCAAGAAGCGCGAACGCGATTTCATCGTGCCGACGGAGATCACCTTCGACAACGAAGGTTCGGCGATCTACACGATCATCGAGGTCGACACGCGCGACAGGCCAGGCTTGCTCTACGACCTGACAAGAACGCTCAGCCGGATGAATATCTCGATCTCGTCCGCCGTCGTCGCGACCTACGGCGCGCAGGCTGTAGACGTGTTCTACGTGAAGGACATGTTCGGCCTGAAGATTCGTTCGAGTTCCAAGCAGGAGTCGATAAGGCTCCACCTGCGAGATGCGATCGACCGGGGAGCGGAACGGGCCGTGGCATGACAAGTCTGGCCCGGCTCCACCGGGGATTCCTAACCGTCGGCATCTGGACGTTTCTGAGCCGGATTACCGGCTTCCTGAGGGACATCGTCATCGCCGCCCTGTTTGGCTCCGGACCGATCGCCGAGGCATTCCAGGTCGCGTTCGCGCTTCCCAACCTGTTTCGCCGGCTTTTCGCGGAAGGAACCGTCAACACGGCGTTCGTGCCGATGCTCGCACGACGAATCGAGGCGTGGGAACGGCCGGAAGTCTTCGTGCGTGACGCGCTTTCCGGCCTCGCGGGCCTTCTCGTTGTCCTCGTTCTCCTTGCGCAGGCAGCCATGCCCTGGTTCGTCCTGGCGATGGCGAGCGGATTCAGCGACGACGGGCGCCTCGACCTCGCGGTTGACTTCGGCCGCATCTGTTTTCCGTACATCCTGTTCATTTCTCTCGCCGCCCTCCTTGGCGGGGTGCTGAACGCCCTCGGGCGGTTCGCCGCGGCGGCGGCGGCGCCCGTGCTTCTCAACGTGATTCTCCTCGCTGCCGTCGGTTTCGCGGTCGCAACCGGCCGGGACCCGGCCCCGGCGCTCGTGTGGGGCGTGCCGCTGGCCGGCATCGCGCAGCTTGTTCTGGTCTGGACCGCGGTGCGAAACGCCGGGTTCCGGGTATTCCCCGGAGTGCCGCGGCTGTCCCCCGACATCCGGCGGCTCGGCATCATCGCCCTGCCCGCGGTGCTTGCCGGCGGGGTCGTTCAGATCAACATCGTGGTGGGCCGCCAGGTTGCGAGCTATTTCGATGGCGCCATACAGTGGCTCGCCATGGCCGACCGGCTCTACCAGCTTCCACTCGGTGTCGTCGGGATCGCCATCGGCGTCGTGCTCCTTCCGGACCTGGCGCGAAAGCTGCGATCCGGCAACGAAGAAGGCGGCCGCGACGCCTTCAACAGGGCGACGGAATTCTCGCTGGCGCTCACGCTGCCTGCTGCGTTTGCGCTCGTCGCCATACCCGCGCCGCTCGTGTCGGTCCTCTTCGAGCGCGGCGCGTTCACCGCTGCGGACAGCGCCGCGACCGCGGCCGCACTGGCCGTTTACGGAATGGGCCTGCCGTCATTCGTCCTTCAGAAAACGCTTCAACCGCTCTACTTCGCGCGCGAGGACACGAGAACGCCTTTCCGCTACGCGGTGGTCGCGATGGCCGTCAACGCGGTCCTCGCGGTCTGCCTGATGCCGGTCGCCGGATATCTTGCCGCAGCCATTGGCACCACGCTCTCGGGATGGGTCATGGTTGCGCTCCTCTGGCGCGGAAGCCGGACTCTCGGTCCGTCCGCGCGCATCGACGCCAGGCTCCGCCGGTTCATTCCCCGCGCGTTGGCCGCATCGGCCATCATGGCGGGCGTCATCTACGCGATGGCGACGCTCCTCGGAACCGCCCTAGCGGCCCCGGGCGTGCGCTACGTCGCGCTCGCCGTTCTAGTCGGCGCGGGAATGGGGGCGTATTTCGCAGCGGCAGTCCTGATGCGCGCGGTCGCGCCCTCCGAATTGCGCTCCCTGCTCCGCAGGTGATCCGGGGCAGCGTTCCGCGTCAGGCTGCGCCCAGCAGTTCCCGTATGCAGTCGTCCAGGAAGCTCTCGAATGCAGGATCGTTGCCCGGGTTCGCAACGCAGTGCCCCCAGGGCGAATCAAACTGCCTCATCACGGCGTTCGGCATTTGGCGAACCTCGATCTCGTTGTCCTCGGGCGGAAAGTACAGATCATCGGTGCACGGCAGCAGGATTGCGCGCGCGCGGATGGCGCCGAGCGCGCGGCGGAAGTCCCCGCGATAGAGGTCGTTCGCGCTGATGTCCGCCAGTTGCCAGGTCCTGAGCATGGCGAGGAGGTCGTTCGCGTCCCACTCCTCCGCATGCTCGCGCGCCCACTCTTCGAGAAGATCGGACGGTGTCGCGAAGCCCAGCGACCGGTAGTGGCCCTCGCGAAAGAACGTCTGCGAGTACGCCCAGCCGGCGTAGGCCGTCCCGAATGCGCGCAGCCCGCGCACCGGCGGTTTCGCGTAATGGCCGCCCTTCCAGTTGCCGTCGGCGCAGAGCGCAGCCCTGACCCCTTCCAGAAACACGAAGTTGTGCGGCGAAGTCCTCGCCGAGGCGCAGAAGGGAAGGATGGCGTCCACAATGTCCGGAAACTGCGCCGCCCACTGGTAGGACTGGCAGCCCGCCATCGACCAGCCGGCGACGAGGCGGATGCGTTCCACCCTGAACCGGTCCCGGAGGAGGCGATGCTGGCACGCGACATTGTCCCAGAGCGTAACCTCGGGAAATCCGGCGCCCCTGCATTGCTCCGCCGCGTTGCTCGGCGATGTCGAAAGCCCGTTTCCGAACATGTTGATCGAAACGATGAAGTGCCGGTCCGGATCGAGAGCACGGCCGGCCCCGAAGAATCCCTCGTTGCGGACGTGCGTGCCGGTGTAGAACGTCGGCATGACAACGACATTGCTCCGGTCGCGGTTGAGCTCGCCATACGTTTTGTAGGCAAGCTGCGCGCCTGCCAGGCGGCGGCCGGACAGAAGGTCGACGTCTCCGAGTTCGAAGGTCTCGTATCCGGGGCTCCCGGCCATGTTCAGTACAGCCTCAGGTATTCCTTGACCTCCCAGTCGGTGACGGCCTGGCTGTAGCGTTCCCATTCGTCGATCTTGTATGCGGCGTAGGACTTCCGCATCACCGGCCCCATGACGCGCGCAGCGAGTTCATCCTCCTGCAGCGCCCCGACGGCGTCGAAGAGATTCCGGGGAAGCCTCCTGATTCCGAGTTCCTCGAATTCAGCGTCGGTCATGGCATAGAGGTCGCGGTCGGTCGGCGGGCCGGGATCGATGCGCTTCTCGATGCCCTCGATGGCGGCGGCCTGCGTCATCGCGAGCGAGAGATAGACGTTCATGCACATGTCCGCAGCCCGGTTCTCGATGCAGTACCTGCTCTGCGGCAGGCGGAACTGCGCCGAACGGTTGTTGTGCCCGTAGGTGATGTTCGTCGGCGCCCAGGTCACCGTGCCGCCCTCGAAGCCGCCGACCCTCGGCACGAGGCCGTTGTAGGAATTCACCGTGGGGCAGGCGAGCGCCGTCAGCGCCTCGGAGTGGGCCATGAGGCCGCCGACCGCATGCCTGGCCGAATCGGTCCAGCCTTCGCCCGCAGATCCGAACAGGTTTTCGCCGGGCCGGTCGGTGCTCTGAAGCGATAAGTTGATGTGCGCTCCCGAACGCCAGTCACCGACCGTCGGCTTCGGCATGAAGGTGATGAACCAGCCGTGCTTCTTGGCCACTTCCTTGAGCAGAATGCGAAGGAATACCAGCCGGTCGGCCATCTCGAGCACGTTCGTGTAATGGAAATCGAGCTCGAACTGCGAGTAGGCGCCCTCTGCGACGACGTCGTGGATGCCCCATCCGAGCCCCTCGAGGATGTCGATCATGTCGCCGAGGAACGGCATAGCCTCGATGGAGTACTCCAGGTCGTAGCCGAATGCCTGGCGCCGCGGCGCAACATTGTTTTGGGGATCGTTCTCGACCGCCTTGACCGGGTTTCCGTCCTCGTCGAACCGCATCGCGATGAACTCCGGTTCGATTCCGGCGCTTGCAGCATAACCTGCCCGGCGCGCGTCCCGGATCCCCCGCTTCAGAGCCTGACGCGGACAAACGTTGTAGGGAGACCCTTCCCAGAACAGGTCGCAGAAGATCATCGCCATGGAAGTGTTCCAGGGACAGACGTACACGGCGTCGAGGTCGGGAACTATGATCTGATCGGGATCGGCCGGCGTCAGTTCCGGCACGAATGAAACCGAATGCACGGCAAACTGCGGTCCCTTGCCCGCGCAAAGATCGTCGAGATCGCTGATCGGCATCGGCTTTGTCTTTGGAATCCCGAAGAGGTCGATCCAGGCGGGAAGCAGGTACTTGACGCCCGCCTCGTTCAGCCGTTTCCGCGTTTCCTCGACGCGTTCGCGCGGCGGCAGGGAAGACTCCATCCGTTCAAAGTAGCCAGACATGCACATTCTCCTTCAGGCAAAGCGACTCCGCATTCTTGGGACATGCCGGTGCCGGACGCAAGCGCCCCGAACGAAGGTTCTGGCCCGGAACGGCAGTCCGGATCGTAAAGCGGCGGCGGGCCGCAGGGCAACGCGTTGCGGCTTAAGGCTGGAGTTGCCCCGACCCCCGGCCGTTTCCGCGTGACCTTTGCGGCGGAGACGCTTTCTCCGGGGCCCGAAGCCCTTCAACCCGGAGCGTCCGGTGTCGGGCGCGGTGAGGGAGAACGGCGGAACGGCCGCATCCGGTCCGGATGCCGACGTTCGCGCCGGCCGGGGGATTGGCGGAAGGTCCGCTCCTGCAGGAGCGCCGCGGCTTGCGGCTGTTGACGCAATGCCGATACCCGGCAATAAGGCGGCGCTTGCGAACCGCAGTCAGCAACAGGGTCGGTCGCCATGGCGGACACGAAATTCGCGCCCCGGGTCTTCTCGGGGATCCAGCCGAGCGGAAACCTCACGCTCGGCAACTACCTCGGCGCGGTGAAGCGCTTCGTCCAGATGCAGGACAGCGGAATCGAGACGATCTACTGCATGGTCGACCTGCACGCGATAACCGTCTGGCAGGACCCGCGGGAACTTGCGCGAAACACCCGCGAGCTTGCCGCGGCCTTCATTGCCTGCGGACTGGATCCGGCGCGATCGATCCTTTTCAACCAGAGCCAGGTTTCCGCCCATGCCGAGCTCGGCTGGATCTTCAACTGCGTCGCCCGCCTCGGCTGGATGAACCGGATGACCCAGTTCAAGGACAAGGCCGGAAAAAATGCCGAGAACATGAGCCTCGGCCTCTATGCCTATCCGTCGCTGATGGCGGCAGACATTCTCGTCTACCATGCAACGCACGTACCCGTCGGCGAGGACCAGAAGCAGCACGTCGAACTCACGAGAGACATCGCATCCAAGTTCAACCACGACTTCAATGTCGAATTCTTTCCGGAGCCGACGCCTGTCATCGAGGGGTCGGCGACCCGGGTCATGAGTCTGCGCGACGGCACGCGCAAGATGTCGAAGTCGGATCCGTCCGACATGAGCCGAATCAATCTCACCGATGATGCCGACGCCATCCTGTTGAAGATCCGGAAGGCGAAGACGGATCCGGAACCGCTCCCTGATGCGCCGGAAGGACTTGCCGGCCGCCCGGAGGCAACCAATCTCGTCAGCATCTATGCCGCCCTTGCCGACCTCTGCGTGGACGACGTGATTCGCGAGTTCGGAGGGAAGCAGTTCTCCAGCTTCAAGCCGGTGCTTGCGGAACTTGCCGCGGAGACGCTGCGCCCGATCTCCGGCGAAATGTCGCGGCTGACCTCGGACCCAGCCGGAATCGATCGGGTCCTCGGCGAGGGAGCCGATCGCGCCGCCGAAATCGCGGAGCCCATCCTCGATCGCACTTTCGAGATCGCGGGCATGATCAGGAGCCGATCCGGCCGGCGCGCCGCTCGCGGATAGCGGCGGCCTTCAGCCCGGGCGCCGCGGCAGCTTCATCCGAAACGCGGTGCCGCCGGCACCGCTTTCCACCAGTTCCAGCCGCCCGCCGTGGCCGCGTACGAGTTCCGCCGAGATCGCGAGGCCCAGGCCGGTGCCCCCTGTCCCGGAGCCGCCGCTGAAGGGCCTGAACAGGTTTTCCCTTTCCCGTTCCGGAATCCCCGGACCGTCGTCGGAGAAGAGGACCGAGTAGCGCGTCCCGTCCTCCGAGACCGAGATCCTGATGGCGCCGGGGCCGCCGCGCTTCTGGAGCGCTTGGCGCGCATTCCGGATGAGGTTCGTCGCGACGCGGTGAATGCGTTCGCCGTCCGCCATCATTTCCGCCGCGCCGGGACACTCGAGCGCGATGTCGATATCCGAATCCGCGACCGCGAGCCGCTCCCCCTCCACCACGTCTTCAAGCACGTCGCGAAGCGAGATCTCCCGGAACTCCGGCAGCGGTTCTTCCGCCTTTCCGAACTTGAGCGTGCCTTCGCAAAGGCTGATGGCGCGGGACAGCGACCTGACGATCTTAGGCGCCGTCCTGACGACGTGAGGGTCCTTGCTCTGCTCGAGCCTGTCAGCCAGCAGGGTCGCGGTCGACAGGATATTGCGGAGGTCATGGCTGATCTTGGAGACGGCGGTTCCGAGGCTCGCGAGCCGGTCCTTTTCGCGAAGGTATTGGCTGAGCTGGGTCTGCATCGACCGCAGGGCCAGTTCCGCTTCGTAGAGTTCGATCACGCCCTCGCGCGGCCGGATGATCCTGCTGGCATCTTCCGGCCGCTCTGCATATCGGAGCATGCCTCTCGTCAACCGGCTGATCGGACGAACCATGAGTACGCGTACCGCGGCGAAAAGCAGCGCCGAGATGGCCACGGATATTACGGCGGAAAGAGCCAGGATGCTGCGCCCGTATCCGAGCATGGCTTCACGGAGAGACGCTTCCGCCATCACCACTTCGATCAGCTGCCCGGCACCCTTGACGGGTTCGCCGAGGATCCTGACGATCCGGTTCCCGTCCGAGAAGACGACCATCATTGCGTCGCGCACGAGCGCGGGCCATGTCGCGTCGCGGAGGTCGAAGGTTGCTTCCACCCTGGCCGGAATCGGGCTGGACAGCACCAGTTGGCGCGTCAGATCCCTTTTCAGCGCCACGTTCATGACGCCCGCGTTTCTCAGGAGTTCCGCTTCAAGCTCCTCGTCCACCATGTAGGACGGCGTCGCGAGCAGCGCGAGCGACGCCGTCTGCGACCGTTCCAGCCTGTCCGCGAGGAATTCGACGCGGAAGCGGGATACCGAGGGCACGAGGACGAGCACTTCCGCAAGCACGAAGAACACGAACGTCAGCAACAGGAGTCGTCCGGAGAGCGTCCTGAAAGTCATCGCGATTCCGCCATCACCCGTCTCGCCGCCCGTTTGCCCCGGCCCGTGCCCGCCGGAGAAGGAGCCGGCGTCCGCACGGTTATCCGAACTTCTGGACGAGGCGCACGACGCGCTTCACCATGGGACTGCCGAAGAGGCGCGGTGCAAAGTACTGGCCCGCGGCCCGCTTGTTCAGCTCGCCAAGCGTCGGATACGGCGAAATCATCCCGGCGACGGCGCCCATCTTCAGCCTGTTCGCGATGGCGAGCGACCAGACCTGGATCAGTTCGCCTGCCTGTTCTCCGACAATCGACGCGCCGACCGGCCGGCCGCGAATCACCACGACCTTGACGAACCCATGGGTGGCGAGCTCCGCGCGCGCGCGGTCGTTTTCCCGGTAGTCGAATCGGACGACCTCCACCCGGTTGCCGTGAATCTTTCGCGCATCTGTCTCGCTCAGGCCGATATGGGCAAGTTCCGGGTCCGTGTACGTCACCCACGGCACATGGGCCGTGCCGGCTTTCGCCGGAACCCCGAAGAGCGCCGACTTGATGACGATGCCGGCATGGTAGGATGCGACATGGGTGAACTGGAGGCCGCCCGCGACATCCCCGATCGCGTAGACGCGCCGGTTTGTCGTTCGCAGGGCGGCATTGACCCGTATTCCGTTCCTCTCCGCCCGAATGCCCGCCTTCGCAAGATCGAGGCGGTCGACGTTGGGCTTGCGCCCGACCGCAATCAGGAGGTGCGTGCCCGTGTGCGTCTCGCCGTCGCCCGTGATCACCGAGACGTTGCCAGCCGTTCCCGACACTTCGGACACGAGCGCGCCCTCCCTGACATCGATTCCCTCCTCCCGGATGCGGTCGAGTACGACGGAGGTCAATTCGGGGTCGTCCCTGCCGAGCGCAACGAGCCCCTCGAGGACCGTCACTTCGGACCCGAGGCGCCGGTGGGCCTGCGCCAGCTCCATGCCGATCGGACCTCCGCCGACCACGATCAGATGCCCCGGGCGGTCGCGAATCCCGAAGATCGTTTCATTCGTGAGATATGGCACGCTCTCGATGCCGGGAATCGGCGGGACCAGCGGAGAAGATCCGGTTGCGATGACGAATCGCCTCGCCCTGATTCGGTGCGCGCCGGCCTCCACCTCCCGCGGCGAAACGAAACGGCCATACTCGGTGATGACCCTGACCCCCAGGCCCTCGAATCGTTCGACGCTGTCGTGCGGCTCGATTCCGCGGATGACCTCCGCAACGTGGTCCATGGCTGCGGCGTAGTCGACCTTCGGAACAACGGGCGCGACGCCGAACCGGGCTCCGGACGTCATCGCCTCGGCGCGCCTTGCCGCCGCGATGAGCGCCTTGGACGGCACGCACCCGTAGTTGAGGCAGTCGCCGCCCATCTTGTGTCCCTCGAGCAGCACTACGTCGGCGCCCATCTGAACGGCGCCCGCAGCGACCGAGAGGCCGCCGGAACCGGCGCCGATGACGCAGAGGTCGGTCTTGATAAGCCCTGTCATGACGTATTGTCCTTCCTGCGCAGGTGATTGACGAGGATCGGAAGGGCGGCCAGCGCGCAAAGCCCGAGGATCGGGCCGAGGATGTGCCATTCGAAGATAATGCCAAGATCCGGGGACTCGCCGCGGGCGAAGACCTCGCCAAGGCCGGAGCCCACGGAACTGTAGACCACCGTGCCGGGCATGATGCCGAAGAATGTCGTGAGGACGAAGTTGCGCAACCCGACGCCGAGAAACGCCGGTGCGAGGTTCGCCAGGAAAAACGGAATTGCAGGCACCAGGCGCATGAGCAGAAGGTAGCTGATCTCGTTCCTGCGCAGTCCCTCCTCGATCCTGTTCAGGAGGCCCGGGTCTCCGGATCTCTGCTGCAGTTTCGCGTAGAGAACGTCGCCGAGCCCCGTCTTGGCTGCGAGGAAGATTGCGGTGGCGCCGAGCGTCGCCCCAACGACCGTGAGCGGCGCTCCTGCGAAGACGCCGAACACGAACCCTCCCGCGAGCGTCATGACAAGCGCTCCCGGCAGGGAGAAGGCGACGACGGCGGCATAGATCGCGACGTAGCCGGATGCGGCGAGAAGGTAGTTCTCGTCCCGCCATCCGGTCAGGCGATCACTGTTTTCGCGGAGCGTCTCGAAGGTCAGCACCTCGCGGAGCGTGACGTAGCCGACCACCGCGGCGACAAGGATGACGATCAGAGGCAGGAGCTTTCGAGCCCTGAAGGTCTGCGGAGCGGCATTCCCTGACATTGCTTCCTCCTTTGAACCTGGCAGTCCGGCCGGCCATGCCGAGTCCCGGCAAACGAGGCTGGTCATCGCGAATCTTCCGATGCAGCCAATTTCCACTATGGCACAGTCGATAGTGGGCCGCACGCCTGTGCGGAGATGCGGCACCATTCCGGATCTCGGTCATTCCGCCGACGTGCGGCGCCACGCCGGTTGCGCCGGATCGCCCGCGTTCCGCAAGGGACTCCGCTCTTCCATGCGGTGCATCGACTGCAGGCGCGTTGAGTCGACCCTCTCGCCAAGCCGGACAGGAAGCCGTCGTTCCTCTTGAAAGACTGGGTATCCGGCCGGATTGTCGGGCACCGTTGCAGGCGGCGGCGGCATGAGGCCGCCCGTGCATGATGTGCATGTCCCGTGATCCGGAAGTCGGTTTCGGTTTCGACCACGGGCGGAGACTGCTGAAGGGAGCACGACCAGAGGAAGCTTCGCCGTCAGCCTCCCGGTTCGAACAAGTCCCGCCGAGCTCCTCCGCTGAGCGCGCTGACGCCGGCGGCAACCCGCATTGCCGCCAGGACTACGCGCCAAGCTTTCTTCGGCAGGCGCCGGAAACGGGCGCCGACAGCCCGAACCTGGGGCCGCAACCCGGGCGTCGGGGCGAGGTGGCAGCCCCTCGGCCCATGCCCGTCAAGACAATGCGCGTTTGCCGAAAGCCGATGCCTCCCGGTCCCTGGCCCGGAAATATCCGGTCGGGACGTCCATCCGGCGATTGACAGTTCCGCAATCTGCGCCTAAAGACCCGTCTTCGTCCACGCGGGCCGCAATGCTTCAGATGCATTCCCCGTCTGACCTGGAATTCGCGATGAAACGCACCTTTCAACCGAGCAATCGCGTCCGCAAGCGCAGGCACGGATTTCGCGCGCGCATGGCGACGAAGGCCGGGCGCCAAATACTGAACCGGCGTCGGGCCAAGGGTCGCAAGAAGCTGTCCGCCTAGGACGGCGGCAAGCCGTCGGCTTGGCTTCGCCTGGCGACCCTCTGAAGTCTCCGACAACCGACGCCTCCGATGGCGCGCCGGTTCGCCGATTGCCGGCGCTCGCGCCCATCCGCAAGCGCAGGGACTTCGTCGCTGCGCGACGGGCGCGGAGCTGCGCAGCGGCTGGCCTCGTGCTCAACGCCCGCGACAGACGCGACGGCACCCCGTGTATCCGCCTCGGCCTGACCTGCTCCAGGAAGGTCGGCAATGCAGTCGCCAGGAACCGCGCGAAGCGCCGGCTCCGCGAAGCCGCAAGGATCGTGCTGCCGCATGCTGGCCGGCCCGGTTGGGACTACGTCCTGATCGGACGACGGGAGGTGACCGCGACGCGGAAGTTCGCTGAACTCGTCGCAGACCTACGCGGCGCCGTATCGCGGCTGCACAGGCAGTCGACGTGAGTCCGCTCGCATACCTGCTGTCACTGCCTGTCCGGGGCTACAGGCTGTTCATCAGCCCCTTCGTCGGACGGAACTGCCGGTTCGAACCGACTTGCTCGGCGTACGCACTCGAGGCGTTGCGGCGGCACGGCGCCGTTCGAGGCAGCTGGCTTACGCTGCGTAGAATCGCCAGGTGCCACCCTTTCGGCGGCTCGGGCGTGGACAATGTGCCGGATTGAAGAGGGCATGCGCGGACAACAACCCGATGCGACGCGATCCGGCAGCCGTTCCCGGTGCGCAGCCCCGGGCTGCCGCGCCGCGTGCCCACGCCAGGGGAATGCGAGGATTTGGGCGCGCGCGCAGTTCAGCCTTCGGTCGGCCTGCCCGGAAAGCGTCGCCTGACACCTTGACGTCCAAGGCCATATTCTGTTGAACCCTCACGATTGACGTGATCGCTGACGGGCTTGGACATGCAGCAGCAGGACAACAACAAGAACCTCATTCTTGCGACGGCGCTCAGTTTCCTCGTGATCTTCGCCTGGTTCATGCTTTTTCCGCCGGAACAGCAGGCTCCGCAAACCGAGACCGCGGGGCAGGTCGACGATGCCGCGGCCGTGAGCGGCGGCGAAACTGTCGCCCCCGCCTCCGATGCGGCGGCGGCGCCGCCGGTCTCGACCGGCCCCGTTCCCGACACGCGCGAGGACGTGCCTGCAGATTCCGTGCGGATCGCGATCTCCACGGATCGGCTCAGCGGGTCCATGTCCCTCGTCGGCGGCCGGATCGACGATCTCGCGCTGATCGACTACAACGTCAGCATCGACGATCCCGACGAAAAGGTCGTTCTCCTCCGGCCGACGGGCGGCCTCGACGCATATTATGCGCTTTACGGCTGGGCGCCCACCGGCGAACTGGACTACGCGGACGTCCCCGGGGCTGACACGCCGTGGGAACTGGAGTCGGGCACCGCGCTGACCGAAACGAGCCCGATCACCCTCAAGTGGGAAAATGCTTCCGGACTCGTCTTCCGCCGGGAGATCGCGTTGGACGAAAACTACCTGTTCACCATCACCCAGTCCGTGGAGAACGGGTCCGGCAGCGAGGTCCGCCTCGCCCCCTACGGCATCATCGCGCGCCACGGCGAGCCCGACGTCATCGGCTTCTACATCCTGCACGAGGGAGTCGTGAGGTCATCCGACGGGACCATCCAGGAAATCGACTACGACGACATGCCGGATCAGGAATTCGACCGGCGCGAACGGGCGGCGGTGGACATCATTTCGGTGCAGCAGAACGGCTGGGTCGGCTTTACCGACAAGTACTGGATGACGACGCTGATACCCGACCCCGGACAGCCATTCACCTCTGTTTCCAAGTATACCGAGGCCAACGACACGTATCAGACCGACATGCGCCTGCCGCCCATGACTGTAGCCGCCGGGACGACGGGGTACATGACGTCGATGCTCTTTGCCGGTGCGAAGGAATACACGGCAATAAGCAACTATGAGCGGACGCTGGGCATCAACCAGTTCGTGGACTCGATCGACTGGGGCTGGTTCTTCTTCCTCACCAAGCCGATTTTCCGGATGCTGCTCTGGATGGGCAACCAGGTCGGCAACATGGGATGGGCGATCATCGGCCTCACATTCGTGATCAAGGCGATCCTGTTCCCCCTCGCTTACAAGTCCTTCGTCTCGATGGCGAAGATGAAGGAACTGCAGCCCGAAATGGAGAAGATCAAGGAAAGAGTCGGAGAGGACCGGCAGAAGATGCAGCAGGAAATGATGAAGCTCTACAAGGAACGCAAGGTGAACCCGGCGTCCGGCTGCCTTCCCATTCTCCTGCAGATCCCGATCTTCTTCTCGCTGTACAAGGTTCTCTTCGTCACCATCGAAATCCGCCACGCGCCGTTCATCGGCTGGATCAGGGATCTCTCTGCGCCCGATCCGACCTCGTTCCTGAACCTGTTCGGCCTGCTGCCATGGGGGACGCCGGGCCCCGAAAGCATCTTCTACCTGCTCTCCATCGGCGTCTACCCGATCCTGATGGGCATCAGCATGTGGATGCAGCAGAAGCTCAACCCGGCTCCGACGGACAAGACCCAGGCGATGATTTTCGCGTGGATGCCTTGGATTTTCATGTTCATGCTCGGCAGTTTCGCGAGCGGACTGGTGATCTACTGGGTCGCGAACAACATCATCACTTTCGTGCAACAGTACATCATAATGCGCAGCCAGGGGGTGAAACCGGACGTCTTCGGCAACATCTTGGCCGGGTTCAAGCGCGGCAAGGCAAAGGGCTGACCGGGGAGCATCCGGATGCACGGCAACGTCAGCGACATCTGGCGCCATCCGGTCAAGTCGCACGGGCGCGAAGCGTTGAACAGGGTTCGGTTCACCGCCGGCCAGCCCATGCCGTGGGACCGGACCTGGGCGGTAGCCCATGAAGCCGCCGGGCGATCCGGCGGGCGCCGGGACTGGCTGCCGCCGGCCAGTTTCTCGACCTGCCGGAGTTCACCGGCCCTCGCCGCGATCGACGCTGTCCTCGACGAAGCCCGAAACCTGCTCACCCTGACGCATCCCGACCGCGACGCCATCTCCGTCAATCTCGACGATCCGGGGGATTGCGCGCGGTTCATTGAATGGACCAGGCCGCTGGTGCCTGCAAACCGGGCGCAACCCGCCGCCGTATGCCGGGCGCGCTCCCTCGGATTCACCGACATGGAGTTCCCTTGGATTTCCATCAATTCGCACGCGTCGCTCTCGGCGCTATCCGACAGGGCAGGCCAGGCGGTCTCGCCGCTGCGCTGGCGCGGAAACATCTGGGTCGACGGCATCGAACCGTGGGCGGAATTCGAATGGATCGGCAGGACCGTGCGCATGGGGGAGGCGGAATTCCGCGTCCGCGAGCGGATCACGCGCTGCAAGGCAACGACTGCGGACCCGAAGACCGGGGAACGCGATCTCGATACGCTCGCAATCCTGGAAACCGGATGGGGGCACGCGGACTTCGGGGTCTATGCGGAAGTCGTCATTCCGGGCTGGACGGGAACAGGCGACGCAGTGGCGGTAGTCGGGTAGGAGCGAATTGGCCGTTCGCTTCGGCATCTCGCCTCGGCCGGGCGCCGCCGAGTTGGAGCGAGGCCGACTCCTGTTTTCCGATTCGGTCGAGTTCCTCGCAGGTGCAGTTGCGCCGGGCGGATTCCCGCCCCCGGACCGGACAGAGGTCTGCCTTGCCGGCCGCTCGAACGTGGGAAAGTCGAGTCTGATCAACGCGCTGACTTTTCGAAAGTCGCTCGCTCGCATATCCCGAACCCCGGGCCGTACTCGCGAGATCAATTTTTTCTCGCTGGGCAGTCGCCACTATCTCGTCGACGTGCCTGGCTACGGATACGCGAAGGCACCCAGGCACATGGTTCGGGCCTGGCAGGCGCTTCTCGGATCTTATCTTGCTGGCCGCCCGTCGCTTCGCAGGGTGTTTCTGCTGGTCGATGCACGCCATGGCCCGAAACCCGTGGACATAGAGGTTATGGATCTGCTCGACCGGGCAGCCGTCACGTTTCAAGTCGTGCTCACGAAGGCCGACAAGGCCGGGACCCGGCTGGTGGAGGACACCGCCAAGGCGACAGCCAGGGAACTGGCTCGCCATCCTGCCGCGTTTCCGGAATTCTTACCAACGTCGGCGGCAACCGGTGAAGGCGTCGATGCGTTGCGGGGAGTCATCGCCAGCCTCGAATAGGCCCCGATCTCCCTTCGCCCGGCGGAACACGGCCGCCGCCGGGCGTGGCCTGCACCGTCCGGAGAGCACGGCTTCTCTCCGGTTCGACGGGACTACAGCCGTTTCCGGCCCGGATCTCCGATGCCCGGAAGCCGAGAATCCCGCCGGCGGCCATCTCCCCCGCTCGGGCTGCGCGCTGGCTACGGAAATGGCCGGCGTTGCGTTTCGGAACGGAAGTGGGGAGTCTTTCCCGCCACCAGCGGGACGGGAAACCGATCGGTTGCGGCCGCGCGTGCCCGGTTGGACCACTGCCTGCCGTTCAGAACCGGTCCAGCAACCGCTTGAGGTAGTCGAGCTCGGATTCCGGACGTTCGCGCTCGCCGGAACGGCGCCTGATTTCGTCAAGAATCTCGCGGGAACGGTCGTAGAATTCACCTTCGGGAAGCGGCCGTCCGCGCGCGACCGCCGATCCCTCGGGACCTGACGGCCGGCCAAGCGGGTCCATCGGCGTAATGTCCCGGTTCGCGCGTCCCGGCCCTGATTCTCCGGTGTTCGTGCCGAACGCCTGGCTTCGCCGCGCCTCCTCGATCTCCCGCATGCCCTGGCGCAACGCCTCCATCGCCCGCGCCTGGTCATCGAGCGCCCTGTTGTTGTCTCCGCGTTCCAGGTTTTCGGCAGCCTCGCCCATGGCCGTTTCCGCATCTTCCAGGGAATCCCCTCCAGCCTGTCCCGGAGACGGAGGCATCGTGCGCCGTTGCTGTTCGAGCAGCCTGCGCAGCGCTTCCTGACGCGCCGCCAGGTCTCCGCCGGAGCCGGCACCTGAAGCGTCAGGATCGCTTCCCTGCTCGCCGAGGCGCCCTTCGGTTCCCCCTTCGCCCGGTTGCCCGTCGGTGCGGGGGCGCAGCCCTTCCGGCGCCACGCCTTCCGCGCCGCGGTTCTCCTGCATCTGCCGAAAGGTCTCGTCGGCAAGCCCTTGCTGGCGGCGCAGCGTGTCTCGCAGGCCGTCGATGGTGCGGTCTCCGCCCGACCCGGGCCGCGCAACGCCCTCTCGGGCGGCCTGAAGGTTTTCCAGGAGCCCCTGAAGCTGGCGGAGAAGCTGCTGCGCCTCAGCGGTGCGGCCCTGCTCCATCAACTCCCGCAGCCGGTCGATCATGTCGTTCAACTGCTCTGGAGCGAATTCATTCGAGTCGGGGACTTCCGCCAGCTGGCGGTCCGGATTGCGCGCCGCATCCTCGGCCATTTCCCGCAGGAAGTCGTCGAGCGCCGTGCGCAACTCATCCATGAGCGCAGCGACCTCCTCGTCCGACGCCCCCCGTTCCAGCGCCGCCGACAACCTCTCCTGCGCGCGCCGCAAACGTTCGCGGGCGTTGGCAAGATCGCCCTCCTCGATCTGCAGAGCCACTCGCCAGAGCATGGCCGCAACCTCGTCGCGAGTGCTCCCGCCGAGACCTTCGGCGCGCTTTCGGTGTATATCCAGCCGCTTTATGGCGGATCGGGTCGCAAGATAGGTGCCTGCATCCTCGAATTCGCCCGCCGGAAGATACGTGATGGCCTTCAGAACCCTCGCGACTCGCGCCGCGTTGTCCCGCGTCCAGAGGATGTCGCGGCGCTGCTCGACAACGGCCGCGGCGACCGCATCATAGAACCGCCGCGCAGGGAGCAAGGTCGACACAGGTTCGCTCGCTCCGGTGTTGCCTCCGGCATCTTCGACACCAAGCGTGATCCTGACCGGCAATCCGGCAAATGGATGGCCCGCGACATCCTCCGACAGCGATTCCTCGAACTCCCTGGTCGTTCCGTGGTAGGGGAGCGGCAACTCGAACATGACCGGATCGCGCGGTTCGGGGTCCGCAGCCAGGCCGTGGGCACGTTCGACCTCGGCGAGATCCAGCGATATCCTTGCGTATCCGGCAACCACGCCGTAGTCGTCGGACGCGCGAAACGGCAGTTCGAGTCCGCCATTGACATTCGCGCCAGGGACGGCGGCCATTTCAACCGTCGGGGGCTGGTCGGGAATCATCTGCACCGACAGATCCCAGACCGCCTCCCCTGCAACGCTGAGGGACAGTGAGCCGCTCTTCCCGACAGTCAACCGGATCTCCTTCGGTCCGTCCCCCGCATCCCGACGACGATCCTGGCCGGAAGTCGTGACTGTCTCCGCGACCGCCACGTCGCCGGATTCCCCGTAAACCCGGATCGTGATCAACGTGCCCTCGGCCAGCGAAAGCTCGCTCTGCCCGTTCCGGCCGTCCAGATAGACCGTGGGACGACCGGTATAGCGCGGGGGCTCCGCCCAACCCTCGAACACCGGACCTGCCGGAACCGCGCTCGCAAGTGCGTCGGCGCGCGGGGCAAGCGGGTTTTCGGGGTTCGCAAAAAGGACGGCGGAGAGAAAAGCGAACAACGCAACGAGGCGGACGGCCCAGGGGTCTTGTCTGGCGAGCCGAAGATCCGGCTCCCGGGCCCGCGCGGCCCGCGCGCGATCCGCCATCGCCGCGACATGCGCCCGCCAGAAGGCCTCCGCCGTCTCTTCGCCGCGTCCCAGCGCCAGTCCGTCGCGGAGCGCGGCCACCGGGCGGTCCGCCATTTCCCGGTCGAGCCGGTCAGCAGCGGCATCGGCGTCCGGCCATTCGAACCGCCGGATGCCGCGATACGCCAGCCAGATGAGCAGAAACGCGAAGGCGACGAAGAGCGCGGCGATGCCCTCTCGCGGGATCGGGGCAAGCGCGCCCCAGAGCCAGACGGAAAGGCCCAGCATCAAGCAGGCCGGAACGGGCCAGAAACACCTCGCAGCTCGCTCCGCGACGATCGCCAGGAAGGCTCGCCGCAACTGCGGGCCCAGCGCCTTCAGCGCTTCGCCTGCTACGGCTTGACTCTCATTGCTCGGCATCGGCACCAGTCCGCGTTCTCCGCTTCACCCATCCGGAATCCCCTAGGGTTCGCCTAGCCATGACGGAACAATATCCCGATTGATGATTTCCGCAAGTTCAGGCCTGCGCCGGATCACTGCAAACCTGTCACCGCTGACGAGAACTTCCGGCACCAGCGGGCGGGTGTTGTACTCCGACGACATCACCGCGCCGTAGGCGCCTGCGGACCGGAAGGCGACCAGGTCACCGGGTGCGAGCGGAGGCATCGTGCGCTGGCGCGCAAACGTGTCGCCGGTCTCGCAGACGGGGCCTACGATGTCGACGGGGCTCCTTGCCGCGTGCGCTGTCGGTTCGACGACCGGAACGATCTCGTGGTGCGCGGAATACATCGCCGGGCGAAGAAGATCGTTCATCGCGCTGTCAAGCACGAGGAACTCCCGGTCGGCGCCTGACTTGCGGTAGAGAACGGCGGCGATCAGCAATCCGGCATTCCCGGCGATCAGGCGGCCCGGCTCAACATCGATCTCGACGTCGAGGTGGCCGAGGCTGCGGCGCAAGAGCGCGCAATACTCTGCGGGAGCGGGCGGCGGTTCCCTGGCGGAATCATATGGAATCGCGAGGCCGCCGCCCACATCCAGCCGCCGGATGTCGTGGCCGTCGCCCCTCAGCACGCCGGTCAGTTCGCAAAGCAGCGCGAACACCCTTTCGTATGGCGCGAGTTCGGCGATCTGGGATCCGATGTGCACGTCAATTCCGACCACCTCGATTCCCGGCAGATGCGCCGCCTCGGCATAAACGTCGCGCACGCGCTCCAGCGGAACGCCGAACTTGTTGTCCGACCTGCCAGTCGAGATCTTTTCGTGCGTTCCGGGATCAACGTCCGGATTGACGCGAATCGCGATCGGCGCGGCGCGGCCGACGGACTGCGCCACGCTGGACAGCAAACGCAGTTCAGGTTCGGATTCCACGTTGAACTGGCGAACGCCGTTTTCGAGAGCCGTGCGCATTTCCTCGCCGGTCTTGCCGACTCCGGAAAACACGACGCGGTCCCCGCTGACGCCAGCCGCGCGCACTCGTGCGTACTCGCCTCCCGATACCACGTCCATTCCGGCGCCTAGACCGCCGAGGAGCCTGAGGACAGCGACATTGGAATTCGCCTTCACGGCGTAGCAGACAAGGTGATCGAGACCCCTGAGCCCGTCCTGGAACACCTCGAGATGGCGCGCCAGGGTAGCAGACGAGTAGACATAGAACGGCGTACCGACCGCAGCAGCAATGGCTGCGACCGGGACTTCCTCCGCGTGCAACCGTCCCGATCTGTAACGGAAGTGGTCCATGGACAACCTGTCCTCCTGGTTCGCGCGGGGCTCGCGGCCCGCGCGGCCGCCGGACCCTAGTCCTGCCGGTCGGCGCGGCCGTCCGGGGCGAGCGGCACGGGAAGCGGATCGCTCTTCTTGCCGCATCCGGCCGCCACGCCTGCCAGGAAGCACAAGACCGCCAGAACGAGAAGCCTGTTCAACTTGCATCCCCGGCCGCCGCCTCGAGCCGCTTTCGCCAGCGGGCGATCTGTTCTCGGACACGTTCGGGCGCGGTTCCGCCGTAGCTTCGCCTGCTTTCCACCGAAGCTTCAACCGAAAGCACGGAATAGACTCCGTCGTCCACCGGCGCGCGACAGGCCTTGGAGAACTCCGAGAGCGGAAGTTCCCGCAGTTCGCATCGCCTTTGTTCGGCCAGTTGCACAAGCGCGCCGGTTGCGCGGTGGGCATCCCTGAACGGCATGCCGTGAGACCGGACCAGCCAGTCCGCCAGATCGGTTGCCGTGGAGAAGTCCGCAGCGGCGGCAGCGCGCATCCTGTCCGGATCCGGCGCCAAGTCGGTTACCATTCCCGCCATTGCCGCGAGCGCCAGTTCAAGGTTGTCCGCAGCGTCGAAGACCTGTTCCTTGTCTTCCTGCATGTCCTTCGAATACGCGAGGGCGAGGCCCTTCATCACGGTGAGAAGACCGACGAGCGAACCCGTTATCCGGCCCGTTTTGGCCCTGACCAGTTCCGCCGCGTCCGGGTTCCTTTTCTGCGGCATGATGGACGACCCCGTGGAAAACCGGTCGGAGAGCCTGATGAACCGAAAGCCGGGCGATGCCCAAACGACGACTTCCTCCGCCAGCCTGCTGAGATGGGTCGCGGCAATGGACGCGAAGGACAGATATTCCAGCGCGAAGTCGCGATCGCTGACGGCATCGAGCGAATTCGCCGACGGGCGCTCGAAGCCGAGATCCCGCGCGGTCATCTCCCTGTCGACCGGAAAGGACGTTCCGGCCAGCGCCGCAGCGCCGAGAGGGCATTCGTCCATGCGACTGCGCGCATCCCTTGCGCGGCCAAGGTCGCGGGAGAACATCTCGACGTAGGCCATCATGTGGTGGCCCCAAGTGACCGGCTGCGCCGCCTGGAGGTGCGTGAATCCCGGCATCACCCAGTCAGCGCCGTCTTCCGCCTGCCCGAGCAGCGCATCGATCAGTTCGAGAAGAGCGGCGGCGTCGGAATCGAGACGGTCCCTGACCCACATTCTGAAGTCGGTCGCCACCTGGTCGTTGCGCGACCGGGCAGTATGCAGCCTTCCCGCCGTCTCGCCGATCAACTCGCCGAGGCGCGCCTCCACATTCATGTGGATGTCCTCGAGCGCGGTCGAGAAGCGGAAGGACCCGTCGTCGATTTCTGACAAGACCGTGATCAGGCCTTTCCGGATTTCCTCCGCATCCCTATTGTCAATGATGCCTGTCGCGGCGAGCATCGCGACATGGGCGCAGGAAGCCTCGATGTCCTGGCGCGCAAGGCGCCTGTCAAAGGCTATTGACGCGTTGATGGCTTCCATCAGCGCATCGGGTCCGGAACCGAACCGCCCGCCCCACATGGCGTTCGAAACCGTCCTGTTCGCCATGGCCGTACCCGGGTTCAGAAAAGGTCAAATGCATGAACCACATAGGAAGATTCATCGCCGCCCTGCTATATACAAGCCTGTTTGCCGGCGCAATTCCGTCCCTGTCCGCCGCGGCGGACCGGGATGCGCTCGACGCGCTCAGGACGGGCGACATGCGCAGGCTGGTCATTGCCGAAGGCCCGCGCGCGATTGCCGGCGTTGACGATGTCATCCTCCTCGATGCCGATGGCAGGGAGTTGCGCCTCCCCGAAATCACCGGCGGCAGGGTCGTGCTTCTGAACTTCTGGGCGACGTGGTGCGCGCCCTGCCGGCACGAGATGCCTTCGCTCGATTCCCTCGAGGCGACTCTCGGCGGGGACTCCTTCGCCGTCATTCCCGTTGCCACGGGACGCAATCCGGTAGCGGCAATCCAGAGGTTCTATTCGGAAGCATCGATCAAACGGCTTCCCATCATTCGCGACCCGCGCCAGGAACTTGCGCGTCGTTTCGGCGTGCTTGGCTTGCCCGCATCGATCATTCTGGATCGCAAGGGACGGGAGGTCGCCCGGCTCACGGGCGACGCGGACTGGGGTTCGAAGGACGCATTGGCCGTCATCCAGGCAGCCATGGGCGGCGGCAGTTGAACTCCCCCAGTCGCAGCCCGTTCCCGCCAAGGGCGGCATTCGGAGATGCAAACGCCGTTCAGTCCTGCTAATGGCCTCGCCACGAGGCCTTCAGTTTCGACCCGACCAGCGAATCAGTTTACGGAAAGGGAGTCAGCAATGACGAATGTCGTGATCGCAGCAGCCGCGCGGACAGCTGTCGGCAGCTTCAACGGAAGTTTTGCAAGAACGCCGGCGCATGATCTCGGAACAGCGGCCATCGAGGCGGTCGTGGACCGTGCAGGGGTTGAAAAGTCCGAGGTCTCGGAAACGATCCTGGGTCAGGTGCTCGCCGCCGGACAGGGCCAGAACCCGGCCCGCCAGGCTCACATCAATGCGGGCCTTCCCCAGGAAAGCGCCGCGTGGACCGTTAACCAGCTCTGCGGATCGGGTCTTCGCGCCGTTTCGATCGGCGCGCAGCACATCCAGCTCGGCGACGCGGGCATCGTCGTCGCCGGGGGCCAGGAGAACATGACCCTCAGCCCCCATGTTGCGAATCTCAGATCCGGCACGAAGATGGGCGACGCGCGGTTCATGGATTCGATGATCAGCGACGGGCTGCAGGACGCCTTCCACGGTTATCACATGGGCATCACCGCCGAGAATGTCGCCGGGAAATGGCAGATCTCGCGCGACGCGCAGGACGAATTCGCGCTGTCGTCCCAGGAGAAGGCCGCAGCCGCCCAGAAAGCCGGCAGGTTCAGGGACGAGATCACGCCATTCACCGTCCGCAGCCGCAAGGGCGACGTGACGGTGGACACGGACGAATACATTCGCCACGACGCCAGCCGCGAATCCCTCGCGAAACTGAGGCCCGCCTTTTCCAAGGAGGGTTCCGTCACTGCGGGCAACGCATCCGGAATCAACGACGCCGCCGCCGCCGTTCTTCTGATGTCAGCCGATGAGGCGAACCGGCGCGGCATCGAACCATTGGCGCGGATCGTTTCGTACGCCACGATCGGTCTGGATCCGAGCATAATGGGTGTCGGCCCCATCGGGGCATCGAGGAAGGCACTGGAACGAGCCGGGTGGTCGGTCGGCGACCTCGATCTCGTCGAGGCGAACGAGGCGTTCGCGGCGCAGGCCTGCGCGGTCAACAAGGACATGGGCTGGAATCCGGACATCGTCAACGTGAACGGCGGCGCCATAGCGATCGGCCATCCGATCGGCGCCTCGGGTTGCCGGATTCTCAATACGCTTCTCTTCGAGATGAAGCGCCGCGGCGCCAACCGCGGCCTCGCGACGCTTTGCGTCGGCGGCGGCATGGGCGTGGCGATGTGCCTCGAACGGGATTGATACGGGAAAGAGACCAGAAAAGGAGCATGCCATGGGGCGCGTAGCACTCGTAACCGGAGGCACCAGGGGGATTGGCGCCGCCATTTCCAGGGCCCTGAAGGATGCCGGCTGTACGGTTGCGGCCAACTATGCAGGCAACGACGATGCCGCGAACGCATTCGAGCAGGAAACCGGAATTCCGGTCTTCAAGTGGTCCGTTGCGGACTATGATGCCTGCGTGGCCGGCATCGGGCGCGTCGAATTGCAGCTCGGCCACATCGAAATTCTCGTGAACAATGCCGGAATTACCCGCGACGCGATGTTTCACAGGATGACCAGGGAACAGTGGGATGCCGTGATCGACACCAACCTCTCGGGACTCTTCAACATGACGCATCCCGTGTGGTCGAGCATGCGCGCGCAGGGATTCGGCCGGATCATCAACATATCCTCGGTCAACGGGCAGAAGGGCCAGATGGGCCAGGCCAACTACTCGGCCTCAAAGGCGGGAGACATCGGATTCACGAAGGCTCTTGCCCAGGAGGGTGCCTTCAAGGGGATCACCGTCAACGCGATCTGCCCTGGCTATATCGCGACAGAAATGGTGATGTCCGTAAGGGAGGAGGTTCGCGAGAAGATCATTGCCCAGATCCCTGCCGGCAGGCTTGGCGAACCCGAGGAGATCGCACGCTGCGTCGCGTTCCTGGCATCGGATGAAGCCGGGTTCATTACCGGCGCCACACTGACCGCGAACGGCGGACAGTACATGGTCTGACGACGAGACCGGCCCTGTTCCGAAGCGGTCGCCGACCGTCGAGTGCTGCGGCTTCAGGCCGCCGCTGTGCATTTTCGGTGCAGCCGGCGAGGTCCGGCGCGAAACGGCGGTTCGACCAACCGAAGGCCGGTTCGTTGCCGGGGCGGACTGCGCGGGGCAGCCTCGTCAGGCGGCCGTCTCCGCGGTGTTCGAAAGGCGCCGGATTTCTTCCTTGATCAGGAGTTTCCTTTTCTTGAGCGCCACGACCTCCAGGCGTTCGTGACCAGGCCGGCTTTCGATGGCCTCAACCTCCCTTGACAGTTCTTCGTGCCTTTTCCTGAGTTCGGCTATGCGAGAACTTGTGCTCATGGATGTACTCCAGTCGTTGCGTTTCGATGATTGCATTCCACCACATTTCCGACACCGTGTCACCCGCCGACGGAACAAATCCGGTGTCGTCGGCAGCCGGGATCGGCGGAATTCCGGCACTGCCGCGGGATCCGGAGCCAGATGGCAGCAGCAATCCGGGCAACGCGGATCGCCGGGCGAACTTTCCAGACAGGGCGGGAGTTTGCGTCGGGCTCTGACTGGCGAACCTTCCGGCCGGTTCCTGCGTTGATGTCGTGAACCGTCTCGACATGGTCCCGGCGTGAATGGTCGGAGTGCTGCATGCTGTCCGATGATCCCGGGGAGCCGCGGCGCGTCGGGGATCCCGGCAACGCCGAGACGGTTGTGCAGGGTGGACCAGAGCAAAACTCAAGGCTTGTTGCGGGACATCAACACCGCCGAGCAAGTCTACCTGCGTGTCCGTCTCCGGACGAAGCGCAAGGCAATGGAGAAAACCCGTCCCGTCGGGGTAGAACCCGGACGGTCAGGTCTGCAAACGAACTGCTCGTCTCCCCGGCAACCCGGCGATCATGCCGGACAGCCTGCGGAGGCCAGGGAATCATGGTCCCGAACTGCGAATCGGGCACGTACGAGACTCGCGTGGAAAGCGTTTCCGTACGCTTGAGCAGACACGAAAGCTTGCTCTTGCTGGTCGTCAACAACTCAAGCAACCGTTCGAGGAGGAAATGACTGGCGGTCATTCCGAGAGGGGGCCGAACCGCTTTTCCGAGACTGACATGCGCTACGGAGGCGGGCGCCTGGCAAAGCGGACCATGCTGCCGCAGGGTTTTAAGAACCTGTCGAGCACGGCGTTGTCGCGCGAGATCACGATCCGAATCACGGTCGGGAAAGACGACACTTTGCCACCATGACGCGCAGGTCCATACGCTGAGTTGCGAACGTGGCAGTTGCTGTAGCGACGGTTCAACAGTACGGGTCAATGATCGGCAAACGGAGGGCGGGCAATGGGAGCATTTGACATCGAGTATTACGCGGACGACGCCTTCCAGAAGTTGCTCCTGTCCATCAACCGTCCGGGAGATTTCTGCGTTCACGGCCGGTTGTTCGCGCCCATGCCGCGGCTGGATGTCGAAGGGGTCGGGATGCTGGCCTTTCCGGTTCCCGAGGCGCAGATCCTCGATCTGATCGACGTGGCCGAGCGCGCACCGTACGGGAAAGGCCCGGACACGGTGGTCGATACGTCGGTCCGCGACTGCTGGCAGATCGGGCCGGAACGAATTAGCCTCGCGGGCGGCGCCTGGCCGGATACGTTCGCAGAAGTCCTGGATCAGGCGGCACTTGGGCTCGGCTGCCCGGTCGATCAGATTGATGCGCAGTTCTACAAGCTTCTCGTCTACGGTCGCGGCGGCTTCTTCTCGACGCACAGGGATACGGAGAAGGCGCCCGGCATGATCGCGACTCTCACGATTTCGCTTCCGGTCGCGGGCAAGGGAGGTGATCTGGTCATCCGTCATCGCGGCCGGGAAGTCGTGACCGACATGAACATCGATGAAGCCTCGGAACTTGCGTTCGCGGCTTTCTATGCAGACTGTCCGCACGAGGTCCGACCGGTTGTTTCGGGACATCGACTGGTTCTCATTTTCAACCTGTGCTTGCGGGTTGGCGCCGAGGCCTTGCCCGAGGGCGCCCCGGATTACGGGAAGGAAGCCGATGCGATCGCGAACCGCCTCGCCGCATGGTCGGACGACGAGGGGGCGGTGGACAAGATCGTATGGCTTCTTGACCACGCCTACAGCGAGTCGGGATTGTCGTTCGATTCCCTGAAGAGCGCCGACGCCTCGCGGGCTCGGGCGCTCGTTCCGGCAGCCGACAGGGCCGATTGCGAACTGTACGCGGCCATCCTTAACGTCCAGGAGCACGGCGATGCGATGTACGGGGCCGAGTATATCGATAGCTGGAATGCGCGCGACTACGACGAGTACGACATGGAAATCGGAGAGCTCTACGACAGCGAGCACACGCTCGACGGCTGGGTAAGCCCGGATGGATCCCGACCGCAATTCGGCGAAGTCAAGTTGATGCCGGGCGAGCTGCTGCCGGCCGGAGCCCTCGATGACGAAGTTCCCGACGAGCAGTTTCTTCATGAAGCGACGGGAAACGAGGGCGTCAGCCTGGAACGCTCCTGGCGACGGGCCGCGTTCGTGTTGTGGCCGCGATCGCGGACGCTGGACATCCTCGCGGAAGCAGGCATCAGCGGTGCCGTCGCTTGGGTGGCAGCGAAACTCGACCGGGCCGGAGAGCGCGCGGACGACGAAGTCCGCCGGCTGGCATCCGAACTCGTTGAAAGGTGGCCGGTCGGACAGCAGGACTTTGGCGACAGGAGACGGAACCGAATGCTGGCTGTCCTGTCATCCATCGGAGACAGGGACGTCCTCTCGCAGTTTCTCCAAAAGGTAATTCTGTCGGACTACAACGGAGAAGAGAACGACGAACTTCCAGCGGCCTTGGAATGCGCGGGCCCGGAATCGGCAACGTCATTCCTGCGCGCGCTGATCGATTCCCGCATGGTTGAATGGCCAGTCGATGTTCTGGCCCTTGTTCGACGCATTGCGGATGCGCAAGTCGTGTCCGAAAGCCACGCCTGCAGCGAGCCGGTCCGCGAGGCCGCAAAATGCATCCTGCGCAAGATTTCAGCGCTGCCCGACGAAAAGGATCTAGGTCGAGAGATTCTCGACTCTGATCAGGCAACCCCATGGTGGGAGTTTGAGGAAATTGCGCCCAGGGCGCGGCGATACTGGCAGCTGTCGGATGCGGCAATTCGAGACCTCTTTGTACTTGCCTCGCGCCTGGGCCTGGGGCGCAAGGCCGACGCCGCTGCCGCTGCCATCGTCGCCGCGCCGTTGCTGGCTTCGCCGGATCGCGTCATCCCGGCTGCGCTCAAGGAATTGAGCGACGAGACGGGGTTTGCGGGCACAACCGCGTTTTCGGCGCTCTGGCGCCACGCGGTCCGATTCCTGCTCGATCGCAGCGCGGCCGTGCCCAAGGAACCGGAGCACTGGACAATCGATTGCGACATTGACTGCAACTGCGATCTCTGCGCAGACCTGCGCGCCTTTTGCCGCGACCCTGACGCCACGGTCGGGCGGTTCCCCATCCGGACCGAGCTTCGTCGGCACCTGCACCGCATCATCGACCGGCATGGCCTTGACATTGATCATGTGACCGAACGCAGGGGAAGTCCGTATACGCTCGTTTGCACAAAGAACCGCGACGGCTTCAAGCGACGGCTTGCCGAATACGACGAGGATATCGAATGGATGCGGCAGCTGATTGACATTGCGCCAAGCGGATTCAGTAACGAGAGCCATGCAAAGGACATATCTCGACTCCGGAAAGCAGTGGCCACGTCGGAGAGAACATGAGATTCCCTCGCGACCGCGACATGAGGATGGGCACGACCTGAGCTGCTGACTACGATCAAGCCGACGCGGTCGCTACGAAAAAAGCCAGCGGAACAGGAAAGTTCTGATGCCCATTCAGACAATGTTCTGGAAATCCCCAATCCGGATTTCTAACTGACCGTCCCTGACGTACTGCCTGAAGGCGATCAACCGAAACGGTCGTGAGATGGTTGCAAATGACCCCACGTTCCACTCTGAAGTGCAATACCAGAAGTGGTGGCAACCTTCGTCTTTCGGCGCTGGATGTTGCGAATCGGCAAGATGGCGGCGACAGTCCCTGTGATGAAGCGAGGAGGCTGTCATGCCGAGGGGCTGCCGCCACCTGACCTATGGCGAACGATGCCGGACAAGCGCGCTGAGGAAAAGCGGACTTTCCGATCTGGCCATTTCCCGGCAGCTCGACCGGGACAGGACGACGGTACAGGACGACGGTCTGGCGCGAGACCCGGCGCAACAGCGGCGGCCGCGGATACCGCCACAGGCTGGCGGAGGGCTGGAGCCCGGGCCGGATCGCCGGCCGCTTCCGCAAGGAGGGCGTGCCGATGGCGGGCCGGGAGTGGATATATCAGCGCGTCCGCGCCGACCGGAAGACCGGCGGGCGGCTCTTCCTGTTCCTGCGCCGGCGCGGGAAGAAGCCGTACCGGAAGGGTGGGCGCCATTCGGGACGGGGCCGCATCCCGGACCGCGTGGACATCTCCGAGCGCCCGGCGGTGGTCGAGGCGAAGGAGCGATCGGCGATCGGGAGGCGGACACGATCATCGGCAAGGACCGCAGCGGCGCGCTGGCGTGCTGGCGGACCGGGCGTCGAAATGCACGCTTCTCCGGAGGGTCGGGCGGAAGACCGCGTCCGCGGTCGGTGCCGCACTGCTCGAAATCCTGCTGCCGCTCGTCGCCTTGGTCCGCACGATCACCGCGGACAACGGCAGGGAGTTCGCGGGGCACGTCCTGGTGGCAAAGGCGCTCGGCTACATGACCCCGGCCGAGGCTTTGCGGAAGGCTCAGCCTGCCTGACCGGAGCCGTCCCGGACCGTCCTGCGGAAGGACCGGTCCGGGGAGAGACAAGGGGTGACGGCGCCCCGGGGCCTGGATTCGCCATCACAGAGCCATCTTCGGCACCCGGGCTGCGCGCTCGCTGCGGAAATGGCCGGTGTTGCACTTCGGAGTGGAAGTGGGGATGGAGAATGTGGGCGCCCAGCAGCCGAAAACGGTTCGGAAAAGGAAATTTTGCGGGGCCGGAAAGGCCGTTTAAGCGGAAAAATACCAGTCAAATCGACGGCGAAACCACCTCGACATGCATGCAGTCTTGCGCTCCGTCAGCCTGACCGCTATCAGGTCCCCGGCGCCGGAGTCATTTTCGGTTTCGCCTCAGGCCTTCGGGCGAGCGCGGGATTGCCGGCCCGCACGGTGCCACTACCCACCTGACTTGACCGGTTTCAGATTGCGCCGCGCGGTCGCGATCTTGCGGGGCTCAACCTTGTGGAGGCTCTGCATGTAAGTCTCCGACCGGTCGATCGTCCGCTTTACAGTGACTTTCCACACGGCATCCCCGACCTCCAGGAATCCCACGACACGGGCTGCGCGCTCGCTGCGGAAATGGCAGGTGTTGCCCTTCGGAGTGGGGCTTGATGGCGTCCATGCAATCGGCCACGGACGGCCCGGCAATTACATTGCCAATTGCACAGGCGTCGAGCAGGCCCTCGCCACAGTAGCCCGTGAACACCGGCAGATGGTCGGAGCCACCTCCGGACACAAGTCCGACTTTGCCTTTCCGAGCCCCTCCGGTGCGATAGACAACGCGCCCTTTCTCGCCGCCACGCGAATAGATTTCCGGATGTGCCAGACAGAGGCCGTCAATTGCTTCATCGGCATAGTCGTTCGGGTCATTGAGCAGTTTCTTCACTATGTCTCTTCAGTCTGTTTCCATGCCGGGGAGCTTCGGACCGGCCACCATGTGAAAAGTCCATGCGAGCCGGCGGCGAGTCCGAAAAGGACAGCCCCGACGCCGGTCACACTTCCCGGCTTCCGGTGCCAAGACAAGGCATTCGTTCCCGTAAGGGGCTCATGACTTTCCTCCTCAAGCAATCGACGACAGTGCCTTTAGCTTCGACCGCCAGACGTCGGTGTTTGTCACTTCGCGATTCACGATGCCCGACGGAAGTTGGCCGCTGAGGAGAGCAAATACAGCCGCGATGTCAGCGGCGCCAATTCCGGCGAAGCACTCGTCGGTCCAGCACAGCGCGTGCGGGGTAACAATCACGTTGTCCAACTCAAAGAGCGGATCGTCCGCAGAAGAGGGCTCTTCGACGAACACATCCAGTCCGGCACCCGCGATCCTGCCTTCCTGCAGCGCCTTCGTGAGAGCTGCCTGGTCGACGATCTGCCCGCGGGCTGTGTTGATCAGATAGGCAGACGGCTTCATGAGTTCTAGGCGCGCGGCACTGACCAAGTGACGGGTTTCATCCGTCATAGGGCAATTGACGCAGAGGAAATCGGATCGGCGGAACAACTCTTCCGCCGTCATGAGTTCGACGCCGAGCGATCTGGCGACCTCTTTATCCGCGAAGGGATCGCTGGCCGCGAATCGCATGTCGAAGGGCCGCGCCAAGCGGAACAATTCGGTGCCGATATTTCCCATTCCGAGCGACCCGAGCGTCTTGCCGACCAGACCCTCACCCATATGCGCTCCGCGCTGCGCCCAACCGTCCGGGCCCTGCCGCGTCAGCCGGTCCTTCACCATGAGACGGCCGGCCAGCGCCAGGATCAAGGTCATGATGGCGACCGCCACCGGCCTCCGTACACCATCGGGCGTGATGACAACGGCAACGCCACTTGCCGTGCACGCATCGATATCGACGGTGTCGTAGCCAACCCCGAACCGCGCCACCAACGCGAGCCGGCCGTCCGCGGGTATGCTGTCCGCATCAAATCGTGCGGACAGGAGGATCAGCGCGTCATGACCCTCCATGTCGGCAGCATCGATCCGCCCGTTATGCACAGGAATGTACGACCGCTCGATACGCGGATCGTCCAGAGGCGACAGATCGAAGGAGGGGAAGGCAGGCGATCCGTCAGACCTCAGGAAGTCCTGGCTGATCGCGACGCGACATTTGGTCATGACGTCGCTCCCCCGGCAATCGGCGCATCGCCGATCGCACTACGGATGCCATCAAAACCGTCCCGCAGGGCCTTCTGCAGGAGCCAGGTGTCACCGAGGTAGCAGATGAAATCGACACCCTCGCCGTAAACGCGGGCCGCCTCCTCCGGCGACCCGATAAGCCGGCCGACGCTCTTCGAGTGCCGGCGCGCCGCGGCCATGACGGTTGCGACCGCATCCTTGAACCGGACGGCGTTGTAGTCGCCAGGAATGCCGAGCGAAACGCTGAGATCGGTATGGCCGATCCATAGACAGTCGACCCCGTTGATGGCAGCGATCGCGTCAGCGTTCCTGACCCCTTCTGCGGTTTCAATCAACGGAGTGAATGATGTGCGAGCGTTGCCGGCCTCAAGCGCATCGGCGGGCGCGAGAGCGTTGTAGTCGTCATGAGCGATCCCGAAGGCGCAGCCCCGTTTGCCCTCAGGGGCATACTTGATCGCGTCGAGGCAAGCGCGCGCCTGTTCGACCGTGGAGAGCATGGGCGGGATGACGCCTTGCGCCCCGATGTCGCACAACCTGGCCAGGTGATGAGCCGCCTGGGAAGGTGGACGCGTTACGGTAGCGATGCCGACATCGTGAAGCTGACCGAGCACATCCCTGATGGTCTCGAACGAAAACCCGCTGTGCTCCATGTCGACAAACGCAAACTGGCATCCTGCGGACTTGAGAATTCGCCCAAGCCCGGGCGAAGCGAGCTGGCCGACATATGTACCGACCTTGAGTTCCCTGCTTTCTGTCATCTGGCGGAATGATGCCATTGCTTTTCCTCTTCTTTCTGGCGGATCGACGCTGGAAGCCGACCGCTGTCAATACGAAAAACCACCTGGAGATCCCTGGCGACCGGCAAAGCGATGCACGCACAGGTTTCGGGCACCTCGTGGGCTCAAACTCGGCAACCACGTGAGTAGCCGTCGATTGAGAACGCCTTGAACGCGCGAGATCGGGTCGGCTGCACGATCTCCATGCCGACATTGATGCCCCCTCACCGTCGGTGGCGCGGGAAAGATGCTCCGGCCGGACGCCGCACAGACAGTTTCCTTCCTGAAAACCCGCTGCGGTTTCTTTGGTGACATCAAGCGGAAGCGCCGTGCCGTCGGTTGGCCACAACTGCGACGGCCTTCCGTTGGTCATTCGCCGTCACAAACAGGCACCGGCTCGCTCAACGGCTTGGACTTCACGAGGCGGGCGCCTTGCCTGTTGAACGCGTGGTAGTGATCCGTCTCCAGGCGATCCCGGAATGCGCGGCTGCCATCGCAAGTCTTGCAGAGCACGACGCGTTCGCCGGTGCCATCCGGCACCAAAACGTCGAACTGCTGACAGCCGGGTTCGAGCGTCCGCGACTGGCGAGCGTCCTCATCGGCCAGCGCCCGGAAAGCGCCGGGCGACTCCGCGGAAGCGAGATCAAATTCCGCGATCACGGCAAACCGGCCTGTCATTTGCCGTCGTCTTCTGCCTGGGCGTAGCGAAGATTGATCTCGCGCAGGTGTTCGTCCATGGCCTGCCAGGCCTGCTCCGGTTGGTGTGCGGCGATGGCGTCGAAGATCTTCTGGTGCGCCACCAACGCACCCTCGGCGACTCCCTCGACCCTGAGCGACACTTGACGTTGCTTCGACAGCCATTCGGATATGGCCTCATGAAGCGCGTCGAACACCGGGTTGCCGCCAATCTCCGCCAGGACTCGGTGGAATTCGACGTCTGTTCGCTCGAATGCCGCCATGTCGCCGAGTGACCGGCGGTTTGCTTCCAGGGCCTTGGCGAGCCCGGCGATATCTTTCGGCGTTGCGTGTTCCGCGGCGCGGCGTGCAATGCCGGCCTCGAAAAGCTGGCGTGCATCCTGGAGTGCGGTTTCGCCTTCCCTGGTTGCCAAAAACGCTCGGGCCGAGCCTGACAACAGTTCGAGGATCGTGCCGGTCGTCGGGCGGGAAACGACATGACGCCCACTGCTGGACATCGTGATGAAGCCGCTTCGTTGAAGGAGAAGAAGCGCCTCCCGTATCGCGGGTCGCCCAACGTTGAACGCTTCCATAAGGTCGCGCTCGGACGGCAGGGTCGTTCCCACCTCCAGCACGCCCGAAACAATCCGATTTTCGATCTGCTCGGCTACGTCTTCGTGAATTTTTCGCCGCTTTATGCTGCTGAACTCCATGCCTGGTCTCATCCACTTCTCTTCGGCGCCGCGCTGGAAACGGAGAGACTCAGCTCCCGCAGACGGACGCGTTGAGCGTCGAGGAACATGGCCGCCAGAATGATGGCGCCCTGGATGACCTTCACCCAGAACACCGAGACGTGCATGAGGTTCAGACCGCGATCTATGGTCGACAGCAGCAGGACGCCGCCAAGAGCGCCCAGCATCGTTCCGCGGCCGCCTTGCAGACTAACCCCCCCGATCACCGCGCCTGCAAACACGGTGAAGATAAAACCCTCGCCGAGATTGGCTTGAATGGAGACAACCCTTCCCGCCAGCATCCAACCCGCAAGGGCGGCCAGCAAACCGCTGATCATGTAGACTTGCCGTATTCGACGCTCGACATTGATGCCCAGCGCATCAGCAGCCTTTCTGTTGCCCCCTATCGCATAGAGTTCGCGGCCGAACTTTTGGTGTTGCAAGACAAAGTGGCCAATCACGAATACGAGCGCCGTGGCAATGACCGCCACAGTTATCGTTCCGATCCCGGGAATAGAGAATGCCTTCTTGTGACCCAACCAATAGAATACATCCGCATTCGGATTTCCGAAGCCGTTGACCGGAGCTCCTTCGGAAAACGCCAGCATAAGCCCCCTGACAATCAGAAGAACGGCAAGGGTCACAATGAAATTGTGCATCCGCCCCAGGGTTATGAGGCATCCAATGCCATATCCGATAGCCGCGCCTGTCGCGAGCACTGCAGCAATCGAAAGAAACGGGTTGAGGAATATCCCCCCGCCGAACGTTGGCGCGCCGGCGGGAACGATCAACCAGAGACCCATCAGCGCGGAGAGGCCCAAGGTCGACTCAGTCGACAGATCGAAGTTGCCGCTTATCAGCACGAAAGTTTGACCAACAACGAGAATTCCCAGAACGGCGGCGGCGGTCAAGATGTTCGAAATATTGCGCTCCGTGAGAAAATGCTCTGACTGAAATACGAAGAATGTGAATACCACGACAAGGATGATCCAGATCATATTGTCGATCAAAGACAACATGGTTTTGTCAGAAGGCATTCATGCGCTCCAATACATCGGCCGCAAACACGGGCGGCAAGTCCTGCTCGATTCAGTCATTCAAGCGTCCTCAAGAGATCCCGTGATCAAACCGGTGACCTCTTCTGGGTTAGTTTTCCCGATCGGTTTGTCTGCAATCTTCCTTCCGCGCCGCAACACCGTGACGCGATCGCATACCTCAAATACGTCACCCATCCGATGACTGACCAAAATCACCGCGTGACCGGTATCTCGCAGCTGTCCGATTCTTGCCAGCACTTCCGCGACCTGCCGTACTGAAATCGCCGCCGTGGGTTCGTCGAGCAATACGAGCTTGGGATTGGAGAGACGTGTTCGCGCCAACGCCACGGCCTGTCGTTGGCCACCTGACATCAACTCGACCAGATCTCTCGGCCGGGTTTCAGATCTTAGTTCACTGAACAGCTCGGCGGTACGCTCAGTCATGGCCGCGTGCTTGAGCCTCGAAAAGAGTCCGAACCCGGATTGAACTTCCCGCCCAAGAAAGACGTTGGCCGCCGCGCTCAGGTTGTCGCACAGAGCGAGATCTTGGTAGACGATTTCAATGCCAACCTTTCTCGCTTGCAGCGGATTGGCAAACTCGGCCCTTTCGCCACCAAACAATACTTCCCCTGAGGACGGTTGCAGATTGCCTGCGATAATCTTCACAAGCGTTGACTTGCCCGCGCCGTTGTCGCCCATCAGGCCAACGGCCTCGCCGGCCTCGATGCTGAAGTCGACACCTTGCAGCGCATTGATCGCCCCAAAGTTCTTTACGATGCCCTTCAACTGCAGAAGACTCATGCTTCTACACGCCCCGTGCTGTTCGTTCCTATTCGTGGGGGCGCCATGGCTATCGTCAATCTTCCGGATCTCGCGAGATCCCGCAATAGCCTGCGCTCCGTGGTTCGAAATGCCCTTGTGGTCCGGCAATGTCTGGGGAGCACGTTGTCGCTCGCGCTCCCCAAACCTTGGTCTTTCACCTGCCCGGCAAGGCCGGTTACTGATTTCCCCAGAGACCAGGAACATCTACGTTGTCGCGGGTGATGGAGGTAGTGCTCAGGTAGAGCACCATTCCGATTTCGGTCATTTCCAGACGACCCGGAGACCAAAGCGCGCCTTCCTGTTCCACCTCGCCCGGCTCAATGGCCTCGCCGTTGAACCTCTTCTCCATGAAGTCAGCGACCAGCGTGCCAAAGTCAGGAATTGGCTGCCCTGACGTCTGATCGGTGGCGCCGGCACGGATCAAATCCAGGTTGTCACTGCAGCCATCGATTCCTCCGATGAAGATATGACCATCTTCGCCTGCGGGGACGAACTGTCCGATTTCCTTCAGGGTTTGCACGGTTCCGGCCGCATATACGCAGTCGGAGTGCATGTAGATGCCATCGATCGGCTGGGCGGACGCGACGTCGCGGACGATTTCGACACCTTTGGCCGCGTCCCAGTCGCCCGGTTTGATTATCAGTTCGATGTCGGGATGCTGGTTGATCACGTCATCAAAGCCTGCGCCTCTCAGTTGGGCCACGTTCTGCGCAAGATTGCCCGTAATCTCCAGAACGGTACCCTTCGGCGCGCCATATTTCCCGGTCAGGTGGGCGACCATTGCCTCGCCGGCCTGCTTTCCGCCAAGATAGTTGTCCGACAGAACCACCATATCGATCTCGCAGCCCGCAGGTGCGCGGTCGATTGTGTAAAACGGGATACCGGCCTCCTTGGCAGCCGCGACCGCAACGCAGATGCCAGCACTGTCGTCTGGTACTGCAACAATAGCGGCCACGCCTTGCGTAATGAAATCGTTGACGTCGTTGATCTGCTTTTGAGCATCTCCGCCTGACGTTACGGAAATCACTTTCCAGCCACGCTGCTCCGCACCGACAACGAACCCTCCTTGAATCTGGGCCTGCGCCCCGTCCAACGAAGGCGCCGCATAGCCGATGATCGTCTCGGCCTGAGCCGATGACGCGCCGCCAATCGCAAACCCGAGCAGACATACAAAAAGATTCAAACTCGATCGCATTCTTCATTCCTCCTTACGTGTCTCGATTGATGGCGCATCCCTGTGCGCCAATCACGGAGGATAGAAGTGAACTTGCAGTGGTCTGTCAACATGATTAGCTATATAATCATACAATCTATCAAATGCGGATCAATCCATGACTCGTATCGGGCTAGTCGGCTGCGGATTCTACGCTCAGAATCATCTGAACGCATGGTCCGATCTGAAGGGGATGGGGGCAGAACTTGTCGCCGTGTGCGACATGGATTCGGAGAAGGCCGAAGCGGCGGGGAAGAAGTTCGGAGTTCCGTACTATACGGACGTTGACCAGATGCTGGATGCTGGCGGCATCGAACTGCTGGATATCGTGACCCGGATGGACAGCCACCGGTTCCTCTCTGCCAAGGCTGCTGAGCGGAAGATCGCCACGATCCTTCAGAAGCCGCTCGCTCCCAGCATCGATGAGGCAATTGCGATTGTCGAAAACGCTGAGCGGCAAGGGGTTTGGCTTGCGGTGCACGAGAATTTTCGGTTCGGGACGGGAATGCGCCGCATCAAGGCGGTGATCGAGTCGGACGCCATCGGCGAACCGAACTGGGCCCGGATCAGCTTTCGCACCGGCTATGACGTTTATCGAGGTCAGCCCTATCTCGCGCAGGTAGATCGGCTGGCGATTCTCGATTCCGGCATCCATGTGCTGGATCTGGCGCGTTTCTTTCTCGGCGAAGTTGAGCGCATCTCTTGCGAGACACAGCGGCGAAATCCATCTGTCAAGGCCGAAGACACCGCCACCATGACGTTGAGGCATGTTTCCGGTGCGGTTTCGGTCGTTGAGGCAACCTATGAGTCGCGACGCATGCCCGATCCGTTTCCCGAGACACTAGTAGAGATCGAGGCATCGCGAGGTGCCGTGGTTCTCGCGCACGGCCAGACCATGACTGTGACATCGGACGGCAAGGCGCAGAGCGAGTACGTTGGTTCACCACTGCTGCCATGGACAAGCGATCCGTGGCATGTGTCGCAGGAGGCGGTCCTCCACACGAACGCCCATATGCTCGAAGCATTCCGCTCCGGATCGGAGGCGGCGACATCCGGGGCCGACAACCTGAAGACCTTTGCACTGGTTGAAGCGGCCTACCTCGCCGCACGGACACATCGCTCGGTGCGACCCGAAAGATGACGATCCGCCAAAAGGGAACAATCGGGCGCCAGGACATGGCTCGAAACCTGTTCGATCTTGGCGGCAGAACGGCGCTGGCGACGGGCTCGTCGCGCGTCATGGACCCTTGGGATAGCGCAAGGCCTGGTAGACGCTGGCGCGCCGGTCGTCCTCAAGACGCACCATCGAAGACGGTCTCACGAACACCGCCGGCCAGTTCCGGCACGGCGGCCACAAGGTTCCGACTACGCGTATTGACGTTACCGATGAGCTGGCAGAGTCGACGTCGTTCGATACTCTGGAGCGCGATGACGTCCATATCGATCGGTTTCCTTGCGAACGGTGCTGGCTTGAAACCTTTGCCAGCAACTTGTTGAGTTCCAGACATCGGATTGGCGGCGTGTTCTCGACATCAACCTAGCGGCGGCCGTCGTCACAGGGAGGGAGGCGGCAAACTCCACTCCGCATGGCCCGGCGGCGGCTTGGCAAAGGCCGGCATCGTCAGCCCGGCCTCGCCGTCGCCTTCAATGACGCGCTTCTTCCGGTTCACCTGAACATTGCGTTCCAGTCACTCCATCACGCATGTTCGCGTACCCGCTCCACTGTCGCGGCCACGATCTCGACAACTGAGCGTGCCCAGAGAAACTGACCGGTTCCGGGCGTTTTTGCGCTGACTATTTGGATTCCTGAACTCTACGGGACGCACGGTTTTGCTGAAGTCGCACGGAACAGGAATGGCGCGATCGCGCCGCGGACGATCCGCAATCACGTCGGACCTACATTTCGATGGCGGCTCCGTCGCGCAGGATCCGGCTCGCCTCGATGGTGTGCGAGTCCCTGTCGCCGGCATGCTCCCTCCCCTCGTGGACGATCAAGGGCGAGAGCAGTCGGTCGGGCGTTCTCGCACCCTTTCTGCAGCGCACTAGGATCCGTCCTGCGGGCTTGCCGGCGCGGGAACTGATCGGCAGCACGCGCATGTCCCCGGCACGGGCGGCCAGTGCCGAAGCCACTGCGCCCAACCGTTCTGCCCTGTGAATCAGCGTCAGGCAACCGCCCTGCCTCAGGCGACGGAATCCCGCATCAAGCCAGGCCGTCAGCGCCATGCTTTCGCCTGTCGCAGAGTCCTTTCCCGGATCCCGCGGCGCGGTGCCGGACCCGGCTTCGAAATATGGCGGGTTGGTGATGACATGATCGAAACTTTGGCAGGTCAGCGCCGGCGGCATGCTCGCCACATCGCCAGTGACCACCTCCAGTCCGATTCCGTTCAGGACGGCGTTTTCCCTCGCCAGTTCCGCAAGCCGCGGCTGCAGCTCAATGGCCGTCAGGGCAAGGCCGGGCACCCGCCATCCCAGGCAGAGGCTCGCTACGCCTGCGCCGCCTCCGAGATCGAGAACCGTCTGGCCGGACCGGGCCGGAACGGCGGAGGCAAGGAACACTGGATCCGCGGACGCCCGGTAACCGCGAACCGGCTGGCGGATGCTGAGCCTGCCGTCAAGAAAGGCATCCGTGGACGTGCCGATGTCCAGCGTCATGATTCGCCGAGGTCGACGTCATTGTCTGCGAGGATCGCCCGCGCCAGGAAATAGTCCCGATCACTCACCATGATGCGGCGAGGCATGATTCCGATCGATCCTTCCAGAACGCTCATGTGGACGTCAATTGCAAAGCATTCTATACCCTCTGCGGACAGAAGCGCCTTTGAAAAGGCAATGGTCGTCGGATCGTTGGTGCGCAAGAGTTCTCTCATGGCAGCCAAATAATGGCCGGACGAGGGTCTTGTCGAGACTGCAGGTAATGCCCGAGAGACAGGAAATCGACATAAATGCCGACGCCGACGAATCCCCTGGACAGGCTGAACGAAATTCTCGCCGATGACATCGCGGCAGTTACCGCCATTCTGCACGAACGCACGGAGTCCGAAAACGCGCCCCGCGTGAAGGAGGTTGCGACCCACATCATCGGCGCGGGGGGCAAGCGCCTCAGGCCGCTTCTCACTCTCGCCGCGGCGAGAATGTGCGGTCACCGGGGAGAGCAGCATGTCGCGCTCGCGGCTACCGTAGAATTCATACACACGGCTACGCTTCTCCACGACGATGTCGTGGACGAGAGCCAGCGACGGCGCGGCAGACCCACCGCAAACCTGCTCTGGGACAACAAGTCCTCGGTCCTTGTCGGAGACTATCTGTTTTCCCGCTCGTTCCAGTTGATGGTCGAGTCCGGTTCCCTGCGGATTCTCGGCATTCTCGCCGACGCCGCAGCAACCATAGCCGAAGGCGAAGTCCTCCAGCTCACCGCGTCCCGGAGTCTCGCGACCGACGAAACCACCTACCTGAAGGTGATAAAGGGCAAGACCGCTGCGCTCTTCTCCGCCGCCGCCGAGGTCGGCGCCGTAGCCGCGGGCGCTCCGGAAGTCGTCGTCCAGGCGCTGCGCTGCTTCGGCGATGCGTTCGGCACGTGCTTTCAGATCACGGACGACATACTGGACTACAGCGGCTCGCCCGAGACGTTCAGAAAGGATCGGGGGGACGACTTCAGGGACTGCAAGATCACGCTCCCCGTCATCAAGGCGGTTGCGTGCAGCGACAGCAAGGAACTGGCATTCTGGCGCAAGGTCATAGAAGCCGGCGAACAGGAGGAAGGCGATTTCGAATCCGCAGTCGGCTTCCTGGACCGCCACCGGGCGCTCGAAAAGTCGCGCGCCGATGCGCTCCGGTGGTCCGGGACGGCAAGGTCCGCACTCGAATCGCTTCCGGAAAACGAGATTCGAGACCTCCTCATCGAGTTGTCAGACCAGACCGTCTCGAGAATCGCCTAGGTTCGCGGAGGCGGCAGCTCCCGCCCGCCGCCCGATCACGGTCGACGCGACCCACCAATCCGGTCGGAACCTCCGAACCCTGTCCGCCGCAGACCGCGCCGCCGACGAGCTTGCGAAGACGCCGAAACACGTTGCGCCGGATCCGGTCATGCGGGCAATTCCCGCGCCGGTTGCGGCCAGCGCCTGGCGAACTTCGGCGACTTCCGGCGCGATCCCCCGGGCCGCGGGCTCGAGATCGTTCCTCTGGCCGCCAAGCCAGGCGACAGCCTCCGCGAGATCAAGACTTCGACCGGGAATCGCGCTGATCCCGCCTTCCGGATCGATGTCCGCCATCTTTCCGAACACTTCCGCCGTCGATAGCGACCGACCGGGGTTGACCAGAACCGCGGGCATCTCCGGGAGGCATCGCAGCGACTCGATCCGCTCGCCCACTCCTCTCATCCGTGCCGGTTCGCACCGGATGCAGACCGGCACGTCAGCTCCGAGCCGGAGCGCTTCTTCAGGGGCGGGAAGCGGCACCTTCCACATCCGCGACAATCCGCGTATCGCAGCCGCAGCATCCGCGGACCCGCCCCCCATGCCCGACGCCACGGGAAGCTTCTTCTCGAGCGCGATTTCGGCGCCGCGAGTCCCGCAGAGCCATTCGGCGGCGCGGACAACGATGTTTTCATCCGGAGGAACCTGCGCCGCAAACGCTCCGGACACATGGAGGCGAATCTCCGGCGCAGGCGAAAACGTCAGGTTGTCGCCGATGCCTGCAAACGCAACCAGGCTGTCGAGAAGGTGCAGGCCGTCCGGCCGCCGTCCGACGACGTGCAGGGACAGGTTGATCTTTGCGGGCGCACGCTCACTGGCCGCCCTCTCCCGATGCGCCACCGGTTTCCTCCTCCACCAGGACGGCATCGAGCCCGAGATCCAGCTTGCGAAGAATGCGTGCCACTTCGTCCTCTTCCGGATCCAGCGACAACGCCCGTCTCCACTGAAACTCCGCCTCGCGCTTTCGACCGACCTTCCAGTAGACATCGCCGAGGTGGTCGTTGATGACCGGGTCGGTTGGCGAGAGCTCGACCGCGCGCTCCATGCGCTCGACGGCTTCCTCATACAGCCCCTGTCGGTAGAGAACCCACCCGAGGCTGTCGACAATGTAGCCGTCATTCGGACGCGCCTGCACCGCCTCTTCAATCATTTTCCGCGCCTCGTCGAGACTCTGCTGCTTTTCGACGAGGGAATAACCAAGGTAGTTCAGAACCAGCGGCTGTCCCGGAGAGAGTTCCAGCGCACGCCGGAAGTCGGCCTCCGCCTCATCCCATCTGCCTTCGCGTTCAAGCGTCATTCCGCGTGCGTAATGCAGGAACCAGCTGAGCCTGTCGGGATTTGTCGTCAGCTTGACGGCGGCATCATAGGAGTCCGTGGCCTCGTCGTATCTTCCGGCCCGACGCAGTGCGTCGCCGAGGTTGGTATGCACTCGACGCACGCCGGGGTGCATCGCTGCAAGTTCCCTCAGAACCGCGATTCCCGCATCCACTTCCCCGGCCTCGATCAGGGAATCCGACCGGCCAAGCGCCGCGTCAAGATAGAGCGGATCGTCTTCCTCAACAGACTCGTATGTCGTCGCTGCCAGCGAATACTGCCCTAGGTCGAGCAGGATCCCGGCCGTCAGCACAGTTGATTCCGAACCGCCGGCCCTCAGGTAGTCGGCGAGGCGCGCGTGGACGAGTTCCACGCGGCCGGGGGTCCGGTTCGGATAGTTTGCCGCAAGAAAATGGTAGACTTCAGCAATCGCGTCGCTCGCGCTTCGGATCAAGTCGAACTCGATCCGTTCACCCGCGGCGAGCCTGTCCCGGAGCTCCGTGAGCGACCGGTCGTCATAGGTTCCGAAAACGTCGTCCAGTAGCGCGATCGCGTCCGAGTTTCGCTCGACCTGCGAAAGAATCTGCGCCTGGGCGATGATGCTTCCCCTGCCGAGGAGAATCCCCCCGGTTTCCGTGCTCTCGGAAATGACTCCGTATGCGCCCTCGAAATCTCCAGCGAGGGCCAGCGCCAGCATCTTGTGATACCGGCCGAAACGCGCTTCGTCCGCCGTTCCGTCCATGCCATCGAACTGCTCGCGCGCGGCAGTCATCCGGCCCTTGCCGAATTCGATCCATCCGCGCAACAATCCGTTCACGATGGCGTGGAACGCCTCCTGGGCGGACATTACGGAAACCGAACGAATGATGTCCTCGCGTGTGTACATGAGTTCGCGCGACATGCCGACTTCCTTCGGCTGTCCCAGTTCCTCGAATTCGGCATGGAACGGTTCCGCCGCATCGAAGTCGCCGGATCTCACGGCTTCGGCAAACATCACGAGGCTCGCAAGCCAGCTACGGATTCCGGCATCGCGCATCCGTTCGGCGATCTCGAGGGCGCTCTCCATGTCGCCCGCGGAAACGAATGTCACGAGGGCATCCCGGAAAATGACCGGATTCTCTCCGGCCGATTCGACAAGGTCTGCGTAGACGTCTCGCGCGCGGCCGAAGTCATCCACCCTGTTCGCATGGGTGGCGGACAGATACGCGGCTGCGAGGCCTGTGGAGGATGCTTCCGCCGGCGGCGCTGCCAAGGCGGCTGCAAGCAGCAGCGAAAACAGGTGGTGTTTCATGGATCGCGGCAAGGAAGGGCCCGTCGTCTTGTCGCCGGAAAACTATCTCCGGCGCGCGGAATTGGCAATCGCCGAGACACCGCCTTTGTCCGCCCGCGCGAAGCCCGGCAGGGGACGGGCGGCAGGCGCATTTCACATGTTCGGATAGTTGGGGCCTTCTCCGCCCTGCGGCGTCGCCCAGTCGATGTTCTGGCTCGGATCCTTGATGTCGCACGTCTTGCAGTGCACGCAGTTCTGGGCGTTGATCTGGAATCGGTCTCCGGCACCGTCGTCCCGCACAACTTCATACACTCCGGCAGGGCAATACCGCTCTGCGGGCTCGGCGAACTCGGGAAGGTTCACCCTGATCGGAATGTCCTCGTCCCGCAGCTTGAGATGGCACGGCTGGTCTTCCGCGTGGTTGGTACCGGAGAAGCTCACGTTTGTGAGCCTGTCGAAGCTCGTGATTCCGTCGGGTTTCGGATATTCGATCGGCGCGTGCTTCGAGGCCGGTTCCGTGGACGCGGAGTCGGTCTTCCCGTGCCTTAGTGTACCGAACGGATTCCAGCCGGTCAGGTTGGCGATCCACATGTCGAAGCCGCCAAGCGCGAGCGAGGCAAGCAGTCCGTACCTCGACCAGAGCGGCTTGACGTTGCGGACCGGCTTGAGGTCCCTCGCAACGGGGCCCGTCCTCAGCCGCTCCTCGTAGGACCGGAGTTCGTCGAGGGACCGGCCGGAGCCAATGGCATCCGCCGCCGCCTCGGCGGCCGCAATGCCTGACAGCATGGCGTTGTGGTTTCCCTTTATGCGGGGAACGTTGACCAACCCTGCCGAACACCCCAGGAGCGCGCCGCCCGGAAAAACGACCCTCGGCATCGACTGCCACCCGCCTTCCGTGATCGCGCGCGCGCCGTAGGCGGTGCGCTTTCCTCCTTCGAGGAGAGGACGGACTTCCGGGTGATGCTTGAACCTCTGGAACTCCATGTACGGAAACAGGTGCGGGTTCCGGTAGTTCAGGTGAACCACGAATCCGACGCAGACCTGGTTGGAGTCCAGGTGGTAGATGAAGGACCCGCCGCCGGCGTTTCCGCCGAGCGGCCAGCCCATGGTGTGGATGACCGTACCTTCCCTGTGATTCTCCGGATCGACTTCCCAGATTTCCTTCATGCCGATGCCGAACTTCGGAACGTCGCAGCCATCGGCAAGCCCGTATTTCGCGATGACCTGCTTGGAAAGCGAACCCCGTACGCCCTCGGCGAGAAACGTGTACTTGCCTCTCAGTTCCATGCCGGGTTCGTAGTTCGGGCCCGGCGTTCCGTCCTTCTGCAGACCGAATTCGCCGGCGACCACGCCGGAGACTTCGCCCGCGCCCCCGTAGACCAGTTCCGAACAGGCCATGCCCGGAAATATCTCCACGCCGAGCGCCTCCGCCTGTTCGGCCAGCCAGCGGCATACATTGCCCATGGAGACGATGAAGTTGCCGTGATTGCTCAGGAGCGGCGGCATCGGAAGGTTCGGCACGCGTATCGAGCCGGCTTCGCCGAGAATGAGAAACCTGTCTCTCTTTACAGGAACTGTTACGGGCGCCCCCCTGTCCTTCCAGTCCGGAAGCAGGGCGTCGAGCCCCGTTGGATCGAGAACCGCCCCGGACAGTATGTGGGCGCCGACCTCGGACCCCTTCTCAAGGACCACCACTTCGAGATTCGGGTCGAGTTGCTTCAGGCGGATCGCGGCCGAAAGCCCGGCAGGACCCGCTCCCACGATCACGACGTCGTAATCCATTGATTCGCGCAATGTACCGGACATGTGGTTCCCCGTTTCAGCATCGAACTGCCGGTGCCCGCGCACCGGCGACTGCGACAACTTAAGCCCGAATCCGGAGTCCGGCAACGGAACATGCAACATGCCCCGCACGAGGCCGCCGCACCTGCCAAGGCGTGAAGCCTTGCGCCGGTCGAGTCGGGTTCCTATGTTCCTGCGCGATTCACCAGGGTGGACCCCAATGCAAAAGATTCCGATGACAGAACAGGGCTTCGGCACCCTTGACAGGGAGCTGCGGCAGTTGAAGTCCGGCGACCGTCCGGCCGTGATCCGCGCGATCGCAGAGGCGCGGGAACATGGCGACCTCTCGGAGAACGCGGAATACCATGCAGCGCGGGAACAACAGGGCCACATCGAACGGCGGATCAAGGAACTCGAGGCGCTGATCTCGCGCGCGGACGTCATTGACGTGAAACGGCTTTCGGGCCCGGTCAAGTTCGGTGCGACAGTCGATCTCGAGGATCTCGATTCCGGTGAGCGCAAGTCCTTCCAGATCGTCGGCGAGTGCGAATCGAACATCGAGAAGGGGCGCATCAACATCAACTCGCCGATTGCGCGGGCACTGATCGGCAAGGCGGAGGGCGACGGCGCCGAGGTCACGACGCCCGGCGGCGAGCGCTGTTACGAGATCCTGCGGATCAGATACGTGTGAACCGGCGGTCCGGATCAGATTCCAAAGCCGGAATAGGGAAGAAACCTCACCGGATCGCCTTCCGCGAGATCCAGTGCACCGTCTTCAAGTTCGACGAGTCCTTCCGACCACGAAAGGCCGGAGATCCTGCCTGAACCTTCCGACCCGAACGGTACGGCGCGCCCGCTGGAATCGATGCGCGCCCGCAGGTATTCGCGCCTTCCCGGCTTCTTCCTCTTGGTGAAGCCGGCAGGAACCTCGTATGCGGCTGGTTCCTCCCACTTCCCGCCGGCGAGCACGCCGAGCGCCGGCCGCGCGAAGATGAGCGCACAAACGAACGCGGCCACGGGATTGCCCGGCAGGCCGAACACCGGAACATCTCGCCAAAGCGCCATGGCGAGCGGGCGCCCTGGCTTGATCGCCACCCGCCAGGTGCTGAGCGCCCCTTCGCCCTCGAGAATCGCCGACACATGGTCCTCGTCGCCGGCTGACGCGCCGCCGCTCGAGAAGATCGCGTCCGCACCAGTTGCGCCCGCGTCGAGGGTTTCCCTGATTCGGTCCCTGTCATCGGGAACATGTCCGAGGTCGACTACCCTGAATCCCCAGCGGCGCAGGAGATCGCACAACATCGGCCGGTTGGCATCGAAGATCGCGCCGGGGGCGCCGGATTCGGAACCGACCTCGGCGATCTCGTCTCCGGTCGACATGACGGCCACGCGGAGCCGTTCGAATACCGGCACCGCGTCGACGCCGCAGGCCGCGAGCAGGGCCAGATCCTGCGGCCGCAATCGACGCCCGCGCCCGAGCATGCGCGCGCCCTTCCCGACATCCTCGCCTGCCGGGCGGGTGTTTGCCCCTGCCCTGATGCCCGTCCGGAACGAAATCCGCGTCCCATCGGTCGTGGTGTCCTCCTCGAGCACGATCGTGTCGACACCTTCGGGAATGCGGGCGCCGGTCAGGATGCGAATCGCGTGCGAAGCGGGAACGCGGCCGGAATGCGGGTCGCCTGCCGCCGCGCGCCCCTCGGCAAGGGGAAGGTTGACGACGCCGTCGGCCGGAATGGAGGCATGCGCGAACCCGTAGCCGTCGACGGCCGAATTCGCGAACGGCGGATGGGCACGCCTTGCAGCCACTTCCTCCGCGAGAATCCGCCCCCCTGCTTCGGAAACCGGACAGTCGGTGACCCCGACGACGGTCGCAAGTCCGGAACGAAGCGCGGCGAGGGCATCGTCGACGGGGGTCCAATCGACCCCGGGCGGCATGGCGAAACAGTCGTTCCTGAGCGGCGGCGGCTTCAAGGCCCGAGTCCGGTTTCCGAAAGAACGAAATTCGCGATCTCCGTCGTATCGTCCAGGTTGAAGACCGGCTGCCGCGCATCGCAGTCTTCGGGAGAGTCGCTCGCGACCGCGCGGACGGATTGATCGGACAATGCAAGAAGCGGCTGGCGAACGCTCGACCTGTGGCACTCCAGTTTCGGGTGCCCGCCGCGCTTGTAGCCTTCGACAAGTACCAGGTCGACGGGAGACATTTTTCCCAGAAGACTGTCGAGCGGCGGTTCGTCGGCGTCTCGCAACTCGTGCATCAGGACCCAGCGGCTAGCCGAAGCCAGCATGACCTCGCGCGCACCGGCCCTGCGGTGGCGCCAGCTGTCCTTGCCGCGCTGGTCCACGTCGAACATGTGATGCGCATGCTTGACCGTCGAGACGCTCAACCCCCTCCCGACCAGCTCCGCGACGAGCCGCTCCATGAGTCCGGTTTTTCCCGAGTCTTTCCAGCCAACGATTCCGAAGACCTTCACGCGCGGACCTTTAGCAGCATTCCCTTTGCCGCCGCCATATCATCCGGCGTGTTGACATTGAAGAAAGGATCGAACCCCTCCGCCGGAAACTCGACGCGGGCGCAGCCATGCGGCTCGGTCCAGTCGACGACCTTGCGCACCCCCCTTCCGAGCGCCTCGCGAAGGTCGTCCCTGAGGGCGACCGGCCAGAGTCCGAATGTCGGGTGCCGGGACCAGCCTCCGCCGCGGGGCATGCTGGTTGCGGCGATTGCGAGCGCATGGCCGGGCTCGTTCGCGCCGGCGACCAGCCGGTCGACCAGGTCGGCGGGAAGGAAGGGCGTGTCGGCGGCGGCGGTGACGATCCGCTCGGCGCCGAACCCGGCAGCCCAGTCCAGCCCGGCGAGGACTCCCGCGAGAGGTCCGGCGAATCCGCCGACGGAGTCCTTGACGACGGGCAGTCGGAACGACTTGAAGCGCGCCGCGTCGCCGTTCGCGTTGATCGCGAGCGGAGACGCCTGGGCCCCGAACCGCTCGATCACATGCGCGAGAATCGGCCGCCCGCCCAGCGGCAGGAGGCCCTTGTCGCCGCCGCCCATGCGGGAGGAGCGCCCCCCTGCGAGAATGACCCCGGGAACGTCAGGCATCAGCCGCGCCCTTCCGGCGATGACGCCTGTCCTCGTCCGAGACCACACCGGGGTCGGCATCGCGGACCAGCCGATGCTCACCGCTCAGACACACGAACCGCCGACCGCGCATCCGACCCACCAGCGTCAGGCCGAGATCCCGCGCGAGTTCGACGCCCCATGCGGTAAATCCGGAACGCGACGCGAGAACGGGCAGGCCCATGGTCGCGGTCTTGATGACCATCTCCGATGTCAGCCGTCCGGTCGTGTAGAGAATCTTGTCGTCGGGCCCGACGCCCTCGGCAAGCATCCACCCGGCGATCTTGTCCACTGCGTTGTGCCGACCCACGTCCTCCATGTAGACAAGCGGGACGTCCCGGCTGCAGAGGACCGTCCCGTGAATGGCGCCTGCCGCCAGATAGAGGCTCGGCGTCGTGTTGATCTTGCGGGCCAGCGCATAGAGCCAGGACGTCCGCACTTCAGAATCCGGGAGCGAAACGTCCTCGAGCGCTTCCATGACGTCGCCGAATACCGTGCCAACCGCGCAACCCGAAGTCCGGGTCTTGCGTCGCAGCTTCTCCTCGTAGTCCGTGGGCCTGTCGGTCCGGACGACGACAGTCCTGGTTTCCTCATCGTAATCTAAGGCATGCGGGCGCTCCCCCGCCTGCAGCATGCCCTGGTTCCTGAGAAACCCCGTGGCCAGGTATTCCGGATAGTCTCCAATCGTCATCACGGTGACGATTTCCTGCCGGTTCAGGAATATTGTCAGCGGGCGCTCCTCCACCACGCGGATTTCCGTGCTGGCGCCGTCGTGGTCCCGCCCCGTGACGGCGCGTGTCAGCCCCGGCGCGTGCGGATCGGGCGCGATTCGGAACTCGCTGTCCGCCACGGTCACCTCGGTCTGCGGAGTCGTACTAGCATCGAAATGCACAATCGCAGATGCCTGCCCCTTCATCAATATCGGAGCGCGATGTCCTTGCCCTCCGGCCGCCCCGGAACTCCGCCATGGCGGGCGAAGCGAAGCGACCGGCAGGCTGCGCCGGCAAGGGCAGCGCTTCACCTCCCGTCATCGCCTGCGCCGCCCCATGAACCGCGCGCGGCTTCTCCGGTATTCGCGCATTGAGTTTTCGACGCCGATCCGGCACCTGTCTGCCTCTGCATCAGAATCAGTTCCACGCGAAGAGCAAGTCATGCAACTTTCCGATTTTCCGATTACCCGGCGCTGGCCAGCGCAACATCCCGAACGCGTTCAGCTCTACTCGCTGCCAACGCCGAACGGTGTCAAGGCTTCCATCATGCTGGAGGAAACCGGAATTCCCTACGAGGTTCACCGCGTGAGTTTCGGGACCAGCGACCAGATGACGCCGGAGTTCCTGTCTCTCAATCCCAACAACAAGATTCCGGCGATCATCGATCCGAACGGCCCGGTCGGCCAGCCGCTTCCCCTTTGGGAATCAGGCGCCATTCTGATCTACCTTGCGGAGAAGTCCGGGCGGTTCCTCTCCCTTGACCCTGCGTTGAGATACCAGACCCTCCAGTGGCTCATGTTCCAGATGGGCGGCGTCGGACCCATGTTCGGCCAGCTCGGGTTCTTTCACGCCTTCGCCGGAAAGGACATCGCCGACCCGCGTCCGAAGGAACGCTACGCCGACGAGGCCGCGCGCCTTCTGCGTGTCGTCGAGGGACGCCTCGAAGGGCGGGAATGGATCATGGGCGACGACTACTCCATCGCCGACATCGCGACCTTTCCCTGGATCCGGTCGCTGCTCGTGACCTACGAGGCAGCCAACCTCGTCGGATGGGACGAATTGTCGAACGTGCCAGCGGCCCTCGACCGGTTCCTCCTGAGACCTGCCGTCGAGTCCGGCCTGAACATTCCGCCCCGCACGTGACGCCGTCAGCTGTCCCCGACGCCTGAGGCCCTTGCCGGCGGCAACTGTCCGGTGGTGACGTAGCGCAGGGTGTCGACGACCTGTCCGGGCCGTTCGGCGACGGCGAGGGCCGCCGCGTCGATCTCCTTGAGCGCGTGCGCGTGCGCGGGGGAATGAAGGACGATGATCGACTTTCCGCATGCCGCCGCGAAGCCTGCGTCGAAGGCGGCGTTCCATTGCCGGAACCTGTCACCGAAGCAGACAACGACGACGTCGGCATCGCGGATCGCCTTGCGCGTGCGGATCGCGTTCATCGCCGCACCCTTGCGGTCGTGCCAGAAGCTGTCGGCCTCCGGGCCCAGGATCGCGGCGCCGCAATCGTCGGAAGCGGCGTGGTCGGTGACGGGCGAGGAGAATTCCACGTCCAGCCCGCGAGAGCCCTCGATGATTTCATCCCGCCAGTCCGTGTGGATCTCGCCAGAGAGGTACACGCGAAGCTTCATGTCGACTTCCTCCAATCAGCGCGGAATCCTTCCCCGGGCAGCGCTCAGCCCCGGAGCTCGCCACCGGTCGCGGCAGCGACCCTGTCTACGATCCGCGACGACATCTCCTCGATGTCCCCGTCGGTCAGGGTCCTTTCCTGCGGCTGCAGGCGCACGTTGATGGCAATCGACTTGCGGCCGGGACCGAACTGCGCTTCGGCCGCGGCGCCCGCGAATTCGTCGAACACGGCGACATCCGCGATCAGTTTCCTGTCCACGCCCCGCGCCGCCCTGACGACCGCCGCCGCCTCGACTCCGGAGTCGACCACGAAAGCGAAGTCCCTCTCGACCGCCTGCAGCTCGTGCAGGTGAAATGCCGGCCGCGTCGCGGACTTCGCCCTCGATTGCGGAACTCGGTCAAGGTGGACCACGAACGCAACAGCGGATCCCGAGACACCTGCGGCTGCGAGCACGCGCGGGTGCAGTTCACCGAAAGACGCCAGCGTGTTCCGCGGACCGAGGTTGAGGGCGCCGGCGCGTCCCGGGTGCCACCAGGGCTCCTTGGCGCGCACCGTCGTCAGCCGGTCGGGTGCACCGACAGCCGCGAGAACGGAAACCGCATCCGCGCTCGCATCTCCCATATCGACCGGACGGCGTGCGCCGTAGGGATCGCGCGGACCGGTGTTGCCGACGAGCAGGCCGGTCACCCGGATCTCCTGGTCCTCGGGCTCTCCTCCGTGAAAGACCGGTCCAACCTCGAAAAGCGCGAGATCGGAGTGCCCGCGCGCCTGATTGCGGGCCGCAGCCTGCAACAGGCCGGGCATCAGGTCCGGACGCATGTGGCTCATGTCGCTTGCGATCGGATTCGCGAGCATGGTGGCGTCTCCGCCGCCCCCGAACATGACCGCCGACGCCTTGTCGATGAACGAGTACGTGACGCACTCGTTGTAACCGAGGGCCGCCGCCGCGCGCCGCGATATCGCTTCGCGTCGCTGCATCGGCAACAGGACGGGCTTCTGCACGCCCGGCTCCTTCCGCGGAAGCGGCACGCCTTCGAGGCCTCCGAGCGATCTGACGCGGGCTATCTCCTCCACGAGATCCGGTTCCCCGAGAACGTCGGGGCGCCATGACGGCACATGCACCCGATCTCCTTCCACGCGGAATCCCAGCGCTTCGAGAATGGCCGCCTGATCGTCCGGAGCGACATCCATGCCGGCGAGCGAGCGCACCCGGTCAGGGTCCAGCCGGTAACTGCGGGCCGTGTCCGGGACCTTTCCGGCAGCCACGATCTCCGACGGTTCGCCGCCGCAGATCTCGAGAATCATTCGGGTCGCGAGTTCAAGGCCGGGTACGGCGAATTCCGGATCGACCCCCCGCTCGAAGCGGTACCGGGCGTCCGAGACGATCTTGAGCCTGCGCCCGGTCGCGGCGATCATTGCCGGATCCCAGAGCGCGCTTTCGATGAAGATGTTGGTGCTGTCGTGCGTGCAGCCCGTATGCCGACCGCCCATGACGCCGCCTATGCTTTCGGGACCGTTCGCATCGCTGATCACCATCATGCCCGCCTCGAACTCGTAGTCCCTGTCGTCGAGCGCGGTGATCCGTTCTCCGCCCCTGGCGAAGTGAACGCGCAAGTCGCCGGACACGATGTCGGCATCGAAGGCATGCAGCGGCCGGTTCCGGTCGTGGGTCAGGTAGTTGGTGATGTCGACCACTGCCGAGATCGGACGCAGTCCGATCGCCTGAAGCCGGTCCTTGAGCCAGTCCGGGGACTCGGTGTTCCGGACGCCGCGGATAACCCGGCCCATGAATGCCGGGCAGCCCCTGGCCTGAACATCCGCGTCGATGGACACGCCGATGGGCGAGGGAAAGCAGCCGGCGACCGGTTCTATGGCGGCCGGTTTCAGAGTCCCGATGCCGCGTGCGGCGAGGTCGCGGGCCACGCCCCGGATTCCGAGGGCGTCGGGCCGGTTCGGCGTCACCGCGAAATCCACCACTGGATCGTTCCGGCCCGCGTAGTCGATGAACCTCTCGCCGAGCGGCGCATCCGCGGGCAGGTCGATGATGCCGTCGTGATCGTCATTTACCAGCAGCTCGCGGCCTGAACACAGCATTCCGTTCGACTCGGCGCCGCGGATCACCCCTGCCTTGAGATCCAGCCCGGTTCCGGGAATGTGCGTGCCCGCGCTTGCGAACACGCCCACGAGTCCCTCCCGCGCGTTCGGCGCGCCGCAGACGACCTGGACGATCTCGGTTGCGCCGCCGGGACCGTCCGGCCAGGTTTCCACCTGGCAAAGGGTCAGGCGGTCGGCGTTCGGGTGAGGCTCCGCCTTCGCGACGCGGCATATCCTGAAGTCGCCGAGCCTCTCGGCTGGATCGGAAACATCCTCGACCTCCAGGCCGAGATCGGTGAGCGCCTCGCAGATTTCTTCGAGCGACGCCCGGGTTTCTAGGTGGTCGTGAAGCCAGGAAAGCGTGAATTTCATCTTGGCGCCCGCGTCATCTGGTCAACGGCTGAGGCCGGCGTGCAGGGCCGGCACGTCGAGCGGCGAAAATCCGTAGTGTCGCAGCCATTGCAGGTTGCTGTCGAAGAACGGCCGAAGGTCCGGGATTCCGTACTTCAGCATGGCGATGCGGTCGATGCCCATGCCGAACGCGAACCCCTGCCATGCGGAGGAATCCACGTCGGACGCATCGAGCACCCTGGGATGCACCATCCCGCAACCGAGAATCTCCAGCCAGTCGTCGCCGCTCCCGATCTTCAACTGGCCGCCCGACCAGCTGCAGCGGATGTCGACTTCCGCAGAGGGTTCCGTAAACGGGAAGTGCGACGAACGGAACCGAAGTTCGACGCCGTCGACCTCGAAGAAGGTGCGGCAGAACTCCTCGAGCGTCCACTTGAGATGGGCCATCGATATGTCACGGTCGATGCACAGCCCCTCGTACTGGTGGAACATCGGCGTGTGCGTCTGGTCGTAGTCGGCCCTGTACACGCGGCCCGGCGAAATTATCCGGCAGGGTACGCCGTGTTCGCGCATGTACCTGATCTGGACCGGCGACGTGTGCGTGCGCAGCACGTGCGGCGGACGGTCATCGCCTGCGTCCCGGTGCATGTAGAAGGTATCGTGTTCCTGCCGCGCGGGATGTTCCTGGGGAATGTTCAGGGCGTCGAAGTTGTGCCAGTCGGTCTCGATCTGCGGACCCTCCGCCACCGCGTAACCGAGATCGGAAAAGATCGTGACTATCTCTTCGGTAACCTGCGAGACAGGGTGCAGCGTACCTTCCCGACGCGGCCGCGGCGGCATCGTGACATCAAGCCACTCGTCCTTCAGCCGCGCATCCAGCGCCTGTTCCGCGAACTCTTCCCGGCGGGCCGCCAGCCTCGCGTTGATCTCGTCCCTCAGCGCGTTGAGCCTTGGGCCCGCGCGCTTTCTTTCCTCGGGAGACATCTTCCCGAGTTCGCGCATCCTGAGCGTCAACTCGCCCTTGCGTCCAACGACCTGAACCCGCACCTGCTCCAGTTCCTCGGCGTCGCCTGCGCCGGAAATCGCTCCGAGGAGTCGCGTTCTAAGTTCGTTCAGTTCGTCCATGTTCCAGTTTCCAGCCGGGCAGCCGCCGGCATGGAGCGCCTGCGCAATCCTGTTGCTCCCCAATGCAAGGGACTGTCATCGATTGATTCCGCCGGCACCCCGGCAAGCGCGGGCGTCAGGCGAGCGCTTCCCGCGCACGGACCACGATTGCCCGGAAGGCATCCGGTTCGTGCACGGCAAGGTCTGCGAGCAACTTGCGGTCGACTTCGATTCCGGCCCTCGCGAGCCCGTTGATGAAGCGGCTGTAGGTCAGCGACTCGTCGTGGCTGCGCACGGCCGCGTTGATCCGCTGGATCCAGAGTGCGCGAAAGTTCCGCTTCCGGTTCTTGCGGTCCCGCGTCGCGTACTGATTGGCCCGGTCCACCGCCTGCTTGGCGGCACGGAACGTGTTGCTTCTGCGACCGTAGTATCCCCTGGCGGCCTTGACGGTCTTCTTGTGTCGCGCATGCGTGACGGTGCGGTTCCTGGTTCTCGGCATTGCCCCGGCCTCCCGCCCTACCGCGCGTAAGGCATGTAGGACCTGGCGATGCGCGAGCTCGCCCGGCCGAGAATCGTGGTGCCGCGGGCGGTCCGAATGAACTTCCGCGTGCGCTTGATCATGCCGTGCCGCTTGCCGGCCTGACCTGACCTGATGCGGCCCGTCGCCGTCATCTTGAAACGCTTCTTGGCGCTCGACTTGGTCTTCATCTTGGGCATTTCCGACTCCTTGACGCTCGGTTGGATGGTGACGCGACTCGGCAGCCCTCGTGGCCGGCCCCGTACCCGAAGGGCGCCGTATATGAGCAAATCACGTGCGTGGCAAGCCCGCTCGCGGAGACGAATCAGGTTCGCATTCGACGCGTCCGGCCTTCGCATCGCGCCCGGTCGTGGCCCTCCTCGTACCTTACCGCGCTGACAACCGGCCGCCAACGATCGTCGAAATGCGCGGCAAGCGCGATCATGACCCTCAAAGGAGACGATCTATGCAGAGAGCGAGCCTCCAGCGGCGCGCGCGCACGACGTCAGCACTAGATGTCTCCTGAATTCTCTCTGGATGCTGCGACGCGACAACGGTCATGTCGGCAGAGGCAGGGCTCGTAGGAGAAACGGACCCGGAACGGCAAATCAGGAAATCCGGCGAGACAGGGACAACCCTCCACAAGTCCCGCCCCGCGATCATGCGGCGGGCGGCAACAGCCAACTCCCCGGGATCGGTCGACGAGGGCGCGTTCGGCAACATTGGCCTGGAACTGGATCCCGAAGGGAGTCGGTCTCCGCAAGGGAAACGCCGACCGTGGCGATCCCCGAAGTTGTCGGCCCGCCGCCGCATTGATGGGCCGGAAGAATCGGGATGTGGCGGCGCCAGGCGGCGCCGTCGGAACAATGGACCACAAGACGCGCGCCAGCATTCACTTGGCCGAGTTCGCGCAACGCGCTCGCTACGGAAATGGCCGTTGTTGCACTTCGGAGCGGCACTGGGGCAAGAATTGTCGCTGGGCTGACGTCGTGTTTCGGTCCACACGGCAGATCGGGATTGGCACCGACAGGCGGCGCCTGCTGGCTCTCGGGATCGGGTGATTTCCGGGTGCGTTCCGGCGTCGCCGGTCTGGGGAGTGTCAGGTTGCGGCGCGCTGCCTGACGAGGTCGGCGAACCGTGGCACTTTGCGAGCCCCGGCAACGCCGGAAAGCAATGGCGGATGGAACGCCGGATCACTCGTCCGCGCCTTCCTCGACAAGGCTCTCCAGGACCGGCGCGACCCGCAGGATGTTGGTCGAGCCCGGCGTGTTGAACGGAATGCCTGCCGTCACGACCACCTTGTCGGATTCGCCGGCGAAGTCGCCGCTGCGGGCGGCGCGCACCGCCCTCACGACCGCCTCGTTGAACAGGCTGAGCTCATCCGTGATGACGCAGTGCAGCCCCCAGACCACGCAGAGCCTGCGAGCGGTGCGGACAAGCGGCGTCAACGCGATGATGGGCACCTGCGGCCGTTCCCGGGCGGCGAGCGCAGCCGTCGTACCCGAATGCGTGAAACAGCAGATCGCCTTGATGTCCGTGGTCTCGGCGACCTGGCGAGCAGCAACGGTAATGGCGTCCGCGACCGTGCTTTGCGATGCCGAGCGGGATGCCTCGATTACCTGGCGGTAGATCGAGTCCCTTTCGACTTCCACCGCGACATCGCTCATCGTCCGGACAGCCTCGACAGGGAAGTCGCCGGTGGCGGATTCCGCCGACAGCATGACCGCGTCCGCGCCCTCGTAGATGGCGGTCGCGACGTCGGACACTTCGGCGCGCGTCGGAACAGGCGACGACGTCATGCTCTCGAGCATCTGCGTCGCGACGATGACCGGTTTGCCCGCCTTGCGCGATGCGCGCACGAGACGTTTCTGAATCGGCGGCACGTTCTGGACCGGCATTTCCACGCCGAGGTCGCCTCGCGCCACCATTATTCCGTCCGAGATCCGCAGAATGCCGTCGAACTCCGCGAGTGCCGCAGGTTTCTCGATTTTCGACATGACCGCCGCCCGGCCGGCGATGAGTTCCCGCGCCTCCTCCACATCTTCCGGCCGCTGGACGAATGACAGCGCGATCCAGTCCACGCCCAGGGAACAGGCGAATTCGAGATCCTTCCGGTCCTTGTCCGATAGCGCTGCAAGCGGCACGACCGCGTCCGGAACATGGACTCCCTTGCGGTCGGAAATCGCGCCGCCGACCTCGACCCGGCAAGCGGCGAAGTCCGGGCCGCATTCCCTGACTCTCAACTGGATCTTTCCGTCGTTCACAAGGAGCCGGGATCCGGGCTTCAGGACGGCGAAGATCTCGCTGTGGGGCAGGCAAACGCGGGACAAGTCGCCCGGAGTCTCTTCGAAATCGAGGCGAAAGTCCGCGCCGGACTCAAGTTCCTCCTCCCCGCGGCGGAAGGTTCCGCAGCGAAGTTTCGGCCCCTGCAGGTCGGCGAGCACGCAGACCGGCCGGCCTTGCAGGCGCTCGACGTCCCTGACCACGCGATAGCGCGCCTCGATTTCCTCGTGCGTGCCATGGCTCATGTTCAGCCGGAAGACATCGGCGCCCGCCTCGAACATCGCCGTGAGGACTTCGTGGGAACTCGATGCCGGGCCGAGGGTTGCCACGACCTTGACGTTGCGGTGCCTTCGCAAGAATTCATCCTCCCCTGCATGGCCGGACACGCATTCCGCGCGTCCCGCTCTGCCTATACGAGCAGCAGGTGGTTGTCACCATGTCCGCGAAAGGGCGAACGGGCTGGCCAATCACGCCAAATTCAGTAAACGGACTCGCTTCAGGAAGGAGTGCCCGGGACCGATGACGACACATCACTGCGAGCTGCACAGGAAAAACCCGTCTTCGGCCATCGTGCTCACCTGCGACCACGCCACGAACCTCGTACCCGAGTGGGTGCAGGGAGGCACCCTCGGCCTGTCCCCGCGCGACATGGAGCGCCACTTCGCGTATGACGTCGGCGCCGCCAGCGTAACCCGCCACCTGTCGGACGCTCTCGGGGCATCCGCGATCCTTTCCGGATTTTCGCGGCTCGTCATCGATCCCAACCGCGGCGAGGACGACCCGACCCTGATTCCCGCGATCAGCGACGGACGAGTCATTCCCGGCAACGTTGCGCTCGCGCCGGAGGACAGGGCGCGCCGGTTCGCGAGATGCTATCGTCCGTACCACGCCGCGCTGACGGCCCTTCTCGACGACATTCCCGATCCGGTGATCGTCGCCATCCACTCCTTCACGCCGAAAATGCGGGACGGTTTGCAGCGACCCTGGCACATCGGCATCCTCTCCGGGAAAGACCGGCGCCTCGGCGGCGCGATCCTCGGGGAACTCGCGGCGTGCGAGGACCTGGTCATTGGCGACAACAAGCCCTACTCCGGACATCTTCCCGGCGACAGCATCGACAGGCATGCGCTGAACCGCGGGTTGCTGTGCGTGCTGGTCGAATTCCGGAACGACCTCGTCGCCACCGAGAGCGGCCAGGCGAAATGGGCCCGGTTCTTCGCGCCGCTGTTGCAACGCGCCGTGACTTCTGCCACCAGAAGGGCAGGATGACTACGGGAGGCCACCTTGGACGAGCAGACGAGAACCGAAATCGAGGCCGCGGCGTTCCGGCGCCTTCGCCGCCATCTCATGGAACGCACGGACGTTCAGAACATCGACATGATGAACCTTGCCGGTTTCTGCCGCAACTGCCTGTCACGCTGGTACCAGGAAGCCGCGAACGAGCGGGGAATAGCAATGTCAAAGGACGAGGGTCGCGAGATCCTGTACGGCATGCCGTTCGCGGAGTGGCGCGACCGGTACCAGAAGGACGCCACAGAAGACCAGTTGGCCAAGTTCAAGGAGACGCACCGCTGAACGGCCCGAGCGGCGTCTTTCGCGGTTCGCCGACTTTCCGGGTCCGGCGAGATCGCGAATCGGGTGAAGACTGCGGCCGCCGCGGCGCCCAGGTCGGGATTGCCGCGCTCCCGACGAGCATGACTCCGCGATCGGAACGGCAGCCCTGGGCAACCTACCCTTGATCCGCACGCGGAAACGCCGGACTGGCCGTGCCGGGGCAGGTGGAGTCCCGCGCATTCGGGCAGTCAGATTGCCGCCTTCCTGCTTTCCTCGAGGTATATCTCCCGCAGTCGCGTCGAAACCGGACCCGGTTTCCCGTCGCCGAGGCTTTTGCCGTCGATGTTCACGACAGGCATCACGAGCGTCGACGCGGCAGTGATGAACGCCTCGTCCGCCTTCTGCGCCTCGTCGATCGAGAACGGCCGCTCCTCCACTGAAAACTGCCTCTCCCGCGCGTAGCGCAAGACCGCGGCACGCGTAATCCCGTGGAGAATGTCGTTCGAGATCTGGCGCGTGATGATCGTTCTGTCTTTCACGATGTAGGCATTGTTTGAAGTGCCCTCGGTGACGAGGCCGTCCTGCACGAGCCACGCGTCATCGGCGCCGCGCGCCTTCGCTTCCATTTTCGCCATCGAGGGATAGAGGAGCTGGACGGTCTTGATGTCGCGCCGGCCCCACCGGAGATCCTCCAGGGACACGACGCTGATCCCGGTTCGCGCCTGGGCGTTCTCCGCCAGGGGCTTGTCTTGCGTGAACAGCACGATCGTCGGTTCGGCGGATTTCGGATAGGCGAAATCGCGATCCGCCGCGCCGCGCGTGACCTGAAGATAGACAAGCCCCTGCTTGAGGCGATTTCTCGAAACGAGCTGCCGATGGATCTCCAGCAATTCCTCTTCGGTGCACGGGCACGCGATTGACAGTTCGCGAAGCGAGCGCTGCAGGCGTTTCGCGTGTCCCGGGAAATCGACGAGCAACCCGTCGATGACGGCCGTGACCTCGTAGACCGCATCGGCCATCAGGAATCCCCTGTCGAACACTGAGACGCTGGCCTCGGACTCCGGCACGAAGTCACCGTTTACGTAGACGATCCGTTCCACAGGCATTTTCTTCTCCATCGACCTATCCCCACAAACCGTCAGACGGCGGGTGCACGCCGTCGGCATCGTATGTCAGCGGAGTCTCCCGGTCTTCCGCCAGAAGCAGCGGCCCGTCAAGGTCGGCCACCTCCGCATCCTGCGCCAAGAGAACCGCGGGCGCCATCGCAAGCGACGTTCCCACCATGCAGCCGACCATCACCCCGAAGCCCGAAGCCCGCGCCGCGCCGCTCAGAGCCAGCGCCTCCGTGAGGCCGCCGGTCTTGTCCAGCTTGATGTTCACCATGTCGTACTTGCCGGCGAGCGCGGCAAGCGAGTCGCGATCGTGGCAACTCTCGTCCGCGCATACCGGCACGTCCCTCGGCAGCCGCAGCAGCGCCGCGTCGTCGCCGGCCGGAAACGGCTGCTCGACCATGTCCACGCGAAGCCGGCGTAGGTGCGGGGCGAACGTCTTGTATGTCTCGACCGACCAGCCTTCGTTCGCGTCAACGACGATCCGGGAGCGGGGCGCGCCGGATCTGACGGCTTCCAGCCGTTCCCGGTCGCCCGGACCTCCGAGCTTGACCTTGAGAAGGGGCCGGCCGGCGTTCAGGGCGGCCGCATCCTCCATCCTTTCCGGCGTATCGAGGGAAAGCGTGTATGCGGTCATCACGGGGCGCGGACGCGGAAGCCCGGCGACTTCCCAAACGCGCGTCCCGCTTGCCTTCGCCTGCAGGTCCCAGACCGCGCAGTCGACGGCATTCCGCGCCGCGCCGGCCGGAAGCTGTTCCTGCAGGCGCGCGCGGTCGAGCGGCATTGAAAGCGATAGGATCTGCTTGATGACGGATGCTGGGGTTTCGCCGTAACGGGCATAGGGAACGCATTCGCCGTAACCGGACACGCCGTCCTGCTCGATGCGGACCGTCAGAACGCGGGCTTCGGTCCTCGACCCCCGGGAAATCGTGAACGCCTCCCTGAGCCGGAAGATCTCCTCGCTGACATCGAGGCGCATGTTCAACGCGGATCCGCGCTCGACAGCGCCGACCGCGACACCGCTGCCGCTGTTCCGGCATTGCTCATTCCGTGTCGCGGCCGGCGGCTCGCGTCAGTCGGGGAGCGCATCGACGAGCCGGCCGGCACCGTACCGGAAGGGGTCGACGGCTGGCAGGCCCATGCTGTCCTCGATCCCGGCAAGGCAATCGGCGGCCTCGCTTTCCGAGAGAGCCCTGGTGTTGACGGACACGGCGCAGACCCGGCAGTCAGGGTTGACCACGCGCGCGAGCGTCAGCGCGAGATCCCGCAGCTCCGGCAGGCCGGGAACCCTGTAGCCGGGCAGTCCGCGCATGGCTTCGCGCGTCGGGTCGTGGCAGAGCACGATGGCGTCCGGTTGGGCGCCGTGAACCAGCGCCAGGGTCACGCCCGAATAGGACGCGTGGAACAACGAACCCTGGCCCTCGATGAGATCCCAGTGATCGTCGTCATTGTCGGGAGAGAGCTGTTCGATCGATCCGGCCATGAAATCCGCCACGACCGCGTCGAGCGGAACGCCGTCGCCGGCGATCAGAATCCCGGTCTGCCCGGTCGCGCGAAAGGTCGACTTCATGCCGCGGCTGCGCATTTCCCTGTCCATGGCGAGCGCCGTGTACATCTTGCCGCACGAGACGTCGGTCCCGACTCCGAGACAGCGCCTGCCGCGGCGCGGTTGTCCGTTGCCGATCGGATAGGCAACCGATGGCACGCGGACATCGTGAAGCTTGCAGCCGTGCCTTGCCGCCAGTTCGACGAGGTCAGCTTCGTCGCGCAGGAGGTTGTGCAGTCCGCTGGCGATGTCCATTCCGGCTTCGAGGGCGTCCGAGAGAACCGCCTTCCAGGCGTCCGAGATCACGCCGCCTCGGTTGGCGACTCCGATCACGAGCGTCCTTGCGCCGGCCTCAAGGGCCTCGTCTATCGACATGTCCGGAAGGGAGACGTCGGCCTTGCATGCCTCCATGCGGAACTGCCCGACCGCGGCATCGGGGCTCCAGTCGCGTATTCCCTGCGCGACCTTTGCGGCAAGCGCGTCGGGGGCATCCCCCAGGAACAACAGGTATGGTTGACTGATCATGAGGCAATCTCCGTTCAGGTCACACGTCCGAATGGCTGCCGTGCGGCATCCCGGAGTCATTGCGCCGCAGGCCTCGACCGAAATCAATACCAATGCCGGTGCCCGTTCAACTCCAAAGCGCGCGAACCGCCGCAACTGGCCAATCCGGTCGGCGAATCTGGAATCGCCCGGGCGAGGGGCAGCGCAATTCCGCCCGCGCTGTCGCAGCCACCGCGGTTCGGGAGGGTTTTGGAGCAGCCGCATGCGGCTCCGACTTGCGGACGATGGCCAGCGCCGCCCCGCGGACGGCGGCACCGGCAAGTCGCGACTGGAAATGACATCCCGACCTGCACTCCGCAATGCCGATGCCGGAATTGCGGAGCGGCCGGCGTCAGTATCCTCGGGAAGGGTCGGTCACATGGGGGCCGGTGCCCGTCTCTTCAAAAATCCTCAGGTTCTGCGCGATCAGCCTTCCGCCCATCTCGGCGTCGATGCGCGAGGAGATGTGGGGAGTGACGGTAATCGCCGGATGCACCCAGAACGGATGCTCCCGCGGCAGGGGCTCTTCGTTGAAGACATCCAGCGTCGCCTGCTTGATGGACCCCGAAGAAAGCGCTTTAAGGAGATCGTCGTCCACCAGGTGCTGGCCGCGTGCGCAGTTTATGACGCAGGCACCAGTCGGCAGCTTGCCGAACAGATCGGCTGATCGGCATCCAGGATTCCCTCGGTTTCCGGCGTCAGCGGCAAAAGGTTCACCAGGATCTCGCAGTTGTCGAGGAAGCGATTCAAGCCGTCGGCGCCGAAATGGGTCTCTATGCCGTCAAGCGATTTCGGGGACTTTGCCCAGCCGCGCGTGGCGAATCCGATCTGCGAAAGCACTCGCGCCGCCGCTGCCCCGAGGTTGCCCAAGCCCATGACGCCGACGATGCGGTTCGGGGCGGTCGGAACGACGATGGAATGCCAGTCCAGTTCCGCCTGCGCCTGCAATTGCCGCGGCATGTCCCGGTGATGGCGCAAGACGTGGAGAGCGACGTATTCCAGCATTCGCTGGGTCAGATCCTCTCCGACGGTGCGAATTACGGGCACGTCCTTCGGCAGTTCCGGATCGGCGAGAACGTGGTCGATGCCCGCGCCGATGGAGACGATCGCCTTGAGATTCGGAAAGCGCGCGAGGCAACCGGGTTGCGGCCGCCACACGATGGCGTAGTCCACGTCGGCCGGGTCGGTCACGTCGTCAAAGGACGTCACCCTCCAGCCCGGCAACAGCCCGCCCAGCATGTCCACCCACCCGCTCAGCGTGTCCCGCTGCGGAACATAGACGGCGGCGGCGATCACGCTCCTTCCCCCAGCCTCTTTCGAACCATTGCGCTGGCGCCCGACACTTCTCCCAGGCACGCGCCGTCGGCCACCCTCGCCTCGCCGATGCGGCCCATCTCGGTTTTTTCCTCGGCAACCGAGATGACCTCGTCAAGGTCTTCCGGCGCGATGAACACAACACCCGAATCGTCCGCAAGAACCGCGTAGCCCGGCAGCACTGCCGCGCCGCCGATGGAAACCGGCACATTGAACCCGCCCCCGGTATCGTAAAGTCGCGTGGTCACCGGCGAGGGACCGCGCGACCACAGCGGAAAACCCTGTTCCGCCACCTCGGCGGTGTCTGTATGCGGTCCGTCGACACAGGCCCCGTCAAGCCCCATCAGCGCCGCCATGCGGGTAACGCCACCACCCCAGCACGCGTATTTCGTGTCGCCCAGCCTGTCGACAGCCATGAAATAGCCCGGCCCGACCTGGGCCAGGCAATGGTGCAGCAGCGTCGAGTCGAGGCCCGGGATCGCGAGCGACGTCACGGTTGCCGCGACCACCTTGTCCGGCAGCACCGGCCGTATCGCGGGCGAGACGAAGCCGTAATGATAGAAATGCCCGATCGTCGCCGTTTCCAGCCTGGCCAGGCGCTCGAGCTTCTCCTGCGGGATCGGCGCGGGCACGGGGTTGATCTTGTAAACAAGTCTTTTCATGGCGGTCGTCATTCCGGGCCCAGGATCAGATCGGGGAGGAAGGTTACGGTCGCGGGGACATAGGTCAGCAGGATCAGCACCGCCATCAGCGGGATCAGCATCGGCAGGACGGCCAGGGTCACGCGCTCGAACTTCACGCGACCGACTTCGGAAACGATGTACAGACCGATCCCCATCGGCGGCGTGGCGATGCCGATCAGGAGGCCGAGCTGCAGGAAGACGCCGAAATGCACCCGGTCGATGCCGTACGCATCTATGACCGGAAGAAGGGTCGGCACCAGGATCAGCTTCGCGGGCACGCCTTCGACTACGCAACCCACCAGGATCACGAAGACGAGCAGCAGGCCAAGAAAGACGTTCTTGTTCTCGGTCAGGGCAAATGTCGCCTCCGCCATCTTCTGCGGCGCCTTCTCGATCGCCAGAAGCCAGCCCATGGCGATGGAAAAGGCGATGATGATCATGATGACGGCGGTCATCATGGCGCTGTCGGTAAGCGCCTCGAACAGCTTTTTCCAGGTCAGCTCGCGGTACCAGATGCCGATTGCGACGCAGTAGATGCAGGCGAGAACGCCGGCTTCGGTCGCGGTGACGTAGCCGAAGAAGATCGCCGACAGGATGATCGCCGGAGCGACGAGAGCGAGAAAGCCGTGTTTCGCGGTGCCCGCAACCTGCCGCGCGGTCGCCCGGGACTGAGTGGGAAAGTTGCGGAACTGGGCCACGACGCGGACATAGATCATGAGCGCCATGCCCACGAGGACGCCTGGCACCAGGCCAGCGAGGAACATCCGCTCGATGGACTGCTGGGCAAGGAAGGCATAGAGCACGAGCCCGATCGACGGCGGGATCAACGGCCCGATGACAGAGGATGACACGGTGATCGCTGCTGCGAAGTCCGGCTTGTAGCCGTTCTCGCGCATTGCCTTGATCTCGATGGCGCCGAGCCCCGCGCAATCGGCCACCGCTGCCCCGGAGATCCCGGCAAATATCATGGACGACAGGATGTTGACCTGCGCCAGCCCGGCGCGCAGGTGCCCCACGAGCGAATTGGCGAAGGCGAAGATTCGTTCGGTCATTCCGGTGGCGTTCATCAGGTTGCCGGCCATGATGAAGAAAGGCACCGCAGTCAGCGAAGCCTTGTTCACGCCTTCGAGCATCTGTTGCGGGATCACCTGGAGAAAGGCGGCGAATTCCGACGTCAGGAACGTCAGGAGCGTGGCGGCGCCGATCGCGATCGAGATTGGCACGCGCAGCAGAATCAGCACGATAAAGCTGCCGAAGAGAGTATAGGCCATGCCTCAGGTCTCGGAGCTTTGCTCGAACTGGTCGACGAGGTTCTCCGGAAGTCCCGCCAGCATCTTGCCGAGGTCGATCAGTGCGGAGAGAACGATGAACCCTGCGGAAAGGAACAACGGAATCGACAGCGCCTGGCGGAACAACTCCTCGCCGCCCGGCAGGATGGCGCCGTCGACGAACCCCCTCGAGGTGGCGAGCACCGTCGGAATCTGTTGCAGGATCACCCCGCAAACGGCGAGCGCGGCGATGTCGGTTACAAGCCGCGTGGCCGGATAGCCCCAGCGGCCCATGCGCGCGGCGACAAAATCGACGCGCACGTCCTTGAGCCGCACGAAGATCGCAAAGAAGCCGAAGAACGACAGCCAGACGAAAAAGACCATCGTCCAGGGCCAAATCCAGTAGGCCGAGAATCCCAGCGGCCGGCCAATGATCGTGACCGCCGTGAGCGCCAGCATTACCAGCAGGCAGGCATTGCAGATCAGCTGGAAAACGCCGCCGAGCCTCCACATCAGCCGGTCGGCCAGAAGAAGGGCGCATTGCAGCGCCCCCTTCGGTTGCACATCGCGCCAGGCGATCATTCGGCGCGGGCCGATTCGACCGCGTCGATGAAGCCTTCGGGCAGATCGCCGGACGCCGCCATTTCCTCGTAGAACTCCTTCATCCGCTGAACGAAGGGTCCGGTGTCCAGCTCAAGGTACGTGGCGCCACCGTCCTTCATCGACTGAATGCTCCGGTTGGCGACCTCGCCCATGATTTCGCGAGAAAAGGCGCCGGCCTCTTCATAGGCTCTGAGAAGCCCGGACCGGGCATCTTCGTCCAGCGCCTCGTAGGCGGACTTGTTCATCATGAAGCCTATGGATTGCCAGTATTCGTTGTGGCGCGAAATGTGCGGCGCGACCTCGTTGAAGCGCATCGACTGCACCAGCGCGATGGGCGAGTTCACGGCCTGGACGATGTCCTTCTGGATCGATTGGTAGACCTCGGTCCAGGGCAGAGTGATGACTTCGGCGCCAAGGTGGCTCCAGGTGGCGATCGCCAGCTGGTTGGGGTGCATCCGCAGCTTCAGCGCGGCGACGTCCTCCAGCGACTCGATTGGCTTGTTGGACACGATCACGCGGAACGGCCCGCGCAGGACGGCGGTCGGGTTGCCGAGCGGAACGACGCCCGATTCCGCGGCTGCCTTGTCAAACCAGCCCTTCACAAGGTCGCTGTCCATGAACCGCACCCAGTGGTCATAGTCGTCGAACACGAAGGCCGGCGAAGTCCAGCTCAGCTCCGGCGCCCACTTGCGCATGTAGCCGAAGCCCTCGGCGTAGATGTTCACGATTCCGGCCTGCAACTGCTCCAGCACCGCGTCTTCCTTGCCGAGCTGCTCGTTGGGGTAGACCTGTATCTTGAGTTCGCCCCCCGTGTATTCCTCGGCCAGGTCGGCAAACAACTGGAACACTTTGCCCTCGGGGCTGTCCACCGGCATCTTCGTCGCCATGCGCCAGTCCGTTTCGGCCTGGGCGATTCCCGCGAGGCCCAGGGCGATCGCGGCAACGCTGATCTGGATTGTCTTGAACATGTTCACTTCCTCTCTTTCTTGCGTTTGGCCCGACTTGCCTGCCGGCCTGTCCGCCGGGAGTCCGCAAAAGCCGGGCTTGTCTCTTCGTACATGCCGTGTATACTAAAAGTATTCAATGCCTCAGTCCAGAGAATTCAGCAGGGCCGAACACGATGAGCGCGATGCGCAATCCATCGCTGCCGGGGAAGGACCGGGTGCCGCAGAAACCGGCCGGACAGGGCGAATCGGCCAGCCGCCGCGCCTATGAACGGTTGCGGGCGGGAATCCTGACGGCGGAATTCGCGCCAGGCGAATTCATCGAGGAATCGGTGGCGTGCTCGGCAACCGGGGTTTCGCGGACGCCGGTGCGCGAGGCACTCGCGCGCCTGGGCGCCGAAGGGTATCTGGACCTGCACCCGCGCCGCGGGGCGATGGTAAGGCCGATCACGACCGACGAGCTGTTCGACCTGTACGACGTGCGACTGATGCTGGAATCGCATGCGGTGCGCCGCATCTGCCGCGACAAGCGGCCGATTCCCGCGTCGCTCGACGGGATGTGCGACATCCATGACCAGATCGAGGAGGGCGATCACCTGGCCTTCGCCGACCTGAACCACCGGTTTCACGAGACGATCATCGCGGCGGCCGGGAACAAGGTGCTTCTCCAAACCTTTCAGAACCTGCGCGCGAATCTGACCCGGGTGGCGATGCTTTCGTTTCAACTGGGCGTGCCGAAACCGCGCGAGGGGGCAATGCACCGCGCACTCGTCGAGGCGCTGAAGGCGCATGACGAAGCGACGGCGCTGGACGTGACGGAACGTCACCTCAGCAGGATGCCGCGACTGGTGGCGTCGCTGCCGAGTGCGGCGATGCTGGAACTCGAGCAGTGAGTGCGCTGCCGTTTACCTGCGAGAAGCGCCCCGCCTTTGGCCAAGGCGGAACCGTCGTCGCGAATCATCCCCTGGGTTCGGCCGCAGGCTGCGAGATTCTCGCCGGCGGCGGCAACGCGGTGGACGGCGCGGTTGCCTCGTTGCTGGCACTGTGCGTCGTTGAGCCGATGATGGTCGGCATCGCGGGCGGCGGCCTTTCGCACATTCGCCTCGCCGACGGCAGGCACGTGATAGTCGATGGCCTGGCCCATGCCGCCGCCTCGATGTCTGCCGGCATCTACGACCCGGCGTCGGACGAACCGAACCGGCGGATGGAGACCAGGGACCGCCGATCCGAGGTCGGACCCTCGGCCGTCGCGGTTCCCGGCAACCTCTCGGCCTGGTGCGAAATGCACGGGCGCTGGGGCAGTCTGCCGTTCGCCGACGTGATCGATCCCGCGATTCGCCTGGCGGAGCGCGGATTCGCCGTCACGCCCTATCTCGAGGGCGCGATAGCCGAAGCCGCCGCGGACCTGGCGAGGGATCCGGAGATTTCCGCAGTGCTGATGCCCGGCGGCGCGCCGTGCCGGGCAGGCAGCCGCCTGGTGCAGGGCGACTTTGCGCAGACCCTGCGGCTCATCTCGAAGGAAGGCGCTTCGGCGCTGCATGGCGGACCCCTTGGCGCCGCGCTGGCCGAACGCATCGCGACGGGCGGCGCGGATGCGGGCTGGGTCACGGCCGAAGATCTCGCGGACTACTCCCCTCGCGAGCGTTCAGCGATCCGCGGCAGCTACCGCGGCTGGGACATCGTCGGGCCGCCGCCGCCCGCGTCGTCCGGCGTCCACATCGTGCAGATGCTGAACCTGATCGCGCCGCACGACGTCGCGGGCTTGGGATTCGGCACGGCCGAAGGCCTGCACCTAATCGCCGAGGCAATGCGGGTCGGGTTCGAGGACCGGCGCGCGGCCAGCGGCGACCCCGACTTCATCGACGTGCCGGTCGAGAAGCTGGTTTCTGCAGAGTATGCCGCCGAAAGCCAGGCGCGCCTGCGAGCGATTGCGCGGCCCGCACCCGTGGCAGGCGTTCGCGAAAGCGCCGACACGACCCATGTAACGGTGGCCGACGCCGAGGGAAACGTTGTCTCCGCCACCCACACCATCAACGGGATATTCGGCGCCAGGTTCATGGTGCCGGGCACCGGGATCATTCCCAACAACTACATGATGAACTTCGACCCACGTCCCGGCCGCGCGCTGTCGGTCGAACCGGGCAAGCGCGTTCCGACATCAATGGCTCCAATGATGATCCTTCGTGACGGAAGGCTGCGCTGGGCGCTCGGACTGGCAGGAGGGTTGAGGATTTTCCCGTCGGCATTCCAGGCGATCGTCAACCTGATCGACCACGGGATGACGCTACAGCAGGCGGTCGAGGCCCCTCGAATCTGGACCGAGGGGCATGAACTCGAGATCGAGACGGCGCTGGCGCCACAGGCCGAGGCGCTGCGGGAGCGGAAACACAGGGTTCGAGTGGTTCCGCACGTGGGCGGCGGCATGAATGCCGTCGGGATTGCCGAAGACGGTCTGATTCAGGGAGCCGCCTGCTGGCGCAGCGACGGGACCGTCGCGGCGCTGGGCGGCGGGCTTGCCCGGCAAGGCGTACGGTTCTGGCCCGGTCGGGCACCATAACGCAAAGAAAATCACGCCGCTTCGACACTTGGCCCGATGACAACTGCGCTTGTCGCACTGTCGAAGTAGCCCGGAGCAGCGTCCTTGACGAGTGGCCGTCTTGTTGGCGCGATCGCTTGGAAACGGCCCGAATCGATGAACGGCTTGGTCGCCTCGCTTCGGAATGCTTCGGCGATGTCGAGATTGTCACCTTTCCACGGCGCCCGGTTCTCTCGGTCTGCAGCCATCAATCGATGATTGAGTGCTTCCGGGAATTTGCGATGACCGGCGAGTTGAAGCAGTGAACAACACTTGACCAACACGTGGCATTCCCGCCGGCTACGGATGATGTGGAGGAACGTCCGGCGCTCGATCATTCCACCTGCTGATCTCCGGTGAACATTGTCAGACCAAGACAACCGGTCCAAACGTGTCGGCACGGCGCTGGGCTTCAGTTTCCGCGATCGATAGCGACTGCCGTTGGAACCGCCGCCACCGGCGATGATCAGCAGGCGACGGGCACACTGGCAGAGCGGAACCTCCACTCGCTTCAACTTCGCCGGATCGCCTCGATTGCGAAATCCGCCGTGTCGCTGGTGACATGGACGCTGACCATGTTTGCGGTGACACCGTGATCGTCGAAATGGAACGTCCTTGCCAGGGACGGGGTCCGAGCGTCTTTCGCATCGTTGGCAATCGCCCTGAATTAATCAGCGGAGTACCGTGACCAGCTTGGCGCCGCATGACATTAGTCGGACGTGCTCCCTTTTCCCGTGAAGCTCGATCATGTTCGATTTGTTCCTGAGCTTCCGTCTCTCGTGCTTGGGTGCGCTACCGGAGGCAGCTACCGGCCGAAACCTGATTGCTTCGCCCGAAGGGACGAGGTTCGCCGCGAAAGACGCGCCCGCCTGCAATTGCTTGACGATCTGTTCCGCACGCAGTTGGCCCCGTTTCAGTTCAATGACCGAGACCCAGCCACACTCACGTTGTCCGCCTCCAACAACCAGAAGGTAGTCACAGCGCGTCTCGTCCGTCGCCAGCGGTGATCCAGGTTTGTCGAAATCGATGACCAGCCTGGTTGCAGGCATTTCGGTCATTGCAACCTTGCACCCGGCCTTGTTCAGCCCGCCCTTGACGAGACAGCTCGCGTCTATCTTGCACCGGATGCGTTTCAACAACTCCGTCACGAAGCGGCCTCAATGCGGCTTGAGAGGTCGGCCCATTCGTTATGCAGTGCACCTGCAACTTCGTCGTAGCCGGAGGGATACAAACCGGATTCGTCGAGGCGGATTTCCTTGATGACCGACCCCTTGGGACGTTGTTTCGGTTCGAACAGCCATGCGCCCACTTGGTCGGGGCGCAGTGCAGGTTCGTCAGCGCGTTCGGCTTTGGGGAGTTCCGAACGCCGAACGATGTTTGCCAGTTCCTCGAGCAACCACTCGCTGTGCGTGGTGACAATCACCCGGATGCCCGCCCCGACTAGAGCGGCAAGCTGGCGCGTGAACGCGACCTGCATCGCCGGGTGAAGGTGGGATTCCGGTTCCTCGACAATTAGAACATTGCCGGGTTCGATCATGTGGCGGAGGTAAAGGACAACCGGCGCAAGCTCCGAGACCATCGAGGAGGCATTCGCCAATGCCAGATCGTCTTTCCAGCCGTGCGGGCGGTACGCGAAACTCGGGTAATCGATATGGGTTGATCGATCTATGCGTACCGATCCTCCAAGCAGGGCATCTTCGATTTTCCGGCCGAGATCCCGTTTGGCTCTTCGGTTGGCAGGTCCGGTCCTGTCGATCTCGATTAGCTGTTCAAGGAAGTCCGCCAACACCCCGGAAAGCATTGGCGTGCGCACTGCGGGCCGGAGGCCCGCCGTAGGCGCGCTGGCAATCAAGGCGCTGACCACCACGCTATGGGCGTGCATCACGCCGGTCCGGTCAGCTGGCAAGTAAAACGCCGGCAAGTGCAGCGGCCCGACCAGCGACGGCAGCACCATTTTGCCGACCGACGACAGAATCTCCCAAGCGGTAGCGATTCGACCAGACGCATCCCCCTTGCTCCCGAACAGGCTGTTCTGAAAATTGCTTAGCCAGTTTAGGTAAGTTACATCCCTGACGTTAAAATTGACCGGGATTGGCACATCTGCCGGGACCGTAGTCCTGAATTCGGGTTTCCGCGCTAGCGACACAGTATGTTCTGCAAGACTCCCCTGGTCTGAGACTCGCCGGCGCATCACGACCCGTGATGAACCTGCACGGCCTTTGCGGAGCAAAGCGCGGGACTCACCGACTCCAAAGCATCGTCCGATTTCGCTGGACAGAACATGTGCCAACTCATCAAGCCTGAAGCGAAGTGCATCCGCTGCTGCAGGGGGCAAGACGACAATATCTTCTTCTCTCCACTCTGAATCCAAGCCGAGAGAATCTGCCATTCCCAGCAGGCCGTCGACACTCGCCTCGGACAGTTCCTGTTTGTCCCGACGAAACGACAGTTCCGTACCGTATGGTCCCCTCCCCCTGAAACGCGGATCGCCTCCAAAAACCCGGTGCAGCGCGTAGATCAGGATCGCGAGATAGGACTTTCCGGTATTGCTCGGCCCGACGAAAACAGTCAGGGGTCGAAGATCCACCTTGGCTTCGACGATCGGCCCGAAATCCGACACCTCAAGTTCGAAAAACCCATTTCCGGTTTTTTTGTACATTTCTTGGCTTTCTCCGAAAGCGTCGCCGTCTCAATTGCGCCTGCGCACGCATCAGCATGTCAGTCAGGGAGAGCAAGCGCAACTTGGAGTTTCTGTTTCCCAACCTCCGGATTCTTGGCCTTGGGGTGTGCGGGATGCCGCTGCGGGCCAGAACTGGCACAGGATCTTGCAAAGAAGAATGTCGACTCTTCTGCAGTTCAAGAACGGCAGCTTGCAACTCGCGATCCGCTGAGCCGAGCACACGTTCACGAAGAGCGCCGTCCCTCCGGGGACGACAGCTGTCTGGCGTCTCTCGTTCAGTCGACGGGATCGAAGCGTCTTTCGATTGTCTCCTCACAGTCGAAGACGCGGCCTGCCTGCGCAGTCAGGATCGAAGCAACCCCAGCGTCTTCCCGCTTGTTCGCGGCACAGTGCGACCGCGGCGTCGTGCGTTGCAGTTTGCTTGTCGCAAAATTCCACGACCGCCTCGGCCGAAGTCGCGAGTTGAGCCCCGCGTACCCTTCATGTTCTAAACAGAAATTCGATTGTGATGGTCCCGGTCACGTCCCAAGCGCGCTCCTGTACGTCGGTCGATCAAGCGCAGAAAACGCGTGCCGGAATGCCTTGGCCAAAGCCTGCCGGACAGCCGAAAGATACACAACAATCGCCGTTCTCGATAGCCTTGCGAGCGAAGGTCCAAGACCGGAGCGCAATCGCCCCGTTGCCACACCGGACCCGATGTCCAAGACACTCCGGCGGATCGCCGCGTGCGGGAAGGTGTTTGTGCGCAGGTGCGAGAAAGCGGACGTGTTTGTTCCCGCGACGCACTTGCAGCGGGCCGCCTATGCGCTTCTGCCCGAAATCCACGGGCCGCAAACGGTTGGGCGCGATCCGGTTCTCGAGCCGGCAGCCGGACCCGAAAGGCCGCTTTCCCTCAGGGCGCAAATCTGGCATCTCCCTTCATGTGCCAGGCGTCGGTTGCGCTTCTGCACAACGGTTTGCTGTTGTCGTTGCCGGGACTGCCTCCACTGTTCGGCCGACTTGCAACATCCTGCGCCAACGGCACGGGTTCTTGGCACCTCTCGTGTTGAGGAGTGGAGCGGGGACCTCGAAAGAAGCGCGTCATCGCCCCGCGCAAAACAGAAAGGAGAGTGTCATGGCAGCCCGCCCACCAGTTTGCGACTTCGGTTGGAAGGCGCCCGAATTCGTCCTGCCCTCGACCGAAGGGCAAACCGTGTCGCTCGGCGACATTGCCGGGACAAACGGAACCCTCATCATGTTCATTTGCAATCACTGCCCCTATGTTGTCTCCGTACTCGACCGCCTCGTCAGCGAGTCCGAAGCGATCGGGAAACTGGGGATCGGTGTCGCCGCGATCTGTTCCAACGACGCCGCGAACTATCCCGACGACTCGTTTCCGAACATGGTGCGGTTCGCGCGCGCAGCGGGCTTCCCCTTTCCCTACCTGCACGACGAAGACCAGTCCGTTGCGCGGGCCTACGGCGCCGCCTGCACGCCGGATTTCTTCGGCTTCAATGCGGGTCTGGAACTTCAGTACAGGGGCAGGCTCGACAGCGCCGGGCGAGCGGCCGCGACACCCGAGACGCGGCGCGAACTCTTCGACGCCATGAAGCTGATCTCGGAAACGGGTTGCGGCCCCGTGGACCAGGTTGCGTCCATGGGATGCTCGATAAAGTGGAAGCAGGCCGCGTAGCCGCCACCGGCGCGGCGCGCGGCGCCAGCCGGCTGGCACCCATCTGACGTCACTGAACAGGAAGAATCCTGTACACCGCCCCTCGGCCCTCGGACAGGAACCAGATGGATCCGTCCGGCGCCTCGCGAACATCGCGGACGCGATCGGTTTCCGGGAAGACAAGCCGCTCTGCTTCCCGAAGTCCGCCATCCGGATCCAGGCGCGAGATCAGGTCGAACTTCAGCGACCCGACGAGGAAATGTCCGCGCCACGCCGGGCGGAGCCGCCCGGAATAGATCGCCAGCCCCGACGGCGCGATCGAGGGATCCCAGTAGAATTCGGGCTGCTCCATCCCGGGTTTCGCGACGCCCTCGCCTATCCTCGCGCCCGAGTAGTGCCGCCCGTAGGCGATGACCGGCCAGCCGTAGTTGCGGCCCGGGCGGATTCTGTTGATCTCGTCTCCTCCCTTCGCCCCGTGTTCCACGATCCAGAATGTGCCTTTCGCGTCGAGGGCCGCGCCCTGCGGGTTCCTGTGGCCCCAGGACCAGGCTTCCGGGAGCGCGCCGTCACGGTTCGCAAAAGGGTTGTCTTCGGGAACACTGCCGTCGCGCCGGATGCGGATGACTTTCCCGTTGTGACGGGAGAGATCCTGGGCCGAATCGCGTTCTCCCCTGTCGCCGATCGTCAGCAAGAGGCTTCCGTCAGGCGCCTCGACAATGCGCGAGCCGAAATGGCGCCCGCCCGATGACGGCCGCGCCATTTCGAACATGATGCTGAGGTCGATAAGCCGGCTGTTGTCTTCGGCGAGCCTCGCCGTTGCGAGTGCGGTTCCGCTGCGACGGCCGCCCGCATAAGGCTTGGAAAACGAGAGGAAGATCTCGCGGGTCTCGGCGAAGTCCCGGGCCGCGGCCACGTCGAGAAGCCCGCCCTGGCCTCGCGCGTGGACGTCCGGCGTGCCGGCAACCCTCGTTCGGCGGCCGGATGAGTCGAAGTGGTTTAGCGCGCCGCCGCGCTCCGTAACGAGGAACTCCCCGCCGGGCAGGAAGGCGAGCGCCCAGGGAACGTCCAGGCCGGACGCCACTTCGGTGACCTCGACCCGTCCTGACTCGGTCATGCGCGCCGCCGCCGCGGCGGGCCCGGAGACAGATGTCAGCGGCAAAAGAAGCGCAAGGGCCGAAACCGCGGCAAGCACGGCAGGGAGCGGTCGTTCAAACATCGCAGTCCTCCACGAGCGTCACGCCCGTCACGGGCCGCAACACGTGCGGCTTCGCGGGGTCGTAGAGCGCCGAGTCGGGGAAGCCCTCCGGTTCGCCGAGCGCCGGGCCGACGAGCACGAGCGCAGTCCGGGTGATGCGCTCGGCGCGGACCTTTCCGCGGATGTCCCGGAGGGTGCCGCGGATGATCTTGGCGTCCGGCCAGCCGATGCGGTAGGCGACGGCCACCGGGCAGTCGTCGCCGTAATGGGTCGCGAGCCTGCGCTGGATTTCCCGCAGGTTCCTTATCCCGAGGTGAATGGCGAGAGTTGCGCCGGTCCGCGCGAAATTCTCGAGCGTCTCGCCTTCCGGCATCGGCGTCGACTGCATGGACACGCGCGTAAGCACGACCGACTGCACCAGGCCCGGAAGCGTCAGTTCCTGTCCGAGCGCCGCGGCCGCCGCCGCGTAGGCCGGTACGCCGGGGATGATCTCGTAGTCGATTCCCTCGGCCTTGAGGCGCCGGATCTGTTCGGCGATGGCGCCGTAGATCGAGGGATCCCCCGAGTGCACCCGCGCCACGTCCTCTCCCCGCGCATGCGCAGAAGCGATCTCGGCATGCGTTTCGTCGAGCGTCATCGAAGCGGTATCCATGACCTTCGCGCCCGGGGGCGCGGCTGCGACGACCGCCTCCGGAACGAGAGATCCCGCGTAAAGGCAGTTCGGACAGAAGCCGATGATCCGCCTGCCCTTGACGGTGATGAGCTCCGGATCTCCGGGGCCGGCGCCGATGAAGTAGACCGTCACGATGCGCTTCCGTTCGGTTTCCGTGCCGTGGACAACCCGCGCCGCCGGCGCGGGACGGTCCTGGCGACGAGTTCAACAGCGCCCATCATGCCTTCGCCTGTCCGGAAATCGCGTACCCCCGCGGCGTGTACATTCTCGGCGCGCCGCCCGCGACGCACCGGCGGCTCCGGCTCGACCCGACGAGCACGGTCGTCAGCATGTCGGTGTCAGCGACATCGAGGCCGGCCAGATCCACGTGTCGAATCCTCTGCTGCTCCCGTCCCAGGGCCCGGGCGAGGATGACCGGCGTCTCCGGCGGCCGGTACCCCAGGAGTATGTCTCGCGCCTCGGTCAGCAGGGTCCGGCGCGCAGTCGATGACGGATTGTAGAAGGCGACCACGAAATCGCCCTCGGCGGCGGACCTGACGCGCCGGAGGATCGTCTCCCTCGGAGTCAGGAGATCGGAAAGCGAGATCGCGCAGAAGTCGTGCCCGAGCGGCGCACCTCCGAGCGCGGCGGCGGCCTGCAGCGCCGATACGCCGGGGCTGCACAGGATCTCGACACGGCGCGCGGCATCGCTCAGCCCGCCGTCGCCGGACGCCGCGCGGTCGATCAGTTCGAAGACGACCGCCGCCATCGCGTAGATTCCGGCGTCGCCGGACGATACCAGCGCAACGGTCTTCCCTTCCCCCGCCCGTTCAAGCGCGTAGCGGCACCGCGCCTCTTCGTCGCCCAAGGGAAACTCCCTGCACTTCCGGCCGAGCCGGAGGAAGCCCACCAGTTCGACATAGGGACCGTACCCCACGATCTCTTCCGCTTCAGCCAGGAGTCGGGACGCCTCGGGCGTGCGCCAAGCCGCCTTGCCGGGACCGACTCCTACGATCGACAATCGTCCGCGCGGACGCCCCGGGACCTTCGTCAGCGGCGCGCCTCCCCGCGCCAGTGCACAGGTGGCCGCCCCGGTTCCCGTCTTCGGGACCGCGAGACACCCCTCGGCGCCGACCGTCGCGAGCGCCGCGGCCTCGGCGACGCCATGACAGCCGACGGCCCGGAACACGGTCTCCGAAGGGTTCGCCAGCCGCGGGGTTTCCGCCTCGAGTTCTGCCGACGAGAAGAGACGAAGTTGGGTGCCCAGTTCTTGGGCGAGATCGGTCACCGCCGGTTCGTCGGCCTTCAGTTCGAGCGATGCTACGAAAGCGACCGAACCCGGCGCGACACCTGCCCGGTCAAGCACGTTCAGGGCCAGCGCCTTCAACTCTTCCGGCGGACAGCCGCGGGAGCAGCCGACTCCGAGCACATGCGTCTGCGGATGGTAGACGAGCTTGTCCGGAGCTGGCGCGACAGGACGTTCCGTTGCCACCAGCGACACCGCCCCGTCGGCGCGGTGCTCGAGCCCCCACAAGTTCTCGCCATCGATCCTGACTCCCTCGCCGGCAAGTATCCGGGCCATTGCCGTCCGCGTATCGGATCCGTCCGCGAGCCGCCAACCCGGCGGCGGCGCGTCGAGGGCGGCGCCCAGGGAAACGTCTCCCGCAGTGGTAATCGCCGCGCGGCACCCGAGACCGTCCGCGAGTTCGATCGCGAGCGCGTTTGCGCCCCTGTGCCCGCCAAGTAGGGGCACGGCGGCCGAGCCATCCTCGGGCAAGGCGACAACCGGAGGCTCCTCTCCCTTGCGGGACAGGACCGGCGCGAGGCTGCGGACCAGAATGCCTGCGGCGCAGACTCCGATCACCGGAGTTCCGGACAGGAACAGTTCACGCAGGTGTTCTCCGGTCGCGTCGAAGAACGCGTCGGCGCGCCGCACGCGCCCTCGCCTGCCGTGCACCCTGCCGCCAACGACTCGGGCGGCGCGGGCCGCAACGGCTTCGCCGGACGAAGTCAGGCAGAGAACGATCGGGCTCACAGCCAAGGATCGGTCTCCCTGCTGACGAGAATCATCGAGAAATACGGCGCGTCCTCGGGGGCTTCCGACAGCGGACGCGTGATCTCGTCCGGCAACGTCGCCCGCTCGACGTAGCCGGCGAACCTCACCAGATCGAGCGTCTCGAGCACTCTCAGCACTTTTGCGAGGTGACGGCCCACCTTCACGACTGCGGCGGACTCGGCCCCGGAGATGCGCGCCGACAGCTCCGCCTCCGGCAGGGTCGCGGGAAGGATTGTCAGCGACTCGTTTCGCGCCGCGAGGGGACGCCCGAGGACGGCGGCGCTGGCCGTGAGAGAACTCACGCCGGGCACGACCTCGACGCGGAAGTCGCGCGAGAGTCGCGAATAGAGATACATGAACGAACCGTAGAAGAACGGATCCCCTTCGCAGAGAACAACGACATCCTGTCCGGCCGCGAGCTCGGCGGCAATGGCGCGGGCTCCGGCGTCGTAGGCCGCCTGCGCCGGCGCCCGTTCCGTGGTCATGGGAATGACGACCGGAATCTCCCGCGCATCCCGCCGGATCGCGCTCCCCGCGATGGTCCGCGCCGTGCTTTCTGCCGACTCCAGCACCGGATAGGCGACGACCCCTGCCCCCGATATGAGCCGATGCGCCCGAAGGGTCATCAGCTCCGGGTCGCCCGGTCCGACCCCGACTCCGTAAACCGTGCCTGTCAACGCTTGACAATGCTCCATTGCGTCACCGGCATCAGCGGGCGCCAGCAGGTGCGCGGGCCGACCGGCCCGGCGCGGCTCACTTGGAGCTTCACGAGGTTGCCGCCACGGTCCCGGTGGAACCGGTTGAGCATGAATTCCGTCTCCAGCGTGACCGCGTTGCAAACGAGGCGTCCGAGCGGCCGCAGGGCATCGAGGCCGGCAGCAAGCACCCCCGGCGTCAGCCCGCCGCCTATGAAGATCGCGTCCGGCGCCTCCAGGCCGGCGAGCGACTCCGGCGCCTTGCCGTCGACGAGTTCGAGTCCGGGCGCACCGAGCGCGGCCGCGTTCCGCGCGGCGAGTATCCGCCTGTCGGCACGGGGTTCGATGCCGATCGCGCGGGAGTGGCGTGCCGCGCGCATCCACTCGATCGCGACCGAACCGCATCCGCACCCGATGTCCCACAGCAGCGCACCGCGCATCGGCATCAGCCGCGCCAGCGTCGCCGCCCGGACTTCCTGCTTTGTCATGGTCCCGTCGGACTCGAACAGCTCGTCCGCCAGTCCGGGTACGCGCGGCAGGAGCGCGGCTTCCGGCGCGGCGATGCACTCCACGGCAAGCGTGTTGAACGCCGGAACCGTCAGACTCCAGTTCTCTGCAAGCGCATCGAACCGTTCCTCCGATTCGCCGCCCATGGCCGCGAGCGCTGTCATCCGGCTCTTGCCGAAGCCCCTTTCGGCAAGAAACTCCGCGATCCGGCCCGGCGTCTCCGACCCCGTTGTAAGGATGAGCAGGCGCTGGTCGGGCTGGATGAATGCGATCATCTGTTCGACCGGCCGGCCGTGGACCGTCAGCGTTTCCAGGTCCGCCATCGACCAGCCCATGCGCACGGCGGCGAGCTGAAAGGCGGAAAGCTGCGGGTGATAGACGATCTCGGATGGCGGAATTGCCCGCCCGATGCGGGCGCCGACCGAGTACCAGAGCGGATCGCCGGTGACCAGGATCACCACTCTCCGACCCTTGAGCGCGCGGATTTCCCCGATCATCGCGTCGAACGGCGACGGCCAGGCGATGCGGCGGGCCCCGGAAGCACCCGCCAGCACGTGGTGCCGGTCGCCCCCGACGATGACCTCAGCCGCTTCGACGACTGCGCGCGAGGCCGGGCTGAGTCCCTCCATGCCGTCCTCGCCGATCCCGACGATGTGGAGCCAAGGCGTCACGACCCGTCTTCCGCAATCGCCGCGAGCGCATTCACGGCCGCCGCGGCCAAAGCCGAACCGCCGCGGCGGCCGGCGAGAGTGATGTACTCGCATCCGCGCGGGTCGCGGACCAGCTCGGCCTTGCTCTCCGCCGCGCCCACGAAACCGACCGGGAAGGCGAGCACGCATGCGGGCTTCGGCCAACCCGAATCAAGCAGCTCCAGAAGGTGGAACAGCGCCGTGGGCGCGTTGCCGACCGCAACGACCGCGGAATCGATCCGGTCGCGCCAGAGCCGAACCGCCGCCGCCGAACGCGTGTTCGAGATCCGGCGCGCGAGCGCCGGCACACTCGCGTCGTTCAAGGTGACCACGACGTCATTGCCCGCCGGCAGCAGGCGGCGGCTGATTCCCGCTGCCGCCATCTCGCAGTCGCACAGGATGGGCGCGCCGTCAGCGATGGCGCGCCTTGCCGCCGAAACCGCAGCGGCGGAATGCGCGAGCGACCCGATCACGCCCGTCTCCGCTGCGGCGTGAGCCAGCCTGAGCGCGACGGGCCTGAAACCGGGTTCGAAGCGCTCCAGGTCGACCCGTGCGCGGATCGCCGCGAAGCTCGCGGCATAGATCGCTTCCGGATTCCGTTCGTAGGCCAGGCGCGCGCCCGCGCTCTCGGGAAGCTTCTCCGTCATCATCCGCGCTTCCCGTGCTCGGGCCGCGCGCTTTCCGGACCGTGCGGATGGTCGGCATGCGGATAGGGGTGATGATGGTGGTGCCCGTGATGACCGTCTCCATGGTGGTGATGCCCGGTCCCGGAAAGCCGGCAGGCGCCAGTGCAGAAGTCGGCGCAGAGTTCGCAAGCGGCGACGTTCGAACCGGGTGCCTGCGCGCCCTGCCCCTCGACATGATGGTGATGGCTCTCCTGCGGCAGGCCGACCTCGGATTCGAATCCGAGGACCCGCGTGCGGTACTTGCAGGTCGCGCAGTTCGCCGGCGGTGCGTCGCCGACCTGTTCAGTCGCCCGCTCGGCGAACGTCGCGAGCACCTCCGGATGGTCGTTCAGGTAGCCGGCCTTGACGAAACGGATGCCGGGGTGCTCGGCCGCGCACATGTCCGTGAACCCGTAGATCCGGTCGACGAGTATGCCGGTGAAAAGGAAGTACGGGAACACGACGACCCGCCGATAGCCGAGGCGCGCGACGTGTTCGAGACATGGTTTCACGAGCGGAAAGGTGACGCCGGAATAACCGATCTCGCACCATCCGAAGCCCATGCCCTCCCATAGCATGCGGGCGATCTTGGCCACGTTTCCGTTCGCGTCGGGGTCGGAGGCCCCGCGTCCGATGACCACGAGCGCGGTCTCGGCGAGAGACAGCTCGCCGTCCTCGCGGTCGGCCCTGGCGACCGCCTCTCGGATCCGGTCGGCCGCCGCCGCCAGCAGCTTCGGATCGACCCCGAGTTCCCGGCCGTATCTGACGTCGATTCCGTGCATGGCCGCGTATGTGTTCAGGACGGACGGAATGTCGTTCTTCGCGTGCATGGCCGCGAACAGCATTCCCGGAACCGCCAGAATCCGCTCGCACCCCCGGCCGCGAAGGAGGTCGAGACCCGTCCGTATGACCGGGTTCGCGAACTCCAGGTAGCCGTACTCCAGATCCCAGTCCGGGGGCAGGAAGGCAGGAAGGCGGTCGGCAAGAACCGCGAATTCCGCGACCGCCGACTCGCTGCGCGACCCGTGCCCGCAGATCATGACGCCGGTTTTCATGCGATCCCTTCCCGTATGCCGCGAACCGGCGAAGACTCCGCGAACCGTGCGAACCTGCGCGGCACGGGACAAGGAAACGCCCTTACAGGAATTCCCCGCAGTGATGCACTTGATGAGCGCATGCGACACATCCCGCCGTTTCCCGAACGCGTCCGGGCGCGACCGTGCTGCCGCCCCGACGACGCCGGCTTCCGCCCCCGGTTTGGGTCAGCGTCGGCCCGGCACTCCTTTCCGGTTCCTTAGAACATCGTCGATCCGGGATTATCGGTAGTTGCCAAGCTGTGCAATCCGTTTCGGGCGAACCGTTCGGCCTCCGCCATTGAATGACCCCGACCTTACGCAATATGTTCCCGGCCGGGGCGCCGGCGATCCGGCCTCCGCGAATCCGCCGGTGCACCGGAACCACTGCATGAAACCGTCCCTGATCACAGTTTGCGATACCTGCAAGAGAGAGGGGTGGGACCCGGAGGCGGACCCCCGGACCGACGGCGAGAAGTTCGCCGAGATGATCGAGCGCCATGCCGCCGGCGTGCCGCAGGTCCGGACGCGGCGCCATGCCTGCCTTATGGGATGCACGCACGGCTGCAACATCGCCGTCCAGGCTGAAGACAAGATCGCATATGTGCTCGGCAGGTTCGATCCCTCGGAAGATTCCGCATCCGGCGTAGTCGACTATGCCCGCCTGCACGCCGAAAGCGCCACGGGACAGGTTCCGTTCAGATCCTGGCCGGCAGCGGTCAAGGGCCATTTCGTCACGCGCCTGCCTTTGCTGCCGGTCGGCCGCGATCCGGAACGCGGGTGAGCGAACACTCGCTGCGGCCGGCTGTCCGGCATGGGCGGGGCGATGCCTCCGTTCCGGCGGTCGGACACGGCGGCGCCCTCGATGCAGCAGTCTCCCATTACGGCGGCCGGCGGTCGGAGTGGATCGATCTGTCCACCGGCATCAACCCGGTGCCGTACCCGCTGCCCCACCTCCCTCCTGCCTGCTGGTCCGAACTCCCAGACAAGGGTGGCGAAGCGCGCCTTCTCGGCGCGGCGCGGCGGCACTGGAAGCTGCCGGCCGGTTGCAGCCTGGTGGCGGCGCCTGGCGTTTCGGCGCTGATCGCGGCGCTGCCGCGGCTCGCCCAGCCGGACGAAGTCGCCATCCCGAGCCCCACCTACGGCGAGTTCGCGGCCGCATTCCAGAACGAGGGATGGTCGGTGACCCGCGCCGGCAGGGTGCGCGTTGTCGTCCACCCGAACAATCCGGACGGACGGCGCGCCTGCCGGCGCGACGTCGTGTCGGCGCACCGCGATCTGACCATCATAGACGAGAGCTTCTGCGACACGGAGCCTGACGCGTCCCTGGCCTCGCTCGCCGGAAGACCCGGGTTCGTCGTCCTGAAAGGCATCGGCAAGTTCTGGGGCCTGGCAGGCCTTCGCCTCGGGTTCGCGGCCTGCGATGCCGGGACGGCGCGCCGCCTCCGCCGAGCGCTCGGGCCCTGGCCGGTCTCGGGCCCGGCGCTGCACGCGGGACGGGCGGCGCTCGAGGACGCGGCATGGGCCCGGGCCGCGCGCATTCGCCTCCGGTCCGCCGCGGCCCGCCTCGACGGCCTCATGCAGGCCCGAGGGCTCCCGCCGATCGGGGGCACCTCGCTGTTCCGGCTCTACAGGGTCGGGAATGCGGCGGCGATTCATGCGCAACTCGCCCGGAAGCGGATTCTCGCCCGCAGGTTCGACTATGCCGGAGACTGGCTCCGCCTCGGCCTGCCCGGTACGGAGGCGGCGTGGGAACGCGTGGCGCGCGCAATCGGAGAGATCGGTTGAGCAACCTGGAAGTCCTCGCCGCCGCCCTTGTCCTCGATGCGGTCTTCGGCGAACCCGACGCGGTCTGGCGGCGATTCCCGCATCCGGTCAGCTTCGCGGGGAACGTGATCGGGAAACTCGAGGCGCGGTTCAACGCGGGCGAATTCAGGCGGTTGCGCGGCGCGCTCGTCACCGCCGCCCTGGGCGTTGCGTCTCTCGTCGCGGGGGTCGCAATTCACCTCCTGCCGGACGGCGGCGTCATCGAAGCGCTTCTCGCGGCCTCGCTCCTCGCCCAGAAGAGCCTTGCAGACCACGTTCGGGACGTCGCGGACGCCCTGCGGGCATCCCTCGATGCCGGCCGGGCAAGCGTTTCGCGGATCGTGGGACGCGACCCGGCGCAGCTTGATTCCGGCGGGGTTGCCCGCGCCGCGATCGAGAGCGCGGCCGAGAGCTTCTCCGACGGCGTCGTCGCACCGGCCTTCTGGTTCGCCGTGGCGGGCCTGCCTGGCCTCCTTCTCTGCAAGGTCGTCAATACCGCAGACAGCATGATCGGGCACCGCAGCGAACGCTTCCGCGAGTTCGGATGGGCGGCAGCGCGGCTCGACGACGTCATGAACTGGGTGCCGGCGCGCCTGAGCGCCGTGCTGATTGCGCTGGCCCATGGTTCGATGGACGCGGTCCGCATCATGCGCAGGGACGCCGGCAGCCACAGGTCGCCGAATGCCGGCTGGCCGGAGGCGGCGATGGCAGGCGTGCTCGGGGTGGCACTGTCCGGACCGCGAAGCTATGCTGGACGGTTGCACGACTTTCCTTATGTGAACGGCGCCGGACGCCGCAACGCCGGCCCTTGGGACGTGGAAGCGTCGGTGCGCGTCATCTGGCGGAGCTGGGCCGCGCTCCTCGCGGCGGTCGTCGCGGGCCTGGTCCTGGGGTGAGGGCGGCGGTGGTTCAGGCCGGCGGCGGCGCGCTGTCCCGCGCCAGTCTGAACGCCTGCCCGAGGACGTCCCGGCTGCCGATGTGATTCGCGAGGACGAGGACGAGACGCGCATTCAGCGCGTGGCTCTCGGCGTCCGTCAGGCCTTCATGCAGCTGCAGCAGCTCCTCGTAGAACCCGTCTGCGTCCGCGATGTTCGGCTCCGTGATCAGTTCAACCCTGTCGGTCATTCGCTTCCTCCCTCCTGGGCTGCGGGCGATGGAGTCAACGGTCCCGGGAAATCGCAGCCGGTTCCGTCGCGAGGGCGCGCGCCAGCGCGGCGGCTGCGTCGTCCGGCGCCGGCGACAGCCAGCGCGCGGCAACGTGCTGGTCGGGCCGGATCAGATAGACCGCCGCGGCTGCGCCGCCGAGGTAGCGGTCGGCCAGCTGCGTTCCCGGTTCGCAGGGGAGGCGCAGCACGTCGGCGGAGACGTCGCCGCAACTCACCGGGACGAAATCGCAATTCAGGGCGAGAAGGCGGAAACCGCCGCCGAGCAGGTCGATCAGCCAGCCTGACTCAGTCGGCGCGTCCGCCGCGGGCGCGCCGGGCCGGGTCCGTGCGGGCAGTTCCCCTCCGTCGTCCGAGTTCAGAGGCGAACCGTCATAGACGGCGGGCACCGAGAGCCTGCCCGAATTGACGAGGGCCCTCGCGAACGGAGCATGTTCGACGAGATCGAGGACGGAGTCGCGGAACATGCGGCTGACCGCCGACTTGGGCGTCATGAAGTCCGTCGACCGGGACGAATTGCGGATGTTCTCCTCGGCCGCCATCCGGCGCTCGCGGTGATAGCTGTCGAGGAGGGATTCCGGTGCTGAACCCGAAACAACGAGGGCAAGCTTCCAGGCGAGGTTGTCCGCATCCTGCATGCCGCCGTTGCACCCCCTCGCCCCGAACGGCGAGACCAGGTGGGCCGCGTCTCCGGCAAAGAACACGCGGCCGTGGCGGTACTGCTCCATGGAGCAGCACTGGAAGGTGTAGACGCTGACCCACTCCAGTTCGAAGTCCGTGTCCGGGCCGAGCATGGATCGGACGCGCGGAATGACGTTCTCCGGTTTCGCCACCTCGGCGCGATCGATGTCCCAGCCCACCTGGAAGTCGATCCGCCACATGTCGTCGGGCTGCTTGTGCAGAAGCGCCGACTGACCGCGGTTGAACGGCGGATCGAACCAGAACCGGCGCTCGGTCGGAAATCCGGCCTTCATGGTCACATCGGCTATCAGGAAGTTGTCCTCGAAAACCCTGCCCTCGAACCCGAGCCCCAGCATGGACCGGACCGGCGACCGGGCCCCGTCGCAGGCCACGACCCAATCTGCCTCGAGGCCGTAGGTGCCGTCCGGCGTGTCGACTGCCAGGCGGACATGATCGGACTCCGGACGGACGTCAGTCACCCGGTTGCGTCCGCGGATCTCCACGGGACATCCGGCGCGCTGGACGTCCCGGATGCGGTCGACGAGAAACTTCTCGAAGTAGGGTTGCTGGAGGTTTATGAACGCCGGGCGCTTGTGTCCGTCTTCCGGAAGGAGGTTAAACGCGTATATCTGGCGCTCGTCCCTGAACACCCTTCCGACGCTCCAGACGACTCCCTTGTCGACCATCGGATCGCCGGCGCCGAGGCGGTCGGCGATTTCCAGGGTGCGCTTGGAAAAGCAGATGGCGCGCGAGCCGGCGCCGACGCCGTCGCTCTCGTCGAGGACGAGGGCGGGAATTCCCTTGAGGCCGATGTCGAGCGCGAGCGCCATGCCGACCGGGCCGCCGCCGACGATCACCACCGGGCGGCGCGCCGGCCGGGCCCGGTCCTGGTCCGGCGAACGCGCGTAGGGGTAGAGCGTGAACGCCGTCTCGTATCCGCCGCCGGTCAACTCCGCCTCCCCTCGCCGGACCGCGACGTTCCGGATGTCCCGTCAGCCCTGCAGCGCGGCCCACATTTCCAGGTCGCGCTCCGCCGTCCATATGCGCGGCGTGTCGATCCCCCTCGCCTCGTCGTAGGCGCGCGAGACATTGAACGGCAGGCAGTGTTCGTAGATCGCGTAGTCGGCGAATTTCGGATCGCACGAGTCGCGGACCGCGTCCCAGGCGTCACGGAGAGTGCCGCCGCGCGCCGCCACCTGCGCCGCGGGCAGGTATGTCGACCGGACGAAGTCCCGCGTGGACTCCATCGCGGCTTCGACCTGCTCGCGCCCCACGAGAGCCCCGCCGCGGCCCGGCGCCACGCCTTGCGGATCGTAGGCGGCGACCGCTTCCAGGGTGCGCGGCCAGTCTGCGAAATGTCCGTCGCCGCAGTAGCACGCAGACTTGTACTCCACGATGTCGCCTGTGAACATCACCTGTTCGTCGGGCACCCAGGCGACAATGTCGCCGGCGGTGTGGGCGCGGCCGAGATGGACAAGATCGACCCGCCGCCGGCCGAGATAGACCGTCATGGACGTCGAAAACGTCGTTGTCGGCCAGGTCAGTCCCGGAATCGATTCGTGACCCTCGAAAAGGCGCGGGAACCGCTGGAACTCGCTGTCCCAGTCCTCCTGGCCGCGTTCCGCGACCATCGCGCGCGCCGTGTCCGACATGACGACCTGCCCGGCGCCGTAGGCGGATGCGCCGAGCACCCTGACCGCGTGATAGTGGGTCAGCGTCAGGTGGGTGACGGGCTTGTCCGTGACCTCGCGGATCTTTTCGATGACCTGCCGCGCGAGCCGCGGCGTCGCCTGCGCCTCGATGACCATCACAGAGTCGTCTCCGATGATCACGCCCGAATTCGGATCGCCCTCAGCAGTGAACGCCCAGAGACCGCGCCCGATTTCGGTGAAGCTGATGGTTTTCCCGGCGAGGTCGCCGCGGGATGCGAATGTCGTTGCCATGCCTGTCCGTCCTTCGTGTGCTGGTTGCCGCTGCCCTGTCGGGACCCTTCTACCCGCCCCGGCTCCGGGGTGCGACGGCCGGCTTCACCGTTCCCTCGCAATTGCCGAAACCGACCCGGTATCCGTCGCCTTCCGCCCAGCCGGTCATGGTGAGCGTGTCGCCGTCCTCCAGGAAGCTCCGTTCCACGCCCTCATCGAGCTTGACCGGTTCCTTGCCGCCCCAGGACAGTTCGAGAAGGCTTCCGCGCGATCCCCTCCCGGGCCCCGAAATGGTCCCGGATCCCAGGAGGTCGCCCACGTTCATCCGGCATCCGCTGCTCGCGTGGTGGCAGAGCTGCTGCGCGGCGGAGTAGTAGAGTTCCCTGTAGTTCGTGCGGACAAGCGTGGTGGCCGCGGGCGCGCCGTCCGGCCTGAGCGCGGCTTCGAGTTCGATGTCGTAGAGCATCGGTCCGGGCTCCTCCAGGTACGGAAGGAGCGGTTTCTCGCGTTTCGGCGTTGCGACCCGGAAGGGCTCGAGGGCGGCCTTCGTGACGATCCAGGGGCTGATGGTCGTTGCTGTCGCCTTGGCCTGGAAGGGTCCGAGCGGCTGGTATTCCCAGGCCTGGATGTCGCGGGCCGACCAGTCGTTGAGAAGAACGTAGCCGAAGATCATGTCGTCCGCCTCGCGCACGCTGACCGGGACGCCGAAGGACGAGGGCTGTCCGACAACGGCGCCCATTTCCAGTTCGAAGTCGAAGCGCCTGCTGGGGGCGAACACGGGCGCATCCGCGCCGGGCGGCTTCAGTTGGCCCCATGGCCTCCTGATGTCGGTTCCGGTGACCACGACCGTCGAGGCCCGCCCGTTGTAGCCGATCGGAATGTGCAGCCAGTTGGGGGGCAGTGCGTTTTCCGGCCCGCGGAACATCGTGCCCACGTTGAACGCATGGTGACGGCCCGAGTAGAAGTCCGTGAATTCGGCGACCTCGAACGGGAGGTGCAGACGCGCGTCCGCGACCGGCACCAGCGCCTGCCCGGGGTCGGCGCGGAGGGCATCGTCGCCTCCCTCCCGGAGGAGTTCGGTGAGCCGGCTCCTGAATGCCGCCCAGGTTTCCGGGCCCGCCGCCATGAAGCGGTTCCACGACGGAAGCTCCCAGATGGCTTCGGCATTGCCCGGCAACGGCAGAAGTCCCCTGGAATGGATCGCCCGGACATCGATGATCCGGTCCCCGATCCCGATGCCCGGGCGTCTGTCTGCAGGGCCGCCCGTCCGCGAGAACGTGCAGCAGGGAAGGTTGTTGAGCGGAAAGTGCGAGTCCGCCTCGTTGGCGGCACCGAGCCAGGATCTCCTGAGTTTCATGTCATCACCTTGCAGGAATTTCTCCGCCGGACGCATCGGCGCGAAGCGTTCGGCCCCGGCCTGTCCTCCGGCTGGTCACTTGAGGCCCGGCGTGCCGTCGAATTTCTTGTCAAGACCTGACCAGCAATCCACGTAGTCGTCCTGAAGCGCGGAAGACTCTGCCGCGAATCGCGTCAACTGCTGGGGAAACCGCGTCTCGAACATGAAGCTGAGCGTGTTCGCGAGCTTGACGGGATCCCAGCTTTCCCGAGCGGCGTTCTCGAACGCATCCCGATCCGGACCGTGAGGGAGCATGCAGTTGTGGAGGCTTATTCCGCCGGGGACGAACCCTTCCGGCTTCGCGTCGTAGACGCCGTACACGTTTCCCATGAACTCGGACATGATGTTCTTGTGGTACCAGGGGGGGCGAAACGTGTCTTCCTGCGTCTGCCAGCGTTCGGGAAAGATCACCAAGTCGATGTTCGCGGTGCCCTCTTCCGCCGTCGGCGCCGTCAACACGGTGTAGATCGACGGATCCGGATGGTCGAAGCTGATCGCGCCAACCGGAGAATACGTCGTCAGGTCGTACTTGTAGGGGGCGTAGTTGCCGTGCCACGCGACGACGTCGAGGGGTGAATGGTCGATTTCCGACATGTGAAAGCCGCCGCACCACTTGATCCAGATGCGGCAGGGCGATTCCTTTTCCTCGAACGCGGCCACGGGGGTCTTGAAGTCGCGCGGGTTTGCCAGGCAGTTCGCGCCTATGGGCCCGCGGCCGGGAAGGGTGAACTTGGCGCCGTAGTTCTCGCAGACGAATCCGCGCGCGGTGTCGTCCCGCAGCACAACCCGGAACACCATGCCCCTCGGCAGCACGCAGAGCTCGCGCGGGGCGAGTTCGATGATTCCGAACTCCGTGAAGATTTCGAGCCGGCCGTCCTGCGGCAGCAGCAGGAGTTCGCTGTCGGCCGAGTAGAAGTAGTCGTCCCGCATGGACTCGTTCACGAGATAGACATGCGCGGCCATGCCGGTCTGGGTGTGCACGTCGCCCGCGGTCGTGATGGTCCGCATGCCCGCAAGAAAGTTGACGGGGACGTCCGGGAAGGGCACGGGATCCCAGCGGTACTGCCCGAGCGAAATCACGTCGGGGACAATGTGGGGCGCGGACTTCCAGCCGGGCACGTCGACCTTGCTCAACCGGCCGACATGCCGCACCGAAGGCCGGATCCGGTAGAGCCAGCTGCGCTCGTTCCGGCCCCGGGGCGCCGTGAAGGGCGATCCCGACAGCTGCTCGGCGTAGAGGCCGTAGTTGACCCGCTGCGGACTGTTGCGCCCCTGCGGCAGCGCCCCCGACAGCGCTTCGGTCTCGAAGTCGTTGCCGAACCCGGGCATGTACCAGGGATGCGTTCCCTTGGTGCATGAATCCCTGGTGACGGCCGGATCTTTCACGGATTGCATGTTCATGACGCGAAGGCTCCCCAGCGGCCCGGAATTCGAGCGCAGGATATCGTTGCAATCGCAACGATGTCAAGATAGTTCTGTCCGCGCCGGGCTGGCGGCATGGTCATGACATCAGGAGGGCGGCGCTCGTGACGGAATTCAGACTGGACGAGTTCCTCCCGTACCAGCTCGCGGAACTGGCCAGCCGGACAAGCCGCGGCTTTGCCGATCTCTACCGGAAAAAATTCGGAATTTCGGTCGCCGAGTGGCGCGTTGTCGCCCATCTCAGCCAGTCGGAAGAGGTCAGCGTCCGAGAAGTTCACGAACGCGCGCAGATGGGCAAGTGGCAGGTGTCGCGAGCCGCGGCAAGGCTCGAGGCCGCGGGTTACGTCCGCAAGCGGCCAGACCCCGAGGACGGGCGGCTGGTGCGGCTGGCATTGACCGGCAAGGGGCGCGCGATGGTCGGCGAAATCATTCCGATCGCGCTCTCGTACGAACGCGAACTGCTTGCGCGCGCCGGAGGCGGCGACGAGATAAGGAAACAGTTGAGGAAACTTCTGGAGGCACTCGAATGAAAGTCATTCTGTACGACTACTGGCGTTCGTCGGCCGCCTACAGGCTGCGAATCGCCTTCAATCTGGCCGGTCTGGAGTTCGAGAGCCGCCCCGTCGACCTGCTCGCCGGCGAGCAGCGCTCTGACGCGCACCTCGACCGCAATCCCCAAGGGCTTGTCCCCGTCGCGGAAATCGACGGGACGGTGTTCACGCAATCCCTCGCGATCGTCGAGTTTCTTGACGAGGCCGGCTACTTCAAGTTCCTGCCCGGAGATCTGGCAGGACGCGCCCGGGTGAGGGCAATGTGCTACGCGGTCGCCATGGAAATCCATCCGGTCTGCAACCTGTCCGTCGCGCGCCACGCGGAGGATCGGTCCGGCGGCAGGATCAGCATGGCGGACTGGATGGCGTCATTCATACCGCGCGGTCTCGCGGCGCTCGAAACCATGCTGGCGGGCGCCGTCCGCCACTGCCACGGCGACCGCATGACCATGGCGGACGTCTGCCTCGTACCCCAGGTCTACAATGCGCGGCGGTGGAAGCTCGACCTCGCGGGATACCCGTCCGTCGCGGCCGTTTCCGGCCACCTCGAAGGCCTGCCGGCGTTCAGGGATGCGCACCCGGACAACTTCAGACCGTCCCCGTGACGCCGGGAGGCGCAGTCCGAAGCCGGTTTCCGGCACAGTCTGCCGCATTCGCGACGCGACGGGATGCTTCTGCCTTCCGGACGTCCCTGGAGAGGCGCGGTCGCGGGACTTCAAGCCGGGACGCGCCGATTCCGGTTGAATGTAGTCCCGCCCTCGTGAAACATCGCGGCATGCTCACGCCGATGGAATCCGCTTCGGGACCGGTTCCCTGGGAAGATGCCGCGCCAAGGCTTGTCGCCGTCGCCGCCGGGCGCGAACCCGCAGACATGGTCATACTGGGCGGCAGATGGGTCAACGTCCAGAGCCGCGAGGTCATCGACAGGCAGGATCTCGCCATCGCCTGCGGCCGTTTCGCGAGCTGCGGGCCGGACGCCCGGCCGATGATCGGGCCCGACACGATCGTCATTGAAGCCGGCGGACGCTACATGGTTCCCGGACTCTGCGACGGCCACATGCACATCGAGAGCGGCATGCTGACGGTCAGCCGTTTCGTGGAGGCGGTCGTTCCGCACGGGACGACCACGATGTTCGTCGATCCGCACGAAGTCGCGAATGTTCTCGGCCTGCGGGGCGTGCGGCTGATGCACGACGAAGCGCTCCTGCAACCGGTGAACGTGTTCGTCCAGATGCCGTCCTGCGCGCCGTCCGCGCCGGGCCTCGAGACCACCGGGAAGGAAATCGGACCCGAGGACGTCGCCGAGGCGATGACCTGGCCGAACATCGTCGGACTCGGGGAGATGATGAACTTTCCCGGCGTGATCGCATGCGACCCGAAGATGCTCGCAGAGGTCGCCGAAACGCAGAGGGCCGGCAAAACCGTCGGCGGCCACTACGCCTCCCCCGACCTCGGCCGCGACTTCCACGCCTACGCGGCCGCGGGTCCGGCCGACGACCACGAGGGCACGCGCGAGGACGACGCCGTCGCGCGCGCGAGGCAGGGCATGCGCGCCATGCTTCGCCTCGGCTCGGCGTGGTACGACGTCGAGGCGCAGATCACCGCGATCACCGAACGCGGCCTCGATCCCCGGAATTTCATCCTCTGCACGGACGACTGCCACTCCGGCACCCTCGTCAACGACGGGCACATGGACAGGGTCGTGCGCCACGCGATCGCCTGCGGCTGCGATCCCCTGATTGCAATCCAGATGGCCACGGTCAACACCGCAGCACACTTCGGGCTCGAGCGCGAAATCGGATCCATCGCCCCTGGCCGGCGCGCGGACGTCATCCTCACGAGCGATCTTGCCGAACTGCCGGTCGAGACGGTCATTGCCCGCGGCCGGGTGCTCGCACGCGACGGAAGGCTCGAAGCGGCCGCGAGCGGCGGCCCGGTTTCCGCCGCCTTCGACTGGCCCGAGGATACCCGGAACACCGTCCGGCTCGCCCGCGCCCTCACCCCTGCGGACTTCGAGATTGCCGCCCCGGCGGGAGCGCAACAGGTCAGGGTCCGCGTGATCGGCGTGGTCGAGAACCAGGCGCCGACGCGGGCGCTCGAAGCGCTCCTCGCGCCGTCCCGAGCCGGCCTTCTCGAGTCCGACGCCGGGCAGGACGTCTGCCAGATTGCCCTCGTTGAGCGGCACAGGGCAACCGGCGCGGTGCAGGCCGGTTTCGTGTCCGGCTTCGGTTACTCGGGAGCATGCGCGCTCGCATCCACGGTCGCCCACGACAGCCATCACATGATCGTCGTCGGCACCTGCCGCGACAACATGGCCCGAGCCGCGAACCGGCTCGCGGGAACCGGCGGCGGGGTCGCGCTCTATCGCGACGGCGAGGAAGCCGCCTTCGTGCCGCTTCCGGTCGCAGGACTCATGTCGGACAGCCCCGCGCCGCAGGTTGCGCGCGAGGCGCAGCGGCTGTCGGAGGCGATGAACCTTTGCGGCTGCAGCCTGAACAACGCCTTCATGCAGCATTCGCTTCTCGCGCTCGTCGTCATTCCGGAGCTCAGGATCTCGGATCTCGGCCTCGTCGATGTCAGGACGTTCGAGTTTGCCGATCTTGTCGTCGCGCAGTCCGGCGCATAGGAACCAGGATGCCGAGCCGCAAACTCATCGAACCCAGATCGACCGGACATCGCAGTTTCGACAACGCCGACGACGCCGTAGCCGCGATACGCGACATCCACGACGGCGGCACGAAATTCCTTCGCCGGCACCTCGGCAAGGCGCTCTGCGGCGCCTGGCCGCGCGGACGCTGCCGCGCCTACTACCCGGAGATCTCGATCACGACGGACACGCACGCGCGCCTTGACAGCCGGTTTGCTTTCGGCTTCGTCGCGGAACCGGGAACCTACTCGACGACGCTGACGCAGCCGCGTCTCTTCGACAAGTACCTGCGCCAGCAGGTATCCCTTCTCCTCCAGAACCACGGCGTTCCGGTGACCGTCGGGCCCTCGCGAACGCCGATCCCCGTGCACTTCGCGATCGGCGGAGACTTCAAGCTGGGTCCGATGCGCGGGCACGACTCGCCTCAGGGCGTAGACGGCCCGGGGGCGCCGGAAGCGGGCGGTAAGTTTCCCCTGCGGGACCACTTCGACGTGCCCGACCTGTCCACGATCGGCGACGAGATCGCCAACTGCACCGCCGAGCAGCAGCCGGGTGGCGCAATGCCGCTCGCGCCCTTCACGGCCCAGCGGGTCGACTATTCGCTTGCCCGCCTCGCGCATTACACGGCGACGGATCCGGAGCACTTCCAGAACCACGTCCTTTTCACCAACTACCAGTTCTACGTCGACGAGTTTGCGGCATTCGCCCAGGAGGCGCTGAACGATTCCGAGTCCGGCTACGCCGCCTTCGTGGCGCCGGGAAACCGGGTTTCGACGAAGGCAGTGGACGTGGACATGCCGGCAGGCAACCTCCCGCAGATGCCTGCCTACCACCTCAAGCGCAGGAATGCGTCGGGCATTTCGCTGGTGAACATCGGCATCGGCCCCTCGAACGCGAAGACTGCGACCGATCACGTCGCTGTCCTTCGGCCGCACGCCTGGCTGATGCTCGGCCACTGCGCCGGGCTCCGCAACAGCCAGAACCTCGGCGACTACGTCCTCGCTCATGCATACGTCAGGGAGGACCATGTTCTCGACGCCGACCTTCCGGTCTGGATCCCGGTGCCGGCGCTCGCAGAAGTCCAGATCGCGCTCGAGGCAGCGGTGGAGGAGGTGACCGAACTGTCGGGCTTCGAACTCAAGCGAATCATGCGAACCGGAACCGTAGCCACCATCGACAACAGGAACTGGGAACTCCGCGACCAGTCCGGCCCGGTGCAGCGCCTGTCGCAGTCGCGCGCCATCGCGCTGGACATGGAAAGCGCGACAATCGCAGCGAACGGTTTCCGTTTCCGCGTCCCCTACGGCAGTCTTCTCTGCGTCTCCGACAAGCCGTTGCACGGCGAACTCAAGCTTCCGGGGACAGCGACCGAATTCTACCGGACCCAGGTCGGCCGGCACCTCAAGATCGGCATTCGCGCAATGGAAATGCTGCGGGAGATGCCGTTGGAGAGGCTGCACTCGCGGAAGCTCCGCAGCTTCGACGAAACCGCGTTTCTCTGACGCCGGCCCAAGGAACCGCCGCTGCCCCGGAAGGCAGTGCGACGGCGGCCCCGCCAGGCCCGGCGTGCAGGGATTGCGCTTGATCGGGCAACGGAACGGGATTGCGGAAAGCTACTGTTCCAGCCAAGTTCCGGTCGCCCGGAATCGAGAACGCTTGACATTCTGACAAGGAGCAAACGACGATGACCGTTCACAGGCCAGGACCGCGCGCAGCGCGCACCCGGATCGCCACCCTGATGTCCGGACTGCTGTTGGCGGCTGCCGAACCGGCGTGGGCGCACGACAAGCTTGAGGATACGCCGCGCATTGCCGTGGCGTCCGCCTTTGCGCCGGAGCTCGCGATCCTTCAGGAGGATCTGGAAGGCGCGTCGATGCATTCGGTCAACGGCGTCGCCTTTGCGACAGGCGCGCTGGAAGAGCGCGACGTCGTGCTGTTCACGAGCGGAATCAGCGTGGTGAACGCGGCAATGACCGTGCAGCTCGCGCTCGACCACTTCAACATCGAAAAGGTCATATTCTCCGGAATTGCCGGCGGCGTGGATCCCGGGTTGAACATCGGCGACGTCGTGATCGCGGAACGCTGGGGCCAGTATCTGGAAATGGTTTTCGCCCGCGAACTCGACGACGGTTGGGCCACGATACCCTTCTTCGAGTATCCCTACGCGAACTTCGGCATGATGTTCCCGCGCTCCGTGACCGTCCTGCGCCAAGGTGCCGAGGCGCCGGAAACGAAGTTCTGGTTTGACGTGGACAAACGTTTGCTCGAGAGCGCCCGGAAAGCCGTTCCGGACGTGACGCTGGCCCGTTGCACGGCGAAAGACGTCTGCCTGGACCGGACGCCACGGATCGTCGTTGGCGGTTCCGGTGTCTCGGGAAGCGGCTTCGTCGACAATGCAGGCTTCCGAACCTGGGCTTTCGAAACCTTCGGCGCGCGCGTGCTGGACATGGAAAGCGCAGCCGTCGCCCATGTTGCCTACGCAAACGACGTCCCCAGCATCGCAGTCCGCAGCCTTTCCAACCTCGCAGGAGGCAGTGAAGATGCTAATCAGATGGAGGTGTTCATGGACCTGGCTGCGGTCAACGCGGCGTCGGTGGTCAAGTCGCTGCTGCGGGCAATGGCGGATGGCTCGTGAGCAGGAAGACTTGGAGGGACGTGGTGCAGGAGAACATGCCCGCTTGAGCGACGAAGAATCAAGCGCCGCAGCGTGATCGGTGACGACGGCCTGGTACCCCTGATGCCGAACTCTGCGATGAGGTCGCCGCAAGCGGTACCGGCTGCGGCGATGCGCGCGAGCACGCCCTTGTCGGAGATGCCTTGATGGCTTTCTTCCGGCCCGTTGCTGTTCTCGCGGGACTCGAGGGCCGTGAAATCCTCGAACAGGAACAGCCTGATGGCGTGCGGCTACCGTACAGCGACGGCGATGAAAACCATGCTACCCGGTCGTTGTCAGCCTGAGGCCAACTGCACCCACCAGGATCAACGCGATAAAGCCGTAGTGATAAACTGCGAGCCGATCTCCGAAAACAAGCATGCCCAGGGCGGTTGCGCCGACAATTCCGACTCCGGCCCAAATCGAGTATACGATGCCGACAGGCAAATCTCGCAGAGCGGGTGCAAGCGCCCAGAAACAAAGGGAATAGCAAAGGATTGAAAGCGAACCCCATTGCCATTTCGAGAAACCGTCCGAAAGCTTGAGAAGAAATGTCCCCGTGACTTCAAGGCCAATTGCGACGGCCAGCAAAAACCATGCGTTCATTCAGTATCTCAACATTTTGTGCCAACCCGGTCCCTGCTCGAGGTTCAATACCAGCCATTTCCAAGCCGGGCGTGGATTCCGTGTGAAGGAATTCGGAGTGTATCGGAATTTGTTGCTCCGTGCTCCCGACATTCCGCGCCGGAAACGACTGGAATTCCTTTGGAGCCGGTACGTAGTCCGGCTATCCGCCTGTTGCAAGGCCCGTCGAGGAGTGGTGCCGTCGATCAGCTGGAACGGGGCGGTTCTCGACAAAGGGTTGGTCAACCGCGCTAGCCTGCCCCCTTCCCTTTCCCTTCGCTGGATCCGGGAATCTGCTGCGACGACGACCTCAACGGCCGGATCACCGGCAGCTGCCCAACTCTGGAGATGTCAGCCTGCCACGCATTTGCTACCTTGCGGGGACCATGAAAGTCTTCCTGAGCTACGCCTACGACGATGCGGCCGTTGCCAAGCGCTTCCGCAAGGCGCTTGCGGACAGCGGCCTGGAAGTGTTCGATCCCGACCGCGACCATCTCCCCGGCGATAACTGGGCCGCAAGGTCGCGCGTGCACTGGAAGAGTCCGATGCCATGGTCGTCCTGCTCACTCCGGCAGAAGCCAGCTCGCCCCACGTGAAACGCAACATCGCGTACGCGCTTGCGCCGAAAAACTACAGCAACCGGTTGATTCCCGTCGTCGTCGGGAAACGCGACCGGGTTTCCGCCACCGAGATTCCGTGGATCGTGCGGCGCATGCCGTGGCTCGAACTCGACGACTCCGAAACCGAGCTTCCCAAGGTCGCGCCGATCGCCGAGGCGACCCTCAGCCACGCCTGACGATCGTCCCGAATCGCCGGTGCCCGTTCCCGACGAAGTCTTCCTGTCCCACTCTAGGGCCGACCGGGCGTTCACGGACAGGCTTGCCGAAGTGATCCGTGGACACGCCGTTCCGGTGTGGTACAGCGACACCAACATCCCGGGCGCACGGCAGTGGCACGACGACATCACGCAGCACTGCGCCGCTGCGATTGGCTGGTGGTCGTCCTGACGCCGGCGCCGTGGCATCGAGATGGGTCAAGCGCGAACTCCTGTTCGCCCTTCTGCGGGACCGGTTCGACGGCAGGTCGATTTGAAGGGCGGAATTTGCAGCGATTCGTCAAAACTTTTTTCGCTCCCGGGCACCGCTCCAAAGTGCAACACCTGCCATTTCCGCAGCGAGCGCGCAGCCCGAGCGGGGGAGATGGCCCGGTGACGACGAATCCAGGCTTCGGGGCACCGGAGATCGGGGCCCGAGGCGGCTGAAGTCCCGTCGAACCGGAACGTATCCGTGCTCAGCGGCGAATCGAGCAAGGAGCCGTCAGCGAGCTGGCACAGAAGCCGCTTCTCGACAAGGCTCTGTACGAAGTCGAAGCCGTCGGCAAACCTGGCGACCGACAGCTGGCACTTGATCAAGCGCGCCTTCCTGTCCGCCACGTCCGCCTTCAGCAGCGCGCCGAGGATCCGTTCGGGAGCATGGCTGCGTCTCGCCGCGTCGGCCAGCACCTCGTCACAGACCACCTCCCGGTTCATTGCTGATTCCCTGAGCATGCCAGAAAGGGTGTTGCGGCCCGCCGACCTTGGTCGGGCAACGCGTTCGCTGCGGACTTGGTCGGCGTTGCACGTCGGAGTGGCTTTCGGGATTCGTTTTGCAGCCGTGATCCGCGAAAAGCTGCGCCACAGGAAATCAATCCCACAGGATATTCACGGTTTGAGTATTTCCTGGAAATATTGTAGCGAGTGGACGCACTTTGTTGGGGCAAACCATAGAAGGAGCAGTAGAATGTCAAATAGTGCAATGACGAAATCAGACCTGGTAAACGCAATCGCATCGGCGACAGACAGCGACAAGGCGACGGCGGGCAGACTATTGAACGCCACGCTTGACGCAATTGCCGGCGAATTGAAGGGCGGCGGTTCCGTCACCATACCGGGATTCGGCAAGTTCTATACTCAGGACAGGCCCGAGCGGACCCTCAGAAACCCCTTCAACGGGTCGCTGATCACGAAGTCAGCCGACCGGGCGGCGAAGTTCAAGTTCTCCAAGTCGTTCAAGGATTCCCTGAACTGACTCCGGACGGAGTCTCGCAGCCCGACAAGCGCTTCGGGCGGCGGACCGTGTTCCTTTCTTCCTTGGCAGGCAAGGCGCTCGGCTGAAACGCGACTGCCGGAGTCGGGCCGTGCGGCAATCCGCGGTCCCGTTCCGATCCGAGCAGCGTCACGGATGCGGCCGAAGAGTGTCTTGCCTGCCCCCGCGCCTCGGAAAATTCGCCGTTGCGCAATCCTGAAGGTGCGCCGCTTCCCGCGGGACTGTGCTGAAGTCCGGACGGCGCCGCGCGGGCGTCAGCCGATGTTACCGCCGCCGACGCCGACCTGCCCTCGGTGCAGGAGCAGGTGATCGACCAGCACCGATGCCATCATCGCTTCCCCGACGGGCACCGCCCTGATGCCAACGCACGGGTCGTGGCGACCCCTGGTAAGGATCTCCACATCTTCTCCGGACTTCGTGATCGTCCTGCGCGGCGTCAGTATCGACGACGTCGGCTTGACGGCAAAGCGGCAGACGACGTCCTGTCCGGTCGAAATGCCTCCGAGTATTCCGCCTGCATTGTTGGATAGGAATTCCGGTCCGTCCTTAGCCATCCGGATTTCGTCGGCATTTTCGGCGCCCGTCAGGGAAGCCGCACCCATGCCTGCACCGATTTCGACGCCCTTTACGGCATTGATCGACATCATCGCCGCCGCAATGTCCGCATCGAGCTTGCCGTAGATCGGAGCGCCAAGCCCGGCGGGCACGCCCTTCGCGACGATCTCAATGACCGCGCCCACGCTGCCCCCCGCCTTGCGGATGCCGTCAAGGTAGTCCGCCCAGGTGCTCGCGGCACGGGCATCGGGCACCCAGAACGGATTGTTTTCGATCTCGGCTTCGTCGAACCTGTCGCGGTCGATGACATGGGGACCCATCCCGACCATGTATCCCCGCACCGAAACACATGGCGCGATCGCGCGGAGAACGGACCTGGCGACGCCGCCCGCGGCCACCCGAGCCGCCGTTTCCCGCGCCGACGACCGTCCGCCGCCCCTGTAGTCGCGAATTCCGTACTTCAGCCAATAGGTGATGTCGGCATGGCCCGGACGGAACTTGTCCCTGATGTCGGAATAGTCCTTCGACCGCTGATCCGTGTTCCTGATCAGGAGCTGCAATGGCGTGCCGGTCGTCCGCCCCTCGAATACTCCCGACAAGATCTCGACCTCGTCCGGTTCCTGCCTCTGCGACATGTATCTGTTCTGACCCGGTCTGCGCCGGTCTAGCCAGTGCTGCAGTTCGCCGACGTCCAGCGGTATGTTCGGCGGACACCCGTCCACGGCGGCGCCCAGCGCGGGCCCGTGACTTTCCCCCCAGGTCGATATCCGGAAAATCCGGCCGAATGCGTTGTCGGACATGCTGCATCTCCCCTGGCCGGCATTGTCGCCGTCGCCGCAAAGGCAATCGATGGTCGCATCGGCCGGGCGGCGGCAGGCGCCGGAGCGCGAAGGCCGCAACCCGCGGGGAAGGATCAGACGTTCCGAATCGGGTGCGCACCCGTTCGACGAAGGCGCAGGGAATTCCAGCGGCCGAGCGTCACGTCTTTCCGCGCTTTACCGAGGCCCACAGCTTCTTGTTGGCGAGATACAGCAGCGCCGTCAGCACGACCAGCAACAGGACGGCGATGAAGCCCGAACTCTTCCTGTCGGTCATCTTCGGTTCGGCCGCCCACATCAGGAAAGCCGCCACATCCTCGGCCATGTGGTGCACATCGTTCGAGTGATCGTCGCGAAATTCGACGATGCCGTCCTCCAGCGGCGGCGCCATCGATATCCAGCCTCCCGCAAACGCGGTGTTCTCGTAGAGGATCGCGCCGAACTCCTCCTTCTCCTTCCCGGTGTATCCGGTCATCAGGGAAGCTATGTACTCGGGTCCGCCGAGGCCCTTTACCAACTGGTTGAGACCGAGGCCGTAGGGACCGTGAAACCCGGCCCGGGCCTTCGCCATCAGCGAAAGGTCCGGCGCCTCCTCGATCAGCGAGCCCGGAAACCTGTCGGCGGGTTTCGCTTCGCGCGTGTCGTCGAGATCCGGATCGAACACTTCGAACTGCTTCGCATAGGCTTTGACCTGGTCCTCGTCCATGTGGGGCCCGCCAAGGTCGCCCAGGTTTCTGAATGCCACCTGCCTGAGCCCGTGGCACGCCGAGCAGACCTCGGTGTAGATCTGCAGGCCGCGCTGGAGCTGGTGCTGGTCGAACGAACCGAAGAGGCCTTCGAAGCTGAACTCGAAGTCCTCTACATGTCCGCTGTCGCCTGCCGCATGGAGAGGCCCTGCGAGAATGCAGAGCGCCGCAAGGATCGAAAACAGCGTCCGTCTCAACATCTGGTCAGTCTCCTGCTCGATTACTCGGCCGGTTCAGCCGATTCCGCCGACGGATGGTGCGCATCGAAATCCCCTTCGATAGTCTCCGGCCTGGCGAGCGGTTTCTCGAGCACCCCGAGCAAGGGAAGGATGATGAGGAAGTAGAGAAACCAGTAGATCGAACCGATCAGGGAAATCGTCGGGACAAGGCCTTCCGGCTTCTGCGAACCGCACCACATCAGCACGAGGAAATCCAGGACAAGAAGCCAGAACCACCACTTGAACGCGGGCCGGTATCGCCCGGAGCGTACGGTCGACGTGTCGAGCCAGGGCACGAGCGCCATCACCGCGATGGATCCGAACATCATCAGCACGCCGAGGAATTTCGCTTCCAGGAAAAGGACGTCGAAGGTTATCGCCCGGAGAATCGCGTAGAACGGAAGGAAGTACCATTCCGGAACGATGTGCGGCGGCGTCGAAAGCGGATTCGCCTCGACGTAGTTGTCGGGATGGCCGAGGTAGTTCGGCATGAACCCGATGAAGAACGCGAATACGACGAGTATCACGGCGAGGGCGAAGAGATCCTTGACGACGTAGTATGGCCAGAAGGGCACCGTGTCCCTGGCGGCCACTTCCTTCGAGCCGCGACGAACCTCGATCCCGGTCGGGTTGTTGTTGCCTGTCGTGTGGAAGGCCCAGACATGCACGATGACGAGTCCCGCGATCACGAACGGCAACAGGTAGTGGAGGCTGAAGAACCTCTGCAGCGTTGCATTGTCGACGGCCGGACCGCCGAGCAGCCATTCCTGAATGATCGGGCCGATCCCGGGAATCGCTCCGAAGAGGCCGGTAATGACCGTGGCGCCCCAGAACGACATCTGCCCCCAGGGAAGGACATAGCCCATGAACGCCGTCGCCATCATGGCGAGGTAAATGAGCATCCCGATGATCCAGGTGATTTCCCGGGGCGCCTTGTACGAACCGTAGTACAGGCCGCGGAAGATGTGCGCGTAGACCGCAATGAAGAAGAGCGAGGCGCCATTCGCGTGGATATAGCGGAACGCCCAACCCGCGTTGACATTGCGCATGATGTGTTCGACCGAGTCGAAGGCCGTGTCCACATGCGGCGTGTAGTGCATCACGAGGACGACGCCGGTGACGATCTGCACCGCGAGACAAAACGTCAGCACGATGCCCCAGATCCACATCCAGTTGAGGTTCTTGGGCGTCGGAATCGTCAAGGTGGCATGAATCAGGCCGAGAATTGGAAGCCGGCTGTGAAGCCACTTCTCGAAGCGGGATTTCGGAACGTAAGGATCGTGAGGAATGCCGGCCATGTCGCCTTCCTATCCTAGCCTGATGGTGTTTTCGTCGACGAACGCGGCGACCGGAACGGGCAGGTTTTGCGGTGCAGGTCCCTTTCTGATGCGGCCTGCCGTGTCGTAGTGGGATCCGTGGCACGGGCAGAACCAGCCGCCGAACTCCCCGGCGCCGTTGCCGAGCGGCACGCAGCCGAGGTGCGTGCAGACTCCCATCATCACCAGCCATTCCCCCTCGGCGTCGATGGCGCGGTTGGCGTCCCGGCCGTCGCCCGGAACGTTCTCGTTGCGCGAATCATTGTCGGGAAGCTCGGACAGGTCGAGATTGCGGGCCGCTTCGATTTCCGTCGGCGTCCTCCGCCTGATGAAGACCGGCTTGCCGAGCCATTTCACGGTGATCTGCGTGCCCGGCAGCACATCGGAGATATCAACCTCGACGGACGACATCGCCTGCACGTCCGCGCTCGGGTTCATCTGATCGATGAGCGGCCATGTCGCGGCACCCGCGGTGATCGCACCCGTTGCCGCAGTTGCAATGTAGAGAAAATCCCGCCTGCTGCTGCCGGCCTCGTCTGCGTGGGACACAAGCTCCTCCACGATAACTGCCATGCCCACGATGCGCGTGCTCAAGGCGCCAGCCCTCCGCGCACAAGGCATTTCGCCGGTTACTACACGCGCAGTTCCCAAGCGTCTAGACGACTCTTCGCAGGAAAATGCCGTATCGAAGCCCTTGTTCCCGGACCTTCGGGGAACGAGTCTCGCGCTGCTGGCGAGCCATGTGCGACGGGAAGCGCCCGGCCGACGACATCCTCGGCCGGACGGCCACCGGTGCGCCCTGTTGCGGGAAAAGGACCCACCCGGTCCTGCGCAGCATTACGCGGGGACGGTCGCAAGCATCGATGGCCGCCGGGCAAACCGGGCCTGCCAGTCCGCGAGCCGGTCGCGGCCGGTTCGCCAGTCCCTGTCCGGGTGCCGGAAATCCAGGTACTCAAGCGCTACGCCGACCGCGATTACGGCCATGTCGAGCGGGCCCTCCAGATGCTCCATCCACCTGTTCTCCAGCGCGTCCAGCGTTCTTTCGATCTTTTCCCACTGCCCCTTCAGCCAGTCCTCCGACACGATCTCCTCCGGCCGGCAGCGCCGTTCGTAGACCATCAGCACCGCGGCATCCATGATCCCGTCAGCCGTCGCCTCGAGCGTGAGCATCGTCCAGAGCGCGCTCCCGCCCGGGTAGAGTCGGCTTCCGAGTTCGGAATCCAGGTAGCGCGTGATGACGCGGCTGTCGAAGACGGGACATCCGTCGTCCAGCACGAGACACGGGATCTTGCCAAGCGGATTGAATTCGACCGGCATTCCGGATGAGTCGAGCGGCGTGCCGACCGCATCGACCAGTTCGACCTGGTCGGACTTCCCTGATTCCTCCAGCAGGACGCGGACCTTCCGCGCGAACGGCGACGGGACCGCGAAGTAGAGTCTCACTGCGCGGCCCGGCGCACGACGCGCACCCGGAACCGGGCCAGCGCCGCCGCATCGATCTCGAGCCAGCGCTGCCATCGCCCGAACCGCAGAGAACGTCGCCATCTCGCTGTTGCGTGCAGGTGCGCCGGACCGCGCGCGCCGGCATGGATCCCTTCCGCAACACGGTCCAGCCGGTCACTGACCTCCTGTTCGAAAGGCGCCGCCCTGACCTTGCGGAGGACTGCATATGCGGATGCCAGGACGAATGCCGCCTTGGCGACCGGAATGACTGGAAACGGCATGCCTTGCTCCCGTCTTCGTTGCTCCCCGGCCCTGTGCGAACCGGTCCTTGGAGCCAGTTTAACATCTTGTGCGGCATGAACGCAAAGCCCGGGGCGACTCAAGGCGCAAACTTGCCGCAATCGTCCGGCGACTTTCGGATTCCTGCCGTCCGGCGCGGGCTTCCCGCACCGCAACGTTCGCCGAACCTCCGCGGCCTGATCGTCGGGTCGGTGCGGTCGAAGCTGATCCGGAAAATCCCGGAAGCGCGATCCCTCGCCGCAACGAGGCCGAGGCCGGAGTATTCGGGAAGCCAGTGAAGAGTCTCCCCGGGGTACGAATCCATTCAGCCGCCTGTCGCGCGGATTGAGAGGTTGTTGGCGCCGAGGTCGCGAAACGCCTTCTGCCTGCAGGTGAGAACGATGACCTGGATGTCCCGCGCCTGGCGCGTCAACGCGTCGAACATCAGCTCGATCCGGTCATCGTCGGTGAAAACGATGGCGTCGTCGAGGATGATCGGCGCGCCGTATCCGGATTTCATTAGGAGCCGGGCGAATGCGAGCCGGACCAGAAGCGCGATCTGTTCGCGAGTCCCGCCGGAAAGGACATCGAAGTCTTCCTCGGCTCCCGGACGGACGAGTTTCTCGGGAAGCGCGGTCTCGGCGTTAAGCTCGATGCCGGCCTCCGGCCAGAAGTTCCTGAGAAGCGGCACGAGTTCCTCGAGAACCGGCGCCACGTACCGGTCGCGCGCCTTCGCGCGAGCCGACTGCAGCGCGTCCCTCAGCTTCACAAGAACGTCCACCTCGAACCGGAGGCCGTCGCGTCGGCGACACTCGGCCTCGAGCCGCGCCTTGACGTCCGCAAGTTCCTCATGAACCGCCTTGCCGGCCTGCAGGCCGATCGAGGCGTCGAGACCGGCGAGTTCGATCTCCGTTTCCCGGATCCTGCCATTCGCCGCCTCGACGATCGACCGGGCGCGCTCAAGGGTCGTTTCGACGCCGTCCATGTCCGGCGTACCAGCTTTTTCTTCCCTGTACCGCGCCTCCGCCGCGTCGAGTTCCGTGCGCAGGCGGGTCGCCCGGGTCGCCATCCTCCGCCTTTCGGCCTCCGGGTCGTCGATGTCAGCGAGCGGCGCCCTTGCGCGCTCCAGCCTGGCGTCGGCTGCCGCAAGGGTGCCGGCGGCCTCGATCGCGGCCGCCTCCGTCAGCCGGAACGATTCCCGCGTCGCCTCGAGTTCCCTTCGCCTCGCCGAAAGACGCTCTCTCGCGATCCGATGCGCTTCCTCCGCCTCCTCGACCGAGGGGCCCTCCTCGTCCCGCTCTTCCGGCGCCGGCAGCGCAGCCAGTTCTTCCCGCAAGGCATCGATGCCATCGGACGCGACGATCTCGAGCTCCGTCCGGGCGTCGCGAATGCGGCTCTCTCCGCCGAGCCGCCGTCTCCCCGAGTCCCAGGCGGCGTCGATGCCGTCCACGCCCGCCGACGCGAGGGCCCGCGCGAATTCCCTTGCCGCCTCAGCAAGCTCTTCGCCGCCGGCTCGTCGCCCCGGATCGACCGCAAGCTCGCCGACGCCTTCTATCGCCAGCACGGCACCCTCGGGAATGCTGCGGGCAACGCCCTCCGGAAGCGGGTCGCCGTCAAGGGCAACGCCGCCGGAGCGGCCGGGAAGATACGTCATGGTGACGGTTGGCGCCTCGGCATCCCGGGTCCGGCGGAGAACCTCGAGATTCGCGTGCCGCAACTCGAGATCTTCCAGAACATCCGCTCGAATTTCGGCTCTCGTCTCCGCGGACAGCGCAGCAATCCTCTCGGCCAGCGCAGCGGCCCGGTCGAGGCGGTCGACCAAGTCCTTTCGCAGCTTCCCTGCGGATCGGGCAAGGGCGAATTCCTGCGCGGTCCGCAGCGCCTTCATAGACTTCGCTTCCTGCTCTTCGCTTTCGGCGACGATCGCGTCCGCACCCTTCAGTTGCCTTTCCGCGCCGGCTCGCGCGGTTGCAGCCGCGGCTTCGTGCCGGACGGCGGCCTCCCTCGCGCTTTCCGCAGCCTTGGCCTCGTCAAGGCGCCCTGCGAGTTCCGCGACCTTCTCGTCGGCGCGTTCTGTCTCGATACGCTTGTTGTCGAGACTTTGCCTGACCCGCTCAAGTCCTTCCGCATGGCGGCGCGCCTGTTCATGGGCCGCTTCGGCTTCGGCGAGCCTGGCCTCGCGTTCCTGACGGCCCGCCGGATCAACGAGCTCGTCGCGTTCCCTTCTGAGTTGGCGGCGCCTCCTCAACCCTTCCGAGAGCCGTGCCGTCACCTCGCGCAGTTCCGCCTGCCTTTTCTCGAGCCGCTCGATTTCCGCGTCGGCCTGCCGAACCGGGCTGTCCTGCTTTGGCCGGCCCGTGGGCGTCAGGAATCTTCCCAGCTCGCGGTCGCACCTTTCCATCGCGTCGTTCATGCGCCGGCCGCCGGTCATAGCTTCCACCTCTCCGGCGACCGATGTCATCAGGTTGCGCCGCGCGTTGTCGGCGCCGCCTTCGTCGAGTCCGGCGAAGCCCTGGCGGACCCAGAGCAAACCGGCTGGTCCCCCGTCCTTCGGCGATTTCAGCCGTTCCGCGATCCACCACTCGGCGGCGTCGGCCTGCGCGACCAGCTGCCCCGACTTCAGGACTTCGGCCTCGCCCCTGCGGCGCGGGTTCCAGGTTTTCCGTATTCTGTACGTCCCGTCGTCGAACTCCGCCTCGACGGCTATTGCCGGGTCGCCGCCCGCGTGCGGAACCAGGCTTCTGGTCTCGCTGTCCCACGCCTTGCGGTTCTTGAAGAAGACCGCATGCAGCGCGTCGAGCATCGTCGACTTGCCGTGTTCGTTCGGAGCCGACAGGATGTTGAGCCCGTCCCCGATGTCCCGGATTTCGACGGGCGCGACAAACCGGCGGACGTTGTCCAGGCGGATGTTTCGAAGCTTCACGGCGCCGAACCCGCCGCGTAGCCGTAAAGGCGGCGAAGAGCCGCAGACGCGACCGCCCTCTCGTGGCGGCCCAGGGAATCATCCCTCGATTCGCCGAACAGGGCATCGGCAGCGATCCGGAGCGCGCCGGATGCGGCGATCCGGTCGAGGTCATCCGCCATGCAGTCGATCATGAGTTCGTCGTCACGAAGCTCGAGGTGACCGAACTCCGGTTCCTGTGCAGCGATGGTCCCGGCAAGCTCCGCCCGCCGGGGAAGACGGATCCAGCCCGAGAGCACGATCCTGGCAAGGCAGTCGCGGCGCGACGTCGAACCCCGGGGGATCGCCGACATGAACGCTTCGACCGGATCCTGTTCGGGCGTCAGTTCCAGCTTTATTTCCGACCAGTCGAACCGGCCCGTGGCGGAAACAGTCACCGAAGGGACCGCGCCCGGGCCCGGAATGACCACGGCCGCGCACGCACCCTTTCCCGAGTGCTTGAACCGGTCGCGCTCGGGAGTTCCCGAATAATGCGTCCTTTCCCCGACTCGCATGAAGCCGTGCCAGTCGCCGAGCGCCAGATAGTCGAGTCCCGCTGTGGCGGCGCGATCAGGGGGTATGGTTTCCGGATCGCCGTACTCGCTGCCGAAATCGACGATGCTGCCATGAGCCAGGCCGATGCGCAGATGCCCTTCCGGCGTCGAACATCCGGCCATCCATTCGGTCAGGTCGCGGCCGGGAAACCTGTTCGGCGACGGCGACGGCAACAGCATGACCCCCGGCTCGATCTCTGCCGGCCGCGGCTGATCGAGCAGCCGCACGTTTTCCGGCGCCTGAGCCCTGAACGCTTCCCAGAGCGATTCCGCGGCAAGGCTGTCGTGATTGCCGGGAATGATCCACCACTTCGTCGGCGCTTCCGCCGCCATGGCCCCGACGGCTTGCCGCCAGACCTGATCGGACGGCGTCTCGGTGTCGAACACGTCGCCGGCAACGACGACGTGTTCCGCGCCATGATCGCGCGCCGCGGCGGCGAGGCTTGCGATTGCGCCATGGCGTGCCTCGACGAGGCGGCCGCGTATGGTTTCCGGGAAGTTGCCGAACTGGCGCCCGAGATGAAGATCCGACGTGTGGATGAAACGGAACTGCGTCACCGGCATCACATGCTGCAGTTGATGGGGAACATTGCGTCGCACGCCATGGCCAGCCAGACTATTTCGGTTCGCGGGGCAAGTTCAACTGCCATTCCGAAGCTTCGGCATGACTTTCCGACGGGTTTTCGATGTCATTTCGTGAAACGTGCCGTATTGAAGGCGCATGATCGACCTCAGGGACCTGGAGTGCCTTGTCGCTCTCGCCCGGCACCGGCACTTCGGGCGCGCAGCCCAGGATTGCGGGCTGTCGCAACCGGCGTTTTCCGTACGCATCCGGAATCTCGAAGAGCGGCTGAACTCGCTCATCGTGAGGCGCGGCAACCGCTTTCGGCAATTCACCCCGGAAGGCGAGACCGCGGTCGCCCACGCCCGCGCCGTACTCGCCCGCGTCGAATCGCTCGAGCAGGAAACGCGCGCGAGCCAGGGAACGCTCTCCGGCTCCCTCGTCATCGGCGTCATTCCGACCGCGCTTGCGCAGGCCGCAAGGGCATCTATCCGGCTCAAGCGGCGGCACCCCGACATCATGACCCGGATCATTGCCGCATCGTCGCTCGCGATCCAGCAGGGAATCGATGACGGCAAGTTCGACGCGGGGATCACCTACAGCGAAGGGGCATCGCGCGATCTGCTCAAAGTCGAGAAGATCTGCGACGAGGAGTATGTACTGGTCGCGCCCGAGGCCCTGTTGCCGCCGGACGGCAGCGCGGTTTCCTGGGCGCGCGCCGCCGAATTGCCGTTGACCCTGCTCGAACCCTCAATGCTCAACCGCCGGATCGTCGACGGCGTATTCGAATCCGTTGGCGCCCGACCGCGAGTCGTTTTCGAGACAAACGGATTCAGCGCCGCAATCATGCTGGCAGGCGCCGGCGTCGCAGCCACGGTCGTGCCGCGCATCCTGATCGACATGCTCGGGAGCCACGAACGAACCGTTGTCCGGTCGCTCGCGGAACCGGTCGTCAAGAAACCCGTCAGCCTCGTGACGCCGCGCCAGACCGGCAGCAGACCTGTGACGTCGGCCTTGCGGACCGTCGTGCTGGAAACCGCTTGATAGGCATTCATTATCGTACGTTAGTGAATTTCAATTTCATTATCTGTTTTCGCAATGCTATCCCGTTCCCGGGAGGAGCGTTTTCATGGCACTGGATGAACACGCCGGAGTCTGGAAGTCCGGCCGCGGCAAGGGCCGGGGGGCGCCTAAGGGACGCCAGATCGACAGTCGGGCCTGGGACGAGGTTCGGGAACTCCTCGGAGACCGCCCCCGCCGCCGCGATCTTCTGATCGAGCACCTTCACCTCGTCCAGGACCGTTTCGGGCATCTGTCCGCCGGCCACCTGCGCGCGCTGGCGGAGGAAATGCGCCTGTCCATGGCGGAGGTCTACGAGGTGGCGACGTTCTACGCGCATTTCGACGTCGTGAAGGAAGGCGAGAAGCCTCCTCCGGCGCTGACCATCCGCGTCTGCGACTCGCTGTCCTGCGAGCTGGCAGGCGCCGAAGAGCTCAGGCGCGCATTGCTGGAAGGGCTGGATCCGGAAGACGTCCGCGTGCTTCGCGCGCCGTGCATGGGCCGGTGCGACACCGCGCCGGTGCTCGAAATCGGCCACAATCACATCGACTGCGCGACGCCCGACAAGGTCCGAGCGGCGATCGAGACAGGAGACACCCACGCGCATTTGCCGGACTACGAGACGTTCGCCGCGTACAGCACAGGCGGCGGCTACCTAACGCTCGCGGAACTGCGGCGCGCAGGCGACTTCGAGACGGTTCAGCAGGTCCTGCTTGACGCCGGCATCCGCGGCCTCGGCGGCGCCGGGTTTCCTGCCGGCCGGAAGTGGGGTTTCGTCCGCGCCGAACCCGGGCCGCGATACCTGGCTGTCAACGGGGACGAGGGGGAACCGGGCACGTTCAAGGACCGCTACTACCTCGAGCGGGAACCGCATGCGTTTCTCGAGGGCATGCTTATCGGCGCATGGGCGATCGAGGCCGAAACTTGTTTCATCTACATGCGCGACGAATACCCGGCCATTCTGGAGATCCTGCGCCGCGAAATCCGAAGCCTCGAGGACGCCGGCATCGTCGAACCCGGTTACGTCGACCTCAGGCGGGGCGCCGGCGCATACATCTGCGGCGAGGAATCGGCGATGATCGAGTCGATCGAGGGCAAGCGCGGGCTGCCGCGCCACCGCCCGCCCTTCGTGGCCCAGGTCGGCGTGTTCGGGCGTCCGACTCTCGTGAACAACGTCGAAACGCTCTACTGGGTGGCCAGGGTCCTGCGGGAGGGAGGCGGCATCCTTTCCGGAATCGAGAAGAACGGTCGAAGGGGTCTTCGCTCATACTCCGTCTCCGGCCGCGTGAAGAATCCGGGCGTGCATCTGCTGCCCGCGGGCTCGACGATGAAAGACGTTCTCCAGGCCTGCGGCGGCATGGCGGAGGGGCACGAGTTCAAGGCGTACCAGCCGGGGGGACCGTCCGCCGGGCTGCTTCCGGCCTCAATGGCCGACATACCGCTCGACTTCGACGTGCTGCAGGAGCACGGCACCTTCATCGGTTCCGCGGCAATCGTCGTGCTGTCGCACAGGGACCGCGCCAGGGACGCGGCGCTGAACATGCTCCGGTTCTTCGAGGACGAAAGCTGCGGACAGTGCACGCCCTGCCGCGTCGGCTGCGAAAAGGCGGTCAAGCTGATGCAGCAGCCGGTCTGGGACCGGCCGCTTCTCGAAGATCTGTGCGACGCCATGGCCGATGCCTCGATCTGCGGACTCGGTCAGGCGGCGCCCAATCCGATTCGACTGACCATGAAACACTTTCCGGAGGAGATCCGAAATGGCTGACGGAGACTTCACCGCCACGGTCAGCTTCACCCTGGACGGCGAGCAGGTCTCGGCGCCGGAAGGGATGACGATATGGGAGGCCGCGCAGGGGCGGGGCCTCCGGATCCCGCATCTCTGCCACAGTCCGGAACCCGGCTATCGGCCGGACGGCAACTGCCGGGCCTGCATGGTCGAGGTGGACGGCGAACGAACGCTCGTCGCCTCCTGCATCCGCCCGATCAGCGAAGGCATGGTCGTCAGGACCGATACGCAGCGGGCGGAGAAGGCACGCAACACCGTGATCGAGCTCCTGCTCGCCGACCAGCCGGCGCGGGACAGGGCGCATGACGCTTCCGCCCACTTCTGGGCGACGGCCGGGCAGAACGGCGTCGAAGCGAGCCGATTTCCTCCAATGGAGCCCGGCAGCATCCCGCTTCTCGACGACAGCCACGTGGCAATGCGGGTCAATCTGGACGCCTGCATCCAGTGCGGTCTCTGCGTTCGCGCGTGCCGCGAGGTCCAGGTGAACGACGTCATCGGGATGGCCGGAAGGGGTCACGCCTCGTACCCGGTCTTCGACTTCGACGATCCGATGGGGCAGAGCACCTGCGTCGCCTGCGGAGAGTGCGTTCAGGCGTGTCCGACGGGCGCGCTGATGCCTGCTTCCATCCTCGACGACGAGCAGGTCGGCGACAGCCTGGACCATGATCGTTCGGTCGAAAGCGTATGCCCCTATTGCGGCGTCGGATGCCAGCTGTCGTTCAAGGTCAAGGACGGCAGGATCAGCCATGTCGAGGGCATCAACGGTCCCGCCAACGAGAACAGGCTCTGCGTCAAGGGCCGGTTCGGCTTCGACTATGTCGGCCATCCGCACCGGTTGACCAAGCCCCTCATTCGCCGCGACGACGCGCCGCCGAAGGGCCTCAACGCGGATCCGGCGAACTGGCGCACCCACTTCCGCGAGGCGACCTGGAGCGAAGCGCTCGACTTCGCAGCCAAGGGACTTGCGCGGCTGCACCGGGATGGCGGACGGACCGTTGCCGGCTTCGGTTCCGCGAAATGCTCGAACGAGGAGGCGTATCTCTTCCAGAAGCTGATCCGCCAGGGATTCGGCCACAACAACGTCGACCATTGCACGCGCCTCTGCCACGCTTCCTCGGTGGCTGCCCTGATGGAGAACATCGGTTCCGGGGCGGTGACCGCGACGTTCAACGAAATCGAGAACGCGGACGTCGCCATCGTGATCGGCGCAAACCCGACGGAAAACCATCCCGTGGCCGCGACCTACTTCAAGCAGTTCGCCAAGCGCGGCGGCAAGCTGATCGTGATGGACCCGCGAGGCCAGGGGCTGAAGCGCCACGCCACGCACATGCTGCAGTTCAGGCCGGGCTCGGACGTCTCGATGCTGAACGCGATCATGAACGTGATCGTCGAGGAGGATCTCTGCGACCGCCAGTACATCCAGGCCTTCACCGAGAACTGGCCGGCGATGAAGGCGCATCTCGCCGGCTTCCCGCCCGAGAAGATGTCCGCAACCTGCGGGATCGAGGCCGAGGTGCTCCGCGAGGTGGCGCGAACCTTCGCCGCCGCCCGCGCCGGCATGATCTTCTGGGGGATGGGCGTGAGCCAGCACGTGCACGGGACGGACAATTCGCGCTGCCTGATCTCGCTCGCGCTCATGTGCGGACACGTCGGGCGTCCCGGCACGGGCCTTCACCCGCTGCGCGGACAGAACAACGTCCAGGGTGCTTCGGACGCCGGGCTGATTCCGATGTTCCTTCCGGACTACCAGAGCGTGTCCGACGACGGCGTGCGCAGCGCCTTCACCGACGTCTGGAAGTCGGGGGACTTCTCCGGCGAGAAGGGCCTGACGGTCGTCGAGATCATGGACGCGGTCCATGCGGGCGCGATCCGGGGGATGTACATTCTCGGCGAGAACCCGGCCATGTCGGATCCAGACGTCGACCATGCGCGGGAGGCGCTCGCGAGCCTCGAGCACCTCGTGGTCCAGGACATCTTCCTTACCGAGACCGCCAACTACGCGGACGTCGTCCTTCCGTCCAGCGCCTGGACGGAGAAGAACGGCACGGTGACCAATACCAACCGGCAGGTGCAGATGGGCCGCCAGGTGCTGCCGCCGCCGGGCGATGCTCGGGAAGACTGGTGGATCGTGGCGGAATTGGCGAAGCGCCTCGGGCTCGACTGGTCGTACCGGCACCCGTCCGACGTCTTCGCCGAAATGAAGCTCAACATGCGGTCTCTCGACAACATCACCTGGGAACGGCTCGAACGCACGGCGATCACCTATCCCTCGCTCTCTCCGGACGACCCCGGCCAGGCGATCGTCTTCGGCGACGGATTTCCGCGTCCCGACGGCCGCGCCAGGTTCACTCCGGCGGACATCGTGCCTCCGGACGAACTGCCGGACGGGGACTATCCGTTCGTGCTCATCACCGGCCGCCAGCTCGAGCACTGGCACACGGGCTCGATGACGCGGCGCGCCTCGGTGCTCGACGCGATCGAACCGGAGGCGAGCTGCTCCATGAATCCGAAGACCCTGCGCCGGCTCGACATCGAGGCGGGCGGGATGATGCGCCTCACGACCCGTCGCGGCAGCCTTTCGGTCATGGCGAGGGCGGACCGCGCCGTCGCCGAGGACAACGTCTTCCTGCCGTTCGCCTTCGTCGAAGCCGCCGCCAACGTGCTGACGAACGCCTCGCTCGATCCCTACGGGAAGATCCCGGAGTTCAAGTTCTGCGCGGTCCGGGTCGAACGCGCGGAGACGCTGGCCGAAGGGTGAGCCTCGCGCCGGCGGTTCCGGCGGCCGGCGTCCCTCCACCGCGAAAGGCGTTCGCGCGGGAGCGACGGCGATCCCGGAAACCGGCTCCGACATCCCGCGCTTGCCGCAGCGCGCTCACCAGCAGCAGAATCCGCCGTCCACCAGCAGGTCGACCCCGGTGCAGAACGACGACGCGTCGCTCGCCAGAAAGATCGCGGGTCCCACCATTTCGTTCACCGTCGCCATGCGCTGCATCGGGGTCTGGCTTTCGAACTCCCGCGTCTGGTGGACCATCTCGGGGCGGGTGTTCATCGGCGTGGCGGTGTAGCCGGGGCTGATCGAGTTCACCCGGACGCCCCGGCCGACCCATTCCATCGCCATCGACTTGGACATGTGAATCACGCCGGCCTTGGACGCGTTGTAGTGCACCTGCATCAGGCCCCGGTTCACGATCACTCCGGACATGGAGGCAATGTTGACGATCGATCCCTTCCCGTGCCGAAGCATCGCGCGGGCCTCGGCCTGGCAGGAAAAGAAGACCCCCTTCATGTTGATGTCCATGAGGGTCTGGTACTGTTCGTCGCTCATCTCCTCGGCGGGATTCGCGTTGGCGATGCCCGCGGCATTCACGGCGATTCCCAGCGCGCCGAGATCCTTCTCCGTCCGGGCCACCGCGTCGTCCAGGGCGGCCCGGTCCGTCACGTCGGCGCGAATCGCGATCGCCCTGCGGCCCTCCGCCTCGATCATCCCCTGTGTGTCGGACAGCCCTGCGTCCGTGCGCCTGTCCAGGCAGGAGACATCGGCCCCGGACTGCGCGAGGCCGAGGGCGATGCGCTGTCCGATTCCGCTGCCCGCGCCGGTCACCAGGGCCACGCGGCCGGACAGGTCGAACAACTTGGGTGCGTTCAGGGAAATGTCGGTCACTTGGCCCTCCGTCTGCGGCTGAAGCGATGAATCCGAAGGCGGTCGCGAGATCATGACATGATCAGTCCGCCGTCGACGTTGATGGTCTGGCCCGTGATGTAGCTAGCGTCCTCGCTTGCCAGGAACGCAACCAGCCCGGCGACGTCCCCGCCCTCGCCCGCGCGCTTCATCGGAATCTTCAGGACCCATTCCTCGATCAGTTCTCCGGGGGCGTATTCGCCGAGCAGCCTTCCCCATGCGCGGTCGTTGTACGCCCACATGTCGGTCCTGATGATGCCGGGACAGATGGCGTTTACCGTGATGCCGTCGAGCGCCACTTCCTTGGCAAGGCTCTGCGTCATTCCCATGACGCCGTACTTGGACGCGGCGTAGTGCGGCGTATAGATGAATCCGTCGCGCGCCTGGCCGGATGCGGTGTTCACCAGCCTTCCGCCCCTTCCCGACCTGCGCATGCGCCTGATCGCCTCCTGGCAGCACAGGAAGACTCCCTTGGCGTTCACGTCCATGGTGTCGTCCCACTGCGCTTCCGTCAGGTCCTCGATCTTCGAGATCGTGATGATCCCCGCGTTCTGGAACGAGACGTCGATCCTTCCGAACGCCTCCTCCGCCCGGTCGTACAGCGCTTCGACGGCCGCCTTGTCCGCCACGTCGCACAGGACTCCGATCGCCTCGGCGCCGGCCTCGCGCAGCCGGGCGGCGGCATCCTCCACCTGCTCTTCCACCGAAGCCAGAACCAGGCTGGCACCCTCGGCCGCGAACCGCTCCGCGACTGCGAATCCGATGCCCTTGTTGCCGCCGGTGACGACGACGGTCTTGCCTGAAAAACGCTTCATCTGACTCACCTTTCCATTGCCGGAGGCCCGGCGGCCGGTCTGCGGACGCGCCGGCTGCCTCTCTCCGGCGCGGTCCGCAGGCGCATGCTTCAATGGCTGCCGTGGGTGTTTTCCCACCAGTCGGCAAGCTGCTCCTTCGTGAGCATCTGCGATCCGGTCTCGTGCTCGCGCGGAATCCTGTGATTCCTGTTCATCGCCACCAGGTACTTGACGGTCCAGTACCCGATCTCCCACTGGCGCTGGGCCTTGACGCCGGCGATCACGCCGTCCTCGATGAACTTCAGCGTCTCCTGGAGGTCGTCCATGCCCACGATGACGACCTCTCCGGCCTTTCCGGCATCCCGCACCGCCCGCGCCGCGCCGATCGGACTCGTCGCCGTCGAGCCGAAGATGCCTGCAAGATCCGGATGTTCGGCCAATGCCCGTCCGGTCAGGCTGCACGCCGTCTCAAGGTCGTCGTCGTCCGGTTCCTCGAAGACGATCTCGATGCCGGGGAAGGCTGCGAGCGCGTCCCTGAACCCCTGCACCCGCGCCGAGTGGTTCGTGGCGGTGGCGCTGCCCGCAAGGACCGCGACCTTTCCCGAACCGCCGATCCTCTCCGCCAGGAAATTGCCGAGGTCCGCCCCGTCCCCGTGATCGCCCTTGTGCCCTACGAAAGGAAACTCGTCGGAACAGAAGGAGTCGAAGGTGATCACATTGATGCCGGCCTCGACCGCCTTCCGGACGATCGGCGTGTCCGCGGCGGGATCGAGGCACGACACCGCGAGCCCGTCAGGCCGGCGGCCGATGTTCGCCTCGATCCGGCGCTTGTGGTCGGCGACGTCGGCCTTCGAGGGCGAATCCCACACGACATTGACGCGTATGCCCTCCGTCTCCAGTTCCTCGACCGCCTTCTGGGCGCCCTCGGCCACGACGTCGTACCAGGGATGGACGAGCTTGGGAACGAATGTGACGTTGAGGGTCTCCCTGATCGGCTTGATCAGGGCGCCCTGGTCGAACGTCTTCGTATGGCCGGCCGTCGCGAGTTCCATGACAAAGACATCGTTCGCCTCGTTCCGGTCCAGGATGCCGGTCTGGCGCCCTTCCGACATCACCATGATGCGGTTCGAAACGCCCATGACCTCCTCGAGGTCCGAGCTGACGACGATGACGGCGATGCCCTTTTCGGCAAGCTCGACAATGAGGTCGTAGATGGTGGAACGCGCCCCGACGTCGATCCCCCGCGTGGGTTCGTCGAGCAGGACGACGCGCGGGTCGCGGGCGAGCCATTTCGCCAGGACGACCTTTTGCTGGTTGCCGCCGGACATTTCGTTCGCGTCCTGGTGGCCGAGGCCCTTCACGCCGAATCTCTCGATGTTGTCGGCCGCGAACTTCCTGAGGAGGCGGCCGCCGATCCAGCCGGATTTCCCGACGGACTCGAAATTCGAGTAGGCGATGTTGTCCTGAATGCTGTGTTCGAGAATCAGGCCCTGCAGTTTCCGGTCTTCGGGCACGAGAATGATGCCCTTCCTGATGGCATCGCCCGGGCTGCGCGGCGTGATGTCCTCGCCGTCAAGGCGGATCGTCCCGGCTGAAATCGGGTCGGCGCCCGCGATGGCGCGAACCAGGTCGGTTCTTCCGGCGCCGACGAGGCCCGCCATGCCGAAGATCTCGCCCTTCCTGACCTCGAAGTTCACTCCGGAAAACGTCCCCCGCGCCGACGAAAGGTCGCTGACCTCCAGAACCGTTTCGTCGGACGGAACCGGGATGGCCGGAAACATCCTGTCCAAGCTGCGGCCGACCATTGCCTCGACGATCATCCTGACCGGCAGGTCCGCGGTTTCGAATTCCTGGACCAGGGCGCCGTCCCGCAGCACGATGATCCGGTCCGCGATCTGCTTGATTTCCTCGAGACGGTGAGAGATGTAGATGATCCCCACCCCTTCCGACTTGAGCGTTTCGATCTGCTTGAAGAGAAGCTTGGTCTCCGTCCCGCCCAGGGCGGCCGTCGGCTCGTCGAGGATGAGAAGCTCGGCGTTCAGCGTCAGCGCCTTCGCGATCTCGACCAGCTGCTGGTTCGCGGTCGACAGCCCTTCGACCTTGCGGCTTGCCGGCACGTCCAGGCCGAGCCGCTTGATCCCGAGCTGGGCGCGCTTCTCCATTTCCGCGCGGTCGACGCGTCCGCCCTTCGTGAGGTAGCGGCCCACGAAAACGTTCTCGGCGATCGACACATGCGGAAGGAGCAGGAGCTCCTGGTGAATCATGCCGACGCCCGCGTCGATTGCCTCCCGCGGGTTGGCGGGCGCATAGGGTGCGCCCTGCCATGTCATCTCGCCGGAGCTCGGAAAGACGGCGCCGGAAATGACGTTCGAAACGGTGGATTTGCCAGCGCCGTTTTCGCCGAGCAGCGCCACGACTTCACCGGCATGAACATCCATGTCGATTCCGTGCAGGACTTCGGTCGGTCCGAAGGACTTGCGAATTCCGCGCAGGGAAAGGATTGGAGATGCGCTCTCGGAAGTCTCGAGGTTGCTCATTGAATGACGGCGCTGACTCCGGTTGCCTTACGGATGCTTCTCTACGAACTGCTGGGCGTTGTCGCAGGTCGTCAGCACGGCGTTCGGGATCTGGCGGGCCGGAACCGACGCGCCGTGGGATACCGCGATGGCCGAATTCACGGCCAGAACGCCCATGGCCTGGGTGCTCTGCGTCGCGGTCACGATGAACGGCGTGTCGCAGGCTGCGAGCGATTCCAGGGCCGCGACGTCACCGTCGTAGCCGCCGACGATCACCTGTTCCGAAATTCCGGCGACTTCGACCGCTTTCGCCGCACCCATGGCAAGGGCGTCCGCCTGGCCGAAGATGATCCTGACGTCCGGATGAGCCTGCAGCATGTTCTGGGCGATCGAAAAGCCCTCGTCCGGAGACCACATCTGGCTCCACTGCTGGGCAACCAGCTCGATGCCCGGGTTCTCCGCAATTGCCCGGCTGCAGCCCTCGTAACGCTGGACTTCGGGCGTCGTGCCCTTCTGGCCGTGAATGATGACCATTTTCCCCTCGCCGCCGGCAAGGCCGATCATGTGCGAGCAGACCTGGTACGCGGACAGGACATTTTCGCCGTAGATCACGGTATCGCCCGGCTCGCCCTCGGGTTCGCGGTCAACGTTGATGACCGGAATGCCTTCGGCGCGCGCGAGGCGGGTCGGAACGGCCGCAGCGGCGGCACCGGCCGGAATGTAGATGAAGGCGTCAATGCCCTGGGTGATCAGATCCTGCACCTGGCTGACCTGAGTGGCGGTGTCGTTCTTGGCGTCGACCACGATGACCTCGATGCCGAGTTTCCCGGCGTAGCCTTCCACGCCGAGCTTGATCTGGTTGAAAAAGTCCGCCTGCAGGTTCGGCACCGCCAGGCCGATCTTTCCTATGCCGACGCCATCCGCAGACACGGCGCCTGCCGCGGCGACCATGGCGGTTGCGGCGAGCAATGACTTCAGTTTGGGTTTCATGGATTTTTCTCCTTGGTTGTGTGGTCCGCACCTTCGCGTCCGGACCGGTTGAAGCCCGATTGCTCGGGCCATCTGGAAAGGGCGCAATTCCCCTGCGCGCCTTCGCAGCTCACGCGTTCTTGTACTTGAACGTCTCGGCGGCCACGGCGAGGACAATGACAAGACCGATGATCACTGCCTGCAGGAACGGCGACACGCTCAGAAGGTTGAGTCCGTTTCGAAGCACGCCGATGATCAGGACGCCGATAATGGTCCCGCCGACGCCGCCGACGCCGCCGGAAAGGCTGGTTCCCCCGATGACCACGGCTGCAATGGCGTCAAGCTCGTAGGCGAATCCAATGCTCGGCTGCACGGCATCGAGCCGGGCCGCCAGCAGGATTCCGGCCAGTCCCGACAGGACGGCGCACATCGTGTAGACCAGCACCGTCGCGCGCTTCACGTTGATCCCGGCGAGACGCGCGACTTCGGGATTGCCGCCGATCGCGTACAGCGCGCGGCCTTCCTGGCGGTATCGCTGGAAGAGGACCGCGACCACGAAGACAACCAGCATCACGGCGACGGTCATGGTGAGGAAGCCGCCGTAGCGAATGATCGCGCCCATGTTGAACCAGGGCGGAAAGCCGATGATCTGCGAACCGTTGGTGATCATGTTGGCGAGTCCGCGCGCGATGGACATCATGGCGAGAGTGGCGATGAACGGCGGAACCTTGAATTCGGTAATGAGCAGCCCCGACACGAGTCCGGCAACGGCCGCTGCCGCGAGCCCGCCGGGAATGGCTATGCTCATGGGCAGGCCGACCTCGACATTGAGGTAGCCGAGCACCATCATCGCAAGCGCCAGAACCGAGCCGACCGAGAGGTCGATGCCCGCGATGAGGATGACGAACGTCATGCCCACGGCGATGATTCCGATGACGGTGATCTGGTCGAGGATGTTCAGGAAGTTGCGGACCGACAGGAACGAATCAGTCGCGATGCTGAGGAAAACGCAGAGCAGCAGAAGTCCGATCAGGGGGCCTGTGGCGCGGCCTGGCGAGAACGGCAGTTTGAGCCAGAACTTTCTCACGCTTTCGACTATCGCCGAGTCCATACCGATTTTTCCATCCCAGAATAAATATGCGCTTTCGACCTCACATTCGTACCCCGATACGCCAGATTTGTCAAGGCATGCGAGGGTATTCCGGAGCGAATCGCGGGTCGGGAGCTTGACATGGGCACCATTTTGCAGAAAAATCAGATTTGCATATTTATGCTGGACGTGACATGGACTTCTGGGAACTGAAAGTCATTGCCAACCGGATACGCCGCCGGGATCTTCGCGCCGTGTTCGAAGCCGGTGCGGGCCACATTGGCGGAGAGATGTCGGTCACCGACATCCTGACCGCCCTGTACTTCCATGTCCTGAACGTGGACCCGGATGCGCCGCTGGACCCGAATCGCGACCGCATGATTCTCAGCAAGGGCCACACCGCCCTGGCGCTCTACATCACGCTGTCAGAAAGAGGCTTCATTCCGAAGGACGAGATTTCGACCTTCCTGCGGCCGGGCTCTCGTCTGAACGGTCATCCCGACTGCACCAAGGTTCCCGGCGTCGAGACCAATACGGGACCGCTCGGGCACGGCCTGCCGGTCGGCGTCGGCATGGCGAAGGCGGCCAAGCTCAGCGATGCGGGATGGCGCACGTTCGTCGTCACCGGCGATGGCGAGATGCAGGAAGGTTCGAACTGGGAGGCCATCATGGCGGCCGCCCAGTTCAGGCTGGACAACCTGACGCTCGTCATCGACCACAACCGGCTCCAGCAGGGCGCCCGGCTGGCCGATACCAACGACATCGCTCCGCTGGACCGGAAGTTCGAGGCGTTCGGCTGGGCAGTCGAGGAAATAGACGGGCACGACATGAAGGCGATCTGCGAGGCGCTGTCCCGGCAGTCCGACGTCGCCGGCAAGCCGAAATGCGTGATCGCCCACACCAACAAGGGTCAGGGCATCTCCTACATGACCGACAATGTCGCCTGGCACCACAAGGTTCCCGATGCGGAGCAGCTTGAACTGGGAATGGCCGAACTGGAGGCCGCCGCCCCGGCCGCGGAGCCCGCCCGTTGAACGCCGGGCAGAGCGCCGGAGAACTACACGATTGCCGTGACGCGTTCACGTCGACGCTCGAGGTAATGGCCGCACGAAACGCGGACATCGTCGCCGTCTGCAACGATTCCGTCGGGTCGAGCAAGCTCGGGGGCTTCCGGAAAAAATGGCCCGATCGGCTGATCAATGTCGGCATCGCGGAACAGAACCTGGTGGGGGTCGCCGCCGGGCTTGCGAATGGCGGCAAGCTGCCGTTCGTCTGCGCCGCAGCCTGCTTCCTGACCGGGCGGGCGCTGGAGCAGATCAAGGCTGACGTCGCCTATTCCAACGCAAACGTGAAACTCTGCGGAATCAGTTCGGGCATGGCGTATGGCGAACTGGGATCGACTCATCATTCGACGGAAGACTTCGCCTGGATTCGCGCCATTCCGAACATAGCCGTCGTGGCGCCGGCGGATCGAATCGAGACCGTGGCGGCAACGGAGTGGGCGGCGCGCCACAGCGGGCCCGTCTTCCTCCGGCTCAGCAGGGTGGGCGTGCCGGACCTTCTGCCCGAGGGGCACAAGTTCGTGCCAGGTCAGGCGGACACGCTTCGCGACGGCACGGACCTGACCATTGTCGCCAACGGAACCCTCACCCACCGCGCGGCAGCCGCCGCAGAAGTGCTTGCCGCAAGGGGAATCGCCGCGCGGGTGCTGAACATGGCTTCCGTCCGGCCGATCGACGCGGACTCGATCGCGAAGGCCGCCGGCGACACCGGCGCGATCGTCACCTGCGAGGAGCACACCATTCACGGCGGCCTCGGCAGCGCGGTTGCCGAGGTTGTCGTCGAGACCGTGCCGGTGCCCATGAAGCGCCTCGGCGTGCCCGGCATCTTCGCGCCCACCGGTTCGGCAGGTTTCCTGCTGGACGAGTTCGGGATGTCGCCGGACGGCATCGCGGACAGCGCGATCGAGCTGCTGAAGAAAAAGGCCTGACATGGCCGGCCGAACCGTTCTTGCCATCGACGAAGGCACGACCAATTCCAAGGCCGTCCTGGTCTCCGACGACGGCAGCATCCTGTCTTCCGGTTCCTGCCCTGTCGAAACGCTCCACCCCTCGCCAGGCTGGGTCGAGCAGGACGCCGGGAAGATCTGGTCAAGCACGGTTGCGGCGATCGCGTCCTGCCTGGGGAACCGTCCCGATGCCGAAATCTCGGCAGTCGGAATCTCGAACCAGCGGGAGTCGGTCCTCGCATGGAGCCGAGCGACGGGCGAGCCGCTCGGACCGGTCATCACCTGGCAGTGCAGGCGCACGTCAGCGGCCTGCGAGGCATTGCGGGTTGCAGGTCACGAGGGCGCGGTGATGGCCAGGACCGGGCTGCCGCTTGATCCCCTGTTTCCGGCGACCAAGGCGAGGTGGCTCCTGGAAAACCACTGCCGGCGCCAGCCGGAAGGTGACATCTGCATCGGAACCGTCGACTCCTGGTTGATCTGGAAACTTACGGGAGGCGCCGTTCACGCCACGGATGCGTCCAACGCGGCCCGGACCCAGCTCTACGACATAAGGTCGGGAGAGTGGGACAGGGAACTCTGCGACCTGTTCGGCGTCGATCCGTCATTGCTGCCGGCGGTTCGCGACAGTTCCTGCCTGTTTGGCAGGACCAGGAGCGTGGACGGGCTTCCCGAAGGCATTCCGGTAGCATCCGCAATCGGCGACTCCCACGGCGCGCTCTTCGGACACGGCGCGTTCGGTTCCGGCGACAGCAAGGTGACCCTCGGCACGGGCTCGTCGATCATGGCGACCATCCGGGAATTCATCGAACCGCCGGAAGGCATCTCGACGACGATCGCCTGGCAGCTCGAGGGCACTCCGACGTATGCGTTCGAAGGCAACATCCTGGTCAGCGCCTCCGTCCTGCCCTGGACTGCGGATCTGCTCGGCCTCGGGAGCGTCGACTCCCTGCTGGAACTCGCCCGGACGGTCGACGACGCGCTCGGCGTGAACCTTGTTCCGGCGCATGCCGGCCTGGGCTCGCCGCACTGGAACGCGGAAGCGCGGGGGCTGATCGACGGCCTGACTTTCGGCGCGGGCCGGGCTCACGTCGCGCATGCGGCCGCGTTGAGCATGGCTCTTCAGATTTGCGACGTCTTCGACATCATCAAGGCCAACGCGCCGGCCGAAGCTGGCCTACTGTCCGTCGACGGCGGTCCGAGCCGGAACGCCTTCATCATGCAGAAGCTTGCGGACTGTCTCGACCATCCGGTCACGACCGGCGAGAGCACGGAGGCATCCGCCATCGGCGCGGCGTTTCTCGCCGGTCTCGAAGTCGGAATCTGGCAGAGAACGGATGAAATCGCGGGCCTGGTTCGCCGTGGCCGGACATTCGAGCCGAATCTTGGTGAACGGTCGCTGGCTTCCGTTCGTGAAAGCTGGTCCAGGTCCGTCGCCCGCTCGACGCACGGCACCTGATGCACTAAGTAGTCAAGCATCCATCATCGTCGCGGAGCCCCGGCCTTGACACGGGTCAACGAACTCAGACTGATCGTGCGGGTCGCCCAGATGTACCATGTCGAGGGCGAGCGTCAGGCGGAAATCGCGAAGCACCTGAACATCTCCCAGGCGACCGTTTCCAGGATGCTGAAGAAAGCGCAGGAAGAAGGAATCGTGCGCACGACGATCGTGGCTCCATCCGGAATACACGCCGAACTCGAGGAGGGACTGAGGAAGACGTTCAATCTTCCGGAAGCCATCGTCGTCGAATGCAGCGAAGACCGCGACGGGGCCATCATGGCCCGGATCGGCGAGGCGGCGGCCCATTTCTTCGAGGCCACGCTGAAGTCCGATGAGGTCGTCGGCGTATCGAGCTGGAGCGAAACCATCCTCAAGATGGTCGACAATGTCCATCCGATGAGATCGGGCAAGGCCAGGTACGTCGTCCAGACGCTTGGCGGAATGGGCAATCCTGCAGTGCAGGCGCACGCCACGCAGTTGACGACGCGGCTGGCGCGCCTGACCGGCGGCGAGCCGCGCCTGCTGAGCGCGCCCGGCGTCGCCCAGTCGCGGGAGGCCAAGCTCGTCCTGGTGAGCGATCCGTATATCCGCGAAACGACCGACCTGTTCCGAAAGGTCACCCTGTCGATCGTCGGCATCGGTGCCGTCGAACCGTCCAGGATGCTGGTTCGAAGCGGCAATGTCTTTTCGGAAAGCGAACTGGCCGAGGTCGCGGAGGCCGGCGCGGTCGGGGACATCAGCCTGAGGTTTTTCGACAAGGACGGCCGCCTCGTGAAGACCCCGCTGGACGAGCGCGTCATAGGCATGCCCCTGGAGGACCTTGCAAGAATCGATCGCGTCATTGCCCTCGCCGGCGGGAAGGTCAAGACGGAAGCGATCCGCGGGGCGTTGAAGACCGGCGCGGTCGACATCCTGATCACGGACAAGTTCACGGCGGAACGCCTGCAGGAACCGCCCCTTGCCGACGTCGGCGGACATTGATCGCCGTCGCCCGTTCAGGTCGGGGCAGCGCGCCGCCGCCGGGGCGGAATTCAGGCAAGGATGGAGCGGAGCAAGGCCGGCCGAAGTTCCGAAATGTCTCCGGCAGCGGCCCCGCAATGTGGCGCTGCCGCATCAACGGCGAAGACAGCCTGCCACCGTCACCATCCCGACCTCAAGGACGCCGGTTGTGCCTGCGTCGCTGCCTCCGCCGTCATCGCGGTTTCTGTCCGCCAGCAAGAGGATGCCGGCTCGCCACCGCCAGACCCGAAAGCGCGTTGTCGTTTGTCATTGCTGCAGACATACTGTATTTGGTACGCAGGAAAACTGGGGCGATTCCGCAAAGGCACCATCAATTCCTTGCTGTCAGAGTGCAACGGCGGATTCAAGATTATCAATACGGACTTAATCGTCAAGGCCAGCATAACGGTTGAATGGGGCATTCCCATTATTTCGCGGTTGCCAAACATATCTACGGCTCAGGCTTGATCGAGTCTATTCCCGGCAGGAGATTCAGATGCTGAATCACATGAAGATTCGGAACTTCAAGGCGTGGCGGAAAGCCGAAATAGAATTTGGGAATCTAACGGGTTTCTTTGGCACCAACAGTGCTGGCAAGAGCAGCCTTCTTCAATTGCTTCTGTTGCTCAAGCAGACCAAGAATGCGACAGATCGTCGCTTGGTGCTCGATTTCGGCAGTCCGTCCGATCTGGTGAATCTCGGAACCTTTGGTGATGTCGTCCACGGGCATAATGACGACGCAAGGATTGGATGGCAACTCGGATGGTCACGGCCGACCGACTTAAAAGTCGGGATTCCGACTGATTCCGCAGCCGGACTCAGCCTTAAGGGCAAATCCCTCCGGATTCGGAGCGATGTGGGGTTACGGCTAGGACGTCTTCGGCCTTACGAATTGCGCTACAGTTTGGGGGAAGTGGATTTTAGTGTGAAGTCACAGGAAGAATCGGCAACCAGGTTTAAGCTCGAGACGAAAAACACCTACTTCAAGTTCAGACGCAACAAGGGCCGCCCATGGCCGCTGTCTCCTCCGGTCAAGGCATACATGTTTCCGGATGAAACAAGGCATTTCTACCAAAACGCGAATTTCCTCGGCGATTTCGAACTCGCGTACGAGAAATTGATGGATTCGATCTATTATTTGGGGCCACTTCGCGAATATCCCCGACGCGACTATCACTGGGCGGGTTCCAGCCCCGACGATGTTGGCCAGAGGGGCGAGCGTACGGTCGATGCAATCCTGGCCGCGACCCGTGACGTCGAAATGCGGAGTCTTGGGTTTCGGAAGCGAAAGAAAATATTTCAGGAGATGATCGCTTACTGGCTGCGTGAATTGGGTCTGATTAACGAGTTTCATCTTGAGGAAATTGCCGAAAGAACGAACCTGTACCAAGCGATCGTGCGGACATCCGGATCCAGTGCTTCCACGGCATTAACCGATGTTGGGTTTGGCGTGTCCCAGGTCCTGCCGGTGTTGGTCCTTCTGTATTATGTGCCAGAGCGTTCAATCGTGATGCTTGAACAACCCGAGATACACCTCCATCCATCCGTCCAAAGTGGTCTAGCCGATGTCATGCTCAATGTCGTAAAGGCTCGCCAACTGCAGATAATTGTGGAAAGTCACAGCGAACATCTGTTGCGTCGTTTTCAGCGCCGGGTGGCCGAGGAAGAAGCTTCGTCGAAGAACGTCAAGCTTTATTTCGTCTCCAAGGAAGAAGACATGGCCCAAGCCAAGGACTTGTCCCTCAATGATTGGGGGGAAATCGAAAATTGGCCGGACGGTTTCTTTGGCGACGAGATGGGAGAAATTTCCGCAATAACGGAGGCGTCCCTGAAAAGAAGACTGGATCAAGGCCAGTGACGGTGTTCGTCGTAGATACCAATGTTGCGATTGCGGCAAATTGCAGGGGCACCCACGCCGATAAGTCATGTCAGTTGACTTGCGTGAGGAAACTGCGGTCTTTGGTCGAGGAAGAGGAGTTGGCTGTCGATGACAAGGGTCTCATCTTTGATGAATACAAGCATCACTTGAATTTTTCGGGCGCGCCGGGTGTGGGCGATATGTTTTTCAAGCACGTGTTCGATAATCAATATAACGGAAATCGGATACGGCGGGTTGCCGTTACCAAGTCTGACGACTGTTCTCGGGGGTTCGATGAACTACCTCCGAATGAATTCGATCCGTCAGATCGAAAATTTCTCGCGGTCGCGGTCGCGGCAAATGCTGTCGTCCTGAATGCAACGGACAGCGACTGGAGCGAGCAGAGATTGTTGATGGAAGATCTGGACGTGACAGTATGTGAGCTTTGTCCGCAACATGTGTGTGGATGAATTGATTGGGTCGGGCGGCGGGACGCATTTGAACCGGAAATATCCGACAACGCCATATTGGCCCTTTTCTCCGTCGGTCGGCCGGAGCGACAGAGTACATCCGAATCCGGACCGTTTCGTAGGCATCGCAGTCGTGCTGACCGAAAAGCTGGACGGCAGCAACACGCTTTTGCATGGCGGCAAGATTTACGGGCGCAGCGTGTCCGTTCCATCCGAAGCAAAATGGACGGCGATGGTGAAGAAGCATCACGCCTGGAAGGTGATCGAACCTGACGTTTACCTGTACGGCGAAGACATCTTTGGCGTGCACAGCATTGCGTATGCGGCGGTTCCCGAGGACCGGACGTTCTACGCTTTTGCGCTTCGGGACGGGAAAGGTGTGTTTGCACCGTTTGCTGATGTCGAGGCGTATGCGAAACAGCGCGGGATTCCCGTTGTCCCCGTACTGTTCAAGGGGAGGTTCGAGTCCGTTTCCGAACTGGACGCTTTCATGAAACATGCCCACGAAAAGGCATCCCGACTCGGCGGACAGCGAGAGGGTGTCGTCATGCGATTGGCTTCCGGGTTTGCCGAGTCGGAATTCGCCAGCAGCGTCTGCAAAAGCGTCCGCGCCGGCCATGTACAATCCGACGAACATTGGACAAGGAACTGGCGGCCCTGCAAGATCACCCGCGACTGCAGTGTCAACGGAAGCGGGTGAAGTCCTGAATCTGCCTGACAACAGGCGAGGGGCATGCTTCCGCCGAGTTGACAAGACACGCCGGCATTTCGCCGGCCCGAAAGGAAGGGCGAGGCCCATGGACAAGGGGATGCCTGGTTCGGTGCGCGCGCGCCGAACCCCTTTGGCGCCGACCGAGGGCCGCCTGTCGGCCCCGGATGCACGCACCGAGCTGGACGGCCTTGCGACCCGGCGGATCATCGAGGAAGCCCTGGTGGCGGAGAGCCGTGATGCGCTCGGCGGCCCCTGCCCATGGCCCATTCATCCCGCAGACGCCCATGGCAGACTTCGATCTTCCATCCCGACCGGCATGAAATTCTGGTGAAACCGCCCGTGCTGCATGATGCGGCAGGGAGAGGCAGCACAATGGCCGTATCTTCTATGGCGAGCCCCGGGCTTCGCGAACCTGAACTGGTCCGAGACCGGACGGTTCGAGCCCCGAAATGTCTCCAGTCGTCCGGGACTGTGAACGTGCATCAAAATGCACCCTTACCGCTCTCGGCGCGTGGCTGCCCCAACCCGTCCGGTTCCGCTGCTTACGCATGGTCGAATTCGCATCGCAAGGTCTGAACACCAACTGAAGACACCTCTTTGTCGGGAAGCCGCTCCCCCAGCGGGTTCGATGCCGGGCCACAATCGGGGCTTCCCGAACCGTCAGTCCATCGGAGCGGATGCCAGACACGTTTTTTGCAGAGCGATTCTGCAAACGGAACCCACTTGTCTCAACCTGTCATTTCAGCGTGAGGAATTTCACGTCAACGAGCGGTTTCCGGTCGGCCATGCTGCCGCCGCCATGACGGACGGATCGCAAATGACGGCCTCGTCGGGCAGGCGGCTCCGGTGCCCGTCCCTCAACCTTGACCAAGGGATGTCCATCATTAATTGTTTTGATGTTCGGGAACGCATTGCCTGGGCCGGGCCGCATCATCGAGACCGAGAGATCTGGCGCGAACTGCCTTGTCCCTCGTCAGGCCACCGGCTTCAGCCCGTGCATCCGACCGTCGACTACCAGGTTCGCTCGCTCCGCCATCTCCCGCCGGAAGTCTCTTCTTCTCTTCCTTGGCAATCCTGAAACGGCTATATCGTCCGAAGCGAAGTTGGAGATGGCGACCTTGCTGACGACGACTCAGGTTATCGACAGCTTCGTGGCGGGAGAGACGTCCCGGGAAGAAACGATGCGGAGCCTGCAAATGGCTTCCTACTCGGAACTGCTGAACGCCTTGGCGGATCGCGGCATCGTGCCTCCGAAGCCGTCCCGGGCGCAGGTCGAGGCGGAGCTTGAGACGGCGATGCCGATCCTGCGGATGATGGAGACGGCTTGCAGTGGCTCTCGAGCTGGCAATTCCCGAGAGCGGCCCGCCGATGTCGTTGGGCAGAAATAATCGACTGGATCTCCTTGATCGCTTCAACTGCCCTATCGTGATCACGGACATGGTTGCGGACGAGGTGTTGCGGGGCATGCCGGGAGCCCCTGACGCGAAGACTTTCCGAAACTGGTTCCGGAGGGGTGGCGACAGGATCCGAACGATCGAAACGAGCATTGGCCTGCTTTGGAATGCGCTGCCCCCGGATCAGCAGGCCGTCCGCCACGGATCAAGGATGCCGGGAAGACATCCATCTGGCAGTTTTCGAACACGCTGAGGGATACTTTGGGAGCCTCGGATTGCGGACTCCTGCTGTTCGAGGACAACCAGGTCAAGAGCATGGACTTCGGGCTGCGCATCGCCAAGATCACGACATGGTCGTTCCTGATCGGCATGGAGCGGATGGGGGTGATCCCCTCGGCTGAGGCCCTTCACCTGGAACTCTCCGCTGCGGGCCAGAACATTCAAAGGGATCCCTTCGAACGGCAAGCGGCAAGTGCCGAGGCGTATGCAAGCTGGACGGACATATACGGCATGAGTTGAACATGTCCTGTACGATGCCTGTGCCCGCAACGGCATGGCAGATGCGCTGGAGGAAGACGCCCGCTTGACCGCCTTGTTTCTGTGGGCTCTCCAAAGCAGCGATGAATTCCGGCGGAATGATCGAGCGTACCCGGTTGGCCCACCTGGTCCAGTCCCGTCGGCGACTGGAAGTTCCATGCCCCGGCAGGAACCGGATGAGGAAAACGAAGAAGCGGTCGCCAAGGCAACCTCTCCCCCTTCCTTTTGACATGGTGCGGCGCTTCTCCCAGCCCATGGGCATCGACCTCGAACGATGGATTGGCAGGATCATCGCCCAAGAAAAGGGTGTTGTCCGTCTATTACCAGTAGTGGAACGGGCGAAGTCGCTGTTCGGAATAGAAGGTTCTGCAACTACCGCCAACTGGATCGATGCCGGCCCTGACACCGGTGCGCAACTGACCCTTTTCCCGATCTCGACACGGCTCCGACGACCGCACCGGTACGCCGGCAAGGCGGCAACGGTCACGGTCACGGTGCGGATCCGATTCTGCAATCGCCTGACACCACGGCGCTTGACAGTGTGCACGCCGCCATGCTGCTTCAGGCGGGCGGTCGTGCAAACGCCCTGCAAGCGCTGATCGCCTCTGAACGCGAGCGTGGATCTCATTTCCTTCGTTTGTCGAACACACTCTCCGCGCTCTATCCGCGTGGAAGCCCCGAGAAACGGCTGTTGGACGCCATGATGCTGGCGATGCCGACGTGATTCCGTGGCGATCCTCCTTGACGAAACAGGGCCTGCTCGTGAATCACGACTGCGGAAGCGGCGGCCCGACTTGGCACCGCGCCTTGCCTGGCGGATTTACGAGAACGGACGAACGGAAACACTGGATAAGCAGATGACAGAGGAAACCGTACTGCTCAACCGCATCACCGTTCGCGCCGACATCTTCGGCGGCAAACCGATCATTCGCGACATGCGTATCGCCGTGGAGCATGTGCTGGGCAAGCTGGCGGCCGGGGATACTGCAGAGACGATACTCAACGAGTATCCGTTTCTGGAGCCGGAGGACATTCAGGCATGTCTGGTGTTTGCCCATCGCTCGCTGGCTGGCGAACGTGTGCATGATCGCATTGTCGTCCGCGAGGCTTCGTGAAGTTTCCTTTTGATGTCTGCGTCGCATCGTCCGTTCTGCACCACACGTTGGTCAGACTCGGACGCGATGTTCTTTCGGCCCGCGACGGACTTGCCGATGCCTCGGACCAGACATTGCTCGCGGTCGCGTGACGGTATGGTTGCGTCCTCGTCACCGAGGACAAGGATTTCGGAGAGTTTGTCTTTGCACTTCGTCGGCCAAACCCCTGCATTGTGCGGCTTGACGAATCAACAGCTGCCGAGGAGGAGGCGATGCGGAACTTGATCAACCGTGAGAGCGCCGCGACGCACGCTGGTGCGACCATCGTGGTTAACGGAGGCCGCGGACGGACAAGGTCGGCGGAGAACACCGAGCAACGCGATGACCAGGGATCCATGGTACAAGGTCGTCTTGCCCCGCTCGCAAGTGCGGGTGGGTCGCCCGTTCAACTCCGACGAATTCGCGATTGCTCTTGAGCAGGTGGTTGCCAAGATAGCCCCTCCGCACTGCCGCGTTCCGGCTCGGTTCTTCTGGCGAACCGTGCCGCCCGAACTGTGGAACCGCCTCGGCACCAAGCTCATCCCGAAGCTCCGGTTCGCCGAAGGGTTGACGGTAGGCGTTGAATTCAGCGTCGAGATCTCTTCGTCCATGGCAACCTCGCTGGAGGCGGAACTCCAGCATGTCCTCATCGAGTTGAATCTTGATGGCCAAGTGTGCGTCGAACGGTAGAGTCGGCCGCTCCTATGCCAAACCTGCTTGTGCCTCGCCGAGAACTGTGCCCAGAAATCGTGAATCGACACGCTGCCAGCTCATTCGCCGGATTTGACTGGTGTCGCCGCAATCGTGTGCGTGTTTCAAGCAACAATGTGACGGTGCGCCTCGTACAGTCCGCCCAATCGGAACTTGCTGCGGCAATGCTTGCCGGGACTGCGGAAGCCATGGCACCGTCGACCATGAGTGCATTTGACGCATGTCTCGAGGCCTTTGCCGGTTCCATTGGCTTCAGCGACCTCATGGGTGAAGGGGGTGCAGCAACACTCGTGGACACCACTTCCGACTGTTGATCGCTTTGCGAAGGTGACGGCCTTCTCGACGACAGGCTCGAGTCCAGAGATGTCCTGTGGTCGCCAAGTTCGACCGCCTCGGGCGCAATGCCATGGATGTCGCTGCCACGACCATTTTTCCGGGTGTCGTCTCGGGTTGTCGCCCTCCGTCCTGTCATCTACAGTAGACACATGGCCGAGCGAAACGAATCCGGGACTTTTCAGAAGTGGCTCGATGGTTTGCGCAACGACCAAGCGTTAGCGCAGATCATTGTGCAGGTGGAAAGGTTACTGGAGACCTGAAAGGGAGACGTGAAACATCTCGGCGAGAAAGTTTGCGACCTGCGCATTCATCGGCGCCCTGTTTGTCGCGTCTAGTTCATCATCAAAGAGTCCAATTACTTCCCATTGTGCGGCGGACTAAAGGTACTCAATCGCGCGACATTGATCGCGCCCGCAAATTGGCGAAGGAACTGCAGGATGACAAATGAACTGACCGGACGTGAGAAATTCCGCCCATTTGATGCCGCTAGGCATCTGACTACGCCCAAGCGGCAGGCCGCCTATCTCGCTGCCGCCCTGGAAACCGAAGATGAAGCCTACATCAAGTTGGCTCTCTTGACGCTTTCCCGAGCACAGGGAATGAGCAAGATTGCACGGGCTGCCAATGTATCGCGCCAAGGACTATACAAGAGCTTGTCGACGACCAGCGATCCGAAGCTTTCCACAGTTCTCGCTGTCTTCCAAGCCTTGGGCGTTCAACTGACTGTAAGGCGCACGGGCGATGCCAGTTTGGCGGACGACCCTGTCACAGGCTGAAACAGGCGCAATTCCGCCTCGTTGACCGCCGTAAGGTGCAGGGTTGAAGTTGTACGTCCGGCTACCCGCGAAGCGACCACAGTATCGGGCGCAGGCTGCATCATTGAAGCTCGCGAGTTGCTGACACCGGTTTTGAAATCCGGGACTCGCGAGCGTCTCACTCACCCTCTGCCAGGTTGTCTGTGGGGCGCAACGCGTGCTGACGTGACAAGATGGTGGCTATATTGGCCGAACAATCTTTCGATCACACATCAGGTGGCGCTAGTTCCACTTTACACTCGATGCCCGTCATTCAGAGCAACTTTCCTCCGGGAATTGCTTCTGAGCTTGATGTCGTATTCCGGCGGTTTCGGGAGGTCAAGATTGGCTCCGACGGGCGGCACCGACGGGTCCGGCCCGGGGCGGCGGCGCATCGGCTCCTCGAACACGCCGACCGCGCGGATGCCCGGTTCGGCCTCCGGCATCGGCACGACTTCCTCTTCGAAAATGCCGGCCGGCGGATCCGGGCAACGCCGCCGCGGGGCTTTCCTCTGCGAGGGAAGCGTCGGATCCTGGCTGATCCGGCAGCCTGCGGCAGCACTGAAGTCGGCCCTGGCCGCCGCCGGTTCCGTCGAACGGGATTCCCCGTGTTTCATGAAGGACCTCGTCCGGTTGTCCGTTATGTGTTGACCGGGCACCTTGCTCTCCTCCGCTCGAGAATTGTTGCAAGGTCGGTACCCGGCCAGCCGCAGACACCAAGGGAGGCCCGGGAGGGGGCGAAAGAATTTCTTCCCGGCGGCTGTGCTCGACGAGAAAGAAGGTCGGGGCCTGCCTGGCAACCGACATATCACGCACCACCTGGCAAACCGCCAGCCGTTCTGCCGTGCACGGGGCCAGCGGGATGACCCGCCTTATGTGTTTCCTGGCATGCCGGACCCGCAGCGTGGCCGCCTCGGCATCAACATCGTCGTCGTCGAGACGCAAGGCTTCGCTGATCCGCAGCCCGGTCAATGCAAGCAGGCCGAAGAGCGTGGCATAGGTCGTCCCTCGCAGGCCGCGGCCCGTCGGCGAATGCAGCCGTGCCGCCGCCTCGACGAGATCCGTGGTCTCCTCATCAGTATAGATGTACGGCCGGGGCTGGCTCCTGACCGCGGGGATCAGACCTTTCGTCGGAACTTCAGCTTCCGGATCCGGCATCTGCAACCTGATGGCGAAGGTGCGCGCATGGCTGAGCCTGTACGACCATGATTTCCGGCTCACTGAACCGTACTGCTCCATCCGGAGCAGGAACGATCCCGCGGTGACATGCCGTGCTCCCTGATCCGCGGCGAAGGCGACAAATGTCCGCAAGGCTTGGACTGCGGAGGCCGAAAGACCGTTTCCGAGCGCCTCCCTCCGGGCAGGACAATGTTCTGCGCGTTCGCTGATCGTTGTCATTTGCTCCCTCCCTTCACCGGCCAGGGGCACGCAAGATCGGGCAGGAATTCCACCGTCCGCTCCGGGTTGTTCAGCCATGAGAAATCGCCGCGACCCGCGCGAATTTCGTATGAGTGCAATGGATAAGCGATTCCCCACGCGTTACAGAACTCTCGGTGGGCATCCCAAACCCGGGCTAAATTTTCCCTGTCGACTAAAACACCGCCCAAGCCGAAGCAGTCCACAACACCATCATGCCGTTCCTCGGCCGTAACGTGATCTGGCTGACGACTCCCTGTATCATCGACAAACAAATGGACTTCTTGGCCTTTGCGGGTTGCGTTCATGTCCCTTTTCGGCCCTTCATCATCAGGCGGGCAATGACGCAACCGTGCGTTGCAGCGACGACGCGTGCATTGTCAACTCTTGAAGCCCCATTTTGAACAGGCGTCGTGGACACCGCGCAATTTCTCAATCCGGAATTGCTCCTCTTCCTCGTGTCATCTCGAGGAAGCAGAACAGGCCTGCAAGACCTCCTTCGGTCGCAGCCGCTTCTTCGAGCGGCTGTCCGAAGAACAGGTGCAGACCGTGTCGCCGGATCAGGTAGATATGCGGTTCGATTGCGCGCCCGGGGATCTCGGTTTCGCAGACTGGCCGGCATGACTGTGCCCATCACGACAAGGGCCGGTGTCGTGATGCCGGAGGTTCTTGTCGGCTGCATCCGCCTGTCGCACCTAACCTATGCGGAGGCGGTACCGGACCAGACGCTGCGGAGCCAAGCGGGGCGCAACTGCGCATGTTCGAGGCCTGGGGCGGCGTGACACGCCGTTCGACGATCGACTTTCTGAAAGCCAAGGTCTCCGGGAACCGGCACGGAGAACTGGTCATCACGGAGACCGGGAATTCGCCTGCCATTGCGGGGTGGCCGTGGTGCCGGCAGGACGAAATTGGTCAAAGGACAAACCATTCGGCATTCGCGGATAGGTGCCGCCGTGAAGGCCGCTGCTGCAATCTGGACATCCCGCCGCCCGGCCCGCTCCCTGCACCGAAGTGCAAAAAACGGGGTTCCGAGCGATCGGTCGGAATCCGGGTTGCCCGGATGAGTTTGTGGACGGCAGAACAAACTCGGATCGGACGACTTCAGAGTTGGAGAGTGAACGACATCTTGATCGAGTCAATGACAGGTTCCGACGATTGGTGCAGGAGCAAAACCAACACCGTCGTTCAGTTTCGAAGGGGAACAAGGTCTTTCGGAAGTCTGCAAGCTGCGCGAGACCTGGTCACGGCTCCGATAAGGCGATGTACTCCCCGCATTCGCCGGTTTTCCGGCAACGGAAATTCGAATTCTATCGGGTTCGCTTGCACAATCAGAACTATGCGCTAGACTTTGAACTACACGAAAGAAATCACGGGGCTAAAACTGCCTCGACAACTAAATTGCCTGCAGGGAGCCAATTCAATGATGACAAGACGTTCCAAGTCCCTTGCCGTGGCGATAACGCTCGCGGCGCTACCAGCATCCGTCCAGGCCGAGACACTCGTCGTCTCCTGGTGGGGCTTCAATGGCGACAAGCTGAACGAGTATATCGTCGAGCCGTTCCAGGAACAGTGCGGCTGCGAAATCATCTTCGAGACCGGCAACAGCGCCGACCGGATCAGCAAGATCGAGATCCGGGGCGGCAAGGGGGTCGATCTGATCTACCTGCCCGACAGCTTTGCTCAACTCGGGATCGACAAGGGACTGTTTCAGACAGTCGACCGTTCGAAACTGCCAAATCTCGACGGCGTCTACGAGATGGCCGAAGCGCCGATGGGCGACTATGGCCCAGCCTATACGCTCGGCCGGGTCGGCATTGTCTACGACGCCTCACAGGTCAGCGAGCCCATTACCTCGTGGGCCGATCTTTGGCGCGAGGACCTGGCCGGCAAGATTTCCCTTCCCGGCATCACCACGACAGCCGGGCCGATGGTCGTCGTGCTGGCCGGCGACAAGGCCGGGGTGAACGCCTATGAAGATCCCGACACTGCCTTCGCCGAAATCGAAAGGCTGAAACCCAACGTCTTGAAGAACTACAACACCGGGTCGGAGATGATCAACCTGTTCTCGACCGGCGAGATCAGCGTGAGCCTCGCACAGGACTTCGCGCTCGGCCGCCTGCAGGAGGCCGTGCCGACCGTCGTCTGGGCGGAGCTGGAGGATGGCGACATCGCCACGATGAACACGATCAACATCCCTACCGGCGCCGTGAACGTCGAGCGAGCGCATGAGTTCATCAACTTCGTCCTCGACCCCGGGCTGCAGAAGACACTGGGCGAGAATGGCGTCGACGCGCCGGTCCACCCCTCGGTCAAGCTGACGCCTGCAGCGGCGAAGCTCTGGACCTACGGGGCCGAGATGGTCAACGGGCTCAAGCGCATGGACAACGCCAAGATGAACGCCGCCAAGCCCGAGTGGATCGAGCGTTGGAACGAGGTCTTCGGCAACTGAGCCATTCCGGGGGCACCCCGCCCCGCCCCCGCAGGCGTCCGGAACGCGAGTCATTTTTCGCGAAATGAAGGGATGGGCGATGGCGGCGCCGGCGACGGCGCTGGTCGTCCTGTGCCTTGTTCTGCCGGTGTCGGCCACCATCGCCGTGACCTTCTATGCGGGCGGCGGACCGTTCGACCTTTACGGCGCATTTCTGGCAAGCGGGTTCCGCCGTGCCGTCCTGTGGCGGACGCTGGAGATCTCGCTGATCACGACGGCCCTGTCACTGGTGATCGGATTCTTCACGGCCTATACCATCAGCCGCACCCCGCCTCGCTGGCGCTGGATCCTGATCATCCTTGCAGTCTTCCCGCTGCTGACGGGCGTGGTGATCCGGTCCTTCGCCTGGCTCATCATCCTGGGAAGCAACGGGATCCTGAACGACTTCCTGGTCTGGATCGGAATCGAAGGCGCGCCCTTCACGATGGTCTTCACCAAGGGTTCGGTCATCGTCGCAATGGTCTACCTGTTCGTCCCTCTGATGATCCTGACCATCGTGGGCGTGCTGGAGAACATTCCCGACGACGTGATCGAGGCCGCGCAATCCCTTGGCGCCACCCCGGCCCAGACCTTCCGGCAGGTGATCTTTCCGCTCGCAGTACCCGGCCTGATCGTCGGCGCCGTCCTGGTGTTCACAGGGTCGTTCAACTCGTATGCAACGCCGCAGCTTCTGGGCGGCGACCAGCAGATGATGATGGGCACGTTCTTGTATCAACGTGCGATGGTCGCCTTCGACTGGGATGGCGCGACGACGGTCTCGGCGATCATGGTCGCAGTGACGCTGGCCGTGGTGATCGGCATGACCAGGATTGCCAAACGCCTGAATCCAATGGCCACATGACGAGGCGCCTTCATCCTGCGCTGATCGCATTCACGGTCCTCGTCTATTTCTTCCTGATGTGGCCGTTGGTCATCGTGATCGGCGCCGCTCTGTCAAATACCGGCTATCTGACCTTCCCGCCGCAAGGGCTGACGCTGCACTGGTTCGAGCGCATTTTCGAGATGTCGGCCTTCCGCCGAACCATGGTGACGAGCTTTCAGGTCGCGGCTGTTTCCACCACCTGCGCACTCATGATCGGAATTCCGGCGGCCTATGCGCTGAACCGTTACCGGGTGCAGTTGCCGGGCTGGCTGTCGACGCTGTTTGTCCTGCCAGTGCTGATCCCCGAGATCGTGCTGGGTTTTTCGCTGTTGCGCTCGATCCAGGTCGGCGCGGGACTGCCGGTGGTCTCGACGCTGATCATCGGCCATACGCTTCTCGTCCTGCCGTATGCGGTGCGGGTGATCTCGGCCTCTCTTGCCTCATTCGACTTTTCCATTGAAGAAGCGGCCGTCAGCCTCGGCAGCCCTCCGGTCAAGACATTCTTCACCATCGTCCTGCCCAATGTGAAAGCGGGAGTCATTGCGGCCATCTTCCTGGCGCTTATCACATCGATCAACGACGTGTCGGTATCGCTGTTCCTGACCGGACCGGGCATTTCCACTCTGCCGATCCAGATCCTTGCCCATGTTGAACAGTTCTTTGACCCCGTGATCGCCTCGGTCTCGGTGATGCTGATGGTGCTGACCGTCATCGTCATGGCGGTGGTCGAGCGCACTCTCGGCCTGACGTTCCTCACCAAATGACCAGGCCGCTGACTCTTCGAAACCTCACCGCGCACTATGGCGCCACCAAGGTGCTCGACGACCTGTCGCTGGACGTTGGCGCGGGAGAACTGGTGACACTATTGGGAGCCTCGGGTTGCGGCAAGACCACGACCCTTCGCCTCGTGGCGGGATTCCTGCAGCCCACCGCAGGCACGATCCACCTGGGCGAGACCGACCTGACCCGCGTGCTGGCGCACAAGCGCAACATTGGCCTGGTGTTTCAGAACTACGCGCTGTTCCCGCATCTGACCGTGCGCGACAACGTGGCATTCGGGCTGAAACAGCGCGGGCTGGGCGCGGTTGAGCGGGGGCGCAAGGCGGACGAGATGCTGGACCGCGTTGGCCTGTCTGCCCTGGCCAAGCGACTGCCGAGCGCGTTGTCGGGCGGTCAGCGGCAGCGGGTCGCCCTGGCGCGCGCCTTGGTGATTGAGCCGGCGCTTCTGATGTTCGACGAGCCGTTGTCGAACCTCGACGCCAGGCTGCGCGTCGAGATGCGGGTCGAAATCCGCGAATTGCAGCGCGCCAACCGGACGACGGCGATCTTCGTCACCCACGACCAGGAGGAGGCGTTCTCGATCTCCGATCGCGTGGCGATCATGGAGGCCGGCCGCATCCGCCAGTTCGACCGCCCGGAGACGCTATACAGCCGTCCCGCCAACGCCTTCGTCGCCCGTTTCGTGGGGTTCGAGAACCTGATCCCCCTGAACGTCACGGCCCGTGATGCCGGCCGTATCACCGCCGAAGGCGAGGGCGGCATCGACATGACGCTGTCCGAGGACGACTTTGGCCCGATCCCCGACCAATTCATCCTGGCCACGCGCCCCGACGGGCTGCGGGTATCGAACGGCGATCACGGCATCCCGGCCCGCCTGGGCCTGCGCACCTACGTGGGCCGTGCGTATCACTACCAGACAGAAACGCCCGCCGGCCACCTCGTCACTTCCGGCCCGCTTGGCCAGCCCAAGGCCGCTGGCGAGACCGTGCGCCTGGTTCCCGAGCCCGAGCAATGCAGCATTCTCGCCCTCGAGGCGGCCACATGACGGACCTGACGATCCGCAATGCCACGCTTCCGCCCTGCTCCCCCGGCATGCCAGTCCACCGCGCTGCACGACGGGTGCTGTGGGCGGGTTCGATGACTTCACAATTTCCGGCATGGTCAACCCGTGCGCCCTTGTGCCCATGACCCTGTTCCACGGTCCTGGCGAGGACATGAACGACCGCCTGTTCCGCAACCTCCTGCCAATGGAGCGGAAATTCGTCACGCCCGAGATGATGTGCACAGGCAAAGCGTCGGCCGCTGAGGAATCGATTCATGCTGGTGTTGCCACGTTCGCCTACTTGAATAACTCGAGACCGAATTGGGCCCGGTCCTCGACACCTCAAACCAACACCGGAAGGAAAGCACACCATGAGTGACGCAACATCCCACCTTGACGCCGCGCTCGCCGCGGCTTCCGCTGGCGTCGACGCCGGCCTTGCCCGGCTGCTGGAACTGGTCGCGATCCCCTCGATCTCGGCCGAGACCGCCCATGCGCCCGACGTGCGGCGTGCGGCGGAATGGCTGGCGGCGGATCTGTCGTCGATGGGCTTCGACGCCTCGGTCCGCAGCACCCACGGCCACCCGATGGTCTTGGGACACGACACCAGCGCGCCTGACGATGCCCCTCATGTTCTGTTCTACGGCCACTACGACGTGCAGCCCGCCGACCCGCTGGACATGTGGGTCGCCGACCCCTTCGCGCCCGCGCTCGTGAAGCAGCCGGATGGCGAGACCTGGATCACCGGGCGCGGCGCCTCCGACGACAAGGGCGCCTTCATGACTTTCATAGAAGCGTGCAGGGCCTGGAAGGCGACAACCGGCGCGCTACCGTGCCGGGTGACCGTGCTGCTGGAAGGCGAGGAGGAGATCGCCAGCCCCTCGCTGGGTCCCTTCATGGAAGCGACTGCCGACGAGTTGCGCGCCGATGTGGCCGTGGTCTGCGACACCGACATGTGGGACCACGACACGCCGGCGATCACCACGATGATGCGCGGAGTGACGGCAGAGGAGTTCACGATCACCGCAGCCAACCGAGACCTGCACGCCGGCATTTTCGGCGGCGCCGCGCGCAATGCCCTGCAGGTCATGGCGGATGTGCTGGCAAGCTGTCGCGCCCCTGACGGCTCGGTCGCTGTCGCGGGCTTCTACGACGACGTGCGCGAGCTGCCCGAAGACGTCCGCGCCAGCTGGACCGCGCTACCGTTCGACGACGCGGGATTCCTGGACGGCGTTGGCCTGTCGGTCCCTGCAGGCGAGACGAACCGCTCGGTGCTTGAACAGTGCTGGTCCCGACCGTGTTTCGAGGTGCACGGCTTCTGGGGCGGCTACAGCGGCGAGGGATTCAAGTCGGTGATCCCCGGCAGGGCCCACGCCAAGGTCAGTTGTCGCCTCGTTCCCGACCAGGACCCCGAAACCGTCCGCGAGGCCCTGCGGGATCACGTCCGCGCCCAACTGCCGCCAGACTGCAGCGTGGAGTTCACCGCTCTAGGCCGCGCCTCCCCCGTCGCGATGCCAGTGGACAGCCCGATGCTGCACAAGGCGTTGGAAGCGCTTCGGGACGAATGGGGCAAGGCGGCGATTGCCGGCACCGGCGGCTCGATCCCGATCCTGGCGGAGTTCCGCAACCGGCTCGGGCTCGATCCCCTGCTGGTGGGCTTCGCGCGCTTCGACAACCGGGTTCATGCACCGAACGAGAAATACGATCTGTCGAGCTATGTGCACGGAACGCGGTCCTGGGTGCGGATCCTTGATCGCTTTGCCCGGTAACGGACGGTCCAACAACTTGCTGAAGCCTGACGAAACCGTCATTCATCCGGCGGAACCGGGCTCGTCTCCGGCAACTTCGCACTGGCGCTGCGACTTAAGGTATCGGCATTTTCGAGTTCCTGCCTGGTGAGACGGAAGCCAAGACAGTGTCCTGCGCTTTGACTTATTGAAGAATGCGGTCCACAAGACTCCCAGACACACTGAATTGCCGACCCGGTCACGGGCGGCGGACCCTATGGCCACCATCCGGTGGCCATAGCCATCTTTGAGCCCAAGATGAAAGTCTGCTTCACTGACGAGGCCGGGGATCTCGGAAAACTGCACAATCCGCCACAGCCAAACGATCAGCCCGTCCTGGTCATTGGCGGCCTGACGATCGGCGCCTTGGGCCACTGCAGAGGTTTCCTGATGTTTCGTCCGTAGGTTTGCCTGACGGACCCGCCCCAAACTCGTGCGACGCTCGCGGTTGCCGGACCGATACGCAAGGATTGCTGGCCATGTGCAGCGGGCCAGAGTCCCATGGGACGGAAACTCCCAGCCATCACTTCCATCGCGATCCGTGCCAGCAAGCCTTCTCCGCCGGATGAGCGGCACGTGGCGTCGGCACGCGCATCTCTTCGAGCATGTCGCGCATCTCCTGCAAGGTGACGTACGGACGCTCCGCCCGCATCGCGACCGCCAGCATCGGCAGGCAGTAGTCCTTCTGCTGCAGGGTCGCCCGTCCCGGGACGGCCTCCGGCAACAGCCACTCCGCAACGCGGGTCCTGGCTGCGCGCACCAGGTGCTGCAGCTTCCGGCGCCGGAACCCCCGAAGGCGAGAGTTCACAACCGCAGGCACGTACTGCCAAGGCATGTCGGGGCGCGGCCTGCGCTCGTCAGTCGCCCAGTCGCCCGCGATCGGCGGCAAAGCGTCGCGCGACCTCCGAAAAACAGTCCGGAGCCGGCCGGTGCCGCGTCTCAATCCAGGAGTTCGGCGATTTCCCGCTTGAACGAGACGCGGTCTCCAGTGTCGGGCGGCTCGTCGAGCGCCTCGGCGTAGCGCCTTCCGGAAAAGACCGCATGGGCAATGGTGGCCGGCGCTTCCGCATCGCCGATCCGGACCACGGACTCTATGCCGGCTTGCTTCCAATCGTCGCGGCGCGCAGCGAGATCTAAGTAGAGGTCGTCGACAGGTTGTCGGGAGGTGACCAGAACGACCGCCGCCGCCGGTATCTCGCGCGTCCTGCCGGTGAAGATGCAGGAGGCCCGGACGTGGCCGTCCCCGATTTCCTCGAGTGCAAGATGGGGCAGGATGTCGACTTCCTTTTCGAGCAGCCGCGTCTGAATGTAGGGTTGCTCCATGGTGTTGCGGGTCCAGGTCGAAACCTCCGCTGCCGGCGTCATCAGCGTGACCCGGAACCCCGAGTCCGCCAGGCGCTCGGCGATGACTCCGCCCATGTAGTAGTGATCGTCGTCCCAGAGGACGACGTCGCGCCCTGACGGCAACCGCCCGTCCATGATGTCGTCGGGAGTCAGCACCTCCATGCTGTCGGATGCAGGTAGCGGCCGCGTCCAATGATGCGCAACGCCGTCGTTCCGCCAACAGGAGCCGGTGGCCACGGCGACCCGGGGATGTCCGAATTCGAGCACGTGATCCGCGGTCATAGCCGAGTCGAGGTAGAGTTCGACGTTGACCAGCTTCCGGATCTGGAGTTCGCGGTAGTCGCGAACCCGCCCCCAGGCGGCAAGGCCGGGCAATCCGGACTCCCGCGCCACCCGGCCGCCGATCCGGGTTTCCTTCTCCGCGACCACTACGGGGTAGCCGCGCTTTCCGAGCGCCTGCGCGGCCTCCAGCCCGGCCGGACCGGCCCCGATCACGAGGACCGGCTTCCGGCTCTTCGCGGGCGGCATGCGCTCCGGATGCCAGCCGCGGCGCCATTCCTCTCCCATCGACGGGTTCTGCGTGCAGCGGATCGGGGACATGGTGAAATCACCGGAGACGCAGATGTTGCACCCGATGCACTCCCGGATGTCGTCGGGCCGGCCCTCCTCCACCTTCCTGGGCAGGAAGGGATCCGCAATCGACGGCCGCGCGCAGCCGACCAGGTCGATCCTGCCCTTCCGGACCAGGGACGCCATATGGTCGGGACTGGTGTAGCGCCCGACGCCGACAACCGGCTTCGACGTCAGCGACTTCAGGTTCTCGTGGAGATATTCCTGATCTCCCTCGGGCGCGAAACGCGACGTCTTCGAATCGCGGTCCCAGCCGGCGAGGCAGATGTCCCAGAGGTCAGGAATCTCGGCGAGCAGGCCGATCATGTCCTCGGCTTCCGACCGGCAGATGTCTTCGGGGCCCGCCGGCTCGTCGACGGAGAAGCGGCAGGGAACCGCGCAGGCCTCGCCGACTTCCTCGCGGGTGTCGAGAAGCACTTCACGGAGCAACCGGACCCGGTTCTCGAGCGAACCGCCGTACTCGTCGCTTCGGTGGTTATAGCGCCGGGACATGAAATGATAGAAACAGCCGAGCGCGTGGCCGGCATAGACATAGATGAGGTCGAATCCTGCCGAACGACCCCGCCGCGCTGCCGCCCGGTGCCAGCGCCGGAAGTTCCGGATGTCCTCCTTGTCCATCGTCCGCGCCTGAACCGGCTCGTACGTGAAGCTCGCAACCGGAAGTCCGGTCGGCGCCAGCGGAACCTCGCGACCGTAGAGGTTGGGTCCGTTCAGCCCGTTGTAGGCGAGTTCGATCCCCGCGAGCGCGTCATGTTCGTGGATCTTGTCGGCCATCTTCGCGAGCATGGGGATGTCGCGGTCGTCCCAGAGCCGCAGTTCGATGTAGGGGTTGATGTCGGAGGTGTGATGTATCTCGACCTGTTCCGTGCAGACCACGGCCCAGCCGCCCTCCGCCTTGACCCCGCGCATGTGGGCGAGCGCCGTCGGATCCCGGTAGCCCATGCCGTTGCAGTGCGGGACCTGGTAGAAGCGGTTTCGCGCCCTCACCGGGCCGATATCGACGGGTTCGAAGAGGATGTCGTGTGCCGGCGATCGAGGCATTCGGTCGGAACCTGACCAGCAGTCGGAGGGATTCGGGGAGGCGCGGCCGTCCGCGCCTCCCCCCGAGATCCGGCGGCCGGGGCCGCGCGGGCCTACTTCTTCAGCCGCGTCCAGATTGCGTCGTAGACTTCCTGGGTCGCCTGGTCGCAGACCTGAACGAAGGTGCCGGCCGGCGCGTCGGCGGGCGGAATCGACTCTGGCTGCGACTTGAGCTCGTCGGCAAGGAGATCGGTGACCCCCATGACTCCGGCGCTGTACTGGGCGAAGTTGGTCACTGCCGCGATGTTCTCGGGTTCCAGCAGGAAGTCCATGAACCGGATGGCGTTCGCCCTGTTCGGCGCGTCCTTGAGCAGCACGACGTTGTCCATCCAGACGATCAGCCCTTCGCGCGGATAGGAGTACTCTATGTTGGCGCCCTCGGCGCGGGCCTTCGCCGAGAATCCGTTCCAGATCATGCCGACGGCCGCATCGCCCGAGACCAGCACGTCCTTCGCGCCGTCCGAGTTGAAGGACGCCCAGTGCTGCTTCGCGGACTGCAGGAGTTCGTCAAGCGCCTTGAGCTGCTCCCGATCCGTCGAACACTGCGGAATTCCGAGGTGCATCGCGGCGAGCAGCATGACCTCGCCCTGGGAATCGAGGATGTTGATCCGGCCCTTCAGGTCGTCCGGCGGATCGAAGACGATGCTGGTGGTCCGGATGTCGCCGGCGAAGACGTCGCGGTTGACCGAGAAGCTCGTCGAACCCCACTGGTAGGGAATGGAGTGCTTCCGGCCCGAATCGAAGGGCACGTCCAGCCACTGCGGCTCGACGTTGCCGATGTTCGCCAGTTCGCCGTCGGCGATCGTGTCGAGCATCCCTTCGCCGATCATGATCTCCACCATGTAGTCGCCCGGAACGGCAACGTCGTAGGAGCCGAGCTTGCCGGCCTTGAGAGTCGCGAGCATGGCCTCGTTGGAATCGTAGGTGTCCATGATCACCTCGATGCCGGTTTCCTCGGAAAACTTGTCGAGAAGCTCCTGCGGAATGTATTCGAACCAATGGTAGACGGACAAGTTTCCTTCCGCCGAGGCGCTCCCGGCAAGGAGGCCGGCGGCGGCGATCGCCGCAGTTCCGAAGTTCAAGCGGTTCTTGCTGGTCATAAATAATTCTCCATGTTCGTTTCGGATCGTCGGCAATCGAGTGTCTGCCCGGCCTCCGACCGCTCGGTAGATGTCACCGTCACTTGCCTTCCGCCTGGGCCGTCGCCGCGTCGTCCGCGCCGGCGCCGCGAGGCGCCTGCCCAGGCTTCTGGCCGATCCGGCCCACCATGTAGGACACGGTAACCAACACGAGCGACAGGAGCAACATGATCGTCGACAGAGCCATGATGTTTGGCTTGATGCCCTGCTTGACCGCGCCGAAGATCGCCGTCGGCAATGTCTCCACTCCCGCGCCCTTGATGAAGTTGGTGATGATGAAGTCGTCGAGCGAAATGATGAAGGCGAGGAGGAAGCCGGCGAGAATGCCCGGCGCCATCAGGGGAAGCAGAACATGCACGAAGACCTGCCAGCGGCTGGCGTAGAGGTCCATCGCCGCCTCCTCGTAGACGCTCTCGATGCCTTCGAGCCTTGCCGACAGCGGAAGGTAGGCGAAGGGAATGCAGAAGACGATGTGGGCGACCAGGATCGAGTTGTAGCCGAGGGTGAAGCCAATGGCGCTGAAGAACACGAGCGTCGCCACTGCGGTGACGATTTCCGGGACCATGATGGGCATGGACAGGAGCGCAAAGCTCGCCTGCCGGCCGCGAAAGGCACCGCCGCGAATCATGCCGATCGCGGCGGCGGTGGCGATGACGGTCGCGGCGGTCGCGGCGGCAGTGGCGATGGTCAGCGAATTCCAGGCCGCCGTCTTGAACTTGGCCGCCTCCAACCCGAAGAAAACGTCCTCGTACCAGCGCAGGCTGAACCCTCCCCAGACAGTGATCGATTGCGAGGCGTTGAAGCTGTAGGCCATCACCACCAGGAGCGGCGCGTAGAGCACGACCAGGCAGACGGCCGCCATGACGGCGAATTCCGGATAGCGCTTCACGGGATTTCCGCTCGCCATGATCCTCTCCCCGCCGCCGCTCAGCCCGCTTCCGCCGCCCGGCGCTGCCGGACAAGCAGCAGGAGGGCAAGAAGCACCATCGTCAGCAGGATCATCGACGCCGCCGCTCCGAACGGCCAGTTGCCCGCGTTCCCCTTGAACTGTTCCTCGATCAGCGAACCGATCATGAAATTCTTGGCGCCGCCGAGCAGGTCCGGCGCGAGAAAGGCGCCGAGGCTGGGCACGAAGACCAGGATGCAGCCGGCGACGATGCCCGGCCGGACCACCGGAAGAAGAACCCGCCGGAGGATCGTCCAGCGCCCGGCATAGAGGTCGGCGGCCGCTTCCGAGAGCGAGAAGTCGTAGCGCTCGACTGAAGCGTAGATCGGCAGCACCATGAACGGCAGGTACGAATAGAAAAGCCCGAGCTGGACGGCGAAGTCGGTGTTGATCATCGCCAGCGGTTCGGAAATCACGCCGAGAGACAGCAGCAGTTCGTTCAGCGGGCCGTTGTCGCGGATGAGAAACTTCATCGAAACCGTGCGGATCAGGAGGTTGACCCAATAGGGAACGGTGACGAGAAACAGCCAGATCGACCGGGTGTCGGGGCCGCGGGTTGCGATGAAGAAAGCCGTCGGAAAGCCGATGACCAGGCAGAACAGGGTGGCCAGCGCCGCCTGGATGATCGAACGGGCGAAGATGGTGATGTAGGTCCATTCGATCTTCGGCGGCTCGTCGCCGAAAAGTCCCCGGTCGAAGATGAACTGGTCGTAGGCGGCGAAGGTGAATTCCCAGATCACGCCGCCCCGGAATTCCTTCGTCAGGAAAGAGTAGACCAGCATCATCAGGACCGGCACCAGCAGGAAGAAGCCGATCACCAGCCATGACGGGAGCAGCAGCCAGGTTCGGAGCGGCTGGAAGGACGCCGAGACGGGCTTGCGGGCCGCGGTTTCCGCCATCAGTCGTCCAGCAGGCGCACGGCGCCTTCCTCGAGTCGGACTCCGACCCGGTCGCCCACGCCGAATCCCCCTTCGCCGCCCAGTTCGTTCTGCAGCCGCACCTGGAGCTGCAGGCCCCCGTCGAGGGTCAGGGAATACTGGGTGTCGGTGCCGAGGTAGACCGCCTGTTCGACGGCCCCCGCAAGCCGGTCGGGCCGCCTGCCCTCCCCGGCCGGTTCGGGCTCGAGCCGGATCCGCTCGGGCCGAATGAGGACGTGGCCCGCCGCGCCAGCCGGAACCGCCCGCTCGCTGAGGCACTCCACGGCGAAACCGTTCGCGAACTCGCACCGGCAGCGTCCGCCTTCCGCATCGGTGATCCTGACGTCGAGGAGATTCGTTTCGCCGATGAAGTTGGCGACGAAGCGGTTGACCGGGCGATCGTAGATTTCCCGGGCCGTCCCGATCTGCTGGATGACCCCGTCCGACATCACCGCGATCCGGTCCGACATCGCCAGCGCCTCTTCCTGGTCGTGGGTCACGAAGACGAAGGTGATGCCGGTGTCCTGCTGCAGCTGCTTGAGTTCGACCCGCATCGCCTGCCGGAGCTTCAGATCGAGCGCGGAGAGAGGTTCGTCGAGCAGCAGCACCTTAGGGCCCGGCGCGATCGCCCGGGCGAGCGCCGCCCGCTGCTGCTGTCCGCCGGAGAGCTGCACCGGGCGCCGGTCGGCGAGGGCCTCGAGCTTGACCAGTTCGAGCATGCGCCGGACCTGCCGTTCCGTTTCCCGGCGGCCGGTTCCCTTCATCATGAGGCCGAAGCCGACGTTCTCGGCGACGGTCATGTGCGGGAACAGGGCGTAGTGCTGAAAGACCGTGTTCACGGGACGCCTGTTCGGCGGCAGCTGCCCGATCTCCTCGCCGTAGAGGAGAATCTCGCCCCGCGTGACGTCCTCGAACCCGGCGATCATCCGCAGTAGCGTCGTCTTGCCGCAGCCCGACGGTCCGAGCAGCGTGAAGAATTCGCTGTCGCGAATGGCGAGGGTCGCATCGCTTATGGCGACAACGTCGCCGAAGTGCTTGGCCACGTTCCGGATCGCGATCGCATCGGTCGGAAGGTCCGGTTTCATCCTGCTGTCTCGTCCTTCCCTGATCATCCAGGCTTCCGGCTCGAGGGCGTGGAGCCACCGGAGACCGGATCGGCATCGCGCGGCATTGCGAACACCTTCGCAACAGCGCGGCGTCCGGGCCGCGCGCATGCCGAAGCGGGGGCAAACAACAGCGAATTCCGCCTTCGGTCAAGTTCGAGGTGCGCAGCCGCATCCGTCGCGGCCCGCTGCAACCGAACGGGCGACGGGGAACCAGGCTCGCGCAGGCGGTCCGCCATTGCCGTGCGGTCCTGCCGGATTCCCGCGTGCGCGAACCGCGCGGTCACGCTGCCGCGGCGCGCGCGCCAGGCAGCGGCGCGGCGGCGGACGCGCGCAGGCGCCGTCCGTCCCGTCCGATTATTCGGGCCTCGATCACCTCTCCCGGAACGGCTTCCGCATCGAGAACGACTTCCGCGAATCCCTCCGTTCTTCCGGTGCCGCGGGTTTCGACGAGAACGGGCTGGCGTCCCCCGACCTGCGCGTCGAGATAGGCTCGGGCCTGCCGGTCGCCGAGGTCGCGCAGCCGCCGGGCCCGGTCCTTGACGATTCGGCGGTCGACCTGCGGCATCCGCGCAGCCGGCGTGCCGCGCCGGGGCGAAAAGGGAAAGACGTGCAGCCAGGTGAGCCCGCACTCCTCGACCAGAGACATCGAATTCTCGAACATGGCGTCGGACTCGGTCGGGAATCCGGCAATTATGTCGGCCCCAAAGACCACGCCGGGCCGGATCCGCCTGACATCCTCGCAGAACCTGACGGCGTCGTCGCGGTTGTGCCGGCGCTTCATCCGCTTGAGGATCATGTCGTCGCCCGACTGAAGCGAGAGGTGAAGGTGCGGCATGAACCTGGCTTCCGAGGCCATTGCGTCCAGGAGGGCCGGATCGGCCTCGACCGAGTCGATGGAAGAGAGGCGAAGGCGCGGCAGCCCGGGAACGCGGTCCAGAACGAGCTGCACCAGGTCTCCGAGGCGGCGGCAGCCCGGCAGGTCCGCCCCCCAGGCGGTCAGGTCGACTCCGGTCAGCACGACTTCGCGGTATCCGCGGTCGACGAAACGGGCGACCTGGTCGACCACCGCGTCCGCAGCGACCGACCGGGAGTTGCCCCTGCCGTAGGGGATGATGCAGAAGGTGCACCGGTGATCGCAACCGTTCTGCACCTGCAGGTAGGCGCGCGACCGCGCCCCGAAACCGTCGACAGCGCGGACCGGCAGGTGCCGCTCCTGCATCACGTCGCCGACGCGAATCCTCTCGCAAGCGCCCGGCGCGCCGGCCAGACGCCGCCAGGTCTCCGCGCGCATCTTTTCCGGGTTGCCGATGACATGGTCGACCTCCGGCATTGCCGAGAATCCTTCCGGTTCGGTTTGCGCCGCGCAACCGGTCGCAACGACGAGCGCCGCGGGATTCTCGCGCCGGAGCCGGCGAATCGCCTGCTTCGACGAGCGCACTGCCTCTGCGGTGACGGCGCAGGTATTGACAACGACGGCGTCGCCCAGACCGGAGTCTTCCGCCAGCCTGCGCATCGTCTCGGTCTCGAAGGCATTCAGCCGACAACCGAATGTGGAGAACACGGGAGATCCGGTCATGCGGCCTCCGGGAACCCCGGCGCAAGCGACCCCGAGAAGACCCGAAACGCGGGCCCCGTCATCCAGACCCCGTCATCCGTCCAGTCGATGGCGAGCACCCCGCCGTCCAGGTGAACCGCCGCGGAACGGTCGGCAAGACCGCGAAGATGCGCCGCGACCGCCGTCGCGCAGGATCCCGACCCGCTTGCGGGCGTCACCCCCGCGCCGCGCTCCCAGACGCGCATGCGCAGGTTGCCGCGATCGAGAACCTGAACGAATTCCACGTTCGTGCGTTCCGGAAACAGCGGGTCGCGCTCGACAGCCGGGCCGCGGCGTTCCGGCGAGATCGCCTCAATGTCGTCCACGAAGAAGACGCAATGCGGATTCCCCATGCCGACGGCGACGGGCGAGCCCTCGAGCGGCAGCGCCAGGGTGTCGACGTCGCGCGCCAGCGGAATCTTTTTCCATGCGGTCTGCGGGCTTCCCATGTTCACCGAGACATTGCCGTCGCCCGCCATCCGGACCGGGAGGATGCCCCTGCCCGTCCTGATGCGGACGAGGTCGCGTCCGGTTTCGTTCATGAGGATCCGGCCGATGCAGCGGCTGGCGTTGCCGCAGGCCGCCGATGGCGACCCGTCGGCGTTCCTGAATTCGACCGCGGCGTCGACGCTCGCATCCGGATCCCCGCGCAGGATGGCAAGCTGGTCGAAGCCGATTCCGAGGCGCCTGTCGGCGGCGGCGCGCACGAATTCAGCATCGACCGGAGCGGCTGAAACCGTCCTTCGCAAGTCGATGATCACGAAATCGTTTCCGAGCGCCTGCATTTTCAGGAAGTGCAGGTTCCGGCCTTGTTCCTGTTCCGCGTGCATGGCGGCGCGTATACCCGATCGGCGCCTTCCGCGCCAGACGGGGCGGTCGCCGTCACCGGGGAAACGCGCCCTTGACCGGCGTCGCCTCCGACCTTAGTTTCCGCCCGTCTCCGGGCCCGTAGCTCAGTTGGTAGAGCAACTGACTTTTAATCAGTTGGTCACAGGTTCGATTCCTGTCGGGCTCACCACGCTTTCCGCGCATTCTCCACCCTTCGTCCGTTCCAAGGCGCGCGACCCGCCGTCTCCTTCGTTCGAGTTCCGCCACAGTTCCGGAAACGTCCGGCAGTCCGCTACGGGGCGACGGTCTGCGTCCTGCATGCCTTCCGGAAGAAGACGATAGAGCGGTTCGCCGAATCGATGACGGAACTTGACGGGATTCGGCAGTTCGTTCCCAGGTTTGCTTTACGAGCATGGTCCTCCGTCCCGGGTGGGGAGGAGGAAATCGTTCGCCGCTCCCACCGCCGCGCATCGCGGCCGGAGCGGAGACTTGACATCCCGTCTCCCAAGGATGAACTCTCAGTCGTCCGTTCCTTCGCTGGCCGATGCCGAACGCAAGCCATGCCTGTCAAGGAGGCAATCCCGATGAGTACTACCGACCCGAAGAAGGATCGCCCGAGCAAGACCGCCGAACTGGTTGCGGCAGCAAGGGCGAGACACCTGCAGCAGATTTCCCCTCCCGTGTTCAGGGACGAGCTGGCATTCCGGATGTGCGGCACTTTCTGGCGGACGGTGCTTTCCAGCAGGGCGCTTTCCTACCTCGTCATCGACGTTCTGCTAAGGGACGTCTATCCGATCGTGCCGGTCATCTACACGCGCGCACGGTTCGGCGAGGACTACCTGGAGACCGCCGTCAAGAACGGCATAGACCAGTATGTCATCATCGGCGCCGGATACGACACGTTTGCGCTCAGGCGGACGGACTTCGCTTCGCGGTTGACGATTTACGAGCTCGACCAGGAAGCAACCCAGGAAGCCAAGCTCAAGAGGATGCAGGCAACGGGGCTGAAAAGACCCGACAACGTCAGGTATGTGCGGAGCGATCTCAGCAAAGAGGCTCTGAGCGATGCCCTGGAACGTGCGGGATTCGACCGGTCGCGGCCCGCCGTGTTCTCCTGGTTCGGAGTCACGTACTACCTGGAGGAGGAAACCGTTCGGCAAACGCTCTCGAACATCGCGGCAAGCATGGCGCCGGGATCGTCCGTGCTATTCGACTACCTTTCCGACCCGGCGTGCATGGACGAAAGGACGCGGAATCTGCGCGACAAGTGCGCCGCCTTCGTCGCCCGCCGCGGCGAACCGTGGGTCTCGAGTTTCAATCCGCCCGAAGTTCCCGGACTTCTCTGTGAACTTGGCTATTCGGAAATCGACCATCTTGCGCCGGACGGCGTCGCCGAACGATACTTCTACGAGCACGACAACCTCGACTACCCGCAAGTCATGGGCATGTGCCGGGCGAGCACGGCTCCGCGGACCTCCTGAGTTCGCCGGGCGGGGGCTGATCGGAAGGGGAGCAATCCTCCGCCGCGGCCGTTGCCGCGCTCCGGCCCCGCAGCCCAACCGGCGGGGCGCGTCGCAGGCGGATCGGCAACAGGCGATCTCGCCGCCGAAACGCGCCGCCGCCGGCGCACCTACCTGACCGAATCCGGGGCGCCTCCCGAATCCCCCCGCAACTGCCTGACCCGCTCTTCCGTCGGCGGATGGGTCGACAGCCAGGAGGGCACGGGAGAGCCTTCGGCCGAACCCAGGCTGTCGAGGAAACGAGCCAGCCCGTCCGGATCGAAGCCGGCCTTCGCTGCGAGGCCGGCGCCGAGCCTGTCGGCCTCGGCCTCCTGCGAACGCGAGTAGGACAGCGACAGGAGGATGCCGCCCTCGAGGAGCATGTCCTCCAGCACCGGGCCGACATCGCCAACGAGGAGCCCGATGAGCGCGAAGAGGCCGACGTTCCGGTAGAGCTGCCCGAGCCCGTGCTTTTCGCCGACATGGGAGATCTCGTGGGCGAGCACGCCGGCCTGCATGTCGGCGTCCGGAAACTGCTCCACGAGCTCGTCGCTGACGATGATCGTCCCGCCCGGCAGGGCGAGGGCGTTCGGACCGAGCCCGGGCATGCCGCGGAAGTGAAGCGTGTAGTCTCCGTAGGGCGGTTGGGGAGCGAATCCGAGCAGCCGGTCGAAGACCGTCCGAACCTTCCGCTGCTCTTCGCCGGCGAGGCCGGAAGGGGAGGCAAGGGTATGGTCAAGAATCCGGACGTAACCGCTGTCGATGACGTCCGGCAGCCCTGCAGGGGTGACTGAAAGCGCCAGCGCCACGGCAAGGCCCAACCCCCACCGCCAGACGGCGAAGGCGCCGAACAGGACGGCGACCACCACCAGCGCAAGGCGCGGGCGAAAGGCCTCGAGGCTGTGGAGCCGGTTCGCGGGCATCGTTCCAAGGAGTCCGTCGATCGCCCGGTGATCGTCGCTCAGGAACCGCCACCCACCGGGAAACGCAACTTCCGACGGCAGGCTGCCCAGCCGGGTCGCCCGGCGCACCTCCGAGAGGCCGGCCCGCGCCAGGCGTTGGCCGGACCCGGATGCGACAAGCTCGATCTCCGTTCCGCCGCCGGTTCGGCGGAGATGCGCGGCGACCCGCCGGGATGAGCCGTCCGAATACGCGTCGCCGGCCGGCGAAGGGCCGGGGAATTCAGATCGCGGGGCCGACATCGAAGCCTTCGATGTCCGTGTATGCATCGCCGACGGCCGTCTGGCGCGCCTCGGCCCTGCTGTGGAACGCATCGAGGGAGCCGGCGGGGATCACCCAGGTATGCGTGACCAGGTAACGGGCCATGCGGACCTGCGCCCACGGCAACAGCAACCCGGCCGACAATGCGACCGCGAACGCGTTGCTGATCGCGATCATCACGATTCGGCCCGCGGATGCGCGCGACTCGAACCGATGGCCTCCCTCGAGCGTCATCCCGTCGTAGACCGCCCTGCGGACATAGGCCGTGTAGATCGTCGACGCGGGAACGATGGCAAGAACGAATAGCAAGTAGGCCAGGAAAACCGGCAGCGGCGACACGTCGCCGGGCGGCGCTCCGCGGCCGAGGTCGGCCAGCGAGGCCGGCGAGACCTGGAGTGCGCCCGCGAGAATCACGATCGCGACGACCGAAATCGCGGCCACCCAGAGGATCGCCATCGCGAACGCCGCGTAGAAGGGCCCGACTCCGCCGTCGAACGCGAAGCCGTGGTCTCCGATCCTGTGCCGTCCTATCCGGTACCTGAATCCGGCGCGGGCGGCATAAGGATAAGCCAGATACAGCGTGAAGATGCAGAGGAACGGGTACAGCAGGAAGACGAGAAACGCCCGCCAGTACTGCCCCTCGAAGCGGAAGCGCACGTTCGACCAGCTCGTCATCGCGGCGTTGAACCTCAGACTCCGGTTGATCAGCCAAGGCATCACGAAGATGAAGACGATCCCGAATGCCGCCACGACCGGCGACATGCGCGAGGCGATCGACCAGGCAATCAGCAGCGCGATCACGATCAGCCGGCCGACGAGGATCTGCAGCCCCGTTGCGTGGTAGTCGAACGTTCGTCCGCCGATGCCCGTGTGTCCGAGAAAGAAGCGCCGGGTCCTGACCTTGGCCCAGGCGGAATAGATCCCGAGGGTGAAGATCGAGAGGCAGAGGTTTACGATCCAGATGCCGAAGTATTCGCGGGCGCTGCCGGTGAAGCTCATCCTGACAGCGTCGGGACTGCTGGCGCCCGCGCGCTCCCCGCTCCCGATTCCGTATGCGTCACGCACCGGACGCCTCGCGGGACAGAAGATGCCCGACGACCTGGTCGGCCAGCTCCTCCGGGGCGCAGTTGGCGGAGTCCAGCACGAGATCCGGCGACTCGGGCGCCTCGTACGGGCTGTCGATTCCTGTGAAGTTGGCGATCTCCCCGGCCCGCGCCTTGCGGTAGAGACCCTTGGGATCGCGCTCCTCGCAGACTTCGAGCGGCGCATCGACGAAAACCTCGATGAACTCTCCGTCCTCCATCAGCTCCCGCGCCATCAGGCGATCGGCCCGGAAAGGCGAGATCACCGAGACAAGAACGATCAGTCCGGCATCGGCCAGGAGCTTCGCGACCTCGGCCACGCGGCGCAGGTTCTCGGCGCGGTCCGCCTCGGTGAATCCGAGATCCTTGGTCAGGCCGTGGCGCAGGTTGTCTCCGTCGAGGACGTAGCTGTGCCGGCCCATGGCAAGGAGCCGGCGCTCCACCTCGTTCACGGTCGTCGACTTGCCGGACCCCGATAGTCCCGTGAACCAGAGGACGCGCGCGGCCTGGTCCTTCTGCGCGGCGCGCGTCGACCTGTCGACGGCGAGCGCATGTTTCGTCAGGTTCGACGCGCGGCGGAGCGCGAAGTCGATTGTCCCGGCGCCGACCGTCGCCCGTGTGAAGCGGTCGATCAGGATGAACCCGCCCGTTTTCCGAATCTCCCGGTACGGATCGAACGCGACGTTCCTGTCGAGAATGATGTTGCAGCAGCCGACATCGTTCAATCCGAGCGTTCTCGCAGCGGCGCGTTCGAGCGTGTCGATGCTCAGCCTGTGCTTGAGCGCGGTAACCTGGGCGCCGGTCGCGCAGGTGCCGATCTTCAGGAGATACTGCCGCTTGGGAAGCAGTTCGCTCTCGTCCATCCAGATGACGTTGCAGGCGAACTGGTCGCTTCTCCCGGGCGGGTGTGAGGCCGACGCGATGACATCGCCGCGGCTGGCATCGACGTCCTCGGCGAAGGTCAGGGTGACGGCCTGGCCTGCACGCGCCGATTCGAGGTCGCCGCCGCGAGTGACGATTCGCGCCACCGTCGCTTCCCGGCTGCCCGGGCAGACGAGAACCGCGTCTCCGGGCGAGACCCGTCCCGACGCGATCGTGCCGGCGAATCCGCGGAACGCGGAATCGCGCCGGTTGACCCACTGGACCGGCATCCGGAACGGCTGCGCGTCGCAACCTCCCGGAACGTCCGCCGCCTCGAGCGCTCCGAGAATCGTTTCGCCGGCGTACCAGCTCGTCTCCTCCGAACGCGCCGCCACGTTCGCGCCGGTCAGCGCCGAAACGGGAATGCTCTCCACCCCGGCAAATCCGAGATCCGCCGCGAACTTCCGGTAGGCACCGTCGATTCGCCGGAACGCATCCTCCGACCAGGCGACTCTGTCCATCTTGTTGACCGCCAGAATCACCCGGGGAACGCCCATCAGCGACAGGATCGCGCTGTGCCGCCGGGTCTGCGACACGACTCCCCTTTCCGCATCGACCAGGACCAGCGCCGCATCGGCGGTCGAGGCGCCGGTCGCCATGTTGCGCGTGTACTGCTCGTGCCCCGGCGCATCGGCGACGATGAACGAGCGCCGGGGGGTGGAAAAGCTCCGGTACGCGACGTCGATGGTGATCCCCTGCTCCCGTTCCGCCCGCAACCCGTCGACCAGGAGCGCAAGGTCGACGTCGCCGCCGCAGGTCCCGTGCCGTCTGCTGTCGGCGCGGACGCGCGCCATCTCGTCGCCGGGAACATTCCCGGATTCGAACAGCAGCCGGCCGATCAGGGTCGACTTCCCGTCGTCCACGCTGCCGCAGGCAACGAAGCGCAGGATGTCGCGCTCGCGCCGGACGTCCGGGGCCGGCTGCATCAGAAGTAGCCCTCCTGCTTCTTGCGTTCCATCGAGTTCGCCTGGTCGCGGTCGATGGCGCGATCGCGCCGTTCGGAGCTCCTCGCGGACCGGAGCTCGCGGATGATGGCGCCGACGCTCCCGGCATCGGATTCGACGGCGCCCGTCAGCGGGTAGCAGCCGAGCGTCCGGAAACGCACCCTCCGCGTTTCCGGCCGTTCCCCGGGCTCGAGCGGAAGCCGCGCGTCGGCGACCATGACGAGCATGCCGCCGCGCCGGACAACGGGGCGCATCGCGGCGAAGTAGAGCGGAACCACGGGAATTTCCTCCCGCTCGATGTACTGCCAGACGTCCAGTTCGGTCCAGTTGGACAGAGGGAACACGCGCATGGACTCTCCCTCGCCGAGACCCGTGTTGTAGAGCCGCCAGAGTTCCGGACGCTGGTTCTTCGGATCCCAGCGATGGGACCTGCTGCGCAGGGAAAACACCCGTTCCTTCGCCCTCGACATGTCCTCGTCCCGCCGCGCGCCGGCGATCGCCGCATCGAATCCGTGGCCGTCGAGCGCCTGCCTGAGTGCCTGCGTCTTCATCACGTCGGTGTGCAGCGTCGCGCCGTGGGAGATCGGGCCGATGCCGCGAGCGATGCCGTCCGGGTTCGCATGGACGACGAGGTCCATGCCCGCATCCGCTGCGGCGCGATCCCTGAACGCGTACATTTCCGGGAACTTCCACGTGGTGTCCACGTGGAGAAGGGGGAATGCCGGCCGGGACGGGTGGAAGGCCTTTTCGGCGAGGCGCAGCATGACGGAACTGTCCTTGCCCACGGAATAGAGCATGACCGGCTTCTCGAAGGAAGCCTCGACCTCGCGCAGGATTTCGATGGATTCCGCCTCGAGCGCGTCGAGGCGCGGAAGGCCGGTTCGCGTCACCTCAGGGCCGTCGTCGCGGCCGGCTCTCGAGTTCGCCGCCTGTCCGGCCCGCGGCAGCGCAGCGGACTGGCACGATCGGCAAAACACCGCGCTGCGAAACCGCGCCGGCGTTCCGGCAGGAGGGCATGCCTCGGCTTAGAAGGTCGCCGGAACATCATGATAGAGATAGTCGCGGGTCGCGGGAACGCTGGTCTTCCGCCGCGCGATCTGGATCTGGAACACGACCTGCGTGCGGTTGCGGAAGGTGATTTCGCAGGCGGTCAGGTAGAAGCGCCACATCCGGCAGAACCGTTCATCGAACATCTCCCTGACGGTGTCGAGATTCCGTTCGAAACGCTCGCGCCAGCAGCGGAGCGTTTCGGCGTAGTGCAACTGCAGGATCTCGATGTCGGTGACCTTGAGCCGCTCCTTCTCGATCGCGGCCATCACCTCCGACAGAGCAGGGACGTAGCCCCCGGGAAAGATGTACTTCAGTATCCATGCGTTCGTCGTGCCAGGTTCGTCGAGGCGGCCGATGGTGTGCAGCAGCGCAACCCCGTCGTCCCTGAGCATCCTGCGCAAGTGGCGGAAGAACTCGCGGTAGTGCGGCAACCCCACGTGCTCGAACATGCCGACGGACACGATCCTGTCGAACTGGCCCTTGACCTCCCTGTAGTCGCAAAGTTCAAAGCGGACCTTGTCGGCGAGCTGCCGGTCGCGAGCCCGCTCCTCCGCCAGCGCCTGCTGCTTTTCCGAGAGCGTGATGCCGGTGACGTGCGCGCCGTTTTCCTCGGCAAGGGTAATCGCCATGCCGCCCCAGCCGCTGCCGATGTCGAGGACATCCTGTCCGGGCTCGACGAGAAGCTTTGCCGCGATGTGCCGCTTCTTCGCAAGCTGCGCCGCTTCGAGGCTCATGTCCGGTTCCGCGAAATAGGCGCAGCTGTACTGGCGGTCCTCGTCGAGGAACATCCCGTAGAATTCGTTGGAAAGATCGTAGTGGTGCGAGACGTTTCGCCTTGCGCGGCTGGCGGGCGCGTACTGCGTGGCGGCACGGGCGAGCACCCGCAGCCGATGGAGAATGCGGCGGTAAAGCACGTCTTCGCCGTCATCGAGATTACGGGTGATCACGTCGAGGAGGCCGTAGATGTCGTCGCCGTCGATGGTGATCGACTCGTCCATGTAGGCCTCGCCGAGCGCGAGCTCGGCGTTCAGCACGAATTTCCGGACGAAACCGGCATCCCGAATTCGCACGGTCACGGGTTCGGAACCGCCCTCTCCCGCCCGAAATGTCCTTCCATTGTCGAATACGACCTCAATTGCACCCTTGCGGATGATGCGTCCGACGATGGAACAGAAAATCCACTTCCACAATTCAGAGTCCCCTGCACTGAACACAGCCGAAATTGCCGGAAACGACAAAATGCACAGGTTGTCCGGAATTTCAATTGCCGCGCGGCAAAATTCGAACCGAACCGGCCGTCAGGCAGATCGTTCCTCAACCGGCGCGTCCGGCCGCGGCGCGACGCAGGTTGGTCGAGGACCGGCGAAGTCCCGGTTTTGCACGGCCTGCCGGCGGACACGCTGCCTGACCTGTACCGGTCTCCCGAAATCGGGCGTCCTTGCCGCTGCCGGATTGCAGGGACTCGCGCCGTTCCGAGCGGCCGCTGCAACGCCGACTCCTCCCGGAATTCGCCAGCATCGCCAGCAACATCTGCCGTTAACTCACGGCCTGCGAGCATCGGCGCGCGGCGTCTTCCGAGAGCCTTGGCCGGGAAGACGGCGGGAACCGGTCGCAGCCGGACTGCAGGTGCGAGCGGGCCCACGCCGGACCGGAGATCGGGCAGACCCGGCAAGGCAGCGCCTAGTACGTACCACCGCGTGAAGCTGCGGAGCACGCGTTGGCAGCTTTCTCGCCATAGAACAGCAAGAAGTTGGAAGAACGTATTGTTGCCAACTCCACTGTGGAGACATTGTCACGGCTCGCCAAAATGGTTGATCAGCATGAACTGCCGCTCCGTTTCATGATCAGCCTGAATGGGAGTGCACTCTGGATGCGCGGTCCTGAAGAGCATGGCTATTTTGCGCTTGCCGAGTGCGATCCGGCCGCGCAGGAGGAGGCGTTGGTGTCGCGTTGGGCTGAAATGGGTGATGAGGGTTTCCCTATGCCTTGGCATTCAAGGGACGTGTTCATCGAACGAGAATTGACCCGCATTGAGGAACTGTCGGAAATCTATGCTCGTGGTGGCCTGAACATAACCCCTGTCCCTGATGCGGGCGAACAAGACAGTGAGGGCCAGAGCGATGACTGAAGACAGACTGCCGCCCCGCGTGCCGCACAGGATCCGACAGGTCCCGCGGATCCGAAAGATCTATTGGTGCGACTTTCCCCTGGACGCGCAACTTCCCGAGTTCTGGAAACGCCGGCCCGTCCTGATCCTGTCGCGAACGCCCACCCGTTATGGCAATGTCACGGTTTTGCCACTCACGACGAAATCCCAGCCGGACAACCGCATGGCCTACCCAATTGACATACCGAGCATGCAACGGTCATGGGTGATTTGCGATTACCCGACTACGGTCGCTGTGAGCCGGCTGCATCTGCCGGGGCGCGTGGCGTTGCGGATTGGACAGGCAGATTTCAACAAGATCGTCGCTCTGGTCCTCAAGCGACTGCCGCGTCCCGACCATGCGCGCTGACGGCGAATCCGGATGTTGAAACCCTAAGCCAAATGGCATACATTCGCTCCAGTTGCGGCGTGGGCCTGTTCCGTGTCCGCTGCCCGCTTCGGCGGGAATCAGATGCGAAGGGGTGGCCGGGCCACCCCTTTCGTTTTTGGTTCTGGCGACCTGCCTTACCCCGTGAGCCAGAATCACCCAAGTCTGCAACGGCCTGCAGTCATGGTTGACCCGGATCAAGCGCGAACAAGCAGATCCGGAACATGACTGGTTCATTCCGGACCCTGGGTAGGATCTCCATCTCTCTCGCGCACGATGGTCTGGCGGCTGGTGTCGAAGTTCCGGGCGAACCAGGAGATGCTGGCGCCGGTGACCAGGAGTTCGAGCGCCGACACTGCCGCTCCCCGCCGGAAAGGCGGTGCGGCCGGCCGGGATGCCTGCCTTGGGACATAGCGCGGCGAAGGCCGGCCCGGGTGCGCTCCATGAGGAGATCGCGCTCGAATTCAGCCACCGCATTGATAACGTACATGGTGAGCTTGCCCGCCGCGCTGACGAGATCGACACCGCCGAGAGCCAGGCAGTGAACCCTGATGCCGGCCGCATCGAGGCCTGCCACCGTGTCTGCGGCATCCATGGCGTTGCACCCGAAGCGGTCGAGCTTGACGACCAGGACATCTCCGGGCTCGAGCCTGTCGGCAAGCCTCGCGAATTCCGGCCGCTGGCTGATGGCGACGCTTCCCGAGATGGTTTCGGTGACGATGCGGTGCAGCTCGACCCGGAAATCCTAAGCCGTTATTTCCTGCACCTAGTATTCGGTAGTCTGCTCTGGTGTGGAGACCCTGAGACATGCAAAGGATCTTGCCATTGCCCTGCCTGTCCATCAACGCCGTCCGCATCCCTGTCCGCAATGGGTTGAAGCCTGTTTATGGACAGGGTTGTTAGGGGGGTGTCTTAACTGCTCCTTTCCGAACAGGGGGGAAGACAGTGCGTTGCACTTCGGAGTGGCGCCCGGGGTATCATTACGGAAATGTTGGCGCGGACTGTCACAATTTTGTCAAGCGGCCGTGATACATGGCCGTGCCGACGATTCCCCGGATGATCGCCGGAGAAATTGCACCGAACTCGGAAGAGGAGGCAGGGACGTGGGAGAACCGGACAGTGCATGGAACAGGACGGCGGATGCGGAAGGTGGCCGGGAAAAGGGACAGCCTTTCAATGACCTTTTCCTCTGCACCGGCGATTCCGCGCCCAGCATCATGGCGGAGGCCATCATGGCCCGGAAGGGCGTGGACCGGCTCAACGGCTTCAGCGCCGGAAGCCATCCGACCGGAAAGGTCAATCCTCTGGCGCTCAAGCTCCTTCGCGAGCTGAACCACGGCGTCACGGAACCGAGGTCGAAGGACTGGCCGAATTTGCCGATCCGGCCGCGCCCAAGATGAATTTTGGCTTCACGGCTTCACGGTCTGCGACAACGTTGCGCAGGAAGTCTGTCCCGCCTGGCCGGGCCGGCCGATGACGGCGCATTGGGGCATCGAGGATCCTGCGGCGGTGGAGGACAATGAAAAGGAGATTGCCATCGCATTCGCCGAAGCCTGCCGAGTGCTCGGCAACCGCATCTCGCTGTTCGCCAGCCTGCCGCTCGAGTATCTCGGCGAGTTGACTCTCCGGACGCCCCTCGACGAAATCGGCAAGGCGAACTGACCGGCAGCGGCCAATCAGCAAGGCTATCGGGGAAACCAATCATGTCGAACCCTGTCGCATTGCCGCGGCGGCTGGTCGCCGAAGCCCTCGGCACAGCCTTCCTCCTGGCCACCGTCGTCGGCTCGGGAATCATGGCCGAATCGCTCGCCGGCGGAAACGCGGCGCTCGCGCTCCTCGGGAATTCCATCGCGACCGGGGTTGTCCTGACAGTGCTGATCCTGGTCTTCGGCCCGATCTCCGGCGCCCATTTCAACCCGGCCGTGACGCTCGCCTTCCTGATCAGGCGGGAAGTCGCCGCGAAGGACGCGCTGCTTTTCGTCGCGGTCCAGATCGCGGCCGGAATCGCCGGCGTGCTGGCCGCCCATGTCATGTTCGACGCGCCAGCCTTCTCGCTTTCGGTGAATTCGCGGACCGGGATCGGTCAATGGACCGGAGAGTTCATCGCAACATTCGGACTGCTTATGGTGATTCTCGGTTCCGTCCGCTTCCGGCCCCAAGCAACGCCGTGGGCGGTCGGGATGTTCATTGCAGGAGGCTACTGGTTCACCTCCTCGACGTCCTTCGCGAACCCGGCCGTGACGATCGCGAGATGCCTGACGGACAGTTTCTCTGGAATTCTGCCGACGCACGCACCGGCATTCATTCTTGCCCAGCTCGCGGGCGCGGTCGTGGCGACGGCGGTCTTCGGCTGGCTTCTCGCGGACGACGGCCTGGAGGACTGATCGCTGCGCCCGCCGCCGGCGAAAACAGCCCCCGCCGAGAGGACACGAGGGCCGCTCCGGAGCAAGACGGGAACGGCTGCCGGAAGACCGGCGCCAGTCGGAGCGGCCGGCAATCCGGTCTGCAGACAGCCGGTATCCCTTCCGGCCAAAGCCCCGGAGTCCGGTCCCGGGGCTGGCCGCCGGAGGTCAGACGTCCAGCGTGTGCTCGCGTTCCCAGGCGGAAAAATGCGCCGCGAAACTGTCCCATTCCTGCCGCTTCAGCTTCAGGAACGCGGCTGCGCACTCGGACCCGAGCGCCGCCTTCAGCTTCCTGTCGCGGTCCAGTTCCCTGAGCGCGTCGAGGAGGTTCAGCGGCAAGCGCTTCGCGCCGCGGACCTTGTGACCTTCGGCATACATGTCGATGTCGAGGCGCCGCCCGGGGTCCGCCTCGTCTTCGACGCCGAGGAGGCCCGCGGCGATGATAACCGCCTGGAACAGATAGGGATTGGTGGCACCATCCGCGAGCCGAAGCTCGAATCGGCCCGGGCCCGGCACCCGGACCATGTGGGTCCGGTTGTTGCCCGACCACGTCACCGTGTTCGGCGCCCATGTCGCGCCCGAATGCGTGACCGGGGCGTTGATCCGCTTGTAGGAGTTCACCGTCGGGTTGGTGATCGCCGTCATCGCGGTCGCGTGCGCCATGATGCCGCCAAGGAAGTGGCGGGCCGTGTCCGACAGTCCGAGTTCCGCTTCATTGTCCTCGAAGGCGTTCGTCCCGTCGTCCCTGCGCCACGCGGAGATGTGCGCGTGGCACCCGTTGCCGGTCAGCCTCTCGAACGGCTTCGGCATGAAGGTGGCGCGAAGCCCGTGCCGCTCGGCCACGGACTTGACCATGAACTTGAAGAAGGAATGCTTGTCCGCCGTCGCGAGCGCGCCGTCGAACTCGAAGTTCATTTCGAACTGGCCGTTCGCGTCCTCGTGATCGTTCTGGTAGGGCCCCCAGCCGAGTTGCAGCATGTGGTCGCAGACTTCCCGGATCACGTCGTAGCGGCGCATTAGCGCCTGCTGGTCGTAGCATGGCTTGTCGGAAGTATCATGCGGGTCCGAAATTTCCGTGCCGTCGGCGTTCGTCAAGAAGAACTCCGCCTCGATTCCGGTCTTGATTTCGAACCCGCGCTCCGCCGCCTCATCGATCAGCCGGCAGAGAACATTCCGGGGCGCCTGCGCGACCGTCTCGCCCTCCATCACGCAGTTGCCCGCGACCCATGCGACTTCCGGTTTCCAGGGCAGCTGGATGACGCTCGCCGGGTCGGGAACCGCCAGCATGTCCGGATGGGCCGGCGTCATGTCGAGATGCGCTGCGAACCCGGCGAACCCGGCGCCCTCCTCCTGCATGTCGGCTATGACCTCGGCAGGGACCAGCTTGGCTCGCTGCACCCCGAACAGATCGGTGAATGAAATCATGAAGTAACGAACGTCTTTCTCGGCCGCGAAAGCCGCCAGATCGCGTGACATGCCCTTCCTCCCTTCCCCGGCTATCCGGGATTCGCTAACATTACGCTGCGGTCTCGCGGTCGATGCGGCGAGGTCCGCGCGGCGAAACGTATACCCGCTCGCGCCGACGCTCAACCTTTTGGATCGGGGCGCTCGCGTGTCGGAGGCGAGGCGCGCGATGCTCATCGATTGCGGGACAGTTCCCGCAAGAGGGGCAAGGCTGCCGCCGGGGCGGGAAGACGCAGCGCCGCGGCGCCGGCTCTCGACGCCGGGCGGGAATCCGCGCCGGTACGGTATCGGAACATGCGGGGAATCTACCGAATCATGCCTCCCCGAAGCCCAATCCTGGAGACGACCCGCAACGCCCGCCGACTGGCGCGGAGTCTCCTGGCCGGCGCGCGGTTCGGGTCGCTTGGCGTCATCGACCCGGAGACCGGCAGCCCTTTTGTCACGCGCGTCTCCACGGGCAGCGCGCCCGACGGCCGGCCCGTCCTTCTTGTCTCGGAATTGTCCCAGCACACGCATGCGCTCCGCGCCAACCCGGCTTGCTCGCTGCTGCTCGGAGAACCGGAGGCCCATGGCGACCCGCTTTCGCATCCAAGGCTGACCGTCACCGGCCGCGCCGAGTTCATCCGGCGGGATGCTGCCGAGCACGGGGCGTTGCGCGAACTATTCCTGGAAACACATCCCGAGGCGCGGATCTACGCGGCATTCGCCGACTTCCGCCTGGTGCGCATGGATGTCGAGACAGCGTTTCTCAACGCCGGATTCGGCAAGGCCTACCGCCTCGGCCCCGACGACATCATCCGTCCCGGCTGACAGGGCCGCGCATCCGGCCGCCTGCAGAGGGCCCGCACTGAAACATTTCCAACGAATGCGTGACTCCATTTGTCTTGCAGTTGCAAGCCTGCGCGAATACGCCAATCTGAAACATGAACGCCGTTTGGCAGGGAGGAGGCCGAACATGTCCAGACTCAAATACTCCGATATCACGCAGAGAGAGG